>NZ_JBNHEW010000003.1:0-654061 GCF_059089645.1 Arthrobacter sp. K41 | reverse complement strand
CGGCGCAGGTGGAGAACGCTGCCGAGATCGCGATGGAGCATAACCTGGGCCTGACGTGTGATCCGATTGGCGGGCTGGTGCAGGTGCCCTGCATTGAACGGAACGCGATCGCCGCCGCGAAGGCGATCAACGCGGCGAAGATGGCGCTCTGGGGTGACGGCTCCCACCGGGTGTCCCTGGATGAGGTCATTGTGACCATGCGCGAGACCGGAAAGGACATGAGCTCCAAATACAAGGAAACGGCCATGGGCGGACTCGCCGTCAACGTGGCCGTGTGTTGAGGCGCCGCGCCCTTACTGGACACCCGTTCCGTGGTATCGCTCCGCGTCAGTTGTGAAGCGCAGCCCACCAGTTGAGCGTTGCCGCGAACACCAGCCAGCTGATGTACGGCAGCAGGAGCAGCCCTGCGGCACGGCTGATCGGGCCGAAATACAGGACGGTCACCGATACCGCGGCGATGAGTGCAAGGATGACGATCAGCGCAAGCCATAGGGCAGCTGAACCGATGGCGGGGTAGAGACCAAAAAATACCGGAGTCCACGCCATGTTCAGTACGAGCTGGACTCCGTAGACCGTCAGTGCACGCCCGGTACCTGGCTCCTGCTTCCGCCAGACCAGCCAGGCCGCCACGGCCATCGCTGTGTAGAGGACGGTCCAGACCGGGCCGAAGACGCTGTTGGGCGGCGACCAGGGCGCCTTGTCGGCCGTGGCATACCAGCCGTTCACATTATTGAACGTGGCGAGGGAACCCAACCCTGCAACGAGGAACGACACCGCCAGGAGGGCAAGCAAAGCCGCTGTCTGCCTGCCGGCCCCCGGCCGCCCGGTGTTCTTGTCCTGCGGATCCGCCAACTTTCCCCGATACGGTTGCATGGCCCAACCCTTGCCAACGCCGTTTCCGCCGTTTCCGGAGTCAAGGTGGCACTGGCGGAGCAGCGCGCACCCCCGCTATCTGAAAAGTCCGGACCCGCCGGACTGGAATGCCGGAACGCCGCCAGGCTTTAGACTTGAGGCTGCATGTCCGCACGCAGCCACGAGTACAGAACCGCGCACAACCCTGATTGGACACGGCCCCCTTGCGAGAATTCACCGCACGTTTTGCCACCGCCGAGGAAATTGAAAACTGGGACAAGCACGTCACTGCCAACCCGAACGGCGGCAACATGCTGCAGTCGGCTGCGTATGCGTCGGTTAAGAACGGCACTGGCTGGAAGGTCCGGTTCCTGGTGCTGGAAAGCCCAGGCGCCGCCAGCTACAACCTGGTACTCGAGAAGCGGTTCCCGGTGCTGGGCCGCCTCTGGTACCTCATTAAAGGCCCCGACCTCGCGGCCCCCGGGGACCTGAAAGCGGCCCTCGCCGCCTGTGCCGGCTTTGCCCGAGCCAGGAAACTGAACGTGTTCACCATCAAGATCGAACCGGACATCATTGACTCAGCCGGTGCCCAGGCGCAGCTCGCTGAAGCAGGTCTGGTAAAAGCTCCCAACATCCAGTCCAACGACTCCACCGCCCTGCTGGACATCTCCGGCCCGGAAGAAGCCGTGTTCAAGGCCATCTCCTCCCGCGCCCGCAACGCCATCCGCCGCGCTGAGCGGGAAGGCTGCCAGGTGCTCCGAAAGGAACACGGCCCCGAAACCTACAGGGCGCTCTATGACCTCATGGCGGACACGGTCAGCGCCAAGGGGTCCATGCCGCTGCGCAGCTACGACTACTACGCCGCATTCTGGGACGAGTTCTGCAACCGCGGCCAGGGCAACTTCTTCTTCGTCTACGAGGACGGCAAACCCAGCGTGGGGGCCTTCGTTATCAACTACGGAGCCAAGGCCACCTACAAGGACGGCGGCTCAACCCAGAACCGCAAGCAGTACGGTGACTCCCACCTGGTCCAGTGGGCAGCCATCAAGCGCATGCAGGAACTTGGCTGCACAGAATACGACTTCTGCGGCACGCCCCCCTCAGCCCGCATCAAGGACAAGAGCCACAACCTCTACGGCATGGGGATGTTCAAAACCAGCTTTACCAAAACCGTCACGGATTTTGTCGGATGCCACGATTACGTTCTTGCTCCCCTGAAGCACCGCCTCTGGGTCAAGGGCGCCGAAAAAGTCTTCCGGCGGATCGAAACCGCGCGGACCGGCCAGCAGTTCTACTGACCTGAGACACCCGGGCCAACCGCTGCCCGCTCCATACCCGTCATAGCCCTGCGCCCTTCATGCCACGGCCGCACTACCGCGAATGAGGAAAATCCCTTGAATCCAGTTACCACCGGCACCGATCTTGAATTTGCCATCCTCAGCGACGCGGAGTTTGGGACTTTCGCCCTGAAACACCCGCAAAACAGCTTTCTGCAGTCCGTTGACTTTGCGGCTTTCCAGCGCGCCCGCGGCCAGCAGGTGGAGCTTTTCGGCATCCGCCGCAACGGCGAACTCGTAGCTGCCGGAAAACTGAATTACACCACCACCCGTCTTGGCTACACGGTGTGCGAATGCGCCAAGGGGCCGCTGATGGACTACACCGATGCCGACCTGGTGAGCGCCGTCGTCGGGCTGCTCCGTCAACGCGCGGCGGAACGTAAAGCCGCCGAACTGCGGATTTCACCCAACCTTAAATACATTGCCCGCGACGCGGACGGCGCCGAACACCCGGAGATCGAGGACAACCGCCCGCTGGTGGCCCGGCTTGCGGCGCTGGGATTCCAGCACCAGGGGCTGGACATGAATTTCGTCAACGTGAACTGGATGTTTGTTAAGAGCCTTGCCGGCGTCAGCGACGCCGAAGAACTCATCATGGGCACCAGCTACCGGACCCGCAAGGCCATCCGCAAAGCGGAGAAAAACGGCGTGTTCCTGGAGCAGGCAACCCTGGAAACCCTGGACGAGTTCTACGGTGCACTGAGTACGGCCGGGGACGAAAAGGGCTTTGTCTACCGCGAACGCGCCTACTACGAACACCTGCTCCGCACCACATCCGCTGAGTTCACAAAGCTCATGATGGCCAAGATCGACATCCCCGCCTACCGGAAATCCATCACGGAGCGGCTGGAAGCGGAATCGGCGACGGCAGCCGAACTGCGCCGCGAAGTGGAAGAGACCGGCAGCAAGAAAAAGGCCAACCGACTCAAGGTGGTCCAGGACCTCGTTGACAGCTACGAACGGAGCCTGAAGGACATCGAGCGGTTCCCCGACTCCGTGGGAGTGGCCACCGTAGCCGCCATCCACTTTGTCTGCTACGGCGATGAGGTGGTCTGCGTTATCGGCGGCACCGTTCAGGACTACATTTACTTCAACGGCGCCACCTCCCTGTACTGGGGCATGATGCTCCACGCCCTGGAAAAGGGGTACCCGCGGTACAACTTCTACGGAACATTCGGCATCTCCGGCCAGGACGAGGAAGGCCACGGCGGGTACGAGTTTAAGAAAGGCTTCGGCGGAGAAGTGGTCCAGCTGGTGGGTGACTTCGTCACTCCGGTACGTCCCGCCGTCTTCCACGCCAACCGGCTGGCCCGTACCGCAGCCGCTGCTGCCCGCACCCTGCTGGGCAAGCTGCCCTTGAAGAAGCATTCCGCCTGAAATACCAACCACCGCACAATACCGCGAAGAGGCAACCTTGACTGACCGGCCCGAACGTCCCGGGCGCAGGCCGCACACGGACGGCCTGCCCAAAACAGAGCCGCTGACCCCTGCCCAGGTCCGGCAGAACGCCGCTGCCAAGAGGATGCTGCGGCGCCTGGTGCAGGGCGAAAACCCGCCCACCGCGCCCATGAGCATCGTGGACCGGCTCACGGGAAGCCCGTACGCCAACCCCATGATCCAGGTGGGCGGCGTTGACACCTCCGCCCGTAAAACCCTCGACTTCGCACTGCACCTGGCCGAAACCATGTTCCGGTACGGAGCCGGCGCGCTCGAAGTGGAAACCAGCATCATCGCCGTCACCGCGGCCCTGGGGCTGAAAAACATCGAAGTGGACATCACCAACCAGTCCGTGGGCATCAACTACGCGCCCAAGGACCAGACACCCATTGCGCTGCTGAGGGTGGTTCGTTCCTGGACCAACAACTATGCCGGCCTGGCCAAGGTGCATCAGCTCGTGACGGACATTGTGGCAGGGGGAGTGGGCCGTGATGAGGCAATCCGCCGGCTGGATGAGGCCATTACCAGCCCCAAACCCTTTCCCCGCTGGATGGTTACAGTGGCGTTCGGTACGTTCGCGGCTGCTTTCGTGGGGGTTCTGGGCGGCGGACCCGTCGCCTCGACCATCGCCTTCGCGGCCAACATCGCCATCAGCCTGCTGGCCCGCCAGCTGGGGAGGTGGCGCGTGCCCGACTTCTTCATCACGGCCAGCTGCTCCTTTGTGGTGACACAGCTGGCGCTGGTGCTGTGGCAGTTCGGCTTGACCTCGTCGCCGGCCATCGTGGTGGTGGGAGGCATCCTCCTGCTCCTACCGACAGGACGCCTCGTTTCATCCGTGCAGGACGCCATTAATGGCTTCCCCGTGACAGCGGCCGGCAGGTTCCTCTCAACCCTGCTCACCTTCGGCGCCATCGTGGCAGGGATTGCTGTCGCTTTCGTGGTGGGCGAGCTGAGCGGGATGCAGCGCATTGACGTCACACAAACCTTTCCGCCCGCGTACGACCTGTGGGTCCTGGTCATTTTTGTGGCGGTGGCCGTGATGGCCATCGGCATCACCGAACAGACCACCTGGCAGCTCCTGTTGCCCACAGCAGCCGTGGGAGTGGCCGGCTATCTCGTGCTGCTTGCCGCCGGCCAGCTGGGCGTGGGTGACCGGTTTTCCCCTGCAATTGCAGCTGTGGTCATCGGCCTGCTGGCGCGTGTGGTGGCGTTGAGGATGGGGGCGCCGCAGCTGGTGGTTGCCGTGCCGGCAGCACTGATCCTGCTGCCCGGCCTCACCATTTTCCGGTCCATGTATGTACTCACCATCGAGGAAGCCGAGATCCTGCTCGGCGCCGGCGGGATGCTCAACGCCGGTGCCATTGTTCTGGGAACGGCCGGCGGCATTGTCCTCGGTGACACCCTTGCCCGCCCGCTCACAGGCAGCCTGGCAAGCAATGAGCGGCGGCGGGCCCGCCGCCGCTAGCCAGGCACCCTGAATCGGCCTAGATCTGTCCCACGGGGAGCTTTTTCTCCGCTTGGAAGACGTCCTCCACCCGGCCCTTGGCCCAGTAGCCGGAGAGCGACACCTGGCTGCGTTCCAGGCCGCGCTGGTCGAAGAGGACCCTCCGGAGGGCCTTCATGTAGCCGCGCTCGCCGTGGGCGAACACGTCAACCCGGCCCGCCGGCCACTCGGTGTTGGCCACGGCCTGCACCAGGAGGTCGCTGTCTCCTGCGGGGACACCGTTGCGGGGCAGCCAGTGGATTTTCACCCCGGTGGGAGCGGCGATCGTCTGGATGTCGGCGTCGGAATCCACCTCAAGGAACGCCAGGCCGGCGGCTTCCGGCGGCAGTGACTCCAGGCAGGCCGCAATCGCGGGCAGCGCGGCCTCGTCACCGGCAAAGAGGTACCAGTCGGCATCGGGCGCCGGGTTGTAAGCCCCACCGGGGCCGGTAAAGGTCAGGGCATCGCCGGGCTGTGCCCCTGCCGCCCACGGACCGGCGAGGCCCTCGTCACCGTGGACCACAAAGTCAATGGCCAGCTCGCGCGCCGCGGGGTCCACCCAGCGGAGGGTGTACGTGCGGGTGAAGGGCCATCGCTCCCGGGGCATGCTCTCGCGGATGCTCCAGAGATCCAGGGGTGAGGGATACTCCACGCCCGGCTGGGGAAAAACGATCTTGACGTACCGGTCCACGAAACCGTTGTTGACGAAGTCCGCGAAGCCGTCCCCGCCGGCGACAATCCGGACCATGTGCGGGGAAAGCTCTTCCCGGCGTACCACGGTGAGGTTGACCTGTGGACGGCTCTTCTTGCTGGCGCTGGTAGCGGCGGGAATGGTGCTCATAAGGCAAGCCTAAGCTAAGGCGCCGGGGGGAGCTCCCAGGTTACGCCAGGGGCGCCTTGTCCACTCAGGAGTTCGTTGACGCGGCTGAAGGGCCGGGACCCAAAAAAACCGCGGGATGCAGAGAGCGGACTGGGGTGCGCGCTCGCAACGGCGGGAGCCCCGTCCAGGAGAGGGCGGACACTTTCGGCATCCTTTCCCCACAGCACCGCGACCAGAGGCAGCCTGGACCCGTCATGGTTCCGCCGCTGGGCGACGGCGGAGACTGCCGCCGTCGTGATCTTCTCCCAGCCTTTGCCGCGGTGGGAACCGGCCGATCCCGCCCGCACGGTCATCACGCGGTTCAGGAGCAAAACGCCCTGGCCGGTCCAGGCGGAAAGGTCGCCGTGGACCCGGGCAGGCAATCCGAGATCCGCTTCCAGCTCGCGGTAAATGTTCGCCAGGCTCCTGGGAATGGGCCGCGTCTGCGGATCCACGGAGAAGGACAAGCCCACCGCGTGCCCGGGCGTCGGGTAGGGATCCTGGCCCACAATCAGGACCTTTACGCGGGCGAGGGGTTGCCGGAAGGCCCGCAGGACGTTCGACGGCGCCGGCAGCACCTGGTGCCCGGCTGCCACTTCGTCCGCGAGGAAGGCGAGCACGCCCCGGAGTTCGTTCTCCACCCCCGAGAGGGCGGCGGCCCAGTCGGGCGACATGAGCTCCTCCAGGGGAAGTTCCGCCAGCCCCGCAAAACCGGGGCCCTGGGCCGGTTCCTGCCCCAGCCCGAACAAGGCATCTGATTCAACCACCGTCCCATTCTTGCAGGGCAACCGGCGGCTGGGTCCGGCCGGGCCTTCCCCGGCCGCAAATGACAACACTGTTATTCGTCCGTAGCATGGGGGTCAGACATTTACGTAACCAGCTTAGGAGTGTGCCGTGGCGGAACCAGCTCGGGAGCAGTTGCCGGAGCCGGAACCCCGGCAGTCCCTCCTGGCCGGCTTCACGCTTCGTGACTCACCGTTGAGCGAGCGTGACCAGCAGATGCTTGCCCTGGAACGGCAGTGGTGGAAGTACGCCGGCGCCAAGGAACAAGCCATCCGGGAGCTGTTCGATCTCTCCGCAACGCACTATTACCAGCTGCTCAATGCCTTGATTGACACCGAGGATGCCCTGGCCCACGACCCCATGCTGGTCAAGCGATTGCGTAGACTACGTACATCGCGTCACCGTGCACGGACTGCACGGCGCCTGGGGTCCGACGCGTAAAACGCTCGAGCTGAGCCACCAGCAGCAATCACCAAGGATATCTCCATGACCAAATACGCCCGCGATGAATTCGACAAGGTCCCGGAGGCTGCTTCGCGACAAGGTGTCCACCGCACGGCTTCCGCTCCCTCACGGGTGCGGCTCTGGCCGGTACTCGCCGTGGGCGTCGCCGCTTTGGCGATTGGATTGGTGTCCTTCCTGATCCTTCCCAAGCTCGGCTTCAGCACCCCGGACAACCAGGCCTCCGCAAGCCAGGAGGCGGCTCCGCTGGCCACCACAGGTTCCGCCGCTACGGCCACCCCCGATGCGTCTCCCGAACCCACTGCCGAACAAGCCGCTGCAGCCTCCACAGAGCCTGAAGCCAGCGCAGAGGCCGAGCCGGAGCCGGCCCGGCCAACGTCGGCTCCCGCGTTCATCGACAAGACTCAAAGCGTGGCAATCTACAACGC
The DNA here is from genome assembly GCF_059089645.1 of Arthrobacter sp. K41. Taxonomy (NCBI): domain Bacteria; kingdom Bacillati; phylum Actinomycetota; class Actinomycetes; order Micrococcales; family Micrococcaceae; genus Arthrobacter; species Arthrobacter sp. K41. The sequence goes on along the minus strand of NZ_JBNHEW010000003.1, from coordinate 646,420 downwards.
TGCCGGAACGGCTGGACTTGCCGGCCGGGTCGGTGGAACAGTCCAGGCGGACGGCTGGACGCTGGGACAGGTGGGCAACTGGTCGGGATCACCACAGCAGGCCTCCGTCATCTTCTACCAGGGAGCAGAACAGTTGCCCAGCGCCCAGGCACTGGGGGCTCTTCTCGGCATTCCCACGGTGGTCAACAGCACCGAGTTCCAGATGCCCCTGGTTGTGGTGCTTGGTCCCGGCTACCGGTGACTCCCTGACAGCCTCCGTCCCGCTTCCGGCAGTTACGCCTCAATAACTTCCGCCCAGCTGCCGCGGAACACCCCGCCGCCCCGGCAAGGTCTTCGCTAGAGTGACTCCAGTGATCGTTTGGGGCACCCGGACGGGCCGCACAGATGCAGGACACAAAAGGAAAAGAGTGGTCAGCATGGCACAGGGAACCGTCAAATGGTTCAACGCCGAAAAGGGTTACGGCTTCATCACCGTTGACGGCTCCGGCGATGACGTCTTTGTCCACTGGTCCGCGATCCAGGGTGAAGGCTACCGCGCGCTGGACGAGGGCCAGCGGGTGGAGCTCGAAGTGGGCGAAGGCGAGAAGGGCCCGCAGGCGGAAAGCGTCCGGCCGGCCGGGTGAAAGCTGTCAACCCGCGCCCTGCAACCTTCCGCCGGGCGCTTTCTTTGGCTACGGTCTGCTCTGCCATTGTTCTGACCGCCTGTTCCGGGGTTCCCGGCAATGCACGGGTCGAGGCCGCAGAGGCTTCCGGGGACGCTACCCTTCGCGTGGGACTGATCCTGGACAACACGGGCCAAAGCGGCTTCCTGAATGCACCGCAACTTGCGGCGGCCAAACTCGCCGTGCAGGAAATCAATGCGGCCGGCGGCCACAAGGGCAGGCCGGTGGAACTTCTTCCCCCAATCACGGGGCAAGCTGTGGCAGAACAGGCCCAGGCGTTGACGGCCGCGAAGGCGGACGTCGTCATCGGCCCCACCGACTCAACCAACGCGGCAGCGGCGATGGACGTCCTCTCCCGCTCCCGCACTCCGCTGATCTCGCCCGCCAACACTGCCGCCGGTCTCAGCAGCATCAGCAGCGGCGGCTACTACTTCCGGACTGCAGCGGCCGACGTCGCCCAGGGCCCGGTCCTGGTGAAGCTGGCCAAGGACGCCGGCGCCACGTCACTTGCAGTGCTGTACCAGGAAGGCTCCTACGGCAAGGACCTGTCGGACTTCGTCGCCGCCTCTGCCGGACAGGCCGGTGTCGAAGTGCGGTCCACCGCCGGCTTTGACCCGGGCGACGCGGGCAGCGCGGCCGAGGCTGCGGCGAAGGCTGGACCGGGCGCCGTGATTCTCATAGCCCGCGACGGTGCCCAGGGCGCCCTGGCGGAACTGGCCAATTCAGCTGTTCACGGGAAGCAACTCATCCTAAGCGACGGCGCCTTCGCGCGCTATGGCTCCGGAGTGGCCGCGGGGTACCTGGAGGGCGCCCGAGCCGTAATTCCCGGACAGCTTCCGGACGCCGACTTCCAGGCACGGCTCCTGGCGGTGGACGCGGGCCTGAAGGACGTGTCTTTCGCCGCCGAGGCCTATGACGCTGTTGCCCTTGCTGCCCTGGCCGCAGCGAGGGCCCAGGACGATGCCGGCAGGTCAATTGCCGCGAACCTGATCTCTGTTTCGGGAGGATCCGCGGAAGGGGCAGCGGCGGCCGGGGCAGCGGGGTCCTGCTTGTCCTACAAGGGCTGCCTGGCACTTCTGAAGTCGGGGCAGGAGGCCAATTACGACGGCGAGTCAGGACCGATTGCCTTCGACGCCAACGGGGACATCACCTCGGCCACCTTCTCCGTCTTCACTTACGGTGCCGACAACCTCCCGTCGGTGAGCGGCCTTGAGACGGCGGGGCGGGCTTCGGACTGATCGCCGCTACGGGCCTGCCACGACGTTTTCCGTTCCCTTTCGCTTGCACTCTCACTTAGGGAGTGCTAATTATTGAGTTAGCACTCTGACGTACCGACTGCTAAGCGAAGCTGGTTCCGGCCGGCGGCGCACTGTACCGGTCGTGGAGCGAAGAAACACCTAACTGGAGTGAGATCCGTACCCGGAGGCATACAGAGGCCAACGGCCAAGGATCGTCCGTCGCGGGCACTGCAGCGAAGGTTAAATCTTAACGACTGTCCCGAAAGGACTACTGCCGTTATGGCCAAGATCATTGCATTTGATGAAGAGGCACGCCGCGGCCTTGAGCGGGGCCTGAACACCCTCGCCGACGCCGTTAAGGTCACCCTCGGCCCGCGTGGACGCAACGTCGTCCTCGAGAAGAAGTGGGGCGCCCCCACGATCACCAACGATGGTGTTTCCATCGCCAAGGAGATCGAACTGGACGACCCCTACGAGAAGATCGGCGCCGAGCTGGTCAAGGAAGTTGCCAAGAAGACTGACGACGTCGCGGGCGACGGCACCACCACGGCTACCGTGCTGGCACAGGCACTGGTGAAGGAAGGCCTGCGCAACGTTGCTGCCGGTGCCGACCCGCTGTCCCTGAAGCGCGGCATCGAGAAGGCCGTCGAGGCCGTCACAGCCGAGCTGCTGAACTCCGCCAAGGAAATCGAAACCAAGGAAGAGATCGCCGCTACTGCGTCGATCTCCGCCGGTGACGACGAAATCGGTGCCCTGATCGCCGAGGCCCTGGACAAGGTGGGCAAGGAAGGCGTCATCACGGTCGAGGAGTCCAACACCTTCGGCCTTGAGCTCGAGCTCACTGAAGGCATGCGCTTCGACAAGGGCTACATCTCCGCGTACTTCGTGACTGACACTGAGCGCCAGGAAACGGTCCTCGAGGATCCCTACATCCTGATCGTCAACTCCAAGATCTCCAACGTCAAGGAACTGGTTGCTGTCCTCGAAAAGGTCATGCAGTCCAACAAGCCGCTGCTGATCATCGCCGAGGACATCGAGGGCGAGGCCCTGGCCACCCTGATCGTCAACAAGATCCGCGGCACCTTCAAGTCCGTCGCCGTCAAGGCTCCGGGCTTCGGCGACCGCCGCAAGGCGCAGCTTGCCGACATTGCCGTCCTCACCGGCGGCCAGGTCATCGCCGAGGAAGTTGGCCTCAAGCTCGAAACCGCCGGCCTGGAACTCCTGGGCAAGGCACGCAAGGTTGTTGTCACCAAGGACGAGACCACCATCGTCGAAGGTGCCGGCGACGCCGACCAGATCGCCGGCCGCGTGTCCCAGATCCGCGCCGAGATCGAAAACTCCGATTCGGACTACGACCGCGAGAAGCTGCAGGAGCGCCTGGCCAAGCTGGCCGGCGGCGTGGCAGTCATCAAGGCCGGTGCCGCAACCGAAGTTGAGCTCAAGGAGCGCAAGCACCGCATCGAAGACGCAGTGCGCAACGCAAAGGCCGCTGTTGAGGAAGGTATCGTCGCCGGCGGCGGCGTGGCCCTCATCCAGGCCGGTGCCAAGGCATTCGCCAACCTGCAGCTCTCCGGCGATGAGGCAACCGGTGCCAACATCGTCCGCGTTGCCATCGATGCTCCGCTGAAGCAGATTGCCTTCAACGCCGGCCTCGAGCCGGGTGTTGTCGTCGACAAGGTCCGCGGACTGCCTGCCGGCCACGGCCTGAACGCCGCAACCGGCGAATACGTCGACCTGCTGGCTGCCGGTGTGAACGACCCCGTCAAGGTAACCCGCTCTGCCCTGCAGAACGCGGCTTCCATTGCCGGCCTCTTCCTCACCACCGAAGCAGTTGTGGCTGACAAGCCGGAGAAGAACCCCGCTCCGGTTGGCGGCGGCGATGACATGGGCGGCATGGGCGGCTTCTAAAACTCCTGCGCCGGGCTTGTCCCGTAGACACACAAATGCGGCCCCTCTTCGGAGGGGCCGCATTTGTGTGTTCCGGCTTTTACTACTTCCTGGCGCCGGCCAGCATTCCTTCAACTTCCTTCTTGAAGGCTTCCGCGGCTGCCTTCGGAGTGAGGCGGTCGTAGAGGACTTCGTCCGTGTACCGCTTGATGACGTTCTGCACACTGCCGGCGCCCACCGGGGGAACGGGCGGTGCTTCCTTCATGTCAGGCGCGATGTCCTTCAGGAAGCCCACAACGGTAGTGTCCGCAGGCTTCAGGGAGGGCGTAATGCTGTCGACGATCTCAGGGTTGGTGGGCACGCCCCGGTCCGTCATCAGGATCGCTCCGGCTTCAGGGCTGTTGGCCAGGTAGTTGATGAAGGTGGCGGCGGCTTCCGGGTGCTTGGACCGTGACGAAGCTGACCAGAACATGGTGGGCTTGTAGTACATGCCGTTGCCTGCCGAGGAGCCGTCATTGCTCGGTGCCCGGAGCATTTTGATGCTGCTGCCGGTGGTCGCCTCCAGGGAGCCGAGCTGGTTGGTCCACCACCACGCCATACCCACCCGGTTGGTGCCGAAGAGGCTTTCTTCAAGTCCAGCCCCGGAGTCTTCGGTAGCAACGGTGGCCGGCGGGCTCGCCTTCGAATCACGCTGTTCCTTCAGGCGCTCCCAGAATGACGCGGCCGTTGCCGTGTCGAAGTCCAGCTTGCCGTCCTCCGAGTAGAGGTTCTCGCCGTGCTGGCGCAGCCATATAATCAGGTCCGCTTCGTTGCTGCCATATGCCGCCCCATAGTTCTTGCCGTCTCCCGCGGCGCTGATCTTTGACGCTGTCTCAATGAATTCGTCCCACGTCCACTTGGTGTCGTCCGGAAGAGGCACATTTGCCGCCTCGAAAACCTTCGTGTTGGCCATGACGACGTAGGCGTTCTGGCCGGTGCTCAGGCCGTACTGGGCGTCGTCATACTGGCCGGACGCCAATGCTTCCTTGTCCAGTTTGGATGTATCAATGCCGTCCTGCTTGGACAGATCCAGCAGGGCGCCGCGTCCGCCGTATTCAGCGATGTACTTCTGGTCCATCTGGATGACATCCGGGGCATCATTGGCCGCTGTTTTGGTGGCGAGCTTGTCCCAGTAGCTGGCCCACTCGCCGGGTTCTGATTCGATCTTGATGTTGGGGTGTTCCGCTTCGAAGGCATCGATGACCTTTTCGGTCTGCGCATTGAGGTACTCGTTGCCCCACCAGGCAAACCGCAGCGTCACTTCCTCATTGCTGCTGGAAGTGGCGGACGTGCCACATCCGGTTGCGAGGAGCGAGAGGGCAACGGCTGCCGCGCCGAGCTGGAACCTTCTCCGGCTAACGGTTGGAATCGTCATTGATGGGCCTTCCTTGTTCTGATGATCCGCTTTCCCGGCGTTCCGGACAGCAACAGCGCAACCCCGTGAGAAAGCGTTTTCTCGATAGTCATCCGATTGTGCCGGGACTTCACTGCTTGAGTCAATAGATATTGGTAAACGCTTTCCTGGCCCCTTCGAAGGCGCCATCCCGGAGCCCGGCGACGGCACCTGTGCGTTGGTTCCGGCGGATCGCTCTATCCGCATCCGCCGTTGTCGCTGGCTTCTGGCAGGATGGACCGGTGACGATTACTGCAGCGGCCGACGGTTCGGCTTTGGGAAACCCGGGCCCGGCCGGCTGGGCCTGGTACGTGAACGACGACTGCTGGCGGGCCGGTGGGTGGCCCCACGGCACCAACAATCAGGGCGAGCTCATGGCCGTCCTGGATCTGCTGCGGGCAACGGCGCACCTTCGCCACGAGGACCTGCACATCCTTTGCGACAGCCAGTACGTCATCAACTCGATTACCAAGTGGATGCCCGGCTGGAAGCGAAAGGGCTGGCGGAAGGCAGACGGGAAGCCGGTGCTGAATGTCGATCTGCTCAAGGAGCTGGACCGGGAACTCGCCGGACGGAAGTACAGGTTCGAGTGGGTTAAGGGGCATGCCGGGCATGACCTGAACGAAGCCGCCGATGAGCGGGCCCGGGCAGCCGCCACCGCCTACCAGCAGGGCGTAGCAGCCCGCTCGGGGCCGGGATTTCCCGGCGCCCACCACACGGCAGCGGGCAAAGCCCCTGCCGCTGTTGACGCCGCAGCAGCGACCTTCGGCGATTTTGACCTCTTCAGCCAGCAGGACGCCGCTCCGCAACGCGCTCTTCACCAGGACACCTCTCAGCAACGCGCTCTTCACCAGGACGCCTCCCAGCAACGCGCTCCTCAGCAGGATGCCGCGTGGCGGGACATTGCCCGGCAAGGCGCTGCCCGGGAAGAACCTGCCGAGGAAAACTCTGCCCGGGAGGATTTTACCCAGCTGGACTTTGCCCAGCTCGACGGCGCTTTCGACCTCGCCAACGCAGGCGGGGCGAAAACGGCGGCGCCTGAAGCGCTGGTGGAAGAGCTGGAGCGGGAACTGCTCGGACCCCTGGTGCGCGGCGATATTGGCAGGACAGCGGTCCTGCTGCATCCTGATTTTCTGGAGATTGGCAGCTCGGGCAGGGTCTGGACGCGGGATGCCATGATGATGGCACTCGAAGAAGACCCGGGGGAGCGGACCGACATCGAAATCCTCGGTGCGGACCGCATCGGCAGCACCGCTGTGCTGCTGACGTACCGAAGTTACGCGCGCTCCGGCACCATCCTCAGAAGCTCACTCTGGGTACTGGACGGTGGCCGATGGCGGCTGCGGTTCCATCAGGGCACCCCCGAAGCCTAGGAACTGGCCGGGTTAACTGAACCGCTGGGTGTTTCCCTGCTCCGCCTGGGCGTAGGTGGCCGCAGCGGACGAGAGAGCCATGTTAATCGAGGCCAGTGAGGCCTCCACTCTTCCCTGCGTGATGGTCCACTCCGTGATGAGTGCTTGAAAGTTGGTGGCGGCGGAGCCGCGCCAACTGCCTTGGAGCTCGTCAAGCCCCCGCTTCATGGCCTGGACGTCAGCGCTGATCCGGTCCACTGTCGCCTGGACGGTGGCGGACTTGAGCTGGAGCAGTTCTGTATCGACGGAAATGATGCTCATGGCGTTGCCTTTCGCTGAAGCGGGCAGCGTCTGCTCCCGCGCCCGGGCTGTCCGGGCCACATTGACGAGCCTACGAAAGCGGTTTGCCAGCCGGCATGACCGGGACTCTATATGTGGATAACGCGTCCGTCGCTGCCCTTGGGGCCGTTGCCGGCAGCCTTGGGAAATGAACCGAGGCTCTCCACGCGGGTAGTGTCCGCGGACCGGTTCCCCGCTGCATCATCGCGGTGCGGGAGGGTGACCACAAGTGTTGCGCCCCCGCCGGCGGTGTCTTCCACGCGCACGGAGCCGCCGTGGGAGCCCACGATGGCGGCCACAATTGCCAGCCCCAGCCCGCTGCCGCCGGTCTCCCGTGTCCGGGAGGTGTCCGCCCGGTAGAAGCGTTCAAAAACCTTTGACGCGTCCGCCTCAAAAATACCGGGCCCGTGGTCGCGGACTTCAATGACTGAGCGGAGCTTCCCGTCCGCCTGGGGGCGGACACCAACCGCCAGTTCGATCGGGCTGTCCTCGGGGGTGTAACGCAGGGCGTTGCCTACCAGGTTGCCTACCACCTGGCGGAGTTTGGCTTCGTCGCCGAGCGCGGGCGCCGGAGCTGCCGGACCGCCGTCGAGTCCTATAAGCGATATGACCCGGGACCGGGCGCTGGCCTGCGTGTCCACTACCGCATCGTGGGCAATCAGCTGGAGGTCAACCGGCTTTTGCTGCAACGGGCGCTGCTCATCAAGGCGGGCCAGCAGCAGCAGGTCCTCCACCATGGAGCCCATCCTCTTGGCTTCGCTTTCGATCCTGCCCATGGCGGTGGCCACGTCCTCGTCGGTGGCCAAAGCCCCGTGCCGGTACAGCTCGGAGAAGCCCCTGATGGTTACCAACGGGGTCCGCAGTTCGTGCGAGGCGTCGGCCGCGAAACGCCGCATCCTCGCCTCCGACGCCGTGCGCGCGGAAAAGGCGGTTTCAATATGGGCAAGCATGGAATTGAGGGAGCTGCTGAGCCGGCCGAGCTCCGTGCTGGGGTTTTCCACTTCCACACGACGGGACAGATCCCCGGCGGCGATGGCGGCGGCGGTCTTTTCCACCCGGGCAAGCGGCCGGAAGGCCCGCGATACAGTCCAGCTGGCGATCAGGGACGCCAGCAGCAGGGTCAGCAGGCCCACGCCCAGGACAACCAGGGTGGCGTGCCTCAGGACGTCGTCAACGGTTTCCAGCGGCAGTCCGATGACCACTACCGCCGTGGTCTGGTCGTTCTGCACCGTCACCGCGATGACCCGCCAGTTCTGGCCGTCCGTGCCCCTCACCTGGAAGGGGGCTTCGCTGTGCGCCTGGGCCTGTTCCACACTCATTGAGCTGATGTCCGGTCCGGTGTCCGGTTCTGCGCCGAACGGGAAGGGCTCTTCACCGGGCACGAACAGGATCAGCGCATAGTCGGTGGGAACTGCAGGGTTGCTGGGTGCCCGCAATTGGAAAAAGGACTGTTGCCGGTCCGCCAAATCAACGGCTGCATACAGTTTGGCGTCCACCTGGTCCTGAAGGTAGCTGTGGAGCAGGGTCAGGGTGCCTGCCCCGGTCACCGTGAGGGCGACGGTGAGCAGGGCCATGATCATGGCCACCAGTTGTGTCCTGAGTGAAGCCGACTTCCACCGCTGCTGCAAGGTCAGCGCTTTTCTGCCGTCCGGAGCACGTATCCGACACCCCGCTTGGTCTGGATCAGGGCAGGAGCTTCAGGGTCGATGTCCACTTTCCGGCGGAGGTAGGAGATGTAGGACTCAACGATGGAGGCATCGCCGTTGAAGTTGTACTCCCACACATGGTCCAGGATCTGCGACTTTGACAGCACCCGGTTGGGGTTGAGCATGAGGTAGCGGAGCAGCTTGAACTCCGTAGGGGACAGCTCGATGACTGTGCCTCCGCGCCGGACTTCGTGGGCGTCGTCGTCCAATTCCAGGTCATCGACCCGTATCACGGCGTCGTCGTCGAGCTGGGGCTGGGTCCGGCGCAGGACGGCGCGGATGCGGGCGACCACTTCATCAAGACTGAAGGGCTTGGTGACGTAGTCGTCCCCGCCAACAGTAAGGCCTGTGACCTTGTCTTCCGTGTCGTCCCTGGCCGTCAGGAACAGAACGGGGAAATGCTTGCCGGAAGCCCTGAGCCGGCGGGTGACGGTGAAACCGTCCATGTCCGGGAGCATCACATCCAGGACGGCGAGATCCGGGGCGTGCACGTCGGCAGCGGCAAGGGCGTCGCGGCCGTTTGCGGCCGACACGACGTCGAAGCCGGCGAACCGCAGGGATGTCGAAAGCAACTCGCGGATGTTGGGTTCATCATCCACTACCAGGAGCTTCGCTTCAGGGCCGTTCTTGTTCATATTCCCATCATGCTCCCAGACACTGGGAGTTGTCTGGATAGTCCTTGGGAGCCAGGTGGGGAAGCACGCGTTGCCGCCTACCAGCCCAGGGTTCCGGGTCCTCCCTTAAAGGGTCCCACTATCCGTGAGGTTATCCAGCCGCCGTAAAAGCCTCCGGATTGCCCGCCGACAACCTCACCGTCGACCTCGCAACGGTCCATCCTGGCGGGATAGACGGCAACGTGATCCAGGAGCGCGGCATATGCGGCAACAGGCTGAGGATAGAACCAGGCTGATCTTTCCCGGACCTGCCCGCCTCCGCGCACGGTAAGGTATCCCGCTGTGCCCTTGAACTCGCAGAAGCTGCTTCCTGGCGCGGGCTCCAGAGCACCCGGGCAGAACTCAGACCGGGGCAGGTAATAGACCGGAGGGTGGCTGGTCTCCAGAACACGGAGCGAGTCCGTGGTGTCCAGAATCAGTTCACCACCCAGAACGATCCGGAGTCGTTCCCTGCTTGGCTCCACGCGCGGCGGGCGGGGATAGTCCCATACTGACTCCTGGCCCGGCAGGGGAACGATGGGCTTTCCTTCAAAGTGCATGCCTCCAGTGTGCGCCTCATCTTTGCCGGCCGCACTGGAGAGCCTTCGCGAAGGAAGCCGTCTATTCGGCCGTTTCCACGTCCTTGGCGTCCATGATGCGGTAGGCATAACCCTGCTCGGCGAGGAACCGCTGGCGCTTGGCCGCGAAGTCCTGGTCCAGGGTGTCCCGTGCAACCAGGGAGTAGAACCGGGCGGCCCGGCCGTCCTTCTTGGGCCGCAGCAGCCTGCCGAGCCGCTGTGCCTCCTCCTGCCTGGACCCGAACGAACCGGAAACCTGGATTGCCACTGAGGCTTCCGGCAGGTCGATGGAGAAGTTGGCCACTTTGGACACCACGAGCGTCTGGATCTCGCCCGCGCGGAAGGCATCAAAAAGTTTCTGGCGGACCTTCACGGACGTGTCACCCTTGATCACCGGCGCGTTCAGGCGCACGCCAAGATCGTCGAGCTGGTCAATGTACTGGCCTATGACCAGCAGTTGCTCCCCGGCGTGCCGGGCAACGAGCTGCTCCACCACCAGGGTCTTGGATTCCGAGGTGGCGCAAAGCCGGTACTTGTCCGCGTCCTCGGCCATGGCATAAACCACCCGCTCGTCCCGGGGCAGGTCCACACGCACCTCAACACAATCTGCAGGGGCAATGTAGCCCTGGGACTCGATGTCCTTCCAGGGCGCGTCGTAGCGCTTCGGTCCAATCAGGCTGAAGACCTCGCCCTCGCGGCCGTCTTCCCGCACCAGGGTCGCAGTGAGGCCCAGGCGCCGCCTCGCCTGCAGGTCCGCCGTCATCCGGAAGATCGGGGCGGGCAGCAGATGGACCTCGTCGTAGATGATCAGGCCCCAGTCGTGTCCGTCCACAAGCTCCAGGTGCGGATACAGACCCCCGCGCTTCATGGTGAGGACCTGGTAGGTGGCTATGGTCACCGGCCGGACTTCCTTCAACGCCCCCGAGTACTCGCCGATCTCGTCCTCTGTGAGGGATGTGCGCCTGAGCAGCTCGTCCTTCCACTGCCGGGCAGCCACGGTGTTGGTGACCAGGATCAGGGTGGTGGTGGAGCCGGTGGCCATCGCCGCTGCGCCCACCAGGGTCTTGCCGGCACCACACGGCAGCACTACAACCCCGCTGCCTCCGGCCCAAAAGTTGTCGCTTGCCATCTGCTGGTACGGCCGCAGCTTCCAGCCGTCTTCATTCAGCGCAATCAGGTGCGGGGTGCCGTCAACGTAGCCGGCCAGATCCTCCGCCGGCCACCCGATCTTGAGCAGGAGCTGCTTGAGTTGCCCGCGCTGGGACGCGTGCACCACCACAGTTTCGCCGTCGATGCGCGGTCCCAGCAACGGTTGGATCTTCTTGGACCGGATGACTTCCTCCAGGACCGGATAATCGTCCGTCCGCATGACCAGCCCGTGCTGTAAGTCCTTTTCCAGCCGCAGCCGGCCGTACCTGGACATGGTTTCCTCGACGTCGATCAGCAGCGAGTGCGGTACAGGGAACCGGGAGTACTTCAGGAGGGTGTCCAGGACCTTCTCGGCGTCCAGCCCTGCCGCGCGGGCATTCCACAGGCCCAAAGGGGTCAGCCGGTAGCTGTGGATGTGCTCGGGGGCACGCTCGAGTTCCGCGAACGGCGCGATGGCATGCCGGGCTTCGGTGGCGAGCTCGTGGTCCACCTCAAGGAGGATGGTTTTGTCGCTCTGGACTATCAGGGGTCCGTCGTTCACGCGGGGGAGTCCTTCACTGGCGCAGTTCCTCTGCGGCCTCAATATCAATGATGCGGTGAATGGACAGCACCCGTTCGGTGTCCTTGGCGGGATCAAAGACCCGCACCCGTCCGCCGCTTACGGAAAGGGGAACAACGATTTCCAGGTTGGCATTCCCCATCCCGTCCACCACGTTCATGCTGATGCGCTGCTTGAGCCGGATGGCCCGCTGCAACGCCTCCAAACCCAGCTGTGTGGCCGCCTCACCGTCGTGGTCGCCGTCCGGGCCGAGGTTCCCGACGGTGGCAGGGCGGTGCCGCAGCACGTCAAGTTGTGCCTGTACTTCTTCCGCCGGCGGGGCTGTCCGCGGTGCCGTGTAGACGGGCCGTGACGTGGCCGACGACGCAGGAGCGCGCCGCAGCCGGAGCACCGGCTGGGCGGAATCGTCAAAGGAGGGGGAAAGACCCAGACTGCGAAGAACCTGCGCTGTCTCACGCGGCGGCGCCGAGGAGATGAGGACGGTGGGCGCAATCCGGACCAGGCCCAGCCCCTCTGTTTCCGGGCCGGTCAGCAGCCCCAGCAGAGCACCTTCGTCCTCGCTCTGGACAAAGCTGGCGGCTGCACCCACCCGCAACCGGCCGTGCCGGGCGGCCGTATCCTCCACCAGGTACTGCAGCGGCTGGGGTACTGCCGTGGCCGAGTGCTCCTTCAGGAACTCCAGCACAGTGGAAGCGTCATGACCGGCGTCCAGCGCACGGCGGATGGAGCCGGGCGAGAACCGGTAGATGGTGGCCGGCCCCTGGCCTTCGGCGTCGGCCATCAGCAACAGTTTTTCGGTCAGCGCTGGGGCGAGGTATCCGGGCGCCACGGCGGTAAGGTCCGCCTGGAGCAGTACGTGGTTCAGTTCGGCGGGCAGGTGCTCACCAAGGATGGAAAGAGCAGTTTCCGGTTCGTCGTCCGCGATGGCCCTTCCAAGCTGGCTCAGGGCCCCGGAGCCGAGCAGGCCCAGTACCTCGGCTTCGGCCAGGACCCCGCGGATCAGCGAGCTGAAGCGCCGGGCCATGCGCGGCTGGGCCCACTCGGCCCGCTGAAGCACCGCACCCGCGTCCAGGACCGGCGCTGTTCCGTCCGGGGCTTCTGCTTCAGCGGTCAGTTCATTCAGGATCTCCAGGATCCGCCTGCGGATTACAGGTGCATCGGGCCGTTGCGCCTCGGCCGACAACGCAGTGATGGTGCTTCCGGAAGCTGACCGGTGCGGGGCTGACCCCGGGGATCCCTTGATGGGCTGCCCCACCATGGAAGGCACGCGCTCGCTGGCCAGCCAGGCGTTGACCAGCCAGAGCCATTGTTCCTGCCGGGGCAGGGCAAGCCATTCCAGTTCCGGCGGCTGAACCCACGACGACGAGTCAACGTCCAGGCGGATCAGCCCGGCCAGCCCGCAGAGCTCGAGGAGAAGGCCGGCATGGGGCTGGTCGATCCTGAGCAGCTCGGCCAACCGTCTCATCTCGCGGACGCCCACACCGCCGCTGCGCAGGGTGGCCAGGGGCTGGTCCCGCACCACATGCAGGATTTCGCCCACCAGCCGCAGGGTCTCGCTGATGGCTCCCAGGGCTGCGTTCCGCCGGAGGGCGGCGCTGGTGCGGCCAAGCTCGGGGACCGGCGGCGAAAGGCTGAAGTCGTTGATGATGGCACCGCCCCTCAGCGAGAGCCCCACGCTGTGGGGCAGCTCCACATGTGCGGCGTCCAGGGGAACCAGCAGGCCGCGCGCAAGGAGCCAGTCGATGGGTCCGACGTCGGATCCCTCGGCTGTGATGGATGCCTTGCGCTGCGCCTGGGGGACCGCACCCATGGCCCAGTTCCGGAACCTGGCGAGCAACGCCGCCGTCCTTTCCGGGGCGGTGGCCAAAATGTCCTGGAGGGCCTCGGGCGAGGACGTCCAGCGCTGCAGGGCAAGGGCAGCCTCCATGGGCGTGGTGGCTTCGTGGACGGGTGCGCCACTGCGGTGAAGTTCGGACACGAGCTGGACCGCCCGCTGCGCGAACGCCGGCTGGAGGCGCACCAGCTCGGTGTAGCTGCGGCCAAGCCCCGCTGGATAAATCCCTACGACGTCCTTAAGGCTGCCCACAGGGAGGTAGTAGCGCTGCCTGTTGCCGGGGACTGCCCCGGGCGGGGGTTCTGCGCGGTGGACCAGGGCAAGTTCCTGGAGCGAGACCAAAATCCGTTCCACAGCCGCAACGGAGGAACCCGGGATCATCTTCCGCAATCCTGCCGCGGAGGCACTGTGCTCCGTATCCGTGTTGGTGCACAGATGGAGGGTTTCAAGGACCTGCATCTGCGGCCGGTTGAGCCGCTCCAGCGCGCGCTGGACGCTGACCCGCCCGCTGGCCCTGGCTGCGAGGGCGGCGAAGTCGGGAACCGGAGGCGAGATGAGGTCTGGCCGCGCGTCGAACAGTGCCTGCAACGAGTCATCGCTGCGGGCCTCCAGGTCCTTGCTGAGCGCGCGAATGAGGGACATCAGTCCAACGTTACCGTCCGTCCTGTTTTCCTGCCCTGCGGCGTCCGGCGGCGCTGTCCAGGACAAGGAACAGCATCAGGAGGAATGCCAGCGGCAAGCCGTAAAGGGCGGTGTACGTGACCCAAACCGGCGACACGGAACCGGCAAAGGCGAAGGCCATAACGGCAGCCACCGCTGCCAGTGAAATCACGGCAATGGCTGCGGCGAGGATCGTCAGGGGACGCCGGTAACGCGAGGGTGTCATGGATGTAACGCTAACAGTCCGGCCTGACAGCTCTGCAGGGGTGCGCCGGTGCGTTGCGGAGCGCCATCGAAAGCAGGATAACGGCAGTTGTCAGGATAACCTTGAGGGATACAGACCAACACGGTATCCAGCCGTCATACCCTGAACCCGCACAGCAATGCGGATGCGGTGACGGCTGGCCGTGTCTCAAGACGTCAGAACGAAGAAGGTTAATTACGTGCCTACCGGCAAGGTCAAGTGGTATGACAAGGAAAAAGGCTTCGGATTCCTCGCGGGCGAAGACGGACAGGAAGTCTTCCTGCCCAAGTCGTCGCTGCCCGAGGGCGTCACGGAGCTGAAGGCCGGCACCCGCGTTGAATTCGGTGTGGCCGATGGCCGCAAGGGCGCCCAGGCCCTGGGCCTGCGCGTGCTGGACAAAACGCCGTCCATCGCGAAGGCCAAAAGGCCCAGCGCGAAGGACCTTGCACCGCTTGTCCAGGATCTCGTGACCGTCCTGGACAACCTGTCCGGAACCCTCTCCAAAGGCAAATACCCGGAAGGCAATAAGGGCAAGGCCATCGCTGCCGCCCTGCGTAAGGTTGCCGACGAGCTGGACGTTTAGGCCCCATGAAACCGGAAGCTGATCAGCAGGACCCGCAGTCAACCGTCCCGGAACCGGTGGACCTGGCGTCCTTGGCCGCGGGCTCGCTGGACATTGAGTTGGTGGACCCGGTGTCGGTGGATCCCGCATCAGTGGACCTGGTGGCGCTTCAGGCAGGTGCCGCACCGGCCGGGGAGGCCGATGTTGCTGCCGCCTCTGCAGGCCTTCCGCCTGCCGCGCCGACGGTTGCAACAGCCAAACTGGCCAAGCGGCGGGCAGGGGTGCCTGTGTGGCGGACCGGAAAGCCGGACGCTTTCCTTGCCGCTGCCGTGGACACGGCACGGACCGCCCTTGCAGGCATCACCTCTGCGTCAGACATTGGGGCGCACCTGGCAGCTAAAAGCGAAGGCGACCGGCTGGTAACCCACCTCTTTGAATGCAGGCTGCCCGGTTACGTCGGTTGGCAGTGGTTCGCCGTGCTGACACGGAACTCCCGGTCCAAAGTAGTCACAGTCAACGAGCTCGGCCTCCTGCCGTCCGAGGAATCCATCCTCGCGCCGGAATGGGTGCCGTGGGCGGAACGCGTCCGGCCCGAGGATGAGCAGGAACCGGAACCGGAAACAGCCGAACAGCACGTCTTTGAAACAGCGGCGGAGGCGCCTGAAACTGTTGCGGTTCCCGATTGGACAGCGGACGCTGCCTCCACTGAACCTGACCCCACTGAACCTTTTTCCGGTGAACCTGCCGAGGGCGTTGCCGCTTCCCTGGATGCTGTCGGCATGGGCGAAGCGCAGTCCGGCGAAGCACAGGACGGCGAAGCGCAGTCCGGCGAAGCACAGGACGGCGAACGGCAGCAGGGGGAAGAGCAGGACGCTGAGGCCCCGGCGCAGCCCTTCGACCACGACGCCGGAAGGCACTAAGGCTCAAAGTCACGCGAACGCGGGCTGAGTGACCAGCTCCGACGCACCAACGGCGCCGACCGGGAAACCCGGGCGGCGCCGTCGTACTTAACCAATAGGTGTTAAATTATTTGGGCTTCTGGCGCAGCCCCGTTTCGCGACGCAGCACGATTCACTTGCGCAGTTCGCCCACGACGTAGTCGATGCTGGCGAGAAGGGCGGAAACATCTGCCGGCTCGATCGCCACGAACGTCGCGATGCGCAGTTGGTTTCGGCCGAGCTTGCGGTACGGCTCCGTGTCCACGATTCCATTGGCCCTCAGGACCTTGGCAACCACGGTGGCGTCAACGGACTCATCGAAGTCAATGGTTGCGATGACGTTGGAACGCTCATCCGGGTTGGTGACGAAAGGGGTGGCGAATTCCGACGCCTCGGCCCAGCTGTAGATGCGTCCGGCAGAATCAGCTGTGCGGGCAGAAGCGAAATCCAAACCACCGTTGGAGTTCAACCACTGCACCTGCGCGTCCAGCGTTACCAGGGTGGACAGCGACGGGGTGTTGTAGGTCTGGTTCAGGCGCGAGTTGTCGATGGCGGTTTGCAAATCCAGGAAATCGGGAATCCAGCGGCCGCTGGACTTGATCCGCGCCGCCCGTTCCAGTGCGGCGGGGGAGAACAGGCCAAGCCAGAGCCCGCCGTCGGAGGCAAAGTTTTTCTGCGGCGCGAAATAGTAGACATCACTCTGTGCAACGTCCACATCCAGTCCACCGGCTGCGGACGTTGCGTCCACAAGCACCAGTGAGCCCTCGTCCACCCCATCGACTCGCTGCACGGGGGCTGCGACGCCGGTGCTGGTCTCGTTCTGGGGCCAGGCGTAGACGTCTACACCGGCTTCGGCCTGGGCGGAGGGGCGGGTGCCGGGCTCGGACTTGATAATGGAAGAGGCCTCCAGGAAGGGCGCCTTGTTGGTAGCCCCTGCGAATTTCGATCCGAACTCGCCGAAGGACAAGTGCTGGGCTTTCTTTTCCACAAGGCCGAAGCTGGCAATGTCCCAGAACGCTGTGGAGCCGCCGACGCCGAGTACAACTTCGTACCCTTGCGGGGCCTGGAAGAACTGGCTGAGGCCCTCGCGGACGGAGCCAACGAGGTTCTTGACCGGGGCCTGCCGGTGGGACGTACCCAGGATGTTTTTCGCGGCCGCGGACAGGGCATCAATCTGCTCCGGTCTGACCTTGGACGGCCCTGCGCCGAACCGTCCGTCCCGGGGCAGGAGGTCGGCGGGAATAGTGATGCTGGGTTCGCTCACAGGTGCTCCAATTTCGGCGTGGACACGGCTTTGGTCCGGACGGGTGCTGGTGGCCGGCAGCCGGTGACAGCTGCAACCAGGGCCTCCCTCATTCTGCCCTGTGGGACTGTTGGGGCGGGAACCGGAGCCGTCATAGTCCAGTCAATGAGACGGTCACACAGCCCGCCGCAACTAATCGGACAAAGTCAAAATAGGCTAAGCTTTTCCACGGACTACGTCGCAGTTGAAGGCGATACGGTGGGACAACGCAAGGTACTGCGCTCGAGGAGCTGAGCTGGATGACGGATCTGATTGATACTACGGAGATGTACCTTCGGACCATTCTGGAGCTCGAGGAAGAGAACATCGTTGCCCTGCGTGCGCGTATCGCCGAACGGCTTCGCCACTCCGGACCCACCGTTTCCCAGACCATTGGACGGATGGAGCGGGACGGCCTCGTGGTGGTTTCCGGCGACCGCCACCTGGAGCTCACTGAGACCGGCCGTAAGCGCGCCACCGAAGTCATGCGCAAGCACCGCCTGGCTGAGCGGCTCCTCGCCGACGTGATCGGACTGGACTGGGCCTACGTCCATGACGAGGCCTGCCGCTGGGAGCACGTGATGAGCGAGCGGGTGGAACGGCGCATCTACGAGATGCTCGACCACCCCACCAAGTCTCCGTACGGAAACCCCATCCCCGGGCTGGCCGCGCTGGGCGGCATGCCTTCCCTTGGTTTTGGCGACGGGGCTGTCAGCCTTCTGGAGGCGATGAAGTCCTACGGCTCTGCCTCTGTTGTCACCATCAGCCGGCTTGCTGAACCCATCCAGGTGGAGCCTGAGCTGCTCTCGCAGCTTGACGAGGGCGGCATCCGGCCTGGCGCTGCTGTGTCCCTGGAACGGGTGGGTGATTACATCTCCGTCCGGGTCCCGGGCATCGAAGGGGCGCTCGAGCTGCCGCCGGAGGTAGCGGCCCACGTGTTCGTGGCCCTCGCCTGAGAATCCCCGTCGGGTGCCCTACCCCATGTGAAGTGGCTTACGCAAAGATAACGGAATTGTTACTTTGCCCCTTTTGCCTCTATAGTTGAACTGAAGTTGATATTAAAGCGTTACCTGATCCGGAGCCGAGCTCTGCCAGCGGATCAGGAGCACGAGTCGTAACTGGCAGAGGCGGGGGAACCACAAGCGGCAGCCGGGGGACTGCCTTGGGGTTAAGTCCGTCAGCAGCAAGCCTCTTCCAGTGAAGGATTCCTCCGGGATATCTCTGTGCCGAAGCTTGCTTACGGCGGACCGGGTCTTTGCACTCTCTGACCCGAATCCGACAGCTAACTTCGCAGGCTTTCCAGAGAGGACCCTTCTTGACCATGCACAATTCCAGGGGACGCCGCCGCGCGCCGGTCCCTGCTTCGACACCGCGCGGTGTCGAAGTCATCACCTCGGAACGCCCCCGCGATCCGCACCGTGATGCTCGCCGGCGTCGGGGTCCCTTCCGTCAGGTCACCGAATTCGCTGCAGCCAGCGGCATCGGCCAAAAGGCCGGCGTGGCACTTGCCGCCACCGGTCTGGTACTCACCGTGACCGTACCGGCCACCAGTCCCGTCATGGCCACCGATACCTTGGGATCCTCTGCCGTTGCCGCGTCAGCTGTTGCCCCGCAGCCCCAGATCACCGCAGAAGCCGGGGCCGCGATTGACTTCAGCCGTTCCGCTGTAGTCACCCAGGCGGACCCGGACGGAAAGCTGAAGCAGCTGCTCAGCGCCCAGTCTGCCGGCGCCGTAACCCGCGCTGCTTCCACGGGAAGCCTCGGTGCCCCACTCGCTGCCTTGACCACTGCTTCGCCGTTCGGCTACCGCGTCAGCCCGATCACGGGAGGCTCCGGCGACTTCCACCGCGGGCAGGACTATGTGGCCCAGTGCGGCACATCCGTCCTGGCTGCGGCCACGGGAACTGTTACCTTCGCCGGCTGGCACGAGTACGGTGGCGGCAACCGCGTTGTAGTGGACCACGGCAACGGCCTGGAAACCACGTACAACCACCTCTCCTCCTTCAGCGTGAAGGAGGGGCAGACAGTTTCCCGCGGAGACGTTGTAGCCCTCAGCGGGACCACAGGTGCCTCCACCGGCTGCCACCTGCACTTTGAGGTCCAGGTCAACGGTGAGGTCGTCGACCCCACCAGCTGGCTCTAGTCAAGTGACCGCTTGCTATCAAATCATCTTGACCTGCCGTGACCTGAATGTGACATTCACGCAAAACTGCTGTACCGTCTAACTCGCGTCAACTTTTCCGAAGTTGACGCTCTTGTGCGGATTGCCTAACTCTGCCACCGCTCAAGGTCCGTTCGCATTTCATCGTCTGGCAGGGGCGGGGGAACCAATTGTGGCCTTTAGTTTCGAAGGCCTTGGGGTTAAGTCGCAAAAGCTTCCCAGGAAGCCGCGCGGCCGGGTGACTCCCATCCGAATCCGACAGCTCACCTCGCAGGCATTGGGAGAGGCTACCTTCGTGTCTTCACGCCATAATTCGGCGCGCCACCGCGCGCAACCGGTTCGTACCAACGCCCTGGACTCCATGTCCAAGGCTGTTAGTGCCAATGCCGGGACAGTAGGTCGCCAGGCTGCAGTCATCGCTGCTGCATCCGGCCTCATCCTGACCATGGGCCTGCCAGCCAATGCAGCAGATACCACTGCTGGTATCTCCGCTTCCACCGAGTCCGGATCCGCGCAGCCCGCCCTTGCCGTCACCGCGGCACCCACGGCTACCGTTTCCTTCGAACGGCCGGTTGTGACCACCATCGCCGCTCCTGTTGTGGAGCCTGTGACAGTCCAGTCAACCTCCGATGACGAGGACGCCCCCGCCGCATCGACTGCAGCGACCGCGTCAACTGCCCCCACTGCGGCGACTGCCACCACAGCAGCAGCAAAGAAGATCGCCGAGCCCGTCGCATCCGCGGCCAGCTCGGGCATCGCGGCCATCGCTTACACCGGCATCGGCAGCCCGTACGTCTGGGGCGGCACCACCCCCAATGGCTGGGACTGCTCCGGCTTCACCCAGTGGGTCTACGCCCAGGCCGGCATCAGCATCCCCCGCGTGAACGCATGGACTGCAATGAAGCCCACGTCCACGCCGCAGCCCGGTGACCTTGTTATGCAGAACGGCGGAGCGCACGTTGGCATCTACGTCGGCAACGGCATGATGATCAGCGCCCTGAACCCCTCCCAGGGAACGCTGCTGCACTCGGTAGCCGCTACCGGCTCCTCCGCGTTCTTCACCATGAACTAGTTCTTCGACCTTACGGTCCAAGAGCTTTTTCTTTGCCCAAACACGCTTTTCGCTAAATCACACATCCCCGTTCAGGGCGTGCCGGCGTACCCCCAAGATGCCGGCACGTCCAGTCCCCTTTGGCTGCCTACATGCGGTTCGAAGGAAAACGAAAGAGAGAACTGATGACTACTCGTGCAACCGCACGGCACCGCGCCGAGGTCACCAAAACCAACTCGCTCGCCATCATTGCCAAAGCTGTCGGCGACAACGCCGGCGGCGTAGGACGCCAGGCGGCTGTTATCGCAGCGGCTTCCGGCCTTGTCCTGACCAGCGGCCTGGCAGCCAACGCTGCTGACGCCAACGTCCAGCGTGATTCCGCTCCGGCTTCCACCCTGGAAGTTGAATCAACCGTTGAGGCTCCGATTTCGGCTGCTTCCACCATCGCCATCTCCTTCGAGAAGCCGGCTGTAACCACCACCCCGGCCCCCGTAGTGGAAGCCCCCGAGCCCGAAGTCGAGGCAGAAGCTGAGGTTCAGAAAGCCGCTCCGGCTCCTGCTCCCGCCACACGGACTGCCGCTGTCGCCAAGGTGACCGCCACGGCGCCGGCAGCAGCCGCTCCGGCAGCAGCCGCGCCCGCCGTTTCTGCACCGGCAAGCGGCAAGGGTGCGGCCATCCTGTCCGCCGCCTACGCACAGCTCGGCGTTATGCAGGACTGCACCATGCTGGTTACCAACTCCCTGGCTGCCGTGGGCATCAACTTCCACGACTGGCCGGCAGGCTACCTTTCCCTGGGCCGTACGGTTAGCGCTGCAGAGGCTCAGCCGGGCGACCTCATCTACTACGCCAACGGTGGTTCCGGCATGGCGCACATCGCCGTTTACGCCGGCAACGGCCAGGCCGTCCACGGTGGCTACAACGGCAACCAGACTGTTGTCTTCAGCGCCAACGTAGGCTCCGGCCCGGTGTTCATCCGCGTCAACTGACACTCTTCCGCCACGTTTTGCATAGCTGACGAAATCCAGACAGGACCCCTGCCCTTCCGGCGGGGGTTCTGTCAGTTAACCCGGAGGGTTTGCGGGTCCCGCGCCTATTTTGGTTCGGACACGGCTGCCTCCGGCTTCAGCGATTAGCTGATAGTGCACTTCTTTGTTTACTCTTGTGGTGTCGATCCATAGCCCGGACATGCCGAGGGCAGCCGGCCCTCGTGCCCCTGACGGGTGCGGCCGTGAAGAGGTACGTGCATGCGCACTCTCGTTCTGAATGCTGGATATGAACCGCTGGCGGTTATTACTTTCCGCCGGGCGCTGGTGCTTGTGCTCACGGGCAAGGCGAGCGTTGTGGCTGAGGGGGACGATCCCGTCGTGGGTCCCCAGGAGATTCTGGGCCGCCCGTCCGTGATCCTCCTGAACCGCTACATACGCCCCAGATACAACCAGTCCACGGCCGTTAGCCGACGCGGAGTGCTCCGGCGTGACGGGCACAAGTGTGCCTACTGCGGTAAAGCTGCGCACACCATCGACCACGTTCAACCAAAGTCCCGCGGAGGTGCGGAGTCCTGGGAAAACCTGGTGGCTGCCTGCTTGAAATGCAACAACGTCAAGGGCGACCACACCCCGGCGGAAATGGGCTGGAAGCTGAGGTTCGTCCCGGAGCCTCCGCATGGGACCATCTGGCAGATCAAGGAACTCGAGAAGCCGACGCCCGCCTGGGATCCGTTCCTGCTGCCCGAACGTGCTGCGTAGCACCAGTGTCGGACGGCTTCCGTGCCCCCGGACTAGGCTGGGGGAATGGAGCAAAAGGGGTCGGATTTCAATGCCTTGATCCTGGCCGGCGGTCGGTCATCACGGCTGGGCGGAGTACCGAAGCAAGGGCTCGTCTTCCAAGGTGCCACCCTCCTGCAGCAGTCACTGGCCGCGGCCTCCGGGGCCTTCCGTACAGTAATTGTTGGCCCGGACCCAGGTGCACTTCCCGCAGGTGTGCTCTCATGCCGGGAGCAACCCGAGTTTGCAGGCCCGGCGGCTGCTGTGGCCGCTGGCCTTGGCGCGCTGGCCCGGGCCGGAAACGAACAGACGTACACCCTGGTGCTGGCCTGTGACATGCCGCGGGTCTCTGCTGCCGTGCGGGCCCTGAGGAAGCCGCTGGACGACGGTGAACTCGGAGGCGACGGGCTCATGGCCTGTGGGGAAGACGGGCGGCCCCAGCACCTCGCAGGGTTCTACCGCACAGGCATGCTAAAAAAGGCTGCGGAGGATCTTGCGTCGCGGGGCGCCTTAGTTAACGGTTCGATGCGGGCGCTCCTTGCTAGTCTTGACCTGCAGCTTGTCACCGTCCCCTCCGGTTCCACTGACGACGTGGATACCTGGGACGATGCCGCCGCACTAGGAGTTGACGCCGGGACTACGACGAATTCCAGGACCGGCGCGGCAGCAGTTGATTTGGGAGGCAGTCAGTGAAAAGCCAGGATGAAACGCTGGAGGAGTGGTGCAGGTCCCTGCTCCAGGCTTATGAGCTTGAGGACGTCCAAGTGGATGTCAACGCCGTCCTCGCCCTTGCAGGGGTAGCAGCGCATTCTGTCGTGCGGCCTGCGGCGCCCCTCACTACCTTTATCGCCGGCTACGCCGCCGGCCTGGCTTCAGCGGCCGGACGCAGCACGGAAACGGCGTCCATGGAAGGTGCCCTGGCCGTGGCCCGATCTTTGGCTGCCGACTACGACGCTGAAGCTGCCGGGACTCCCGGCGAATGACCGAGGAGCCCGGGGAAGAACGGAGTTCAACGGACCTGCCGGAGACGCCGCGGCATCTGGCCCACACCTGGGAGGAAGCGAGGCTGGCCGCCTTCGAAGCAGCCACGCCTATTCCGGCCGGGCCTGTTCCCCTGCAGTTTGCCCTGGGCCGAAAGCTTGACCAGGACATTACTGCGCTCCAGGACATGCCCCACTACGCTTCCTCCGGCATGGACGGCTGGGCGGTCAACGGCAGCGGCCCGTGGATCCTGGCGGAACCGGGCGCCCGGCTGGCGCCCCACCAGGCCAGCCCAATCGTCACCGGCGGGCTGATTCCTCCCGGCGGAAAGGCTGTGCTTCGCAGCGAAAGCGCCGTACTCGGCACGGACGAGGACGGCCTGCCGGTCCTGATGACGGGTGGGAGCGCCCGGCCCGGGGAACCCCGCAACGGCCAGCACATTCGCAAAGCCGGGGAGGAAGCCCTGGCCGGAGACATGCTGGTCAAGGCGGGAGCGAAGCTCAACCCTGCCCATCTGGCACTTGCCGCACTGGCCGGCTACGACGAACTGCAGGTCCAGGGAAAACCCCTTGTCCGGATGCTGTTCACCGGCTCCGAAGTTATAGAACAGGGAGTGCCCGTCCCGGGCAAGGTGCGGGACACTTTCGGTCCGCAACTGCCGGCAGTCGTGGAGATGCTTGGCGGCATAGCGGGGGAACAGCACCGGATCGGGGACTCCTACGACGAGTGGCTCGCCGCCTTGGAGGACGTGGTACCTGAGGTGCCCGGCGCTCCAGACCTGCCGGCCGACGTCGTCATCACCACGGGCGGAACCGGACGCTCAGGCACGGACCACCTCCGCACGGCGGTGGCAGAACTGGGGGGCAGGCTCGTCGTCGACGGGATCGCGATGCGCCCGGGACACCCGGCTGTCCTGGCGGAACTGCCGGACGGCCGCTTTGTCCTCGGTCTTCCAGGGAACCCGCTCGCCGCCATGATGGCACTGGTCACTGTTGGGGCGCCCCTGCTCGCCGCGCTCGGCCACGGCAGCCTGCCCCCTGTCCAGGAAGTGCCCTGCGGAAGCATGATCGAACCCGATCCGGGGCGCACCCGGCTGATGCCCTTCCGGCTCCTCTACGGGATGGCATCTCCGGCGCAGCACACCGGCCCGGGGATGATGCGCGGGTTGGCCTCGGCCGACGGCGTGATGGTGGTGCCGCCCCATGGAGTCCAGCTCGGCGAGTTGGTGCCGGCCGTTGCCCTGCCCTGGGGGCCACCCATTCCGGCAGCTGGTGATCCTGCCGGGAAGGCAAAGCCAAGGAGCGCACCGCGGCAAACCAGGACCGCCGCCAAACCGTCAGCCGGCGGGCCCGTAGACTGGAGTGCACTGCTTGGCTGACGCTGCTCCCGGCCGTGCCCGGTTGGTGTCAGGCTGCGGCAGTTGTCATGATGGACCTATGAAAACGCAGGGGTGGGAATGGGCCGGGTAACCCAGCGCCGGAAGGTGCACAAGTACGTCCTTGACGGTTCTCCGAAGGCGCTCGAGTTTCCGGTACGCCACCGTGAGGATGTCCTCGCTGTGGAGGAGCCCCTGGAGATCCGGCTCGGACAGCTCTCCTTTTCTGTCACTATGCGGACCCCTGGCGACGACTTTGACCTGGTGGCCGGCTTCCTGGTGTCAGAGGGGATCATCTGGAGCTCCGAGCAACTCGTGTCGCTGCGTTTCTGCGCCGGCGAAGATGAAAACGGCGTCCAGACATTCAACGTGGTGGAAGTCCAGCTAAGGCCGGACGTCACAATTCCGTCCATCGGCCGCCACATCTACACGTCGAGCTCCTGCGGCATTTGCGGAACGGACTCAGTGGAGTCAGTCCAGAAGTCCTCGCACTACAGTCCCGCCGCAGACCCGCTGACCATCGACGCTGAGCTCCTCGCATCGCTGCCCGCCCTCCTGCGGAAATCCCAGCGCCTTTTCGAGGACACCGGGGGAGTGCACGCCGCCGGATTGTTCAACATCCAGGCCGACGGCGGCGCGGAGCTGTTGTGCCTCCGGGAGGATGTAGGGCGCCACAACGCCGTGGATAAGGTGGTGGGCTGGGCGCTGCGTGAAGGACTGCTCCCGCTCCGCGGCACCGTCCTCCAGGTCTCGGGGCGGGCGTCCTTTGAACTGGTGCAGAAAGCGGCGTTGGCGGGAATTCCCGTGCTCGCCGCGGTCAGCGCGCCGTCAAGCCTCGCAGTTGAGCTTGCAGAGGCCAGCGGCGTGACGCTTGCCGGCTTCAGCCGGGGAACCAGCCTCAACATCTATGCCGGTGACCACCGGATCGTCAGGCCCGTTGCCCGGACTGCCGCTGACGCCCGTACCTGAGCCGGTTTCCCCGCCCGCCCTGCGCGGAAAACGTTTTTTAGGGGGATGTTGTCCGCCGGTTATGGCGAGTAAGCTACCAGCGGGTAGTTTTATCCGCCGAATGGACAACATGGTCCACGATCTCAGCGCTGAAGAGGGCCAACATTGCATGACGACCGCCGAATCACGGAAGTCCGCCTCGAAAGATTCGTCCGAGAACGTATCAACCCCGCCGTATACAGCCGGAGCCTCCCCCTCAGCCTGAGCAGTTGGGACGTGCCGGACGAACCCGTGCCGGCCCTCGAGGCCATGCGGCAGAAGTTCCAGCCGCAGGAACACGGCGCTCCCTGGGGAAAGCCGTGGGCTACCAAGTGGCTTCATCTCCAGGGGGAAGTCCCCGAGTCCTGGGGCACGGAGCCGGACACTACCCTTGAAGTGGTGGTCGATCTGGGGTTCACCATCGAAGTGCCGGGTTTCCAGTGCGAGGGCATCGCATGGCGGGCCGACGGCACCATCATCAAAGCGGTGTCGCCGCGGAACCAGTACATTCCGCTCAAGCTTCTGGGCGGCGGCATGGCAGTGGACTTCTATGTGGAGGCCGCCGCAAACCCTGATGTTGCGCAGGGCTGGACGTTCGCCGCCACACCGTACGGCGACAAGTCAACGGCCGGAACGGCCACCCAATACAGGCTGGGAACCATTGTCATCGCCGAGCTGAACCAGGCTGTGTGGGAACTGCAGCAGGACATCTGGACCCTGTCCGGCCTGATGGTGGAGCTGCCCCTGGAGCTGCCGAGGCGGCACGAGATCCTGCGGGCGCTTGAGCGCATGATGGACGTGATGGATCCCGACGACGTCGCCGGCACCGCAGCCGCCGGCCGGGCCGCCCTCGCCGAAGTGCTGGCGCGTCCCGCCTATGCGTCCGCTCACCAGCTCGTTGCCACCGGCCACGCGCATATCGACTCGGCCTGGCTTTGGCCCGTCCGGGAAACCATCCGCAAGTGCGCCAGGACGTTCTCCAACGTAGTGGCGCTGATGGATGAGTACCCGGACTTCGTTTTCTCCTGCTCGTCGGCGCAGCAGCTGGCCTGGATCAAAGAGTTCTACCCTGAACTCTTCGGCCGGATCCGGGAAAAGGTGCGCGCCGGGCAGTTCGTACCCGTAGGCGGCATGTGGGTGGAGTCCGATACCAACATGCCCGGCGGAGAGGCGATGGCGCGGCAGTTCGTGGAAGGGAAAGGCTTCTTCCTTGCCGAGTTCGGCGTGGACTGCCAGGAAGCGTGGCTGCCGGACTCCTTTGGATACTCCGCAGCCCTGCCCCAGATCGTCAAGTCCGCCGGCAGCCGGTGGTTCCTCACCCAGAAGATCTCCTGGAACCAAACCAACAGAATGCCGCATCACACCTTCAACTGGGAGGGCATCGACGGCACCCGGATCTTCACCCACTTCCCGCCGGTAGACACCTACAACTCCCAGCTCAGCGGACGCGAACTCGCCCACGCCGAGCGGAACTACCGCGACCACGGCCGCGGCACCGTCTCGCTGGTGCCCTTCGGCTATGGTGACGGCGGTGGCGGCCCCACCCGGGAAATGCTTGCGGCTGCCGTGAGGACAGCAGATCTGGAAGGATCTCCCAAGGTGCGGATCGGTTCCGCCGCCGGCTTTTTCCAGCAGGCCGAGGATGAGTATCCGTCGCTGCCGGTGTGGGTGGGGGAGATGTACCTCGAACTGCACCGCGGCACCTACACCAGCCAGGCCCGGACCAAGAAGGGCAACCGTCGCAGCGAACACCTGCTGCGCGAAGCGGAACTGTGGTGTGCAACTGCAGCGGTCCGTGCAGGGGACAGGTTCACCTACCCCGGCGCCGAGCTCAAAAGGCTCTGGCGCCTGGTGCTGCTGCAGCAGTTCCACGACATCCTTCCAGGCAGCTCCATTGCCTGGGTGCACCGGGACGCCGAACGCAATTACGCAACCATCGAAGCTGACCTCGAAACGCTGATCGCCGCTGCCGCCAAGGCAGTGCTTGGCCGCGGGGACCGGGAGTTCCTATTGAATGCTGCACCGCATGCCCTGGGCGGCGTGCCTGCGATGGCTGCCGGCGTCCCTGCGGCGCGGTCTGCGCCCGCCCGCTCCGCAGCGCGGGACGGTGGTTTCGTTCTGGACAACGGCATTATCCGGGCAGTCCTGGATGCGGACGGCCTGCTCACTTCGCTTTGGGACTACGCCACTGGCCGTGAAGCGATTGCGCCGGGAGAACGCGGCAACCTTTTGGAACTTCACCGCGACACCCCTAATGAGTGGGACGCCTGGGACATTGACGAGTTTTACCGCCGCAACGTCACTCCATTGACCTGCGCGGAGTCGGTGCGGCATGTCGACGAGGACGGCGCGGCTGCAGTAGTGGTGGAGCGGAGTGCAGGGGCCTCAACCATTACCCAGCGCATCAGCCTCGCCGCCGGAAGTCCTTCGCTGTCGATCACCACGTCTGTGGACTGGCAGGAGCGGGAAAAGCTGTTGAAGCTTGGCTTCGCACTGGATGTGCGGGCGGACCGGTCTGCGGCGGAAACACAGTTCGGTCACGTCTTCCGGGCAACCCACACCAACACGTCCTGGGAAGCGGCGAAGTTCGAAATTTGTGCACACCGCTGGATTCACGTGGGGGAGCCGGGCTACGGCGTCGCCGTTTCCAACTCGTCGACGTACGGCCATGACGTCACCAGAAGCATCAGGGCGTCCGACGGCGGCACCACCACCACAGTGCGTATGTCGCTGCTGCGTGCCCCGAAGTTCCCGGATCCGGATGCGGACCGTGGACGTCACGAGCTGACCGTCACCGTCCGGCCCGGCGCCGGCATTGCCGATGCTGTCGAGGAAGGATACCGGACCAACCTTCCTCCGAGGCTGGTCACCGGAGCCTCGCCGGTGGAGCCG
Organism: Arthrobacter sp. K41; assembly: GCF_059089645.1. Taxonomy (NCBI): domain Bacteria; kingdom Bacillati; phylum Actinomycetota; class Actinomycetes; order Micrococcales; family Micrococcaceae; genus Arthrobacter; species Arthrobacter sp. K41. The sequence goes on along the minus strand of NZ_JBNHEW010000003.1, from coordinate 618,135 downwards.
CTGGTTTCGCTGTCAAACCCGGCTTTGGTGGTGGAGGCTGTGAAGCTCGCAGAGGACGGTTCCGGAGATGTCATTGTCCGGTTGTACGAATCGCTGGGGCAGCGTTCCGGGGGAACGCTCACCGCGAACTTCCCGGTACGGCGGATCACTGCCGTGGATCTGTTGGAACGCCAGGTGGATGCTGCCGGCGTAAACGCCGGCGTGGACGGGGCGGAGCTGCTGCTGCGGCCGTTCCAGTTGGTGACGCTGCGTCTTGTTCGCGGACAGGAGCAGGCGGGCGGAAAAGGGCCTTAAATGGCTGAGTGGGGGCGGTCCCCAACGGCCGCCACCACTCATCCCCCCAAAGCGTGCAAAGGCCCCCGGGGGCCGCATTCGTCCAAGAAAGTATCCCCGTTCGTAAACGCCCCGCAGCCCCCACCTTCACACATTCATGATTGTTTCACATTCTAATGATTTTGTGAAAGCGGGAAAGGTTACGTTTCGGTAGATGTCCTTCTCAGCGGGTGGCTCCTGCTGTTTCTGACTCTCGCGACCCAGATGAGGGCCAGGCCGAGGACGAAGCAGAGCACCGCCGTGTAATTGACGATGAACTCCAGGGCGCCCAGCGCGGGCGGCACCACAGGGAACAGCAGGGTGAGGGCTATGGCCATTCCGCCCACTGCCAGCAGCCCGGCGGCCACCCGTACCAGCACGGGAAGTCTGCTGCCTACTGCGCGGACCATGGCCGGAAGCAGGACCAAGGACACGTAAGAGGGATAGGCTCGTCCCGCCGCCCCGTAATACTCCACCAGGACGAAGTTCCGCTCGCTTTTGCCCGCTGTTGCCGACAGTCCGGCCGAGGAACCGGTAGTGTCCATCAGGAAAAACAGGATGGTCATCACCAGGGAAATGACCAGCAGCACCATCATGCCCAGCCTGCCCGTGATGAGCCGGTAGGCATGGTCCGCTCCAAATCCCCGTGTCACCCGTATCCCCACAAAGTAGATCGCTCCGAAAATGATGAAGCGCAGCAGCAGGTTGGCGAGGTTCGTGCCTCCCAGCGCTCCGTCAACCGCCGCGTAGGGCGCCTCAATGCTCAAAAGGATGGCCGCAGTCAGCAGAGCAAAAATATAGAAAAGGGACCGGTTCTCTCCCCGAAGTGCACTCGGTACCCGGGCCGCTGCGATAAGTCCGCAGATTGCCAGCGTGGACCACTGAAGAATTTCGATCATCCCAGGTTCTCCCAAATCTTTTCTGTCTGCGCCTGGTCCTGTTCCTGCCGCCGCAAAACCTTGCCCAACGCCTGTAGCCGGTCGCCGGCCAGGACCGCGAGGTCGCCGTCGGACAGGCTGTCCAATGCGGCCTGGCGTGCGCCGGGAGGCCAACCTGCCTCTTCCTCGGTGATCAAGCCGGTGGCCACCAGGCCGCTTGCGGGGCCCACTCCTGCCGCCCGCGCCGTGGCCACGGCCAGTTCTGCTGAAAGCCGGTTGGCGGTCAACTGGGCTGAATAGTTCTGTGGCGCTATGCCGGTGGCGGCGGAAACACGGTGCCGCACCTCGCCGTCGTCAATGGCATCAACCCAATTCTTGACGGACGTGGCGTGCGGCGCAGGTGACAGCGGGGGCGGCGTGCTTCCCGGGTTCCCGTCGGGGCCCATGCCCGGGCGGGCCAGCATGGCGCGCAGGAGGTCAGCGGTGGAAATCTGGCTGACCAGCTCGCACCGGGCAGGCGGTTGCTGCGGTCCGGCCAGTTCCCGGTACGGTTCGAAGTCGGCCAGGGCAGCCACCGGGTTGATGTTGTAGGCGCGGCTGATGCTGACCACCGTGCTGACAGAAACTTTTCCGCGCACCAATTGCTGGGCCAGAGTGGTCCGCTTGATTCCCGAGATCCGGCAGACATCTGCCGTACTGGCGTCCGGCGCGATTCCTTGCAGCCAGCGCTGGAACGCCTTGGCGGGGAGGGTCATGAAGGGCTCTCTGCAGATCGGATGATTTGTTGATTTTAGCCTGCCCTTGTCCGGCCGATTTTACCCGCACCCCAGTTTCGGCTATGCTTGATGGTCGAGCCCGTTGGTCCGTACACCCCCCAAGTCCGGACCAGCGGGTTCTTTTATGTCCGGGCTCCGGGCGCCGTCCATCTGACGGAATGCAGAGGCTTTGCGGGCCGAAAGGCGCCAGACCTGCTGCGCGCTGCGGTGAAAGGATGACTCCATGACTGCGACCCTTGTTGCAAAGGATCTTTCCGGCGGTCACGACCACCGGCTGCTCTTCTCCGAACTCTCCCTCACGGTCGCCCCTGGTGACGTTGTCGGTGTGGTGGGGGCCAACGGCGCCGGAAAGTCGACACTGCTCCGCCTGCTTGCCGGCGTCGACCAGCCCCAGGGCGGGACCGTCAGCCTGGCTCCCGCTGACGCGTTCGTGGGCTGGCTTCCCCAGGAGCACGAGCGCGTTTCCGGCGAAACGGTGGCGGCGTACATTGCCCGGCGGACCGGCTGCGCCGAGGCCACCGCCGAGATGGAGTCCACAGCAGAGGCGCTGGGTTCCGGCGCGCCCGGGGCCGATGATGACTACGCCCGCGCTTTCGACCGCTGGATGGCCTCCGGAGCCGCTGACCTGGACGACCGCATTCCTGCCGTACTGGCTGATCTGGGCCTGGACACCGGCACTGATGCCGAGATGACCGGGTTGTCCGGGGGCCAGGCCGCCAGGGTGGCGCTCGCGGCCCTGCTGCTCAGCAGGTTCGACGTCGTCCTCCTGGACGAACCCACCAACGACCTGGACCTGGCAGGACTTGCCAAACTCGAGGACTTTGTCCGCGGATTGCGGGGCGGCGTTGTCCTGGTCAGCCATGACCGGGAATTCCTTGCCCGCTGCGTCACCACCGTAGTGGAACTGGACCTGGCGCAGAACTCCGTAGCTGTTTACGACGGCGGCTATGACGCCTTCCTTGAAGAACGTGCAGTGGCCCGGCGGCACGCCCGCGAGAAGTACGAGGAGTTTGCCACCACCAAGGCGGACCTGGTGTCCAGGGCCCGTACGCAGCGTGAATGGAGCTCACAGGGCGTTCGGAACGCCATGAAGAAGAGCCCGGACAACGACAAGATCCGCCGCGCCGCCAGCACCGAGTCCTCGGAGAAGCAGGCGCAGAAAGTACGGCAGATGGAATCGCGGATTGCCCGGCTGGACGTGGTGGAAGAGCCACGGAAGGAGTGGCAGCTCCAGTTCTCCATCGGCAAGGCGCCGCGCTCAAGCGCCGTCGTGGCCACCCTCCGCGATGCTGTGGTAAAACAGGGCACGTTCACCCTCGGCCCGGTCAACCTCCAGCTCAATGCGGGGGAACGGATCGGCATCACGGGCCCCAACGGCGCCGGCAAGTCCACCCTGCTGCGCCTGCTGCTGGGTGACCTCGCACCGGAGTCCGGCAGCGCAGCCATGGGCGCCTCGGTGGCCATCGGCGAGATCGACCAGGCCCGGGGGCTGCTGGCAGGCCACCTTGCCCTTGCCGACGCCGTCGAAGCTGTCCTGACGGACCTTAACCCGGCAGAGGTCAGGACGCTGCTGGCAAAATTCGGCCTGAAGGCGGACCACACCGCGCGTGCCGTTGATTCGTTGTCACCCGGCGAGCGGACCAGGGCCGCCCTGGCCCTGCTGCAGGCGCGCGGCGTGAACCTCCTGGTCCTGGACGAGCCCACCAACCATCTTGACCTCCCCGCCATCGAACAGCTTGAGGAGGCGCTGGAGAGCTACGACGGCGCCCTGCTGCTGGTGACACACGACCGGAGGCTGCTGGAAAACGTGCGGCTGGATGTACGTTGGAATGTGGAAAACGGGACCGTAACGGAGCAGCAGCAATGAGCATGGAACGGGTGGCCTGGGGCTCCCTCTACAACATCACCCGCGCCAAGAGCGGTTCCCGGCCGTTCTCCAAGGCCACCCTCAAGCGCGTCCTGGGGTTTGCCCGGCCGCACCGGGGCAAGCTCCTGGCCTTCGTGGCGTTGTCCATCGTGATGGCGTTCCTCGCCGTGGCCACCCCCGTGCTGGCAGGGCAGGTGGTGGATGCGATCGTGGCCAAGGCCGCCGCGGAGGAAGTGGTCCGCCTTGCGGTGCTCATCGCCGTCGTGGCCGTGGCCGAAGCAGGCCTGGGCCTGGTGAGCCGCTGGCTGTCCTCCACCATCGGTGAGGGGGTGATCGTGGACCTTCGCACCAAGGTCTTCGACCACGTGCAGAAAATGCCCATCGCGTTCTTCACCCGGACCCGCACCGGCGCCCTGGTCAGCAGGTTGAACAACGATGTGATCGGTGCCCAGTCGGCGTTCGCCGGGACACTGTCCGGTGTGGTCAGTAACGTGGTGGCCCTGATCCTCACGCTCATCGTCATGCTCGGAACGTCCTGGCAGGTGACAGTCCTGGCCATGATCCTGTTGCCGGTCTTCCTTATCCCAGCGCGGCGGATGGGGTCCAAACTCGCGGACCTGCGCCGCGAGGCGGCGGAGCACAACGCGGCCATGGGAACCCAGATGACTGAACGCTTCTCCGCCCCCGGCGCCACCCTGGTCAAGCTCTTCGGCCGCCCCGATGAGGAGTCCCGGGAGTTCGCCGTCCGCGCCGGCCGCGTCCGCGACATCGGCGTCCGGACCGCCATGCTGCAGTTCACCTTCGTGACCGCCCTGACGCTGGTCTCCGCGCTCGCCCTGGCGCTTGTGTACGGGCTGGGCGGATGGTTTGCCATTACCGGCCAACTGGCGGCAGGCGACGTCGTGGTGCTGGCCCTGCTGCTGACCCGCCTCTACGCCCCACTGACGGCCCTCTCCAACGCCCGGGTGGAAATCATGAGCGCCCTGGTCAGTTTCGAGCGTGTTTTCGAGATCCTGGACCTCAAACCCCTGATCCAGCAGAAGCCGGACGCCGTGCCTGTGCCGCCCGGCCCGGTAGCAGTGGAGTTCGACGACGTCCGTTTCGCCTACCCCTCGGCGGACAAGGTTTCACTCGCCTCGCTGGAGGAGGTGTCCACCCTGGACACCCGCGGCGGGGAAGAGGTGCTCCATGGCATCAGCTTCCGGGTGGAGCCCGGCCAGACGGTGGCGCTGGTGGGATCGTCCGGCGCCGGCAAGTCGACCATTGCCCAGTTGCTGGCCCGGCTTTACGATGTGGACTCCGGCGCCGTGCGCCTGGGCGGAACCACGCGCGGGACTGGACTGGACCTGCGTGACGCCACCTTCGATTCCCTCCGGGACACGCTGGGCATGGTGACGCAGGACGGCCACCTCTTCCACGAAACCATCGCCTCCAACCTTCGGCTCGCCAATCCGTACGCCACTGAGGAGGACATGTGGGAGGTCATCCGGCAGGCCCGGCTCGAAGCCATGATCCGGTCCCTGCCGGACGGGCTGGACACCGTGGTGGGCGAACGCGGCTACCGGCTTTCGGGTGGTGAGCGCCAGCGGCTCACGATCGCCCGGCTGCTCATCGCCCAGCCCCGCGTGGTGATCCTGGACGAGGCAACGGCCGCGCTGGACTCCACCAACGAAGCTGCAGTGCAGGCTGCCCTTGGTGCCGCGCTCGAGGGGCGCACCGCCGTCGTGATTGCCCACCGCCTGTCCACCGTCCGTGCCGCTGATGCGATCCTGGTGGTGGAGGACGGCCGGATTGTGGAACGGGGGACCCACACAGAACTGCTGGCTGCCGAGGGACGCTATGCGGAGCTCTACCGGACGCAGTTTGCCGAAGCCACGGCAGTGGCGCAGGAAGCAGTTCCTGAGTTCTAGCCTTCAGGCGGGGTGCCTGCAGGCCGGACGTCTCCAGGCCCTGCGGCCAGCTTCGGAAGGATATGCTCCGTGAGCAGCGGGGCGAGGTCCGCGGGCAATTCGCCAGCCAGTTCAAGCCAGCGGATCTCCGCTATTTCTGCAGACGGATGGGCCGTCCAGGTGCCCGGCGCCAGGAAGACGGTGGCCTCGATATCCGTGGCGGCCTCGTTGGCGGCCTCCGCGATCCAGACCCCCATCAGCTGAAGCTCGCGCGGATCGACGACGATACCCACTTCCTCGGCCAGTTCCCGTGCCGCCGTCTGTGCCGCCGTTTCCCCCGTTTCCGGCTTCCCGCCCGGGTGCATGAACATGGCCGTGCCGCGCTTCCTCACAGTCAGGAGCCGGCCGGCATCGTCGAAGACACACACCGCGGACACCACGATGCGGTTCTTCATGCGCCCACCGTAAGCCGCACCAGCACTGAGGCGAGCAGGAGGTCCTTCTGCGGCCCCGTCACGTCCCAGCTGTAGCTGAAGCGGTTCTCGTCAATGTACGCGTAGGCCACGCGGTAGGTGTCAGGATCGCACCAGTGCTGGTCCAGGTTGGCCTTAGGCGTGAAGCTCATGGTGTGGAAGGGGCGCCCCTCGGGAAAAAACACGTTCAGGGCGTCGGGGTGGTCCGTGGTCTTCAGCAGGTATTCACGGGAGGCAGGGCCGGTGAAGGTGGGCCAGCGCATGGTGCCTTCTTCGCGGAGGGCCAGGCCGGCGTCGTCCAGTGGGTCAAAGCGCACGACGCCGGAAAAGGTACCGCGGGTGCCGGTTGCCCTGTCCAGCAGGTCCCGCCGGACAGACCACTGCCCCGATTCCGCGGGGGCGGCCGGGCCGAGCAGGTAGGCACGGAGTGCGAACTCCGGGGGAGGAAAGTTCAAGTGCCCTCGATTGGAATCGAACCAACGACACCGGCTTTAGGAGAGCCGTGCTCTATCCACTGAGCTACGAGGGCGGGCGTCCGCAGGATCGGCAGGGCCGGTCCGGCTCGGACACGGATACAAGCATACAAGGTACAGAGCCGTACTACGCTCAAGGCATGAGTTCAGCGCCGTCCACAGCCCGCTCCGTGGCGTTCATTCCGGACACCGCGTCCACGCGGCAGTACATCGGCGCCTGGTCCGTGCTGAGCGTGCTGCAGTATTTCGCGGCGGAGGCGGCAGTCATCGCCGCCTGGGCCGGACCCCGCCCGTACGACCTGCGCACGGGCTACATCAGCGACCTGGGTGCCATCAACTGCGGGATTTTCGACGGCCGTGAGGTTTGCTCGCCGCTGAACTGGCTGATGAACGCCTCCTTTGTGGTCCAGGGGCTGGGGATGCTGCTGGGTGCGCTGCTCCTGAGTTCGGGGCTTCTGCGGGTGGCTGCCCTGGCCAACGCACGCGTGCGGCCGGGCCGGCGCGTTCCTTGGCTGGCCGCCGCCGCTGTCCGGGTGCTGACAGCAACGGCGGGAGCCGGAACGGTGATCGTGGGACTGGTTCCGGAGGACATTGGCTCGGGCTGGCACTACGCCGGAGCGGTCATGTACTTTGCGGCCGGGTCGGTTGCCCTGCTGGTCCTGGGGATCCTGTGGCTGCGAAAAACACTTCTGGCCTGGTTCATCCTTGCCGGCGGCACCGTATCCGCTGCCGCCCTGGTAACCGGCGGGCTTACCGGCATGGCTGTGCCGGAGCCCGGGACCTTGGAGAGGCTCATGGCCTACCCGGTCACGGTGGGAATGGCCACCGCCGGGTTGGTGATCGCGCAGCGGGTGCGCCGGCACCGGAAACTGGTCCGCGCCGCGGCTGCCGCCGGGCAGGGGCTGCAGGGGAGTTTTTAGCCCTCGGCGTCTTGAGGCTTCCGCGCCCGCAGGAATACTGCGGCGGCCCCTGCCAGCAGGCTCAGGACCAGCAGGACCCAGCCGGCGACGGTGAGGGTCGATGCCAGGGCGACCTGGCCGGCGTTGGCCGTTTGCGCTGCCAGCACGCCGTCGATGGCCGCGTTGCCCCAGAGCCGGACGGCGACAAACAGCAGGGGGAGAGCCCACAGCGCCCAGCGCAGCGTTCTCCGTGCAACGCTCGTTCCGATCAGCAGCAGCCAGGTGAACCCGAAGATCAGCGGAAACAGGGTCCCCGCCGTTTTGTGCACGTAATTGAGCTGGCCGCGCGCGTCCTCGTCCATGGCCGAGCGCAGCTGGCCGACGTAAGCGGGATCGAAACCGCCGATGAGTGCATCGGGCATGGCCAAACCGGAGGAGAGCTGCCGCAACTGGTCCAGCGTGAGCAGGTGCACGTACCAGAACAGGAACAGGCTGGCCACCACACCGGCGATCAGGATGAGGTTGCCGTTGCTTTCGGCTTTTTGCGGAGTGCGGGCGGTGGTGGAATTAACCACAGGGGGAAGATGGTGCTGCGGTACAACCGCTTTTGAACCATGCTTCTTGATCCGCTGCGCAGGAGTTTTGGCCATGGCACCATTATCCAGCCCCATAAACTGAAGCCATGACCATTGGCCGGCACAGCGCTGCTGAACTTGACCCTTCCCTGGACGACTACCAGCTGGGGGCAGCCTTGGTCCGCGAAGCCGGGCAGCTGGCGCTGCTCATGCGGATGGCCGGCCTGCAGTCCGAGCAAAAGACTTCCATTTCCGATGTTGTGACCGCGGCAGACCATGCCGCAGAGGCTTACGTGCTGGAGCAACTGCAGCGCTGCCGGCCGGAAGACGGCATCGTGGGAGAGGAAGGCGCCTCGGTGCAGGGCACCAGCGGCCGCACCTGGGTCATCGATCCTGTAGACGGCACCTACAACTTCCTGCACGGCTCCACGTACTGGTGCTCCGCCATAGCCCTGAAGGATCCCTCCGACGTGGTTCTCGGCGCCATCTTCCAGCCTGAGGAGGACAAGCTTTGGGTTGGCGGCAAAGAGCGCGCGGCAACCTTGAACGGTGAGCCCCTGACGGCGTTCCATGAAGACGGGGGAGCGCGGAACAGCACTGCCGTTGCAGAGTTTGGCGCGGCCACCTACATTCACCCCAGCTGGCTGATGGACCCCCTGTGCGCCATGCCCTGGCACGCCGCCGCAACCTCGGCCGCGGCCCTGCGGATGCTCGGCTCGGGCTCCTGCGACCTCGGCCGGGTGGCTGACGGGCAGCTCGGGTGCTGGTTCCAGCACAGCTGCCCGGAGTGGGACTGGCTGCCGGGCAAGGCCATTGTCCGTGCCGCCGGCGGAGCCGTGGACACCGTCCGTGTCAACGGCCTGGAATGGTTTATGGCAGGAGGCACGACGGCGGTACGCGAGTTGCGTGCGGCGTTGGAGTCGGGCTCGGTGGCATAAACGTGCGGGTAATCCCGGCCACGTAATCCACAGCCTGGAAGTGAGTGTCGGCCCCACCGCCTAGACTTGTAGGCATCATGGATATGTTGTTCGACCCGTACTCTGAGGGACCTTTTAAGGCCGCTTCCGCCGCCGCTGTCCGCACCAAATCGCCCTCCGAGGGTGTAGCTGCGGCTCCGGGGGCAGGCGGCAGCGTCCGTGTGGACCGGGCTCCGGAAGGGCAGGGCCACCGGGGGCACCGCCTGGATGCCGCCCAGCTCCTTGAGGGGTTGAACCCCCAGCAGGAAGAGGCGGTCAAACACACCGGTCCGGCCCTGCTGATCGTAGCCGGTGCCGGTTCGGGTAAAACCCGTGTGCTCAGTAACAGGATCGCCTACCTCATCGCCACGGGACGGGCCCACCACGGTGAAATCCTCGCCATCACGTTCACCAACAAGGCCGCCGCGGAAATGCGGGAACGCATTGAAGTGCTGGTGGGCGGCCGCGCGAAGATCATGTGGATCTCCACCTTCCACTCATCCTGCGTCCGTATCCTGAGGCAGGAAGCGGCAAACGTTGGTCTGAAATCCAACTTCTCCATCTACGACTCCGCGGACTCCCTCCGGTTGGTCACGCAGGTGTCAAAGGCACTGGACCTGGATCCCAAGAAGTTCGCACCCAAGGCCATCCAGCACAAAATTTCCGCGCTGAAAAATGAGCTCATCGACGCTGACTCGTTCGCCGCCTCGGCGAACTACAACGATCCCTTCGACCAGGCGGTGGCGGACGTCTTCAAGGGCTATACGCAGCGGCTGCGCCAGGCCAACGCCATGGACTTCGATGACCTCATCGCGGAAACCGTCTACATGTTCCGTGCCTTTCCGGCGCTGGCGGAGTCCTACCGCCGCCGGTTCCGGCATGTCCTGGTGGACGAGTACCAGGACACCAACCACGCCCAGTACGCTTTGGTCCGCGAAATCGTGGGCGAAGGCCCGGGAGCGTCGGAGCTGACGGTGGTGGGCGATTCGGACCAGTCCATTTACGCTTTCCGCGGCGCGGACATCCGCAACATCGTGGAGTTCGAGAAGGACTACCCCGAGGCGCGGACCATCAAGCTGGAGCAGAACTACCGGTCCACGCAAAACATCCTCAGTGCCGCCAACTCCGTTATCTCGCGCAACCCCAACCGTCCCGAGAAGCGGCTGTGGACGGCCGAAGGTGACGGCCACAAAATCGTGGGTTATGTGGGCGAGAACGAGCATGACGAGGCCCAGTTCATTGCCAAGGAAATTGACCGGCTCCAGGACGAGGACAACCTCCGTCCGGGCGATGTCGCCATCTTCTACCGCACCAACGCCCAGTCACGCTCCATCGAAGACGTGCTGGTCCGGGTGGGCCTGCCCTACAGGGTGGTGGGCGGCACCCGCTTCTACGAGCGCAAGGAAATCAAGGATGCCCTCGCGTACCTTCGTGTCTTGGTGAATCCGGACGACGACGTCAACCTCCGCCGGGTGCTCAACGAACCAAAGCGCGGCATTGGGGACAGGGCCGAAGGCGCCGTCGCAGCCCTGGCACAGCGTGAGCGGATCTCCTTTATGGCCGCAGCCCGCCGTGCCGAGCAGGCCCCGGCCATGGCCACCCGCTCCGTCAACGCTGTCCTGGGATTCGTAAAGCTGCTGGATGACCTCGCGGAAGTGGCGGCGGGTTCCGGTGCGGCCGCGGCCTTGGAAGCCGTTCTTGAACAGACCGGTTACCTGGCAACACTGCGCGCCAGTACCGATCCGCAGGACGAGTCCCGGGTGGAAAACCTGGCCGAGCTCGTGGCAGTGGTGCGCGAGTACGAACAGGAAAACCCGGAAGGAACGCTTGAGGCCTTCCTTGAACAGGTGTCCCTGGTGGCCGACGCCGACCAGATTCCGGATGCGCCCGGCGGCGACGCGGAAGACACAGCCGCCGCCGTGGCGGAAGCGAAACGGCTGGGGGTTGTCACGCTGATGACGCTGCACACCGCCAAAGGACTCGAATTCCCGGTGGTGTTCCTGACCGGCATGGAGCACGGGCTGTTCCCGCACCAGCGCTCAGCGACGGATCCAAAGGAACTTGCCGAGGAACGCAGGCTCGCGTACGTGGGGCTCACCCGTGCCCGCAAGCGGCTCTACGTCACCCGCTCCGAGGTCCGCAGCATGTGGGGCCAAAGCCAGTACAACCCTGCCAGCCAGTTCCTGGAGGAGATCCCGGCCGACCTTGTGGAGTGGAAGCGCGAAGGCACCACCAGGCAGGCAGGCTGGGGCGGCGGATCCATCGGGTCCAGCCGTTACAGCGGGTCCTTTTGGGGCGCCGGAACAGCCCGCGGTGCCGTCGCTGACCCGTCGGCCGGCTTCAATGCCGATGTTCCGGCGGTCGTCGCCCGGACGCGGGTGCAGCCGCAGAAGGAGGTCGTTGCCGTCAGTGTGGGGGACAAGGTCAACCACACGAGTTTCGGCAATGGAACGGTCCTGGCGCTGGAGGGGGCGGGGGACAAGACCGTAGCCAAGGTGAAGTTCGACGTCGGCGAAAAGCGGCTGCTGCTGCGCTACGCGCCGCTGACTAAACTCGACGCATAACGCCTACGGGGGACTGTTTTGGGGATTGTTGCCGCCTGGAGGGTGGCGTTACGAGCTGATTTCCGGACCCGCCAAAAGCGCCTCCCTGGCACCTTCAAAGGCGTCAAAAACCCCGTAATTCCGCGGTTTTTCTACGCACCATAGAATAGTGTGCTTACTCACATAAGCGGTAGTCTTGGACGGGCCGGTCCCTCCAAAGGACTAGAGTTCCCAGTGGAGCATCACGCCGCGTGGCTCGTTTCCAACAGGCCTCCGGTGCGAGCAATTCCGCAGCCCGGTCATCGTCTTCTGATGGTGTCCGACTGTACAGAAACTACTTCGACGTAGAAGGACACTAAACCGTGGACCTGTTTGAATACCAGGCGCGCGATATGTTCGAGGCGCACGGTGTACCCGTGCTTGCCGGCATCGTGGCGCACACCCCAGAAGAAGCTAAGGCAGCTGCCGAGAAAATCGGCGGCGTGACTGTTGTTAAAGCACAGGTCAAGGTCGGCGGCCGTGGCAAGGCCGGCGGCGTCAAGGTCGCAAAGGCCGCTGACGAAGCTCTTGAGCATTCCACCAACATCCTGGGCATGGACATCAAGGGCCACACCGTCAACAAGGTGATGATCGCCCAGGGTGCCGATATCGCCGAGGAATACTACTTCTCCGTCCTCCTGGACCGGGCCAACCGCAACTACCTGGCCATGTGCTCGGTCGAAGGCGGCATGGAAATCGAACAGCTCGCCGTCGAACGCCCCGAGGCGCTCGCCAAGATCGCCATCGACCCCGCCGTGGGTATCGACCAGGCCAAGGCCGACGAAATCGTCGCCGCCGCAGGCTTCGCTGAGGAACTCCGCGGCAAGGTGGCCGCAGTGATCCTCAAGCTCTGGGACGTCTTCAAGAAGGAAGACGCCACCCTCGTAGAGGTCAACCCGCTTGTCAAGACCGGCGCCGGTGACATCATTGCGCTGGACGGCAAGGTCACGCTGGACGAGAACGCAGAGTTCCGCCACGCCAAGCACGCCCTCCTTGAGGACAAGGACGCCGCTGATCCCCTCGAGGCCAAGGCAAAGGCGCAGGACCTCAACTACGTCAAGCTGGACGGCGAAGTGGGCATCATCGGCAACGGTGCAGGCCTGGTCATGTCCACCCTTGACGTTGTTGCCTACGCCGGCGAGAACCACGGCAACGTCAAGCCCGCCAACTTCCTGGATATCGGCGGCGGAGCCTCCGCCGAGGTCATGGCCGCAGGCCTGGACGTCATCCTCGGCGATGAGCAGGTCAAGTCCGTCTTCGTCAACGTCTTCGGCGGCATCACCGCCTGTGACGCTGTTGCCAAGGGCATCGTTGGTGCACTGGCCGAGCTGGGCCACTCCGCGAACAAGCCGCTGGTAGTCCGCCTCGACGGCAACAACGTTGAGGAAGGCCGCCGCATCCTGGCCGAGGCAAACCACCCGCTGGTTACCCTGGCCGCAACCATGGACGAGGGCGCCGACAAGGCCGCCGAGCTCGCCAACGCAGCTAAGTAAGGGACGCACCATGTCTATCTATCTGAACAAGGACTCCAAGGTCATCGTCCAGGGCATCACCGGCGGCGAAGGCACCAAGCACACCGCACTGATGCTGAAGGCCGGCACCAACATCGTCGGCGGCGTTAACGCCCGCAAGGCCGGCACCACCGTCCTGCACGGCGACAACGAGATCACCGTCTTCGGCACCGTCAAGGAAGCCATGGCCGAGACCGGCGCCGACGTCTCCATCGTCTTCGTGCCCCCGGCATTCACCAAGACCGCCGTTGTCGAAGCCATCGAAGCCGGCATCGGCCTCGTCGTTGTCATCACCGAAGGTGTTCCGGTCCAGGACTCCGCCGAGTTCTGGGCACTTGCCCAGGCCACGGTGGACGCTGACGGCAACCAGGTCACCCGCATCATCGGACCCAACTGCCCCGGAATCATCACTCCCGGCGAGGCACTGGTCGGGATCACGCCGAACAACATCACGGGCAAGGGCCCTATCGGCCTGGTTTCCAAGTCCGGAACCCTGACCTACCAGATGATGTATGAACTGCGTGACCTCGGCTTCTCCACGGCCATCGGCATCGGCGGCGACCCCATTATCGGCACCACGCACATCGACGCCCTGGCCGCGTTCGAAGCTGACCCCGAGACCGAGGCGATCGTGATGATCGGCGAAATCGGTGGCGACGCAGAAGAGCGTGCCGCCGACTTCATCAAGGCCAACGTCACCAAGCCGGTTGTTGGCTACGTTGCAGGCTTCACGGCTCCCGAAGGCAAGACCATGGGCCACGCCGGCGCCATCGTCTCCGGTTCCGCCGGAACCGCCCAGGCCAAGAAGGAAGCCCTCGAGGCTGCAGGCGTGAAGGTCGGCAAGACGCCGTCCGAAACCGCCAAGCTGCTCCGCGAAGTCTACGCAGCCCTCTAGGCGGCAGCACCACCAGCAAAAGAAGCGGGGCCACCTGCCGTCTTTCCGGACGGCAGGTGGCCCCGCTCTTTGCTTTTTGCTTTCCTGCCCTCAAGTACGACGACGAAGGGGTCCTTCCAGCCGAAGCTGCAGTCCGTCGTCGCGCGCTGTCCTAGACCTTCGCGCTGCTGAGCAGCTCATCGAGCCGTTCGTAGCCTTCGGTCATGCCGCCTTCCATGCCGGACTGCGCCATCCCGTCCCGCGCCTCCTGGGTGGGGTAGACCGAATGGCCCCGCAGCCGGCACCGGCCGTTGCCCAGATCCTCAAACGTCATGAACTCCAGGCTGACCACGTCCGGGTAGCCGCCGAACTCAAAGGTCTGGATGGCGAACTCGTTCTCGCGGACCGTATGGAAGATGCCCTTGAACTCGTAGGGCACCCCTTCCGGGCCCGTGTGCAGGTAGCTGTAGCTGCCACCGGTGCGGAAGTCGTAGTGGTCGATGTCCATTTTGTAGCCCCGCGGCCCAAGCCACTGGACGAGCAGGTCCGGTTCCTTGTGGGCGCGGAACACCTCCGCCACCGGGAAGTCGAACTCGCGCTCGTAGTCGATGAAGGGAAGGCCTTCGGGGACGGTGAGTTTCAGAGAATTGGTCATGACTGTTCCTTTGCCTTGGCGCCGCCATGCCCGGCGCTGGATTCAAGCACGGCATCCAGGCTGCGGAACTGCTCCTCGCGGACCAACCTGTACTGGTCAATCCAGGCGGTGAGTGCCTCCAGCCGTGCGGGGTTCAGGTGGACGGGCCGGCGCTGGGCATCCCTGCTGCGGGTGACCAGCTGCGCCTGCTCGAGTACCTGTATGTGCTTCGAGATTCCCTGCTTGGACATCTCAAAGGGTTCCGCCAGTTCGTTTACGGTGGCCGGTCCCCGGCTGAGCCTTGCGATGATGCTTCTCCGCACGGGATCAGCCAGCGCCATGAATGCGGAGTCGAGGGCCGCGCTTTCGGGAATCATTCCTACCTCTTTAGTCAACCAACAGCTTTATCAACTGCTTGGTTGTTTAAGGGTAGGGCTGGGCACGCTCCAACGCAAGCCCCAGTCCTGAAATAGGCTGAAAGGATGAACGACCCCTCGCAACTCCCCGTCCCCCTGGTCCGTCAGGGCAGGACACCGTGAACCTCTCCGGGAATTTGGGCCCAAGCCCCCGCAGCCTCGAAGTGAACGACCTCGCCGTCTTCGACCAACTGGTCGCCGCGCGCGGAACGGAGCTGGACGGCTGGCACGCCCAGTCGCTCGACCTGCGCGGCCGGGCCCCGGCCCTGGAACAGGTGAAGGTTGAGGGGGCCATCTTCCTTGGCTGCACCTTTGACGACGGGATGGAGGACACCCTGCGACGCCGGGGAGCCCTGATTTTCCCTCGCCTCGAGTCAGTACCCTTCAACCCCTACCGGGCAGAGCTGTACTCTCCCGCCGAGCTTTACGCCGGCTTAAAGGAGGCCCCGTATGAAGAACTGCCGGACGCCCGCATCTACCAGTGGAGCATTCAGCCAGGGCAGCGGCACCGGCTGGACGCCACCCTCGCCTCAGCGCTGCACGACCACGCCATCGGCGATGCGCTGGAGGAAGCCATCCGTTCCGGCCCCTTCACAGCCCGGTCCGTGGTGGGCGTCATGGGCGGGCACGCAGCCCAGCGGGCAAGTGCCGACTATACCCAGGCAGCCCGGCTCGGCAGGCTGCTTGCCCGGGAGGGGCATGTGGTGGCGACCGGCGGGGGACCGGGAGCCATGGAGGCCGCCAACCTGGGCGCCTATCTCAGCCAGGCGGACGACGCCGGGCTGGAGGCTGCGCTGGCAGGGCTCGCCTCCGTCCCGGGGTTCCGTCCCTCGGTGTCCGCATGGGCGCGGGCGGCGGCAGCCGTCGTCGACCGCTATCCGGACGGAACGCCGTCGCTGGGCATCCCCACCTGGTTCTACGGCCATGAGCCGCCCAACTACTTCGCCACCCACACCGCCAAGTACTTCGCCAATGCCATCCGCGAGGCCATCCTGCTGGAGCTTTGCCAAGGCGGCATCATTTTCCTGCCCGGAGCCGCCGGAACCGTGCAGGAGATTTTCCAGGACGCTTGTGAAAACTACTACGGCGCCCGCGAGAAAATTACACCAATGGTGCTGGTGGGCAGGCACCACTGGGAGCACCAGTATCCGGCCTGGCAGATGCTGCGCAGCCTGGCCGCGGGCAGGCCAATGGCGGACCGGATTTTCCTGGTGGACACCGTGGATGAGGCAGTGAAGGTTTTGGGGACCTGACCGCGGCCTGGCCGTTGTTATCCGGCTGCTCAGAGGTCCTTGCGGCACTGGGCTTTGCTCAACGCGTACAAGCCGTTGAGGTCCCCTTCGGACAGCCCCTCGGGAGTGCCGATTTCCGGGTACATCAGCTGGGTGGGATCCTCCACATGGTCCAGCCCCATCACATGGCTGAGCTCGTGCAGGATCACAGCAGTGGCATACAGGTGGCCGTTGGGATTCAACAGCTCATCGGCTATCTGCGGTGCGTCCAGGTCGAGGCCGCCGGTTACAAAGGTCTTCGGGCCGTCGTCGTAGCCGTAGTGGGTGCTGCCTCCGGTGCCAATCACCTTGCCCTTGAGCTGCGGGGCCACCTCCGGGGTAGTCCACGCGATGAGCAGCGGGGCCCAGCGATCGCCGTAGGCGTCCGGCTGGTAGGGCGGCCGCTGCGGCGATGGCAGTTCGCGGGTGGTGCCATCGTAGATGAACGTTATTCCGGTGGCAGCGGAAACAACAGCGATGGCTTCCGGGACCAAGTGCTGCGCGCCCGCGGGCGCCAGCTCGTCATTGATGACGTAGTGCAGCGGCCGGCACGGAGAGTACCCTACCGGGCTGCCGTCGCCGTTAACCGCAAGAAACTGGTAGGAATCGTTGGCCACGGCTGGCGGCACAGGCGCGCTCAAGGGGGCGGCTCCTTCCCCGACTCCCGCCGGCGGCGCTCCCGTCCGTGCCCCCGCAGGCTGTCCGACGGATTCCGATGCGGCACCGCCTT
Organism: Arthrobacter sp. K41; assembly: GCF_059089645.1. NCBI lineage: Bacteria > Bacillati > Actinomycetota > Actinomycetes > Micrococcales > Micrococcaceae > Arthrobacter > Arthrobacter sp. K41. The sequence goes on along the minus strand of NZ_JBNHEW010000003.1, from coordinate 601,019 downwards.
GGGGGCCGCCTTCCTGTCCGCCGGCACCCGGCCCAAGGCGAACGTCGAGGAGGTCCTTGAACCGCGGATCATCAAGCACCAGCGCTGCCACCAACAACGCCGCGGAGAACAGGGCACCCGTAAGCACGAACCGAAGGGCCCTTGCGCTGCTTCCAGGGCGTGCCCGCCTTCCGGCACGGCGTGGTGGTTGTCCGTCCACTACAGCACCCCCACATGTCGCCAGCTCATCCGCTGCCGCCAGCGGACCTGTTGCCAGTGCACTTTACAGCCCGTGGTCAATCGACAGCAGGCAACTGCTACTGGACAACCGTGCCGAAGACCAGCCCCAGCAGGTAGGTAACCGCCGCGGCGCCCAGCCCGATGGCGAGCTGGCGCAGCCCGCGGGTTAGCGGGGACGTGCCGGAGAGCAGGCCGACGATGCCGCCGGTGACCAGCAGGGCAACGCCTACAAGCACGCCTGCCACCATCAGGGCGGCTGCGCCGGTCATGCCGAACAGGAACGGCAAAATCGGGACGATGGCGCCCGAGGCAAAGAAGCAGAAGCTGGAGAGCGCCGCACCCCAGGCTGTGCCCACGGCTTCGTGCTGGTCCCCGGCCTCGGGAAGTTCCGGCTGCAGGGACAGGCTGGGGTCACAGTCGCAGGACAGGAGGCCCATGCGTTCGGCAACGCGGTGCTGCGCTGCTTCCTGTGACATACCCCTGGCCAGGTAAACGAGCAGCAATTCGTTGTGCTCAAGGTCCAGTTTGGGGGCCGCGGCCAGGGTGACCTGGGTGGGCCGGGTGGCTGCCAGGAGTTCCCGCTGCGAGCGGACCGAGATGAACTCGCCGGCTCCCATGGACATGGCACCTGCCAGCAAACCCGCAATGCCGCTGAGCAGCACTACGCTGCTGGCCACACCGGATGCGGCCATGCCCATCACCAGGGAAAGGTTGCTGACCAGGCCGTCGTTGGCGCCGAAGACGGCGGCGCGGAAGGTTCCGGCAAGCCGATTGCGGCCGCGCGTGGCCAGTCCACGGACCACTTCCTCGTGGATCTGCTCGTCTGCGGCCATCGCATCCGTTGCGTTGGGGTCCTTGGCGTAGGGGGAGCGCCCCTCCGCACGCTGGGCCAGGGCCAGCACGAACACCGAACCGAAGTGTCGGGCCAGGAAACCGAGCACCTGGCTGCGGATGGAGGCCGGGCGGGGCTTGCCGGCGTGCTGGCCGAGGAGACCCAGCCAGTGGGCTTCGTGCCGTCCTTCCGCTTCCGCAAGGGCCAGGAGGATGTCGCGTTCCTCACCCTGCCGGTTTTGCGCCAGGTCACGGTAGACAGCGGCCTCGGCCCGTTCATCCGCCAGGTACTGGCGCCAGCGCCGGATATCCGCGGCGGAGGGCGGGGGCACCGGCGGGGCTGCCGGTGAAGGCGCTGAGGGGCCGGTGGCGGCAGGGCCGGAATCCGCGGAAAACGGCTCTGACGGGGTGTCACGGTGGCGGTATGCATCGGCGTGCTGAGACACGTAAACTCCTGGGCTGGATGGGGCGTGGTGCGGCCCCATTGCCCCGCCAGCTTACCGCGGAAATCCGCGGTTTTTCGGCTGGCTTCCCTACCTGGGAAGTTTCGGTTCCCCTCAAAAATGCAGGGGTTTAGGGCCTTCCGGCCGCCGTTCGCTGGCCCTTGACCACGGCAACCCGCGGTGCTGTGATGAAACTGTGGCGCTCGCCGGCGCCCACCAAAAGAGCACGTCAGAGGCGAACAAACGGAGGTAGCACAATGAACACCACCGGACAGCACCCGGACATGCCCCACCTGGATTCGGTGGAAGCCGATCCCGCTTATGACTATGCCGAGGATGTGCCCGTCATGAAGGAAGACTGGGACGCTGAGGATGAATTCCTGGATGCGGAGGAGCCCGTAGTCCAGACGCCGCCCGTAGTCATCGACGCGGAGGAACGCGTGGTTCCCCTGGATGACGACGAGTTCCGCGAGACGACTGAATAGCGCGAAACCGGAAGAGAACTGACGACGGCGGCACCTCACCTTCGCTTGGTAGCGAGGGTGAGGTGCCGCCGTCGTCCGGGTGACCGTTAAGCTGCCGTCAGGAGGCCGTAACTGCTTCCGGCGCCTCGGTGTCCTGCCCGGAAACGCGGCGCTGCCAGTTGCGCATCACCTGGGGGTCGGTGGGCTTTGTCAGCAGGGAGACCGTGACGTACACCACGGCGGATGCGAGCAAGCCGTAGTAGATGGGTTCGTTGGCGTAGATGCCGTCCAGCGGCGCCTTTGCGTTGATTTCCAGGATGATCATGGTGCCAAGCGTGACGACCGAGCCCACGGCCATGGAAGCGGCCGCGGCCACGCCGGTGCCGCGCTTCCAGACCAGGCCACCGAGGATGGCGACCAGGAGGCCCCCCACCAGGATGTCGTACGCGATGGTCAGGGCCGCCACCACGTCCTTGGTGATGATGGCGATGACGATGGCAACGATGCCCAGGGTGAGGACCCAGATGCGGTTGGCCTTGACGTCGTGTTCCGGGTTGTCCGTGTCCTCGGTGTTGACCGTCTTGCCAAACCAGCTGGCCACAAACGGCAGGACGTCCGCGCGGGCAACTGTTGCGGCCGCGATGAGGGCCCCTGATGCCGTGGACATCATTGCTGCCACAGCGGCGGCCAGGACCAGCCCGGCGATTCCGATGGGCAGCAGGCTCTGGGCCACTTCAGCGTAGACGTCGTCCTTCGCGGCAATTTCGATGTCGGCCAGCGCCACGCTGGCGGCCATGCCGATCAGTGCGCCGGCAACACCGTAGAGGATGCAATAGATGCCGGCGGTGGCGCCGCCCCACCTGGCCACCTTGGCTGTCTTGGCAGTAAAGACGCGCTGCCAGATGTCCTGGCCGATCAGCAGGCCGAGGGTGTACACCACGAAGTAGGTGATGATGGTCTGCAGGCCGATGCCGTCGATCTGGAAAAAGCTCTCGTCCACCCGGCTGCGGATGCCGTCGATGCCGCCGGCGGCGTTGAAGGTGAACGGGAGCATCAGGAAGAAGATCCCGACCGTCTTGATGATGAACTGCACCTGGTCAGCGAGGGTGATGGACCACATGCCGCCCACCGTGGAATAGATCAGCACGATGGCGCCGCCGACGGCGATGGCCAGTGCGCGGTCCCAGTCGAAGAGCACCACGAAGATGGTGGCGTAGGCGCCGGTGGAGGTGGCGCAAAGCATCAGTGTGTACGCGAGCATCACGATGCCCGAAGCCTCGGTGGCCCTGCTGCCGTACCTCAGCGTGAGCATCTGCGACACGGTGTAGATCTTCAGCTTCTGGATGGTCCCGGCAAACAGCAGGCTAAGGAGCAGGACACCGGCGCCAATGGCGACGACCAGCCACATGCCGGAGATGCCGAATTTGTAGCCGAGGCCTACCCCGCCCACTGTCGAGGCGCCGCCCAGGACGACGGCCGCCATGGTCCCGGTGTAAAGGAACGGGCCAAGGCGGCGGCCGGCCACGAGGAAGTCGCTGTTGTTCTTGGTGCGGGACTTCCCCCACCAGCCGAATGCCAGCATTGCGAGAAGGTACACCACCACGATGGCGATGTTGATGACATTTGCGTCCACGAGGACTCCTTGGAGCTGTTGGCAGCCGGGTGGTTCCGGGAAAGGGAGCCGGGAGCCGCTGCACGAGGGGGATGAGGCTGAGAGTCGAATCTCGGATATTGCCCTATAGGCAACAGATGTTTTCCAAAGAGTAGGCTGTGACCGTGGTAACAGTCAAGAGAATGCACGCTTGCCCGGCCACGAGCGCCATGCACGCGTCACAGAAGCCGCTGGCTATTAGTATTGCTCCAGAGTGGGGCCGGGCGGCCGGCCGTGAAAGGTACGCAGATGAAGGCACTGCCAGTTGAGCCCAGCAACGTACCTGTTGCCATTGGCTCCCGGATCCGCGCCGCGAGGCAGTCCCAGCGGCTCACCATTGAGCAGGTCGCTGACGCCACGGGACTCACCAAGGGGTTTCTCAGCCGGGTTGAGCGTGACCTGACATCCCCTTCCGTAGCCTCGCTGGTAACGCTGTGCCAGGTCCTCTCCATCTCCATTGGTGAATTGTTTGCCGCCCCGGAAACGCACCTCACCAAACGCAACGACGGCCCCCGGATCTCCCTTGGCGGCCAGGGGATCGTGGAGCGCCTGCTTACGGCTCGTTCGGAGCGGCGCATCCAGATCATCCAGGCCTGCATCGAACCGCACGGCCGCGGCGAGACGGAGCTCTACGCCGTCGACTGCGACGTCGACGTCCTTCACGTCATCAAAGGCAGCATCCGGCTGATTCTCACCAACGAGGAATATGACCTCACCACAGGGGATACCGTGACCTTCCCCGGCCGGGAACCACACACCTGGGTCAACCCGACGGATAAGCCGGTCGAGGTTCTCTGGGTTCTGGTTCCCGCCGCCAGCCGCTGACAGCCCCTTGTCTTCTTTCGTTGATGCCCTGGGCTGGTCGTGCCTCAAGCCAGGCTTGGCCGGTAAACAACTGGTGCACATATGAAAACAAGCTGTATGATGGCAGTCACATCCATTCTCAACTCCTCGAAGGAGAGGCCTCCATTGGAAGAGCTGCGCATAGAAGCCAACGGCAACCTTGGCCCCATCGATTCATCCCGTATTCCCCGGTACGCAGGGGCAGCCACTTATGCCCGGCTTCCCCGCCTGGACCAGGTGCAAAAGGCGGACATCACGGTGGTGGGTGTTCCTTTCGACTCCGGCGTCTCCTACCGTCCGGGAGCCCGCTTCGGTGCGAACCACGTTCGCGAGGCAAGCCGGCTGCTGCGCCCCTACAACCCGGCCTGGGACGTCAGCCCCTTCGAGAATGTCCAGGTGGCCGACGCCGGGGACATGGCGGTCAACCCGTTCAATATCAACGAGGCCATCGAGACTGTCCAGCAGAACGCGCTGGACCTCACCGCCGGCGGCAGCAAGCTGGTGACCCTTGGCGGCGACCACACCATCGCCCTGCCCTTGCTCCGTGCAGCCGCCGAGCGCGCCGGCGAACCTATCGCCATGCTGCACTTCGACGCCCACCTTGATACCTGGGACACCTACTTCGGTGCCGAATACACCCACGGCACCCCGTTCCGCCGCGCCGTCGAGGAGGGCATCCTGGACACCGAGGCCATCAGCCACATCGGAACCCGCGGGCCGCTCTACGGCAAAAAGGATCTCGACGACGACCACCGCTTTGGGTTCGGTATCGTCACCTCCGCAGACGTCTACTACCAGGGCGTCCTCGAAACGGTGGCCAAGGTCCGCGACCGGATCGGCAACCGCCCCCTCTACATCTCTGTGGACATTGACGTCCTTGATCCGGCACACGCACCCGGAACCGGCACCCCGGAAGCGGGCGGCATCACCAGCCGCGAACTGCTGGAAATCATCCGCGGCTTCCGCGGCATGAACCTGGTGGGCGCCGACGTCGTGGAAGTGGCCCCCGCCTACGACCACGCCGAGATCACCGGTGTTGCAGCAAGCCATGTCGCCTACGAACTGGTGACCCTTCTGGCGGACAACGCCGTCGCCGGGGATCGGTTCGGAGCCGAAACAGGCTATGCAGCGCAAGCCCTTGGCCAGGAAGCCCGCCGCCCCGCAGGCTTCGCCGCAGCCGGCAAGGAGTAGCCAGGATGATTGGTTCCGATCCGGGGATGGCAGCTCCGAGGAAAGGCACGGATGCCCGCAACGGCGGGGACCTCGTCGTGGAAACCCTTGAGGCGCTGGGCGCGAAAACCGTCTTTGGCATCCCCGGCCAGCATGCACTGGGACTCTTCGACGCGATGGGCAGGGGCAACCTGCAGTTTGTGTCATCCCGGGTGGAGAACAACTCGGCGTTTGCCGCCGACGGGTACTCCCGCGCCACCGGTGAAGTGGGCGTCCTCTTCCTTTCCACCGGGCCCGGAGCCCTGACATCGCTGGCCGGGCTGCAGGAAGCCTACGCGACGGGGGTTCCCATGGTGGTGGTGGCCAGCCAAATCCCGCTCGAGGGCCTCGGCGCCCGGCGCAAGGGCATGCTGCACCAGCTCGATGACCAGAAGGCTTCGGCGGCCAACGTCACCAAGAGCCAGCGGCTGATCCAGCACGCATCGGGCATTCCGTCCGCGATCCAGGACGCATGGACCGAGGCGATTTCCTCGCCGCAGGGACCGGTATGGCTCGAGATCCCGCAGAACGTCCTGCTCGATCCGATCATGGTGCCGCCGGTGGAGGATGCCCTTGCTGAAGCTGCGGACAACCCGCCCCGGGTGGAACTGGTCCGCGAAGCCGTGAAATGGCTGCAGGCCGCGAAGCGTCCGGCCATTATTGCCGGCGGCGGCACACGGCGGGGCCGGGCCGAAAAGCCACTGCTCTCCATCGCGGAGAAACTTCGCGCCCCGGTGATCTGTACTCCTGGCGGCAATGGCGCTTTCCCCTGGAACCATGAGCTGTCGCTGCAGTCCTGGATCGAGGACCGCTACATGACCGATCTTCTGGAGGACGCCGACGTCCTGGTGGTGGTGGGTTCGTCCCTCGGCGAAGTCACCTCCAACTACTTCACCTTCGAGCCGCGCGGCAGGATCATCCAGATTGACGCCGAACCCCGGGTTCTGGAGTCAAACCGCCCGGGGCTGGGGATCCGTGCTGACGCCGGGCAGGCCCTCGCCGCCCTCGACGAGGCGCTTGCAGCTGGAAGCGGAGCCACCCCCGACTGGCACGGCACCCCGCCCGAGGACCTGGTGAAGGAATCGCTGGCGAAGGTCCGCGCACGCCTCGAGGCCCAGGACCTCGGCAAGGAACTGAAGTTCATGGCCGACATCCGCGAAGCAGTCCCGGCGGACATGCAGACCTTCTGGGACATGACCATTTCGGCCTACTGGGGCTGGAGCTGCTGGGACGCCCGCGAAGGCCAGTTCCACTCCGCGCAGGGCGCCGGCGGGCTGGGCTACGGCTTCCCCGCAGCCATCGGCGCAGCAGTTGGACTGCAAACCGTGGGCAAGCCGGGCCGGGTCCTCGCGGTCTCCGGCGATGGCTCGTCGATGTATTCGATTTCCGAGCTGGCCACCGCCAAGCAGCACAACGTTCCGGTCACGTGGTTGATCGTGGACGATGGCGGCTACGGAATCCTGCGCGAGTACATGGTGGGTGCCTTCGGCAAGGCCACCGCCACCGAACTCGCACGTCCGGATTTCGTCAAACTCGCCGAAGCATTCGGCGTGCCGGCCGCAAGAGTTGCACCTGAGGACGTGGGGGAGGCGCTTAAGGCCGGCTTCGCAGCGGACGGGCCCAACGTCGTCGTCGTCGAAACCCTCCTGAAGATGTTCGCCCCTACCCACCTTCCCGAATAACCCGCCGGGCTCCCAGCCAGGCACAAACAGTCGAAGGCCCCGCAACACGAGTCCGTGTGGCGGGGCCTTCCTGGCAACCGCTCCGCCTGATGGGGGACAGGCGGAGAAGCTGACACCAACCTAATGGAAAGCATGCTTACTTTCAACCTGGGGCGGTTCTGTCCCTCAGGGTTCCGACTCCGGGGCTGTTAGTTTCCCAAAGCAACCATTTACCTATATAGTTGCTTCAGGCAAACAAGTAGGGAGCGCCTGAAACCATGGCAGTAGCACCGGATACAGCAGCGGATCTCGTGTACCAGATATTCGACCTCCAGCGGGCGGTGCGGTGCATTGCCACCGCCAGCGTGCGTGGGCAGGGCACCGGGATCGCGCTCCAGGGCGTCCTGCGCTTCGTCGGCGAAGGGGAATCCCGTGCCACGCGCCTGGCCGAGCGGTTGGGGGTGAGCGCCCCGGTCCTCAGCCGCCACATTGCCGACCTTGAAGAGCATGGGCTCGTGGTCCGCAGGCAGGATCCCGACGACGGCCGGGCCCAGTTGGTTGCCCTCACGCCCCTGGGCGAGGAAAGGCTCCGCCACGTCGAGGAGCAGCGGACAGCTGTTCTGCAGGACTACCTGCGCACCTGGAGCGAGGAAGACGCGGGCAACACCGCGAAAATCCTGCACAAACTCACCGAATCACTCCTGCAATCAGCCCGGGCAAAGGCGGCCGGCACCTTCCAACCCATCCCTAGGAGCTGACCCATGGCAACCCATACCGAAACAAGCCAAACCGCCGCCCCGGCGTTATCCGGCGCACTCGCGGAAACACCTCCGGAGATGTCCCACCGCCAAATCATGGAAGCCCTAACCGGGCTCCTGGCGGCCTTCTTCACAGCAATCCTCAGCAGCACCATCGTGGCCAACGCGCTGCCCACCATCATGTCCGATCTGCACGGAACGCAGACGGACTTCGCCTGGGTCATCACGGCCGCGCTGCTGGCCAACGCCGCCACCACCCCCATCTGGGGCAAGCTTGCAGACCTCTTTAACAAAAAGGTCCTGGTCCAGCTCAGCATCGTGGTCTTCGTGGCCGGTTCCGTGATGGCTGGGCTGTCCGAGACCATCCCGCTGCTCCTCGTGGCCCGGGTCATCCAGGGCGTCGCCATGGGTGGCCTCACCGCCCTCGCCCAAGCCATCATCGGCACCATGATCCCGCCGCGTGACCGTGGCAAGTACTCCGGGTACATGGGCGCGGTGATGGCCGTCGGCACCGCCGGCGGGCCGCTGCTGGGCGGCTTTATCGTGGACAGCCCGCTCGGCTGGCGCTGGACCTTCTTCGTCTGCGTGCCGCTCGCCGTCGTGGCACTGATCCTGCTGCAGGTCACCCTCAAAATCAGCCACGTCCGCCGGCCCGCTAAAATCGACTGGCTCGGGTCCATCCTGCTCACTTCGGGCGTGAGCCTGCTGCTGATCTGGGTCTCCTTCGCAGGCAACCCCGCCTACTACGACTGGATCTCCTGGCAGTCCGCCCTCATGGTGGGCGGCGGCGTCGTTCTGCTCGCGCTGCTGGTCCTGGTGGAATCAAAGGTTGAGGAGCCCATCATCCCGCTCAAGATCATCTCCGAGCGCACCACGGCCCTGGCCATCGTCGCGTCCGTGGCTGTGGGTGTCGCAATGTTTGGTTCATCCACGTTCCTGGGCCAGTACTTCCAGGTGGCCCGCGGCGCGACCCCCACCGAGGCCGGGCTCCTCACCCTGCCCATGATCGCCGGAAACCTGGCCGGATCGGTGGCAACCGGCCTGCTGATCAGCCGCACGGGCAAGTGGAAGGGCTACCTGATTGCCGGTTCGGTCCTGCTGATCGGCGGACTCGGGCTGGCCGGCACCATGGACCACACCACGGAGCTTTGGCACGCAGGCGTCTTCACCGCGGTACTGGGCCTGGGCCTGGGCATGCTGATGCAGAACCTCGTCCTGGCGGTCCAGAACACGGTCCGGGCTGCGGACATCGGGACGGCCAGCGCATCGGTGGCGTTCTTCCGGTCCGTGGGCGGCGCCATCGGCGTATCGGTTCTCGGCGCCGTCCTGGCCAACAGGGTCAGCGAACTTGCCACGCAGGGACTGACAGCAGCCGGAATTCCGGTGCAGGGAGGCTCCGCCGGCTCCAGCATGGACCTGGCCCACATGCCCGAACCCGTCCGCGAAATCATGCGCGCCGCCTATGGTGACGCCACCGCGGAGGTCTTCCTGATCTCCGCCGCGGTGACCGTTGTCGCGCTGGTATCCGTGCTGTTCATCAAGGAAAAGCCGCTGCGGCGCACGGTGGACATCCAGCCCCTGCAACCGGCGCCGGAGAAGGAAAGCACGACGCCGGCCCCAGCCTCCGCTGCCCCGTGAACCCCGGCATTACTCCTCCGGGATGTTCTTGTGCTGGGCTGTTTCACCACCGGAAGGAGTTTCGTAGAGTTGGAGGGCTAACGGTGTCAGCCCCAGCTGGTACTACTTAAGCCCTCACCACTTCGCGCACTCTTCCAAAGGACTCGTGGGCATGCTCCTCACCCTTATTCGGCGGTACTCCAGGCCGTACAAGCCATACATACTGGCCGTCATCGTTTTCCAGCTGGCGTCCACCATCGCGGCGCTGTACCTTCCCAGCCTGAACGCCCAGATCATCGACGAAGGGGTATCCCGCGGGGACACGGACTTCATCTGGCGCACCGGCGGAATTATGCTTTTGGTCGCCTTCCTCCAGGTGGGCACGGCCATTGCCGGCGTCTACTACGGATCCAAAACGGCCATGGCCGTGGGGCGCGACCTTCGGCGCGGTGTGTTCCGCAAAGTCACCAGCTTCTCCGCCAAGGACGTCAACACCTTCGGCGCGCCCACCTTGATCACGCGCGGCACCAACGACGTCCAGCAGGTCCAGATGCTCGTGCTTATGGGGCTGAACTTCATGGTAGCCACTCCCATCATGTGCATCGGTGGCATCATTATGGCCCTGCGTGAGGACATCAACCTGTCCTGGCTGGTCTGGGTCTCGGTACCCGTGCTGGTTGTGGTGGTGGGCTACCTGGTGGTACGCCTCATGCCTCTTTTCCGGGCCATGCAGAAAAAGATTGACCGCATCAACGGAGTCCTGCGTGAACAAATCATCGGCATCCGGGTGGTCCGCGCCTTTGTCCGCGAACCCTACGAAACCGAGCGCTTTGGCGAAGCGAACAAGGACCTGACGGACGTTTCCCTGAAGATCGGGGCCCTGTTTGTCCTGATGTTCCCCGCCATCGGCATGATCCTGCACTTGTCCACCGCCGCTGTGCTGTGGTTCGGCGGCCAGCGGGTGGACACAGGCGAAATGCAGGTGGGGGCACTCACCGCGTTCCTCCAGTACCTGCTGCAGATCCTCGTGGCCGTCATGATGGGCACCTTCATGGCCATGATGATCCCCCGTGCCTCGGTGTGCGCGGACCGCATCGGTGAGGTGCTCGACGTCGAACCCTCCATCCACGATCCCGAGCGGCCCGAGGCACCGGCCGCACTGGCCGGGGTGGTGGAATACCGGAACGTCACCTTCGCGTACCCGGGCGCAGAGTCGCCGGTGCTGAGCAATATCAGCTTCACCGCAAAACCTGGGGAGACCATCGCCATCATTGGTGCCACGGGGGCAGGGAAAACTTCGCTGGTGTCCCTGCTGCCGCGCCTCTACGACACCGTGGAAGGGGAGGTGCTCCTGGACGGAGTTCCGGTCAGCAAACTGGACCGGGCAGAGATCACCAGGCGAGTGGCACTGGTGCCGCAGCGGCCCTACCTGTTCTCGGGCTCCATCGAACACAACCTCCGCTTTGGCAAGACCGAAGCCACGGACCAGGAACTCTGGGACGCGCTCGAGGTGGCACAGGGCGCCGACTTTGTCCGGAACAAGAAAAACGGGCTGAACTCCCGCATTTCCCAGGGCGGAACCAACGTCTCCGGCGGTCAGCGCCAGCGCCTTTGCATCGCCCGCGCGTTGGTTACCAAGCCCCGGGTCTACCTCTTTGATGACTCCTTCTCCGCCCTTGACGTCGCAACTGACGCCCGCCTCCGGGCGGCGCTCAAGCAGACCACCGCCGACGCCACCGTCATCATCGTGGCGCAGCGCATCTCCACCATCACCGAAGCGGACCAAATCCTGGTACTGGACAACGGCCGCATCGTGGACCGCGGCACCCATGGGCAACTCCTGGAAACCTCACCCACCTACCAGGAGATTGTTGAATCCCAGCTAAGCGTGGAGGAAATGGCATGAGCCCCCGCAGGAAAAACTCCGCTGACGTGCACGGCTCAACGGACTCCCCAGACCAGGCTGGGGCGGGCCTGGTTGAAGACGGCGCGGTTGAGGACGAGGAATTCTTCGAAGAGGAATACAAGCCTTCCGAAGCTGACGGCGACATGTTCGGCGGCATGCCTGCCAAGAAGGCCGAACACTTTTGGCCGTCCGCCAAGCGGCTGATGGGACTGCTGAAGCCAGAGGCCGCGGGCATCTACGCCGTGGTCGCGATGGTGGTGGTCGCAGTGGTCCTGAACGTTATTGCCCCCAAGATCCTGGGCCAGGCCATGGACGTGATCTTCGGCGGTGTGGTTGGCAAGCAACTCCCGGCCGGCGCCAGCAGGGAAGAGTTCGTGGCGGGACTGCGCCGGCAGGGGCAGGACAACTTCGCGGACATGATTTCCAAGATGGAGCTGGTACCGGGAAGCGGCATCGACTTCCAGAAACTCTCCTTCCTCATCGCTGCAGTGCTGCTGATGTACTTCGTAGCCAACATCTTCCTGTGGCTGCAGGGCTACGTCCTGAACCGCATCGTCATGAAGGTTATCCGCCGGCTCCGTGACGACACTGAGCAGAAGCTCAACCGGCTGCCCTTGAACTACTTCGACACCCGCCAGCGCGGCGACGTCCTCTCCCGGGTAACAAACGACGTGGACAACATCCAGCAGGCGCTCCAGCAGGCGTTCGCCCAGCTGATCAACTCGCTGCTCACAGTCATCGGCATCGTGATCATGATGTTCATCGTCTCCTGGCAGCTGGCCCTCATTGCCCTCGTGGCACTGCCGCTGTCCGGCGTCGCCGCCGGGATCATCGGCTCACGCAGCCAAAAGCTTTTTGCCGCGCAGTGGAAAAACACCGGTTCCTTGAACGGCCAGATTGAGGAGTCGTTTTCCGGCCATAACCTGGTACGGGTCTTCGGGCGGGACGCCGACATGCTGGAACGGTTCGAGGAACGCAACGAGGCCCTGTACAAGGCCAGCTTCGGGGCCCAGTTCGTGTCCGGCATCATTTTCCCCGTGATGCAGTTCGTCTCCTACCTCAGCTACGTGGGCATTGCCGTGGTGGGCGGACTTCGGGTGGCCTCGGGCTCCATGTCCCTGGGCGACGCGACCGCCTTCATCCAGTACTCCCGCGAGTTCACCCAGCCGCTGGGTCAGATGGCCGGGATGGCCAACATGCTCCAGTCCGGCGTGGCGTCATCCGAGCGTGTATTCGAATTCCTGGACGCCGAAGAACAGGACTTGGAAACGGCCACCGAGCACCTTCCGGCCAAAACGAACGGGCACGTACAGTTCAGGAACGTCACCTTCAGCTACACGGAAGACAAACAGCTAATTGAAGACCTGTCCTTCAACGCTGAGCCGGGCCACACCGTTGCCATCGTTGGTCCCACCGGTGCCGGAAAGACCACCCTGGTCAATCTCGTGATGCGCTTCTATGAGCTCAATTCCGGATCCATCACCCTTGACGGGGTGGACATTACCCGGCTCAGCAGGTCCGAACTGCGTTCCAAGGTGGGCATGGTGCTCCAGGATGCCTGGCTGTTCGGCGGGTCCATCTACGAGAACATCCGCTACGGCAACCTGGACGCCACCGAGGAACAGGTCATGGCCGCGGCCAAGGCTACCTTCGTGGACCGCTTCGTGCGCGCCCTCCCCGAGGGCTATGACACGGTGATCGACGAGGAAGGCAACAACGTCAGCGCCGGCGAGAAGCAGCTCATCACCATCGCCCGTGCCTTCGTTGCCAACCCGTCGCTGCTGATCCTCGACGAAGCCACCAGTTCCGTTGACACCCGCACCGAAGTGCTGGTGCAGAAGGCCATGGCGGCGCTGCGCACCGACCGCACCAGCTTTGTCATTGCCCACCGGCTTTCCACTATTCGCGACGCCGACACCATTTTGGTGATGGAGAACGGCAGGATTGTGGAACAGGGCAACCACAAGGTCCTCCTTGCCGTCCAGGGCGCCTACCACCGGCTGTACATGTCCCAGTTCGCCGGCGCGAACGCGGGCGAACTGCCGGTGGACGATTCGACGGCGGTACACAGTTGAGCGCTCAGGAGGCACTTGCGCGGGAGAACGTGGCGGTGCAGCACGGCGCACAAATACAGGAGGATTCCATGCAGCAGGATGCACGGGTGCAGGACGCCCCGCAAAAGCCGGACAGTGACGGCGGGCGGCGGATCGAGGTTCTGGTTCCCATGCGGTGGGGTGACATGGACGCTTACGGGCATATCAACAACGTCCAGATTGTCCGGATGCTCGAAGAAGCGCGGATTGGTGCTTTCGGGCCGCCGCGGGGAGCAGGACTGCCCGGTATCGAGCCCCATGTCTCCCTCTTCAACGACGTCCCCGACGGCACCATGGCGCTGGTGGTGGACCATAAGATCCGTTACGTCAGAACCTTGGAGTACCGAAACATTCCGGCTGTGGTCCAGGTGTGGATCGGCGCCGTTAAGGGAGCAAGCTTCGATATCCATTACCTGGTCCAGGATCCCGTCACGGGGGAGGAGTGCGTGAAGGCCAGCAGCCACCTGGCCTTCGTTGACGAAACCACAGGGCGGGTCCAGCGCCTCACCCCGGAACAAAAGGAACGGATGGCGCCGTTCACGGCCTGAGCCGATATCACCGAGGTGTGGACGCGCTGCTCCGGAAACGCCCACTGGGGCGGGTGCAGCCATTGCACTGGAGAAGGGTGGCACCGGAAACTGAAAACCCACACCACAGAGGAGAAGACAATGGCCCAGAAAAAGACCTGGAAAGAAATGTCCCCGTCAGCGAAGGCCGGCACCATATTGGTAGGCATCGGGCAGGTGTCCCTCCTGGTTGCGGCGCAGCGGGACATTTCGAAGCGTCCGGCCGCGATGATCAACGGTCCGAAGGCTGCCTGGCGTGCGGCATCCTTCATCAACTTCATTGGGCCCGTGGGCTACTTCACCTTCGGCCGGAAGAAGCCCGGAGCGGTGTCGTAGCGGTGTGAAGCCGCGGAGGCGCGGGCGGCTCTGAGCACTGGTTCAGCTTCACCCTGTAAATTTGAATCCATGACCCCCGCCTCCACTGCTGCCATGACCCGCGCCCTCGGCATCTCCAAGGAGATCGAGGACGCGGCGTGGTTCGTGCTTGGTCCCGGGCTCCTCGGCAAACCATCAGCACTTGATGGCCGCACCATGACCTGGACGTCCGAGGCCGCGGCGGAACTCCTGGAAAGGCTGGAACGGGGCACGCCGGATCCGAAGGCGCCCATGATGACGAACCTCCGGCAGAACCTCGACGGCGCGTCCCGGCAAGCAAAGCAGCTGGCCGTCGAACTGTTGTTCCTGCAGTCCCTGCCGCTGGCCCATGAGGTGAAGTCCCTCAAGGTCAAGCGCGCCCGCGTGGCCGAGGCCGCCTCCTGGCTCGAACCCCCGCTTGACCTGCCCGATGAGCTGTATGAGGGCCTGACGGACCATGGTGTCATCCGTGACCGGACGGCTGAGTTCAACTGGACAATCTGGGACCACCTGAAATGGCTGTGCCGTTTTGTGCAGCAGGTGGACCAGCAGCCTACCGCTGACATTGCCGCAGCACTGCAGGACCCGTTGCAGTTCCACCGCCTCGCCGCAGCCACGCCCGGCGACCAGCCGGCCATCCGCCGCAGCATCGAGTTCCTCACCTGGCCCAGCTACTTCGAGCCCGTCGTCGCGGATGTGGAACGCCAGGAGATCCGCGACGCCTTCGCCTCGCTGGTGGGCGGCGCGAAGGGCGACGCCGAGGAGGACGTCACCGCGGACATCCATCGCATCCGCCTGCACCTGGATGAGCAGGCCGGCCAGCGCATCGACTGGCACGCCCGCCAGCTCGTCAGCCAGTGGCGCAAAGTGGGCGACCCGGGCCGGCGGGCGTGGCTGCTGCGCACGCACAGCGACAACACCGAGCTGCTCACAGCCTGGCAGGGCGAGGAGAAGGTGACGCTCGACGTCGAGCATCTCCGCCTGCTGGATCCCGGCGTCACAGCGGGCCTGGTCCAGCACGCAGTGGACGAGGACTACAAGCACCTCGGCTACGTGGAGCGCGAGGACACCAAAACGGCGGTCTTTGCGTTCCTGACGGTCATGAAGCCCGGGGACTTGGTGCTGTACCAGCACTCGGGCGCCGTACGGCTCGGCGTGGTGCTGGGCGAGCCCGAACACAACGCGGACAACCGGCGGTTGCGCCGGAAGGTCCGCTGGTTCGATGAAGGCCACACCACTACGAGCCTTCCCCGCCACGTCCAGCGGCAGCTGGCCACACCCGGAATCGTCGTCGACCTGACCCGCGTGGTGCAGGCCCTGCAGGCCCTGTTGCCGGCCGAAGCGGAAACAGAGCCCGACGGCGATGCTGAAGCGGCCGCCGTCGTACCTCCCGTCCAGGAGGGCTTCCGTGCGCTGACCCGCGAGTTCGCAGACGCCCTGCACATGGAGCTGGAGCCGCTCCAGGAAATTGCCGAGCTGCTGGAGGAGAACCGCCAGCTGGTCCTGTATGGTCCGCCGGGCACCGGCAAGACCTACCTGGCCAAGCACCTTGCCGCAGAGCTGGCGGACGACACCACCGACGAGCGGGTCAAACTCGTGCAGTTCCACCCGTCGTACGCCTACGAGGATTTTTTCGAGGGCTACCGGCCGGACAAAACCGACGAGGGCCAGGTCTCCTTCAAACTGGTGGCCGGCCCGCTCCGCCGGCTGGCTGAAGAAGCAGCCAAGCCGGGCAACGAAAAGAAACCGTACTTCCTCATCATCGACGAGATGAACCGTGCCAACCTGGCCAAGGTTTTCGGCGAACTGTACTTCCTGCTGGAGTACCGCGATGATCGGATTTACCTGCAGTACAGCCCTAACGAGCCGTTCACGCTGCCGGACAACCTTTACATCATCGGCACCATGAACACCGCGGACCGGTCCATCGCCATGATGGATGCCGCCATCCGCCGCCGCTTCGCGTTCATCGAGCTGCACCCGCAGACGGAACCGGTGAAGGGGTCCCTGCTCCGGTTCCTCGAGGCGCGCAGGTTGGACACCACCCCGGCGTTGCTGCTGGATGCCCTGAACAGCGCCATCGACGAGTGGGACCGGGACCTGATGATCGGCCCGTCGTACTTCATGAAGTCCGCCGCCCACACTCCTTCCGGGCTGCGGCGCATCTGGAAGTACGAGCTGATGCCCCTGCTTGAGGAGCACTATCACGGCCAGCTGACCCGGGCGCAGCTGGAGGAACGCTTCGGACTGGACCGGTTGCTGGAACG
This sequence comes from Arthrobacter sp. K41, assembly GCF_059089645.1. Classification (NCBI taxonomy): domain Bacteria; kingdom Bacillati; phylum Actinomycetota; class Actinomycetes; order Micrococcales; family Micrococcaceae; genus Arthrobacter; species Arthrobacter sp. K41. The sequence goes on along the minus strand of NZ_JBNHEW010000003.1, from coordinate 584,137 downwards.
CCTTGCGGGCCGCTGATCCCGGCTCGTCCGTCCGGCATCTGGTGCTGGACGAACTGTCCCGTGGAATGGTGGAACGGCTGGACACGGCCAGCGCCGCTTTCCTGAACTCCAGCGGTCTGGCCAAGGCGTCTCCGATGGGCCTCGGACTGTACCGCATCGAGCCGGTGGGCAAGGTGGGCTCGGTGCGGACTCCCACGGTGCAACTCGATGTCCGGCCCAAGGACCGGCTGGGGCTCAGCCGGCTCCTGTTCCTGCTCAGCTACGCCGGCGAACAGGGTTTCCGTCCGGATACCGTTGCGGCGCTGGAAGACAGCGAGCTGTGGAGCGCGCTCGCGGAGTCGCTGGCCCAGCTCGCCGAACGGGCACTGGGCCGCGGCGTCCTGCAGGGCTACCGGACCGTGGACGAGTCCCTCCGCACGGTGAAGGGCCGCATCCGGATCTCTGACCAGATCTCCCGGCGGCCGGGGATGCTGGTGCCGCTGGAGGTGTCCTATGACGAGTTCAGCGAGGACATCGCCGAGAACCGCATCCTCCGCGCCGCATTGGAGCGGATGGGCCAGGTGCCGCGGGTCCGGCCGGAGGTGTTGAGCCGGCTGCGCCAGCTCAAGGGAAGGCTCGACGCCGTAACCCGCCTTCCAGCGGGCGCCCCGCTCCCGCCGTGGACGGCCAGCCGGATGAACCTGCGCTACCACGCCGTCCTCCGCCTGGCAGAGCTGATCCTTCGCAACGCCTCGGCCGAAGCCGGCCAGGGCCAACAGCAGACGGCGTCGTTTGTAGTGGACATGGCACAGGTCTTCGAGGACTTCGTGGGCACGGCGCTGCGTGAGGCCCTGTCGCCCTACCCGGGGGAGCTGCGGCTGAAATACAACGCGCTCCTGAGCGAGGCGGTCCGGGACTCCGACCGGCTCTCCGTGCAGCCGGACGCCGTTCACCTCCTGGGCGGGCGTCCCGTAGTGGTCTTCAACACGAAGTACAAAGCTGCCTCCGACCTCGGCGCCTCCCTCACGGCCGACCATTACCAGATGCTGGCCCACTGCACCGCTCTGGCGGTCCCCACTGCATGGCTGGTGTACGCAGGAGCCGGCGAGGTTAAGCTGCGCCGCATCCTCAACACCGACATCGACATCGTGGAGTTCCCGCTGGACCTGTCCAGGCCGCCGTCGGAAATCCTCGCCTCCATCTCGGAACTGGCCCGGCAGTCCTGGGGCGAGGTGGTCCGGCAGGCGTCCGCGCGCTAGCCGGGCAGCGCCCGGAGGGCACCCGGGCCCTGCCTGCGGGGTTAGGGTCCGGGTGGGGACTACACCGGCACCCGGAACGTAAACGTGGTTCCCTTGCCCAGGTCGCTTTCCACTTCGATGGTCCCGCCGTGGGCCTCCACGATGGCTTTGCTGATCGGCAGGCCCAAGCCGACGCCAGGGATGGCTGTCCTGCGGACGCTGCTGGTGCGGAAGAACTTTGCGAAGACCTCGGAGGCGTCCTCGGGGCTCATGCCCATTCCGGTATCGCTGACCCGGCAGGCCAGGTGGCCGTCCTCCTGTGCCAGCGTGACCAGCACATTGCCGCCATCGGGGGAGTACTTGATGGCGTTGGACACCAGGTTGTCCAAGACCTGGGAAATCCGTGCCCCGTCCACGTGTGCCTCCAACCGCTCCGGTGTATCAGCAGCCAGAACCACACCGGAGGCCGCCGCTTTCGGCATGGCGGAGGAGACGCTGCTGCGAACAAGATCAGCCACGTCAACAGTGTGCGGGGAGACGATCAGCTGTCCGTTGCGGCTGGACAGCAGATCCGATACCAGCGTGAGCAGCCGCTCCGAATTCCTCCGGATAATTTCCAGCATGTCCCGCTGGGATTCCTCCGGCTCATCGCTCAATAGAATTTCCACATACCCAAGGATTGATGTCAGTGGCGTGCGGAACTCATGCGAGACGCTGGAGACAAAGTCGTCCTTGGCCGCCAGCGCGTTGACCAGGTCCGTGACGTCGCTGAAGGCGATCACGGAGCCGGAGAATTTCCCGTCGGCGTCCTTCATTGCCCGGGCGGTGGTCACGAAGGCACGTTGCTCATTGCCTGAGCCAAGCCAGACAAGGTAATCGGTGAACGTTTCTCCCAGCACGGCACGGCGGACAGGGCGTTCCTGCACTGGAACCAGCGTTTTGCGGTCCGGTCCGTAAACGAGCAATTGGGACTCGTCCGGGTCCGCTATGTCCTTGGGCCGCGCCAGTTCGTGGTTTACCCGCTGCTTCCGGTTCATCAGCACGTCATGCCCGTCGGCGTCCACCGCCAGGACGCCCAGGTGGACGGTGTCCAAGACCGTATTCAACAGCGCTTCCTGGCGCTGGCTCGTCTGCAGGTTCGCCTGCAGCTGGGCGTCCTTATCCTCCAGCTGCCGCTGTTGCCGCATCATGCTGTGGGTCAGGACACTGACGGACACGCCGATGCCCAGCATAATCACGGGCAGGAGCAGGGCGCGGGTGAATTCCTGGGCTGTGGAGGCACCCTTAAGCAACAAGGGCACCCAGATGATGGCAAGCGGTCCCAAAAAGGAGAGCCACAGTGCAGCCCGCGGGTAATATCCGGAGGCACATAGCCAAATGACCGGGAACACCGAAAGCAAACCCAGGGTGGTCAGGCTTTCCTGCCCGCCCTCCCGGGCAAAACCGATGGAAATGAAGTCCAGCAGTGGAACGATGAGGAAGCTTGTATAGGGCAACCGCTCCCAAGGGGTGAAGTAGCAGATGCCCATGATGGCAAGCTGTGAAATGACGAAGACGGCAAACAGGGGATTTTCAAGCGTGCCGGGAAAGAACGCCCACACCAGGAACACGGTGAAGAGAGTCGTCACAAAGAGTGGCATCTGGCTCAGCGCTACCCGTTGCGTCAGCCGGAGCTCGTGAAAGGGCCGCCGAAAGAACCTTATCCGGCCGGACGACCACGCTACGGGCTTAGTCATGGCGTGGAAACTTGCGGGACAAGGTGTGTAAGGCCATATCAGCAGGATATCCGCAGCCAGCTATACTTCAGACGTTGGCTGCTGAGGGGACGCTATGAGTGATGCACGTGTCGGACTGGTTATTGAGGATGACCACGACATTCGGGAACTGGTTCGCACAGTGTTGACCCAGGCAGGCTTTGACGTGACCGTAGCGAGCAGCGGCGCCGAGGGCGTCCTGACGGCCAAAACACTCAACCCGGATGTCATCACCCTGGACCTCGGGCTGCCGGACATTGATGGTTTTGAGGTCTCCCGGCAAATCCGTGAATTCTCCGATGCCTATATCGTGATGCTGACGGCCCGCACTGAAGAGCTGGATACCCTCATCGGGCTGGAATCCGGCGCGGACGATTACCTCACCAAACCGTTCCGGCCCAGGGAGCTGCGCGCCCGCATCGCTGCGATGATGCGCCGTCCCCGTTCCGTCCCGGAGTCGTCAGACGCAACAGATGCCGAGGCATCAGCGGACGCCCTGGCGCACCCCGAACGTGGGAACTACAGCCATAACGGGCTGGAGTTGAGTTATGCATCCCGCACGGTGACCGTGGACGGCACCGAGATGAACCTGACCCGCACTGAGTTCGAGCTACTGCACGCACTGCTGGAAGCAGGCAGGACTGTACGGACCAAATCGGACCTGGTGCGTCGGCTGCGGGACGAGGACTACGACGTCGGGGGTTACATCAGCGAAGCGGACGAACGGTCCGTCGAGGTGCATATGGGGAACTTGCGCAAGAAACTGGGGGATTCGCCGCAGAAGCCGCGCTGGCTCCAGACGGTTCGCGGTGTGGGCTACAGGCTGGCTCCGGGCGAACACTGAGTCTGCAGTCTGTCCATCGTTTGCCCGCTGCACCGGCTGATTGGTCGAAGGAACGTTTTAGCAAGCCTGGGCAGGACGACGGCGGCGTCATCGTCAAGCCCTTCAGTCCGGATTTCGCCCTCCAGGGCTGCCGCCAGGCCTGCGAGCCGCTCGGCGCCCACCATTTGGCTGGATGTCTTCAGGCTCAGCACAGCGTCGACCGAACCGTCCAGGTCGCCAGCGGTCAGGGCGAGCCTCAGGCGGCCGATGCGATGGGGTAGGTAGTTGATGAAGTTGCCAACAAAAACCCGGCAGTAGCCCTCGTCCTCCCCGAGATCCTCACGGAGCCGGTCCAGGACTGTATGGTCCACCAATGGCCAGCCGGAGTCGTCGGACGGGGTCATCGCTGTCCTTTCGGCTGTGGTCTTCCACTCCGGAAACCGGTGGATTACGTGGGGCATTGGCTCCTTCTCAGATTAGGGCTGCTTCGCCTGCTCACGACGGGTCCGCGTGAGAATTGTGGCTTTCTTGATGAGGCTGTAAGTACAGCCCTGTGCCCGACCTTGCTGCTCCGCACTTCGTTATGGGCGTCACATGGTCCCGCCTGCAGCAGGAGCCCCATGTGCGTCATCAACAGCGCGTCCTGGCCCGGTTTACCGTTTTGTGCGGCCCCCTTGGGTCGCCGCAGTTAGCTGGCCGCTGCTCCGGACCCTTTCGTGCTGCAGTCCTCCAAGCGGGACAACGAAGTCATCCTTCCGGGCCGATATCAAGAGCTACCGGGGTAAAGGCAAAAGATCGCCTCAAGAATGCTCCCTGTTCAGGCCCGGGCCGGAGGGCGAGGGTGCGGCGCCGAGAAACTGCACCAGCTGAGCTTCCAGTGCCGAGCCGTCCTTGAGCTCACATTCCCAAACGGTGAGCACCTCCCAGCCGGCGTCCTCCAGCAGGCGGCGCTGGCCCGCGTCGCGCTCCTTGGTGCGTGAACGCTTGGCTGCCCAGAACTCGGCGTTCGCTTTGGGCGCGTGCAGGCCCACCCGGCAGTTGTGGAAATGCCAAAAGCAGCCGTTGACGAAGATGACTTTGCGGCGGCCCGCCAAGACAAGGTCAGGATTGCCCGGCAGGCGGGTTCCGCCCGTGCGTCCGTGCAGGCGGTATCGGTATCCCTTTGCGTGGAGGAGGCGGCGGACCAGCAGCTCGGGCTTGGTGTTTTTGCCGCGGATCCGGGACATGTTCCAGCTGCGCTGCTCCGGGCTCAGCTTGTCCGCCATGCTTCCAGTCTAGGTTCCTAGAAACCGCGCTCCGGCTGGTCCCCGAGCTGGAAATGGCGCCCGGTCACCGATGTGGGTTCGATTTCGACGTAGAAGTCCTTGAGCGTGGGCAATCACGACTTCAGCCCCAGCTCCTCCACGGAAGCGAGTTCGGCCGAGTTGCTCAGGACCCGGGCTTTGCCCCGAAGGACCACGGACCACGCCTCGTCCGAGAGGATGCCGTCGGCCTCGAAAAGCACTGCTGAGTTTATGATCAGCTGGGCGAGCTCGTTGCCAGGAGCAGTCCGCAGGTACAGCTTGCCGTTGGAGCTCACGTAGTTGACGGGAAAAATGTCAGGTTCTCCGGCCACTGAGACCACTAACCGTCCGTGCTTGGTCTTTTCGAGCAGACGCCAGGACTGCTCGTCGTTGAGTTCGAGGACGGGATTTCCATCTGGGTGTTCAAACAGCATGGCGCCATTCTTCTGTGTCCCTTGGGAAAGTTCCAGGGGCTCGACGCGTTCATTCGTCATGACCAGCTTGAGTCAACGCCGCGGAGGACTGCTTACGAGTCGGCTTCTTCTACAACGTTCTCCGAGACAAGTGGGTGGTGAATCGAGGGGCCTGCACCTGTGGATAAGTCTTATCGCTGAAATGTGAGGTGGGCTACCCTTAGATCACTGTCCGGAGTATGCCGTCTTGAAACTACGGGGGGATTAGCGGCCCATGACATCGCATAACGTATCCGCATCCAGGTTGAAGCGTCTTGGCGGTGTCGCCACAGTTCTCGCCGGAGGGTTGGTGCTTGCTGGGTGCGCGGGCGGAGCGCCTGCAGATCCCGGCGCCGTATCCCCGACTGCTGCACAGTCAGCCTCCTCCAGCTCTTCGGCCACTCCGACGGCGACGCCAAGCGCCGCCTACAAACCCGCCGACGCATCCGGCCCAGCCCAAAACGTCCCCGTCCCCGTGCTGCCCCAAGTGGCAAAAACGGAGACGAAGGAAGGTGCGGAGGCCTTCGCAAAGTACTGGTTCAGTGTGTTGAGTTACGCGTATGAAACCGGAGACACGGAGTCCCTGTCGTCTGTATCGGGCCCTAACTGCACATTCTGCCAAGGACTAGTGAATAACATTGAGTCCGCTTGGGCTGAAGGAAAGTGGATATCTGGGGGCCAAATTGAGGTCCCTGCTGCTACCGCAAAAGTGCTACCGGGTGAGCCTACATATGTGACCCTTCAGGTCCTACAGAAAGAGCTATTAATTCATAACTCGGACGGAAGCCTCTATCAAGAACCAACGGCAGCTACGAACGCCGGAAGTCAGGCGACCGCTACCTTTGGAGCGTCGGGCTGGATATTCAGTGATCTAGGACTGATTCGGTAGCAATGCGTACTGGATGTAGGGGGTTCCTGAGCCTCACTTTGTCGTTGCTATTGCTGGTGTCCTCCTCTGCTCCGGTCCATGCCCTAGACAATTCACAGCCGAAGCCGCCCCGCATCGGGGCCGGTTTTGTTGACACTGGGCTCGGAGCGGTAGCAGACCAGTGGACAATCGATCCTGCTACAGGTGAAGTCGTCCCGACGGCCGGGGGCTCCGTAAATACCGACCCCAACGAATACAAGTACGAGCTCCAATGCCACCTTGGCGGGGGTGATTTCGATACTCCGTGCCTCGCCCGGCAGATTGAATGCAACGATGGCCCGGAGGGCGAGGAGGGCATTCCCGTCATCTGGCTATCAAGGCCCCGCGGGGTTCCCGGCGCTGTCTGGGCCCACCACTCGGGCCCGACCTGCCTTTACGATGCTCAGCCGGAAGACCTGCTGCCGCGAATTGCCGCGGACATTCAGCGGCAGTTCGAAAGCCTGCCCGTGAACGCCGGAACGGTCGTTGCCCAACCCAGCCCCCACACGCTAAGGGGTGCCGAAACAAACTTCTATGCCGAAGCAGTTGAACAGCAGTTCGACGTCACGATGTTCGGCCAGCAGGTGCACATCGTGGCCACTCCGGTCCAGTACACCTGGAACTACGGCGACGGCACTGTCTTCGGTCCGCAACCGTCAATGGGAGGCCCGCTGCCGCAGGACCGGTGGGGCGAAAAGACGAGGACGAGCCACGCTTACGGAACTACTGGGGACTTCCAAATCGTGCTGACCACCACCTTCCAGGGAACTTACTCGGTAAACGCAGGCCCTCCGCTGCCCATCCCCGGTCAAGGCCAATTCAGTGCACCACCTCAAACCATCAGCGTCTGGCGGTCACTGACTCGGAACTATGCCGACGACTGCAACGTGAACCCGCAAGGGCAGGGCTGCCCGGGCGTCGGGGCACCGCGCTGATCTCCTGCCGTTGCCGGACGGGCGCGCCGACGGGTGCGATACACACATCCGTCGGCGTCAGCTCCCTACCTGCGGTAGGTCGGGACCGCGCGGCAAGGGTGTGATCCGCACCGCATCCGGAATAGTTGCAGGTGCCTCCCAGTTGCGCCAGACAGTACGTCGAATACTTCGAAAGGACGCGCATGCTGTTTTCCCCTCTGGCCCTTGGCGAACTTGAGCTCCCGAACCGACTGGTGATGGCGCCCCTGACCCGGCTCCGCGCCGGAGAGGATGGTGTTCCCGGACCCCTCATCGCGGAGCATTATCGCCAGCGCGCTTCGCTTGGCCTGATTGTCAGCGAAGGAACCTACCCCAGCCAGGCAGGCCGTTCCTACCCCGGCCAGCCCGGCATCGTCACTGAGGAACAGGTAGCCGGTTGGAAGAAGGTCACCGACGCGGTCCACGCCGAAGGCGGCCGGATGTTCGCCCAGGTTATGCATGGCGGCCGGGTCTCGCACCCCGACATCACAGGCGGCAACACCATCGTCGCCCCCAGTGCAGTAGCCATTGAGGGCGACGTTCGCACCCCCTCGGGCAAACAGCCCTACCCCGTGCCGCACGCACTCACCACGGACGAACTGCCTTTGGTGTTTCAGGAATTCGTGGCCGCCTCGCTGAACGCCATAGAGGCAGGGTTCGACGGCGTGGAGCTGCACTCGGCCAACGGCTACCTCCTTCATGAGTTCCTGGCACCGAACTCCAACATCCGCACGGACAGCTACGGTGGTTCCCCGGAGAACCGGGCTCGTTTCGTCATTGAGGCGGTCAACGCGGTTGTGGCAGCAGTGGGAGCCAACCGGGTGGGTATCCGTATCTCGCCGGAGCACAACGTCCAGGGCATTGCGGAGGTTGACGCCGCAGATGTCCGGGCAACCTATGAGGTGCTGGTGGACAGCATCGCCCCGCTGAACCTCGCCTACCTCAGCATCCTGCACCACGAACCGGCCGGCGAACTGGTCCAGGACCTCCGCGCCCGCTTCGGCGGCACCTTCCTGGTCAACACCGGCTTCAGCGTCGTCACCACCCGGGAGGAAGCGGCTGCGCTGGTGGCGGACGGCCACGCTGACGCGGTGGTGGTGGGCCGTCCCGCCATCGCCAACCCCGACCTGGCACGGCGGTGGAACGAGAGCCTGCCGCTGAACGAGCCCGACCCCTCCACCTTCTACGCCGAAGGCGCCAAAGGCTACACAGACTACCCGGCCTACGCCGGCTAATTGCCCTTCAACGCAATTACGCGATAACAACGACGGCGGCACCCGGCCTGGGTGCCGCCGTCGTTTGCTGTCCGGTGTGCTGTCCCGGCAGCGGGCGCCGAACGCCATCCGACGGCCTTCGGCTACTGAAGTTGGCCCACCGGGCTCCACAGGGGTCCCGGCGGTGATCGAATGCTACTCCAGCAAATGGAGTTTTACTAGGGGCGGGTCCAGCGACAGCAGGAAGTGCTAAAGAAGCGCCTCCCGGCCGGTTCCTTCTGTCATCACGAGCTTGCCGTCCTCGATGGACACCAGCACGCTTTTGGGCTTTCCACTGACCTTCGTGATCGCCTTTAGGCCCTTGTTCGTCACTTCAACTCCGACGTGCGCGCCCTTTGCCGGCAGCTCCACGGACACCTCAGACGCGATGCCGAGTATCGGATTTGTGGAAACGTCCAAGTCCCGCCGCGCCTGCTTGCCGTTCACCGTCACGGTGATGTTCGCTTCCTCGAACCCCTCCTGAAACACAATAAGCAGTTCCCGCATGATGCCCTCTTCCTCGAGCGATGGGTGCCTTGTGACGGTATTCCAACTACAGCACTTTGCGGGCGGCAGCGGAATAGCCAGCTCCCAGGCGGCGGCGTTCAGCGCCAGTGGAGCGGGCCAAGCGCTTAGGGCAAGATGTTCTGGTGACCCAACTGCCGCATGCTCCTTCCCCTACACCGTCCGCACCCAGCAAAAGGGAGGACGGAATCTATAGCCAGATAGCAGCCGAACTGGGTGTCAAAGCCTGGCAGGTGAAAGCAGCGGTGGAGCTGCTCGACGGCGGCTCCACCGTCCCCTTTATTGCCCGGTACCGCAAGGAAGCCACCGGCACGCTGGACGACACGCAGCTTCGCGACCTCGATGAGCGCCTGCGCTACCTCCGCGAGCTGGAGGACCGCCGTCGTACGGTGCTCGACGCCGTTGCATTGCAAGGCCAACTCACCCCCGAGCTGCAGAAAGCGATCCTCGCTGCTGATACCAAGTCCCGGCTCGAGGACATCTACCTGCCCTTTAAATCCAAGCGGCGGACCAAAGCACAGATCGCCCGTGAAGCCGGCCTGGAGCCGCTGGCCGACGCGCTGCTGAAACGGCCGGAGCTTCACCCGGACCGTGAGGCCGCCAAGTACCTCAACCCTGAGCACGCCGTTGGTGATGCAACTGCCGCGCTCGCCGGTGCGAGGGCCATTCTCGTGGAGCGGGTTGCGCAGGATCCCGACCTCGCCGCAACCCTGCGCGAGCGTCTTTGGACACAGGGCCGCATGGTGTCCCGCGTGAAGAAGGGGAAGGAGACCGAGGGGCAGAAGTTCGCTGACTACTTCGAGTTCGCGCAGGCCCCGGCGGGTATGCCGTCGCACCGGGTATTGGCTTTGCTGCGCGGCGAGAAGGACGGCGTCCTTGAGCTCGATCTCGCCGAAGCAGACCCCACAGACGACGCCGCCCTTGCCGCCGCGCGTTCCCGGTACGAGTCAGCGGTGGCCAGGTGCCTTGGGGTCGCCGACCGCGGACGTCCCGCTGACAGCTGGCTAATGGAAACGGCGCAGTTGGCGTGGCGGTCGCGCGTGCTCGCGCGGTTGACGGCCGATCTTCGGGGCAAGATGTTCGCCGCCGCAGAGGACGAGGCCGTCCGCGTTTTCGCCGCCAACCTTCGGGACGTGCTGCTGGCAGCACCTGCCGGGAACCGGGCGACGCTGGGACTGGACCCTGGGCTTCGGACCGGCGTCAAGGTAGCAGTGGTGGACGGCACCGGCAAGGTTGTGGCAACGGACACGGTCTACCCGCACGCGCCGGCCAGGAAGTGGGACGAGGCGCTGGCAACGCTGGTACGGCTGGCACGGCAGCACACCGTCGAACTGGTGGCCATTGGCAACGGAACCGCGTCACGGGAAACGGATAAGCTCGCCGCTGAACTGATAAAGCGTCTGCCGGACGTGGAGCGCAAGCCGCAGAAGCTTGTGGTTTCTGAAGCCGGGGCATCCGTCTACTCGGCTTCAGCCCTCGCCGCGGCCGAATTGCCGGGGATGGATGTGTCTCTCCGCGGGGCAGTGTCCATTGCCCGCAGGCTGCAGGACCCCCTTGCCGAACTGGTAAAGATTGATCCGAAGTCCATCGGCGTTGGCCAGTATCAGCACGACGTGACGGCATCGAAGCTGGACCGCAGTCTGGACGCAGTCGTGGAGGACTGCGTCAACGCCGTTGGGGTCGACGTCAACACTGCTTCGCCCGCGCTGCTTAGCCGGGTTGCCGGCGTCGGGCCGCTGCTGAGTGAAAACATCGTGGCGTACCGCAACGAGCACGGGCCCTTCACAAAGCGGGCCGAACTGAAGAAAGTGCCGCGGCTCGGAGCCAAAGCGTTCGAGCAGTGCGCCGGCTTCCTCCGGATCACCGGGGGAGCGGAGCCGCTGGACGCGTCCAGCGTGCACCCGGAGTCCTATGCGGTGGCCCGGAAGATCCTGGTTGCCGCCGGTTCTGCTCCCGCATCATCGCTGGACCCACGGGAGTTTGTTGACGATACCGTTGGGCTTCCCACGGTGCAGGACATCCTGGTGGAGCTGGACAAACCGGGGCGGGACCCGCGTCCCGCCTTCGCAGCTGCCGCCTACTCGGTGGGGATCGAGAAGATTTCCGACCTCAAGCCGGGGATGGTTCTGGAAGGGACCGTGACAAACGTTGCAGCGTTCGGGGCATTTGTGGATGTGGGCGTCCATCAGGACGGACTGGTCCACGTCTCGGCGCTGGCGAACCGTTTTGTGTCAGACCCGCGTGAGGTGGTGAAGTCCGGGCAGGTGGTCCGGGTGAAAGTGCTTGAGGCAGACCCCGATCGTAAGCGCATCTCCTTGACGTTGCGGCTTGAGGATGAACCTACTTCGGGTGCCGCTGGTTCCGGTGCCACGGCTGCCGGAAAGCCTGGCGGCCGGCCGCAGAACCAGGAGCGCGGGGGGAAAGGCCAGAATGGCCGGCGCGGCGGCAGCCCCGGTGCCGGACAGGGCTCCGCCAGGGGGTCGGAACGCGGGGCGGGCCAGGAGCAGGGACGAAAGGGTGGCAAGCAGGCACGCAGCGCCCCGGCGGCTGGCCGCGGTTCTGCTTCCCAGGCGGCCCCTGTAGATACCGCGATGGCTGAAGCGCTGCGCAGGGCGGGGCTCGGCAAGTAGCCGGACTGGAGGCTGGCGATTGCGTGTCCAGGTGGGGGTGCGGCAGCTGCGCCTTAGGCCAGTGACAGCACGAACGCGAGGATGAATCCTGCGGCCGTGCTCAGGGCGACGGCCGGGCCGCCGTGTTCGTATGCTTCGGGCATTAGGGTGTCCGCAAGCGATGCGATCACGGCGCCGGCGGCAAAAGCCAGGGGGATGGAGATGGCTTTCGGGTCTGTTCCGGACAGCGGTCCCGCACCCACTACGACGGCGATCACCAGCAGGGCCGCACATGCCAGCCAGAGTCCGAGGATGCTTCCGGTTGACCGGCCTTGGCTGCGCATGGATGCCGAACCTACCAGTGCTTCCGGGAAATTTGAGACAAAGATGGCCGCGAGGAGTGCTAAACCGCCGGTTCCTTCACCAAGCGCGATTCCGAGGGCAACGTTCTCCGGCACACCGTCAAGGGTTACTGCTGCCAACAGCGCCAGGCCTGCTGCTCCACGCGTTGATGCAGCTGTGGGCGCCTTATCGCTGGCAGCTGCATCGGTGTCCAGCTTGGCGCTGCCCTGGAGCTCGTCTGCAGGAGTGGCCTGTTTGTCGTCGCCTGCTTGGGCCCATCGGTCCAACAGTGCACTGAGGACCGTGAACACTACTGCCCCGCCCATTAGACCGACGGCCGCGCGGACGATCCCGCCGTGTTCGTAGGCGTCCTCGAACAGTTCGAAAGCGAGTGCTGTAATCAGGGCACCTGCGGCGAAGGCGAGCAACATGGCCAAGAGGCGCTTGGGAAGTTCGAAGCGGACACCGATGAAAGCACCCAGGACCAAAGCACTGGATGCTATGACGCCGAACCACAGCGACATCATCATGCCGCAAGTATAGGAGCAGGCCCTTGACGTGGGAATACTTAACCGGCCCGCGATGCGGTGGGCGCACTTTCCGTGATGAGGGGGTTTCTGCAAAGGTGGGTTCATGACATATTTCCTGGAGTACACGATTCCTGCCGCCGACGACGCCGAGTTTGAGTTCCCGCACCATGAGATCAACTCCGGTACCACCATTCCGCTGACTCAGACCAGTGCAGATGTTGTGCACACTCCGGAGCTGCCAGCGCGAACCGGCATCATCGGGGCTACTGTTCCCGAGGCTAAGCTGGAGGCGGAGCAGTTGATCACCCACAGCCGTGCAACTGAGGCATCCTTGTACTTCGACCCGTCCAACTCCCTGAACGCCGGGGTTGGGAACCTCGTGGCAAGGTTCAGTAAAGGCCGCGGCTGGCAGGACGTTTAGCGAACCTTCGGGGTCAGTTATCGGCCCACGAACCGGGGCCGGCCGAATTGGGTCCGGACCCCGGGCGAGTACAGTACGGAATCCGGCGGGCCAGCCACTTCCATCCCTGCGGCTCCAAGCAAACCATCTTCTAGTTCGAGCACGTCTGCAACGTACAGGGGCCACGGTTCGTGGGTGTTCGGGATATAGACCGTACGGCCCCTGAAAGTGCTGTGCAGCCCGAAGCGCGCAGTCAGATGAATGGACAGTGGATCGTCCGCAGGCTTCCCAAGATTCGGCGCAGCACGGAAAATGCTGCTGGCGCCCTGCCTGAACCTGTGGACTGAGTAGCTGGTAACAGGGGCCAAAGCCGACGGCGGCGTGTAACCGGTGCGCGACCAAACATAGGGTATGCCGGCCGCCCGAGCGGCCAGGACCACGGGCAGCCGGTTTGCGTCCAGGCTCAGAAAAACCACACCACGCGTGCCGTCGGACTCCCTGGAGTAGAGGCGGACATTGACCTCAGTGAAACTTCCCAAGTGCGGGATGTCTGGTCCCCGTCCTATGCCCGCCTCCTTCATGCGGAAGCCGATAAGGCCGGCCCAGGAGGTTCCGTCGAAGGTATCCGGCTGAACGCCCCGGGGCATAAAACGGGCTGCAACGGGTTCCGGAATGCGCCAGTGCAGGAAAACGGCATCTATCCATCGCTGATCCATGATGACAGGAAGAGGCAGTTCCTCCGGCAGCGGCCACCGTAGCGCCCTGTTTAGGTGTTGGTTCATCGCCCGCTCCTGCCAGTGCTCGAGTACCCCTGGAAAGCCGGCCGACGCCGTGAAGGTGGTTCGGGGGAATCAGCCTTAGCACAGGCGGACGTCATGCTGTGAAGCCTAATGGAGGTGATCAAAAGGAAGCAGTGCCTTCCCGCAACCGAGATACCGGCTTACGGCGTGCGCCTACGGGCGGCAGTTCGGTCCTTGCAGCCGCTCGGGCTCCCCGGGGACGAGGCTGTTTACGCAGCATGCCCAGTTGGGGCCCACCTTCATTTCCGCGCGGTGGTGGTTGTTTCGGTGGTGGCTTGGGGTGGTGGGGGTGGTTTGAAGTAGTGGTTTTGTTGGGGTTTTTGGTGGGGGTCGAGGTGTTTTGGGGGTGTGTACCAGGGGGTGCCGTTGATGGTGGTGATGGTCCATTGTTCTTTGTGGATCAGGTGGTGGTGGCTGCTGCAGAGGAGGGCGCCGTTGTTGATGGTGGTGGTTCCGCCGTGGGACCAGTAGGTGATGTGGTGGGCTTCGCACCAGGGTGCGGGGATGGTGCAGTGGGGGAAGGTGCAGCCTTGGTCGCGGGCGGTGAGGGCGAGGCGTTGGGTGGGGGTGAAGAGCCGGGTTTTGCGGCCGAGGTCGAGGATTTCGCCGTGGGTGCCCAGGAGTGCGGGGATGATGTCGGCGTCGCAGGCGATTTTGCGGAGGGTGGCGGCGGCGACGGGCCCGGTGAACACAAAGTTCCCCGTGCCGGGGGGTGTGCCGGTGCCGGTGCCGAGGGGCGTGCCGGTGCCGGGGCCGGTGCTGGTCCTTGTGCTGAGAGCGGTGGCGGTGGTGGTGTTCTTGTCGGTGCCGGGGTGTGTGCCGGTGGTGGGTGTTGGGTGGGTGGCTTTGTGGTGGGGGAGGAGGTCTTGGTAGTTGATGGTGGCGATGATTTGGGGGCTGTTTCCGCCGGTGCTGGGCAGGGTGTTGGTGGCCAGGGCGATTTTGGCGGCGCCGACGAGACCGTCGAGTTGTTTTTGTGGCCTGGTGCGGCGGTCCAGTTCCACGTCCACGCCGCGGTCCCGCCAGTGATCCGTGCCCGTGCCCGTGCTGGGCCCTAGTTCAGCTGCAGTGCCGGTGCCGGGTTTAGTTCCGGTGTTGGTGCGTGGGTTGGTGGCGGTGTTCATGACGGTGAGGAGGTGTTCGTATTGGTCGGTGGTGGCGTAGATGTCGAGGTGGTGCAGGCCGTGGCGGGGTTTGCGGATGAACGCGCCCTGGGTGTGGCGGAGGGCTTCTTGGCTGGGTTCGGTGCCGTCGGCGTCGATGGTCTCGGCCCAGCGGCGGGCGACGCGGGTGAGGAAGTCGGGGTCGGCGGCCGCGGCGGTGGTGGTGAGGTTTTCCTCGATCAGCGCCAGGTACTCCCCGGTGGTGAGGTGTTGGAGCCGGTTCAGGGTCAGGCTGATGATGGTCCCGGCCCGGGAAGACACGGCCGGGCCGGCACCAGAGCCGGTGCCGGCGGCGGGGGTGAGGGCGGCGGTGCCGGGGGTTGGGGTGAGGGCGGTGGTGAGGTGTTCGCGTGGGGCCGGGAGGGTCTGGCCGGTGAGGGTGGTGGCGGGCAGGATGTCCGCGGCGAGGGCGAGCCGGCGGTGGGCTTCGCTTTTGCCGATCCGGAGCCGTTGGCGGAGGAACTCGGCGGTGGTGGCGCACCCGTCATCGGCCGGTGAGGTGACCATAGGGGCAGTAGGTGTACCGGTTGCTGTTGGAGCTGCCGGCCAGGCGGTGTCTGTTTCGGTCAGGGTTTCCACGGCGTTGTCCCAGCCGGTGACCCAGCCTTTGCCTGTCCGGGCCCGGCAGGTCCGGGCGGTGTCGGCGGCGGTAATGGCCTGTGTTCAGGTGCGGTCCACGGTCCCTGCGGCGAGGACCTGCAGGTACTCCACGGTCCGGGAGAGGTCTTCCACGTGCCCGGCGAAATCAGCGGCTTTAACGTAGTCAGCCCCGGCCAGCACACCCGGTGCGGCTGCAGCGGCCGCCGTCAGAAGCCGGCCACACTCGGCCAAACCCAGCGGCGCAACAGACCGCGCACCGGATGCCAAGGCCGAGGCGGCGATTAGAGCCTGCTCGTGTTCACCCCGCGCGGCTTCACCCAACTCAGATTCATCCGGTGCAGCTTCGTCCGCGTCAGATTCATCAGGTTTGGGTTCAAACGGCTCGGGTTTATGGGGTGCGGGAATGCCGGGAACGACGCGAAGGCGACCGGCCAGACCTGGGCGGGAGCCGCCGTCATACGCCTCCAGGCCACCGGCGGAACTGCTGCCAGCCCGCGCCAGCACAGCGGCAGAACCGCCGAACTCCGCAAGCTGTTCCCCAATGGCTTCCATAGGACAACTCTGCCAAACACCCCTGACAAAACAGCTCCCCAAAAGCAGCTATGTGGAAAACCTAGGCTTCACGGCATCCAACAGGATCAACGCGCAGGAGCGTTCGCGGAATCAGGGGCACGTGGTTCCTTCTGCCACGGCCACCGACCCGTAATCTCCAGCTCCAGCGAGAAGCTCAGGAAGGTCCGGATCAGCACAATGATGGCCAGGACTCCCACGCTCTCGAACGTCGGTGTGACAGCAACGGTGCGGATGATGTCGGCCGCAACCAGGAGTTCTAGCCCCAACAGGATGGACCTGCCCAGCAGTTGCCGGTAAAGGCGGTAGGTGCTGAGGCGTTCAGCTCCCGCTGGGAGGCTGCGGGGCTGGTGTCCGCGGAGTGCCAAGGGAATGGAAACCAGTGCCCCGATGACCATCACGGCCACCCCGGCAAAGTCGACAAATTCTCCGACCGTCTCGATGATGTGCCGAAAGTCCACAGTTCCTGCCTCACTCGCGTCGGGTCAAAGTTGCTGGCGTTCGAGTGCCAGCCTAAGCGCTGGCAGGCGGGAGCAAGCCCACTCTAGGGGTGGCGGACCCCATTCCCGGCAAGGATGTCCCGGTAGCCTTCCCGGAACGACGGGAAGTTGAACTCAAAACCAGTGCTGCGCAGGAGCCCATTGCGGCAGCGCTTGTTGCCGCCCCGCGCCGGTCCGGCGTCTCCAACTCGGGGCTCGGCCAAGCCCATCTCGGCGGCCAGGAAGCGGAGCACGCTGCCGAGGTCAGCGGGTTCGTCGTCCACGCCGACATAAACCGGCGCGGGGACAGTAGGCATGGTGATGAGATGGACTATCGCCGCAGCGGCATCGTCCCGATGGATGCGGTTTGTATATCGGACATCTTCCGGGACGATGGCTGAACCGCTGCGAACCTGGTCGATCAGCCGGGTCCTGCCGGGTCCATAGATGCCGCCAAGCCGGAGTGCCGACGTCTTCGTTCGAGTCCCCGCAAAGCTGGCATGCAGGAGGTCCTCGGCCTCCAAAAGGACGCGGCCGGAGAACCCGCCGGGGACAGCGGCCGTCCCTTCGTCAACCCAGCCGCCGCCGGCGTCGCCATAAACAGCGGTGGAGGAAACGAAGAGCACCCTTTCGGGGGTGACGCCGTCGCGCTCCAATGCGTTCAGGACGTGGGCGAGTCCCTGCACATACGCGGCCCGGTAGGCCTCCTCCGTTGGTGCGTCTGCGGCTACAGCTATCACGACGGCGGTGGTGTCCTTCGGGACTGGCGGAAGGTTGGGCGCGCTGAGGTCCGCCGCCGCGCTTTCGATCTCGGCCGGCAGCTTGCCGGGGGAGCGGCGCCAGCCCACCACGCGGTGGCCCTGGGCAGCGAGCCGCAGCCCCGCCTCCGTTCCGAGATCACCACAGCCAGCAAGGAGGATAGTCATGGCTGACAGTCTGCCAGTTCATTGTCCTGGTCCGAATTCGTGCTTGGGGAGTCCGTGAAGTCAGGGGTCCGGGAGGGTAGACATTATCGCTGGAGTCGGAACAGCGGGACCCTGCGGCTGGGGCGTAAGCTGCGACAGCACGTTGAGGAGCACGCCGAGGATGAAGATCATCAATGCCAATCGGAAAAGCACCCCAAGACATCCCGGTTTCTTCCTGAGCCCGGGCCTGGGCACAGTCGTAACGGGCGGGCGAACAATGTGCGGATCATGGTCCGGGTGGCGGGCAGTACGCCACTGAGCCAGGGATGCGGCTGGACCGGAAGAATGCGCGAAGTCCGGCGAGCCTGTTGGTACGTGTGCGGTGGTCACCAGCGTAGGACTCGTTGTCCCGGCAAGCAGGTTGGTGAGGTGGTGGTGGATAACACCGATGGTGTTCGAGTCCAGCACGGGCGGGAGGGCCGCTACAGCGTCCTTCATGGTGTCGATGCCCTGGACTCGTGCGCCGCTGGCCGTTGACCCCTGCACAACGGGCTGCCCCACCATGCACACCCATGCCTGGACGTAGCGGCGGTGTTGTGGCTCAAGAAGGGCCGCGACGGCGGCGCCCTGCTGCAGTACGCCGGCAACTTCACGCTCCCGGGAGTAGCCGTTCTGCCGGAGAACGCCGTTGCGAAGTTGTACGTCCCCTGACCAGTTCTTTGCGTCAATGACGATGACCCCACCTGGCCCTATCAGAACGTGATCCAGGTTGGCTTTGGGCCGGCCCGGCCAGTGAACATCGTGAAGAGCCGCCCAGCCCTGTGACTGAAGCGTCTCGAGGAAGGCGGCGACCCGGGCTTCCCCGGCCGCCCCTGCTGCCCATGCCCGTTCGGACCGTTCGGCATAATCCAGCTGCCGCCGAAGCTTTGCTGCCCGTTCCGCCGCTATTCGCGCCTGCTCGGCAGCGCCGTCACCTGCACCCATACCTTGCCCCCAAGCTGATGGTGTGCGTCACGCGCACATGGGCATAACTGTATGCGATCAGCGCGACATGGTGGCCTACGGTGCCTCCACCGGGAAGAACACGCGAGGGTCCTGCAGCAGTGCGGGGTAGGCGAACGCGGACCGGTCGATGATCTCGGTGACCGTAAAGTTCCTGCCGAACCTGCCGTCCTTGAGTGTGATGGGCCTGCCCACAACCTGTCCCACCGCAAACTTCGTGCCGTGCTCGAACGGGACGGCCACGGGGGTCTTTCCCGGAAGCGTGGAGAAAGCCTCCTCCTGGGCCAGCCGCTTGCGCGTAGGTTTCTTCACCAGCTGCTTCGGCGGGGCCTTGCGTGGCTGCCTTGAGGGGCGGCGGGACCCGTCCTCGATATAGACCGGCGTGTAGTCATCATCCGGGTCAGCAGGCACGGCATCGGTAAAACCATGAACCGGCGGCAGCGCCACCGTGTCCAGGGCCTGGGGATCCACATCTTGGTGCGGTGAGCGAAGGATCCACAGGATGTCGCCCTCAGGTTCATGCGGCAGTATCTCGTGCCTGGGCTCCGGCCAGACGTAAGCCATCTCCGGTACTGCGTCCGGGAATACGGAACTGTAGATTTTCGGCGCTTTATGCACCAGTTTCGAGCGGTGGCTAAGGTGGACGTCCGGGTCCCCCAGCCACGGCGGCATCGGAATCTTGGCTACGTAGTCCGGGTGGGCGGCCTGCGGCGCGAATTCAGCGATGTTCGCTCGGGTGTTGTCCGGGTGCCCGCGCTCGATCCACTCGTCCACCATCGCCAGCCCATACATGGTCAGGGCAGGCACATATCCCATCCACATCCGGATCGCCGGGTGGGTCTGCCAGCCGTAACCGGGAATCACCAGTGCTCGGAGCGTCTGCAGTGCCTCGACGCGCTGTTTGCCGAGCCGGGCAGTGTCCAAGGCGGCGGCGCTCTGCCGGAAATCGGGGTACGGAAGGAAGGTTTGCATCCCTTCAGTCTGACGGCCGCCGGCGGATGTGCCAATTGCAGTGCCCGGCACCACAGGCGCGGCATCAAATTGTTCACATCGTGGACCTATGCATACTCAAGGTAGCCGGACCCACTAAGATCACCGCAACCACCCCCGCGTTATGGAAGCCCTCTGATGACATCCACTCCTGAAAAGACCCCTGAAAACACCCGCTCCTTCGAGCCCCGCTACGGCCAGATGCTAAGTCCGGAAGCCAAGGGCATCCTGGTCCTTGACGAATTTACCCTTGACCCGGAAGCGGCCCGCAAGGAGCAGCACGGCTTCCGCGCCGGCATGGCCGCCGTCGCCACCACTATGCGCCGCATCGCCGCGTTGCGCGTAGTGATCGCAGTTGTGGCCATCGCTAATCTGCCTCTGTTCCTGCTCTCCAGCGGATGGTGGATTTACGGCGTCTCACTCACCTTGGTAGTCGCCGTGCACACCGCCGTCACCTTGCTCAACCGCCACGAGCCGCGGCTCAAGCAGCGCTCCGCTTTGGAGCTGCACCTCCACCGCGAACGCAGTGCCAACTACCGCAAGGTCCGTGACGCCGTGAAGTACATGATTGACACCCCGAGCCGGATGAACGAGCACCTCTACCTGGAGCTGCTCGCTGCCAAGCGTGTTGCCCTTAACCTGGCGCACGGCACGGTTGCCCTCCTGGACACGAGCGACGATTCCGCCTGGAAGGTGCGGATCGTCCGCGAATTGCCGGCAACCAGCTAGAGGCACCGTCCCTAGCAACACCTTCAAAACGTACAACGCCGGCCCGCCCCTTCTGGGGGCGCGCCGGCGTCGTTCTTTGGTCAACGGAATTTGTCTATCGCCGACCGATTGGGGCGCCCTTGCAGGCGTCGGGCACTACCGTGCCGTCGCTCAAACCGGAAAGGGTTTAAGCCGGGAGCTGGATGACCTGTCCTGCGAAGACGAGGTTCGGGTCAGCAATGGTGTCCAGGTTCGCGTCGGCAAGGTGCTGCCAGCCGCCTTGGATACCCAGCTTATCGGCCACAATGCTCAGGGTGTCGCCTGCCTGCAGGGTGTAGGTTTCGCCGCTCAGGGCAACCGCGGTGACGTGCCTGGCGACGGGCGCCTTGGCAGCCGGTGTTGAGACGACCGGCGCGCTCAGGACGGGGGCGGCCTGAACCGGTGCGGCCTGAACCGGTGCTGCCTGGACGGGAACGCTTTGCACGGGAACGCTCTGTGGTGCAACACCGGTGGCGCCCCCGCTCAAGCCGAGCTGTGCAGCGCAGGACGGCCAGGCGCCCCAGCCCTGCGATGCCTGAACCTGCTCGGCGACGGCGATCTGCTGCTCGCGGCTCGCGTTAGCGGCTGAACCCGTGCCGCCGTAGGCTGCCCACGTGTTGGGGCTGAACTGAAGGCCGCCGCTGTAGCCGTTGCCGGTGTTGATGGCCCAGTTGCCGCCGCTCTCACATTGTGCGAGCGCGTCCCAGGTGGACGTGCTGGTCGCGGCGTTGGCTGCGGTGGCCGAAAGGGCCAGCCCGGCAGCCGAAATGGCGGCTACGGTGGCTCCGCGGCGCGCGACAGTACGGAAAGTGGTGTTTTTCATGATGGTGATGCTCCTGAAGGCCACCTGCGCTGGTTCCGTCCCCGGAGATCGTCGCGCCACTGCCCACCCCTGACGAATAGAGGTCAAGTTCGGCCGCTGCCAGCTGGGCAGTTCTGGTGGAGGCAGCACCGGGCATTACTGCGCCCGCGTTCGCGGGCATGGGTCTCACGCTAGGACATCATCCGGCCGTTATCAAATCGAGACCTTGTCTGGGTGGTGGCTGACTGTTTGCTGGCCGAGCGCTTCAGCCAGGTAGGGGGCCGTGCGGCTTTTACGGGACGTTGCGACGGCGGCTGGTGTCCCGGTAGCCATGATCTGCCCGCCCTTGTCCCCGCCTGCAGGGCCCAAATCAATCACCCAGTCCGCTCCGGCGACCACTGCCATCTCGTGCTCAACAACCACCACAGAGTTTCCGGCGTCCACCAATCCGTGGAGCTGTGCCATCAGCAGTTCCACGTCGGCTGGGTGCAGCCCGGTCGTAGGCTCGTCCAGCAAGTACAGGGTGTGTCCCCGCTGGGCCCGTTGAAGCTCCGTGGCCAACTTGATGCGCTGCGCCTCACCGCCGGAGAGCTCCGTGGCAGGCTGCCCCAGCCGAAGATAACCGAGTCCAACATCCTGCAGGCTTGTGAGGCTGCGGGCCGCGGCGGGTACGTGGGCGAGGAACGCCGCGGCAGTGTCCACCGTCATGGCCAGCACTTCGGCCACATTCTTGCCCCGGTACTCCACCTCGAGCGTTTGCGGGTTGTAGCGGGACCCGGCACATTCCGGGCAGGGGCCGTAACTGCCGGGCAGGAAGAGCAGTTCGACGGCAACGAAACCCTCGCCCTGGCACGTCTCGCAGCGGCCGCCGGCCACGTTGAAGGAAAACCTGCCCGCACCGTATCCCCGAAGTCCTGCTTGTTCCGTGGCGGCAAATTCCTTGCGGACGGCGTCAAAAAGACCCGTGTAGGTGGCGAGGTTGGAGCGCGGCGTCCGCCCGATGGGCTTTTGGTCCACGGTTACCAGGCGGTCGATGTGCTCGCTTCCGGTGACGGCTCCCAGGGCCAACGGGTCCGCCGCGTCATCCGGCTCCACGGGCGTCTTGAGCCCGTAGCCCACTACCTCCGCCAGCACACGGCCTACAAGGGTGGACTTGCCCGAGCCGGATACGCCGGTGACGGCAGTCAGGACACCCAGGGGAAAACGCGCGTCCAGTCCGCGCAGGTTGTGCCGGCTTACGTCCTTGAGCTCCAGCCATCCGGCGGGCTCCCGGGTCAGGCCCTTGCGTGCATCGCCGCGGACATTGCCGGGGACCTTCGGCAGGGTTTCGCCGAACAGGAAAGGCCGGGTGACCGAGGCTTCAATACCCGCAAGCCCATCGACCGGTCCGCTGTAGAGCACGTCGCCGCCGCCTTCGCCCGCCCGCGGGCCGACGTCCACCAGCCAGTCCGCTCTGCGCACCACGTCCATGTTGTGCTCCACCACAAACACTGAGTTGCCGGAAGACTTCAGTTGCTCCAGCACGTCCAGGAGGGGCTCGGCGTCGGCCGGGTGCAGCCCTGCGGAGGGTTCGTCCAACACATAGATGACGCCGAAGAGGCCGGAGCGCAGTTGGGTGGCGATGCGGAGCCGCTGCATCTCGCCCGGCGACAGCGTAGGCGTAGCCCGGCCCAGGGCGAGGTAGCCCAGCCCGAGGTCCAGCAGGACGGTGATGCGCTGGAGCAGGTCCCGGGTGATCGCCACGGCCACCTCGTTGGACTCTCCCGAAACGTGCGTGCGCGAGGCCGTCCCGGCGTCGTGCAGCTCGGAGGTGGGGCGCACGATTTCCGCAAGGTCCGCCATGGGGAGCCGGTTCAGTTCCGCGATGGTCCTGCCTGCGAAGGTCACGGCCAGGGCTTCCTGGGTCAGCCCTGCGCCTGCACAGCGCGGGCACGGCCCGGACTCCATGAACGCCAGCACCCGCTCACGCATGGCGGCACTTTGCGAATCAGCCAGCGTATGGAGGACGTAGCTCCTGGCGCTCCAGAATCGCCCCTTGTACGGCTTGGCAACGCGGTCCCGCTGTGGAGTCACCTCCACCACGGGCTGTTCCTCCGTGAAGAGGATCCAGTCGCGGTGCTTTTGGGGCAGCTTGCGCCAGGGTGTGTCGACGTCGTAACCCAGGTGGGTGAGGATGTCCCGAAGGTTTTTCCCCTGCCAGGCCCCGGGCCACGCGGCGATGGCGCCGTCGCGGATGCTTAGGGAGGGATCCGGGACGAGCGAGGACTCGGTGACGGTGTGTGCGATGCCCAGGCCGTGGCATTCCGTGCATGCCCCGGCAGCCGTGTTGGGGGAGAAGGCGTCCGAGTCCAGCTGGCTGCTGCCGGCTGGGTAGGTTCCCGCGCGGGAGAAGAGCATACGCAGGGAATTGGAGAGCGTGGTGACTGTTCCTACCGTTGACCGGCTGCTGGGTGCGCCGCGGCGCTGTTGAAGCGCGACGGCGGGTGGGAGGCCGCTGATCAGCTCCACCTTTGGATTGTGCCCCTGCTGGATAAGGCGGCGGGCATATGGGGCCACGGACTCGAAGTAGCGGCGCTGCGCCTCGGCGTAGATCGTGCCGAAGGCCAGGGAGGACTTGCCGGAGCCGGAAACCCCGGTAAAGGCCACGATCGCATCCCGCGGAATGTCAACGTCCACGTTGCGGAGGTTGTTTTCGCGCGCTCCGCGCACCCGGACAAAGCCGTCGGTTGCATGGGCAGGAGCTGGATACTGCAGGTCATCAGCGTGCTTGGCATTCTGCATTGGCTCGACTCTAGTGGTGAAACCGGCGGAGGGCATTATCCTGACCGGATGGATAACTTTGCTGGCGGTACTGCCGTGCCTGAAACCGAACCTTTTCCAGGGGAGCCAGAGGTCCCTACCAGGCTCCTCCCGGTGGCGGAGCTGCACCTCCATATTGAGGGGACCCTGCAGCCGGAGTTGATCTTTGCGCTGGCCGAACGCAACGGCATTGCATTGCCCTACAGCGGGATTGAAGAGCTTCGGGCCCGGTACGAGTTCACCGACCTGCAGTCCTTCCTTGATCTGTACTACGCCAACATGGCCGTTCTGCAGACTGAAGAGGACTTTGCGGCGATGACCCACGCTTATCTGGAAAGGGCCGCTGCAGCCGGGGTCCGGCATGCCGAGATCATGATGGACCCGCAGGCGCACCTCGCCCGCGGCATTTCCCTGGAAACCTGCGTCAACGGTGTCGCCTCGGTCCTGGTGACGTCCGAGGAGGACTTTGGGATCTCCACGATGCTGATCGCGGCGTTCCTGCGGGATCTTCCCGAGGAGTCCGCACTGGAAGTCCTCGACGGGCTGCTGGCCATGAACGCACCCATCGGAGCCATCGGGCTGGACTCGGCGGAGGTGGGCAACCCGCCGTCGAAGTTTGAGCGGCTTTACGCCAAGGCGCGCGAAGCGGGCCTGCGGCTGACCGCCCACGCAGGCGAGGAAGGGCCGGCGTCGTACATCGTTGAAGCCCTGGACATCCTCGGTGTGGAGCGCATCGACCACGGCATCCGCTGCATGGACGATCCGGACCTGGTGGAGCGTCTCGTGGACGCGCGGATCCCGCTGACGGTGTGCCCGTTGTCCAACGTCCGGCTGCGCGCCGTCGATACCCTAGCGGACCACCCGCTGCCCGCCATGCTCGCAGCCGGGCTCAATGTGTCTGTCAATTCGGACGACCCCGCCTATTTCGGCGGCTATGTGGATGACAATTTCACCCAGCTGGAAGCAGCCTTCGAACTCTCCGATTTCGACAAGGCCAGGCTGGCGGCAAACTCCATCCATTCGTCCTTTGCTTCGGAGGAGCGGAAGGCGGAATTGCTGGACGAACTGAACAGCGGCGAAGTAACGCACTGACGCCTGCTGTGTCCCACGCAACGTCCGTCCCCGGTTACCGCTAAACTTGGTGCCGCAGGCGTGTCTGGGGAAGTGCAGTGCGGCACCCATGTCAGCGCTCCGGGTTGTGCAGCCAGCCCTACAACCCGATACTCCAGACCCACTTGTTGAAACGTACGCTTCACAGTCGGTCACGACACGCAGAGTTAACCATTTCAAGTCGCGCGATGTTACGGGCAGTTGGCATGATGCCTAAGACCGATCGCTTTTATAAAGGGGAATCATGGCCAAGTCCACCGCAGAAAACACCTTCCTTCGACTCAAGACCGTGCTGGATGTCCTGACCGAAGGCGTGTGGTCCGGCGATGCACTGAACGCAGGCGAGGTCCTCGCGGAGGCCACGGCACGCGTGCCGTTCAACGAGCACGAGCGTGAGCTGCTCAGCGGCGGCATTCCCCGCGGCCACAAAACGCTGACCTCCGCCACGGCCAAGCTCGTTAAGGCCGGCTGGCTGGTTAAGGGCCGCACCGGCTGGACTATCACCGAAGAAGGCATGCGGGCAACGGTAGCGTTCCCGGACCCGGTGTCCTTCGCCACCGCGCTCGACGCCGGCACCCCCGTTCCTGCCGACACCCCGGTTCCCACGGCACCGGCCGGCTTCGTCCGTAAGACGACCGCGGTTCCCGCAGCCGCAGTACCGGCGCAGGCCGCGGCCAAGACGGAGACCAAGAAGCCGGCCGCGAAGAAGACTCCAGCGAAGAAGGCCGCTGCAGCCGTGGGCAAGGCAGCAAAGGCCATCGAGGACGCAGTCGAACCCGTGGTCAACGCCGTCAAGGGCAAGGCTCCGGCCAAGGCGTCGACCGAAACTGTTGTTGAACCGGTTGAGGACGCGGACGTTGAGACTCACCCGCAGCCGGAAGCGGTGGCTGTTGCAGGCGACTTCAACACCATCCTCGGCGCTCCTGAGAACTGGGCGCCCCAGTACGACGAGGCCCAGATGGAGTTCGACTTCCTGGACCAGCTGTGGAAAAAGAGCGCCGAACTTCCGGCGGGCCACTACACCTTCAAGATTGCCCTGAACCGGTCCTGGGACGAGAACTACGGAGCATTCGGTACCTTCGACGGCCCCAACCACGAGCTGTACCACGACGGCGGAACTGTCACCATCCGCTACAACCACAGCACCCGCGACATCACCATCAACTAGGCGCCCCGGATCCAACCGGGTTGCGCCAGGTTCCGTTGCGAAGCGTCAAAACGGCTCCTGGCGCTACCTGGTTGGGCAGGAAGCGCTGACTGAGGGGAGGCACCATGGCCAGGAACGAAGATTCGTCTTCCGACCCGTCTGCCACTGATGCTGAAGCGGTGCGTTTGACTGCCCGTGTATCTGGCGTGGTGCAGGGTGTCGGCTTCCGTTATTGGACCATGGGCAAGGCGGAGGAGCTGGGTCTCACCGGTGAGGTGAAAAACCTCGACGACGGCTCGGTCGCCCTCGTGGCTGAAGGGCCGCAGTGGAAAATCCACGAGCTGCGCGCATGGCTGAACTCCGACGCCACGCCAGGCCGGGTGGAACAGGTGGAGGACTCGATCTCCCCGGCTGAGGGCAACTTCAACGGCTTCAGGACCCGCTGACCCTGCTCCGCGGGGTGCCTCCGTGCCCGGTGGATCTGCCGGGTTTAGGGGATCCCTGGTCCCGTGGGCTGAGGCCGAGAAACGCTCCGAGCTCCTCCAGGGCCATGGGCCGACGCGGCATGTAGCTGGTGAGTTCGGGCGAGCGGATAATGACCGCCCGCCACTGCCCACGCGATACTGCCACATTGATCCGGTTCCTGTTCAGCAGGAACTCGGCCCCGCGTGGGGCCTCGCCCACTGCCGAACATGCCATCGACACCAGGACCACCGGCGCTTCCTGGCCTTGGAACTTATCGGCTGTCCCCACCCGGACGCCGGGCAGGCCTGCCTCCCCGAGGGCTTGCCGGATCACATGGACCTGCGCGTTGTACGCGGCAACCACCAAAACGTCTTCGAGCCCCAGGGGCCGGGACTCCGTTCCCGCACCGGAAGTCCACTTGAGCCCGAGGTGCCGCCGCACCTGACGGACCACCTCGGCAGCTTCTTCCTTCGATGCCGTGGTATTGCCGCTGTGGTTGACGAAAGCGGTTTCAACCCCTGGCGGGAGTCCCTCGAGCTCCCGTTCGGAAGCCGCAGGCGCCGCGTGGAGCTTGCCTTCGTAGCTCAGCCGGGAGACTGCCCGGCACAGCTCCGGGTGCATCCGCCAGCTGTCCGCGAGGAAATACCCAAGGTTGGCAGGCAGGGTGGCGTGTCCTGCAGCGAGCCAGCCCAGCGCTGATTCATCCACGGGTTCGGGGTGTGCGCCCTGCGTGACCTGCGGCAGTTGCTGGGGATCGCCCAGCAGGAGAAGCCGCTTCGCCGCCCGGGAGACGGCCAGCGTGTTCGCGAGCGAGAACTGTCCGGCTTCGTCAATGACCAGCAGGTCCAGCGAACCGCGCGGGACGTCCTTGCCGGTCATGGTCCAAGCCGTGCCGCCTACCAGGCAGCCGCCCACTGAAGCCAACAACGCGACGACGTCGCCATCGGCGGTCTGCCTCCACGGGACGTCGTGCGGCGCCGCCAACTTCTTCGCTACTACAGCGGGATCTACGCCGCCGGTCCTGATGGCACAGCAGAGCAGGTTTTCGACGACGTTGTGCGACTGGCCCACGACGCCGATCTTCCAGCCTTCGGCGACAAGCCTGGCGATCACGTGGGCACCAACGAACGTCTTTCCCGTGCCCGGGGGTCCCTGGACAGCGAGGTAGGAACGGTCAAGGTCACGGATGGAAGCGGTGATTGCAGCGGCGTAGGCAGGGGAACCGTCCGGCCCGTGCGGGACGTCCACCGGATGCCGGAGGGAGCGGAACCGCGGGGGTTGCTTGCGCAGGATGTCCAGGCCCGGCTGGGCCGGCAGGTCCGGCACGGAGGCGCCAACTGTGGCGGCAATTTCCGCGATGGCAGCTTCGATGCTGGCCGTAGCAAGGGGCTGGTCCTCGGTGAGGGCAACGGGCAGGTGTGGATAGGCGGCAACCTTGCCGGACTCACGCTCGGCGACGGTGATGATGGTATGTTCCGGGTTGTCGGGTGCCGCTGACAATTCACTGATCCTGGTCCCGAACGTGAAAGCCCTGGCTCCAGGAGCGGCGTCAGGCGCGGCCATACCGTCAGGAGGCGGGGCATCGTAGAGGCGGCACCAGCTGGAATCCGGCCGGAAGTCCGATCCCTCCGTCATGGTGCCGCGGAGGCGCAGTATCCGTGTGCGCATCCGCTCCCGCGGCTTGGCGAGGGCCCAGTCTGATGTCACCTCTGCCGATTCCACCACAAAGACGTTCCGCTGGTCGGACCAGTTCTCGATGGGTGCTTCCACGCGGTCGAAGTGCTGCCACCAGAACTGCTTGCGTTCGCGGCGGTGATATCCGGTAGCGGCGGCCACCATCGCGATGGCGCGTTCATCATCCGTCCAGGGGCGGTTGTCCGGCAGGCCGGCGAGGTACTCGCGCAGCCTGGATTCCTCGGGGCTTTCCTCTTGTGCCGGGCGTTCCCGGGACGCCGCAGCGGGGCGGGCAGGCTTTGCTTCGGAAGTGACGTCTTTTGCAGCTTCCGTAACTCCCTGCCCGGCAATGTCCAGGAGCCAATCGCGCAACCGGAGGGTGGAGAGGCAGTCATAGTGGTTGTAGTCGGAGATTGATGCCAGGATCTTCTCCGCCTCCACAGTGTTCCCGGCGTCCCGGGCCGCACAGTACGCGGCGTAGGCGACGACGGAGGCGCCGGCGTCCTTGACATCCCCGGAGCGCAGGTTGTCGCCCATGTACAGCGGTTCAAGCTTCTTGATGGAGTACGACGCTTCGGAGATGCGCAGCGACTGCCGCACCGTGGCGTAGAGGTCCACGAGCAGGCCCTCCCTGAGCCAAGTGTCCACCGTGTCCTCGCCGGCCTGATGCGCAAGGGAGAGGTTCCGCAGGGCAGTCTTCTCGTACGCGGCGTAGTGGTAGACGTGCATGTCCGGATACCGGGCCCGGCGTTCCTCTACATAATCCAGGAACTCGAGGAAGGCACGGCGTTCCCCGGACCGGGAATGGGCCCAGAACGGGCGGAAGATGGGATCGCCGGCGTGGCCGGCACCCGGCGCCTCGACCACACCGAACAGATACTCGATGCCCCAGGCTCCGGTGGCAGGGTCCTGCCACAGGGGGTCGCCCTCGAAGTCGAAGAAGATGTCTCCCGGGCTGGGCAGGGGGAGCGCCCCTATGGTGTTCTCCGGCAGTACGGTGAACGAGACGGTGTGCGGCTGGCCGTCTTTTGTGAAGGTACGTGATCCGGCCGGGGTATCGAGGCCCAGCTGCATCCGGGCCTGCACCCGCAGCCGGGCCATTGAATTTTTGGCGTCCCCGGCTGGCATGGCAGCAAGCTCATCAATGGTGGTGATGCCGGCAGCACGCAGCTTCCTGCGCTGCACCACGGACATCCCTGCCACCATCAGCAGGTCCCGGTGGGCCTGTACTTGTTCTGCGCAGTAATCGCACCGGCCGCAGTGGACGATTTCCGGCTGCTGCCACCGCACGGTGGCATCAGCGGACCGGTGCTGCGCTGTCAGCTCCCGGAAGCGCCGGCGCCGTTCCCGAAAAACAGGCAGCAGGTCCGGGAGGGAGTGGCTGCTGCGGAGCCAGTCGTCATCCACGCGGGTACCCAGTACCAGGGTCACGGTGGGGGAGGGGTCAAGACCCATCCCGAGAAGCTGGTCCCCGTACGCCGCCAGCTGCAGCAAAGCACCCACCTTGGCGTGCCGGGCGAGCTTGGTGTCCCAGACTTCGTAGCGCCCGGAGCTGCCCGTGCCGGCAGCCTCGTTGACGAGGAAGTCCGCGTAGCCGAGAAATTCGCCGTCGAAAAACGTGGCCTGGAAAACGACGTCGGCGCCGGAACGGAGGGCGAGCTCCGTTTCCGCGTGCCTGGCCTGCAGCTCCCCGCGCAGGTTCTGGCCGCGTTCCAAGGAATAGACGCCCGCACCCCGGCTGGCATCCCACTCACCGTACTTGGCGACCAGGCTGGCGAGGACCGTTTGTTCGTGCTTGTCACCCAGCTCGCCGGCCCGGACCTGCATCTCGTCAGCCTCAAAGACAGCTTTAGGGGAGCGCCCCAGCTTCTCGTCCAGGATTCGGAGCGTCCGGTACTCGCACTCGCTGGCGGCCACGAGATCGCTGGCGGAAAACACCAGGTCCGGTGGCGCGCCGGCCGCTGCAGCTTCGAGCAAAAACACGGGGCCTCCCCATCGACAGCCGGGCCGGAAGACGGTTCCCCTGGCCCTGGATCCAACCTAGCAAGAGGCACTGACAATTCGGCGCCCGGCAAACCCACCCGGCAAAGGTCAGCTGTCTGCGGCCGCCCGCACCTGGGCCTTGTCGTGCTCCGCGTGGGCGCGACGCAGCAGGTCCAGGAACTCTGTCTCATTGCGGACGAGCCTCTTGTACTTCTCGGGCAGCTGTCGGATCTGGTCCTCCTCGCGGCACATACGGGCGAAGATCTTGTCGCGCTCCACCATGTCCGTCTCGTAGTTGAGATCCAGGTATTCGTTGGCGTGCCGCCGCGCTCCGGACACGGCGTTCTTGGCCTTGCCCTTGGGGCTGAAGATGGAGGCAAGAATAGTCACCACGAGGACGCCGAGGATCACGCTCAGGGAAACCTGGGTGCTGACTTCCACCACGTTGACGTGTTCGCCGTCGTTGATGAACGGCAGAGTGTTCTCGTGGAGTGCGTGCAGGATGAGCTTGACGCCGATGAAGCCGAGGATTGCTGCCAGGCCGTAGGAGAGGAAGATCAGCCGGTCCAGCAGCCCGTCGATCAGAAAAAACAGTTGCCGCAAACCCATCAGGGAGAACGCGGTGGCGGTGAAAACGATGAACACGTTCTGGGTCAGGCCAAAGATTGCGGGAATGGAATCGAGCGCAAAGAGGATGTCCGTGCCGCCGATGGCCACCATTACCAGCAGCATCGGGGTGAGGACGCGCTTGCCGTTTTCCATGGTGAAGAGCTTGTCGCCGTCGTAGTGTTCCGACGCCGGAAGGAACTTCTTGGCGAGCCGGACCACGAGCCCTTCAGACTCGTCGTCGTGGGAGTTCGGGCGGAGCAGGTTGCCGGCAGTGACGAGCAGAATGAGGCCGAAAATGTAGAACACCCAGGCGAAACTGTTGATCAGCGCGGCGCCAAGGAAGATGAACGCGGTGCGGGCGATGAGCGAGAAAACAATGCCGAACAGCAGCACCTTCTGCTGGTCCGCGCGGGGCACCCTGAAGCTGGCCATGATGATGAGGAACACAAAGAGGTTGTCCACGGACAGCGCCTTTTCCGTGACGTACCCCGCAAAGTATTCCGTGCCCATCGTGGGCCCGCCGAAGAACAGCACCCCCAGACCGAAGAGCAGCGCAATGCCCACATAGATGGCGGACCAAATGGCGGATTCCTTGAGCGAGGGCGTGTGGGCCTTTCGCACATGGAAAAAGAAATCGAAGGCCAGCAGGCCAACAATTCCTGCGATGGTCAGGGTCCAGACATAGGAGGGTACTTCCACGCGGCGGGCCTTTCGTCGTCAGTGTCCTTCCAGCCTACCCGCGCGGGCGGCGGCTAAGCAGGCTTGAGGAGTTCATGCTCCACGACGGCGCTGCGGGACAGCGTCTTGTACCCCTCCTGATCGAACAGGACGGTAATCACGTCGTCCTCGTGCCGCATCACCAGCCCCGGACCCCACTCCTTGTGGACCACAGCGGACTGCAGCGGGAAGGGTTCCCCGGCGCCCGAAGCGGCCTGTTCCGCGGACCCTGGAGCGCCGCCGTCGTGGGTTTGTGCTCCCGCGTCAGGCGCATCTGCGCGGTTGGCAGCCTCGGCGCAGGCGTCGCAGTTGCCGCACGGCTCCGGCAGGTCTTCGCCGAAGTAGCCGAGCAGGAACTGCCGCCGGCAGCTGTCCGTCTCCGCGAACGCGCGCATCATGGTGAGCCGGGACTGGTCCACCCGTTGCCTGGCTTCGGCCATGTCGACGGCGCGCTCCACCAAGGTTGGCAGCTTGGCTTTGGAGGTGAGCCGGATGCCCCGCTTGCCGGTGGTGACGCCGCCCGTCTCCTCGAGCTGGTTCACAAGGCCCGTGACCCGCCGGGCGGGGAAGCCGCTGAGCTCCGCCAGGGAGGTCTTGGGCACCGGTGCGCCCGCGGATTTGAGGACCTTCAGCACCTCCAGTAGAGAGTCAGGATCGGGGGAGTGGGTGCCGAAGAACTTGCGCAGTCCCAAATCCTCGGCACGGTAGTGCAGCACAGCCGACGCGGGTTCGCCGTCACGGCCTGCCCTGCCGATTTCCTGGTAGTAGGAGTCCAGGGATTCCGGGATGTCCGCGTGCACCACGAACCGCACATTGGGTTTATCGATACCCATGCCGAAAGCGGTGGTGGCAACCACCACGTCCAGCTGGTCGTCCAGGAACAGCTCGTGGATGCGCTCGCGGTCTGCCGCGGAACGGCCAGCGTGGTACGCCTCCGCCCGGAGCCCCTCGTCCTCGAGCTTGGCGGCGTACTTTTCCGTGTCCTTGCGGGTGGCGGCGTAGAGCAGCCCTTGACCCTGTTCCCGGGCCAGCGCCGCTACCTGCTCCAGCACAGCCTTGCGCTTGCCCTTGTCCTCCTGGTGGCGGACCACGTCGAGGGAAATGTTGGGCCGGTCGAAGCCGTGGACCAGGACCAGCGGGTCCTTCATGCCCAGCCGCTCACAGATTTCATCGCGCACGGGCGGTGACGCGGTGGCCGTCAGCGCTGCTACCGGCGGGTTGCCCAAGCGTTCCCGGACACTGCCGAGGTTGAGGTAGTCGGGCCGGAAGTCGTGGCCCCAGGAGGAGACGCAGTGTGCCTCGTCCACTACAAACATGGAGATGTCCAGCTTGGCGATGCGGTCCACGGTTTCCTGCTTGGCCAGCTGCTCCGGTGCCAGGAAGAGGAAGGTTGCCTCGCCGGATTCTGCCGCCTGCCAGGCAGCTTCCACCTCGGAGTCGGTGCGGGAGGAGTTGACGGCGACGGCGGCCCCTTCGCCCAGTTCCGCGGCCAGGCCGTCCAGCTGGTCCTCCTGCAGGGCAATAAGGGGGGAGACCACGACGACCGGGCGTCCCATTGTGCTGTGCAGGTACCGGCCAGCGACCTGATAGATGGCTGATTTGCCGTATCCGGTGGGCATCACGGCCAGGACATCACGACCGTCCGCGAGGGCACGGATGCCATCGAGCTGGCCATCGTGCAGGTGGGGCAGGGAAAAGGAGGACGCCGCAAGGGCGCTGAGGGCAAGATCGTCGGACATTAGGGAGCGGCTCCGCACAGTGGTTCCTGCGGCCGCTTGCTTCAGCCGAGGTACCCAGCCTAGCGCGGGCCGGGCAGCGCCGTCGTCCCTGTCACCGCCATGTGGACAACCACCCCTCCCGTCGTCCGCTTCCCCGTCGCCCTCCTTGACTTCCGGGCCACCCTGAACAACTGTGGAGGAAACCGGTCTGCCGGCAGAAGCTGTGGCATTTGGGGCCGGGACAGCCAAGGAGAGTGCACCGTGACGCGCAAAAACCCGAAGGTCGAAGAAGCCGACGAGTCCGAGCTTGAGGTGACCGGACACCCTAAGTCGTGGGCGGCGGGAGTGCCCGGCGTTTACCACTCCATGCAGCCAGCAATTAAGCACATGGGCCTTGAAAGGTCCGCGAAGACGCTGCTGGCGCTGAACCAGAAGGAAGGGTTCGACTGCATGAGCTGCGCCTGGCCGGACCCCGGCCACCGCAAGACGTTCGAATTCTGCGAAAACGGTGCCAAGGCAGTGACGTGGGAGGCCACCCCCGTTGTTGTCGCGCGGGAGTTCTGGGCGGAGCACCCTGTCAGCGAACTGCGGAAGCGGTCCGAGTACTGGCTGGGAATGCAGGGCCGGCTCACCGAACCCGTGTACAAAGCGGCCGGTGAGGACCACTACCGGCCCGTCAGCTGGGACCGGGCTTTCCAAATTATGGCAGACAAGCTGACGTCACTGTCGAGCCCGCATGAGGCAACTTTTTACACCAGTGGCCGCACATCCAACGAGGCCGCGTTCCTGTTCCAGCTGTTTATCCGCGGGTATGGCACCAACAACCTGCCGGACTGCTCCAACATGTGCCACGAGTCCTCCGGCTGGGGCATGGGCCAGACCATCGGCGTGGGCAAGGCCACGGTCTCCTACGACGACTTCGCCAAAGCCGATCTGATCATCATCATGGGGCAGAACCCCGGAACGAACCATCCTCGTATGCTCACCGCCCTGGAAGAAGCCAAGGAGGCGGGTGCAAACATCGTGGCGGTCAATCCGCTGCCGGAAGCCGGCCTGATGCGCTACAAGAACCCGCAGAAGGTCAAGGGAATCATAGGCCGCGGCACGGATTTGGCCGACCAGTTCCTGCAGGTCCGCATCGGCGGCGATATGGCGTTGCTGCAGGCGGTGTCCAAGCGCGTGCTTGATGCCGAGGCTGCGAATCCGGGTACCGTGCTGGACCATCAGTTCCTTGAGGAACACTGCCAGGGGCTTGAGGAGCTCCGGGCGCACCTTGCTGAACTGGACGAGTCAGCCGTCCTTGAGGCTACGGGGCTGCGTGCCGAGGAGATCGACGAACTGGCTGACCGGTACCTCCGCGCGGAGAAGGTGATCATCACCTGGGCCATGGGAATTACCCAGCAGAAAAAGGGCGTCGCCACCATCAAGGAGATCATCAACCTGTTGCTGCTGCGCGGAAACATCGGCAAGCCCGGCGCCGGGGCCTCACCCATCCGCGGACACAGCAACGTCCAGGGGGACCGCACCATGGGCATCTGGGAGCAGATGCCGCCGGCGTTCCTGGACGCCCTGGGTAAGGAATTCAACTTTGAACCACCGCGGGACCATGGCGCGGATGCGGTGGAAACCATCCGGCAGATGCGCGACGGCGGCATGAAAGTGTTCATAGCCATGGGCGGCAATTTCGTGGGCGCCATGTCAGACACCCATGAGGCTGAAAGGGCGATGGAAAACACGGATCTTTCGGTCCAGATCTCCACCAAGCTCAATCATTCCCACGCCGTGACGGGGACCGAGGCCTTGATTCTGCCGACGCTGGGACGCACGGAGATCGACCGGCAGGAGTCCGGGCCCCAGTTCGTCTCAGTGGAGGACACTGTCTGTGCGGTGCACGCCTCCCACGGCACTGTTGAGCCAGTAGCGCCGGGGCTGCTTTCCGAGGTTGCGATCGTCTGCCGGCTTGCTCAGCGGGTGCTCGGCAACAAGCTCTCCGCTGACTGGGGCGGTTTCGAAAAGAACTACGACCTGATCCGGGACCATATCTCCCACGTGGTGGTTGGCTGCGAGGACTACAACCGGAAAATCCGGCAGGACGGCGGGTTCATCCTGCCCAATGGACCCCGGGACTCGCGCACCTTCCACACGCCCACCGGCAAGGCCATGCTCACCGTGAACGAACTCGAGCATGTGGAACGGCCTGCAGGCACTCTGATCCTGCAGAGCATGCGCTCGCACGACCAGTTCAACACCACCATCTACGGCCACAACGACCGGTACCGGGGCATCAAAAAGGGCCGCGAAGTGGTGTTCGTGAACCCGGCGGACCTGGCCGAACTGGGGCTCGAGGACGGGCAGCATGTGGATGTCCGCGGCGTGTATCCGGACAACGTTGAGCGGGTACTGCGGAACTATCGTCTGGTGTCCTACCCGTCAGCGCGGGGATGCGCTGCGGCCTATTATCCGGAAGCCAACGTCCTGGTGCCGCTGGAGAGTGTGGCAGAAGGCAGCCAGACGCCCGTGTCCAAGGCTGTGGTCGTGCGGCTTGAGCCCGTGCAGGTACTTGAAGAGGAGCCCACCGCAGCGGGATAGCGCACCCGGCCGGGCCCGGCGGTTATTGGGCGGTGTCCGCCCATCCCTTACTGGCCGGGCCGCCGTCCTGGCCGTCTTCACAAAGCTGGAAAGCAACGCGGGCCGCCTTCTCCACAGAGGCGCGCGAGGCTTCCCGCGTGCCCGCGCTGCCAGTGCCCGCATCCAGTCCAGCCGCATAGCCCACCAAGAAGGTGGTGACCGGCGCCGCCGGGTGGATGACAGATTCCGCGGACTTCCGGGCCAGGTCCAGAAGCAGTTCATTGTCCACGTCCATGTCCAGGATTTGCAGAGCCTGGGCAAGCCGGTTGCTCCACTGGTCCAATACTTGTGCTTCTTCGTCACTGACTGCCATGGTTTGCTCCCCGTTATGAGTTGGTTTGACTGTTTGCTGCGTTCCCGTGGCCGACACTACAAGGCTTCGCGGCTGAAGTCATCGGGTTCCCAAAACCCCTAATCGAAAAAAGGGTAGAGGCCCCTCGCTTATGACTCTGGATCAGCTTCCCTGACCGCACCTAGACTGGGCAGACCCCAGCCCAGGAGCGTTCGCACCTGATCCCCGGCAACAAGGAAGCGCCATTAGATCGGCGCCGTGCACTGCCTGCAGGGGTACATCACGACTCAATCATGGCTGCCCCACCCGGCAAGCCTGACAACAGGAGATACAGATGACAGGGAACAAAGCCGTTGCCTACAAAGCGCCTGGGAAAGTCGAACTGATCGACATTGACTATCCCACCTTCGAGCTCAAGGACGGGCCCGGCGTTAACCCCGCGAACGTGGGCCGCCCCGTTAACCACGGGGTAATCCTCAAGACCGTGGCCACCAACATCTGCGGATCGGACCAGCACATGGTGCGCGGACGCACCACAGCCCCGCCAAACCTGGTGCTGGGCCACGAGATCACCGGCGAAGTGGTGGAGGTGGGCCGCGATGTCGAGTTCATCAAGGTCGGAGACCTCTGTTCGGTCCCGTTCAACATCGCCTGCGGGCGCTGCCGGAACTGCAAGGAACGCAAGACCGGCATCTGCCTGAACGTGAACCCGGACCGGCCAGGAAGCGCCTACGGCTACGTGGACATGGGTGGTTGGGTAGGCGGACAGGCGAACTACGTGCTGGTGCCGTACGCCGACTGGAACCTGCTGAAGTTCCCGGACAAGGACCGGGCCATGGAGAAGATCCTGGACCTGGCCATGCTGTCGGACATCTTCCCCACGGGTTACCATGGCGCCGTCACCGCCGGAGTCGGCGTGGGGTCCACTGTCTATGTTGCCGGCGCCGGACCCGTGGGCCTGGCAGCGGCGACGAGCGCGCACCTGCTGGGCGCCGCCGTCGTAATTGTGGGAGACCTCAACGAGGACCGGCTGGCGCAGGCACGCAGCTTCGGCTGTGAAACCGTGGACCTGACCAAGGGAGGACCTGCGGAGCAAATTGAACAGATCCTCGGCGTACCGGAAGTGGACTGCGGCGTGGACGCCGTGGGTTTTGAGGCGCGCGGGCACGGCCACGGGAAGGAAGCGGAGGAAGCACCTGCTACGGTGTTGAACTCCCTGATGGACATCACCGCCGCCGGCGGTGCCCTCGGCATCCCGGGACTGTACGTCACGGGCGACCCGGGCGGGATTGACGAGGCCGCCAAGAAGGGTGCGCTAAGCCTGAGCCTGGGAACCGGTTGGGCCAAGTCGCTGAGCTTCACCACAGGCCAGTGCCCGGTGATGAAGTACAACCGCCAGTTGATGATGGCCATCCTGCATGACCGGGTCAGCATCGCCAAGAACGTCAACGCCAAGGCCATCACGCTGGAAGAGGCACCAAAGGGCTACGCAGAGTTCGACGCAGGCGCGGCCACCAAGTACGTCCTCAACCCGAACGGGTACCTGAGCTGAGGCGGATCGGCGGACGGTGGTCCTGGTGACCCCGGTGCGGAAATAACGGCTGCCTGGCCCGGGTTAGGCTTTGCACGGGCAGCAACACCACCGCATTGAAGGAGATCCCCTTGAGCCAGATCACCGTCCGCCACAACCCTGACCGTCAGCGCTTTGAAATCCTCGACACCGGGAACGTGATCGGCAAGGCAGCCTACAAGGATTACGACGGCGGCGGCTCGCCCCAGCGGATTTTCTACCACACCGTGATCAACGAGGAGTACGGCGGGCAAGGTTTGGCGGGCCAGCTCGCCACCGTTGCCCTGGACGAGACGGTAAGTGCCGGGTTCGGAATTGTTCCGGTGTGCCCCTACATCAAGAAGTTCCTGACGAAGCACCCGCAATACGCGGCGAATACGGTCCGCACCGTCCCCGCCCACCTGGAATTCCTCGAGACCGCGTTGGCTGCCCGCACCCGCTAACGAAGCTCTCAGGCGGCTCCCAACCTACTGTGCTTTAATCAGCATCCTTAGCATCGGTGTGCGCTGGGCGCCCGATGCCTTTTTTCGTTGCTCGAGTTTGCAGGAGTTCTATGTCGGCCGACCCAGTGCTGCGTGCGGCAGGACGCCACTTCCGTACCCCCCGGAAGGGACTCCGGGCTTTGCCGCTGGCGCTGTTGTTCTCTTTTGCCGCCCTGTTGATCACCGCAGCCGTGGTGTTTGCGGCCGTCAGGTCCGGTTCCGGCCCGGCTGGCCCCGTCCCCGCAGCTGTCCCCGAAGCCCCTGTTGCCGTGGCTCCAGCTTCCCTGGAGGACCGCATCCAGTCCGTCCTGGATGAGAATGACGAGTACAGGGTTGGGATTGCTCTGGCGGACGTGTCCGGCGATGCCGCAAGGACTTTCGGTAACCAGGACGCCTTCACGGCCGCCAGCACCGCGAAGATCATTATTGCGGCGGCGTACTACCACCTCGTCGAGACCGGTGAGGCGGCCCTGGACGAGCCGCTGGGGGACTACGACGCTTCGTTCCAGCTCAAGTCCATGGTGAACAAGAGCAACAACGATTCGTGGCTGCTGTTGATGGATGCGGTGGGCTACCCGCAGTTAACGGAGTACGCCGCCTCCATCGGCGTCGCCTACGATCCGCAGGAAAATCTGCTGACGGCCGCCGAAATGGCATTGGTCCTCAAGCAGTTGTATGCCGGGGACCTGCTGAACCCGGACCACACTGCCCAGTTGCTCGGCTACATGCAGGACACCAACAACGAGGAACTGATTCCCGCCGGGTCGCAGGCCGGGGTGAAGGTGTTCCATAAGTACGGCGAGTTCGCCGGGGAACTCCACGACGCAGCAGTGCTGAGCTATCGGGGCTCCTCGTTTGTGCTGGTCATCTACACGGAGAACCCCGAGGGGACGGAAGAGCCGGGGCAGGCGGACGTGATCCGCGAGCTCACCGGAGTTGTGGAACAATCACTGTTCCCGCCCGTTCAGGTTGGTGAGTAAAGCCCCCTCGGTTCACCAAAGTCGTGCCGGCGCGGCGGCGTGCACCAGACTGTTTCCGTGAGCAACAATCCGCGGACTGCCCTGGCCGTCGCCGGCCTGAGCCTGGGCACGGCACTGAATCCCCTCAACTCCTCGATGATCGCCGTGGCGCTGGTAGTGCTCCGCGGAGATTTTGGGCTGGACGTCGCCGCCGTCACCTGGGTGGTCACATCCTTCTACCTCGCCTCCGCAGCCGGCCAGCCGGTGATGGGCAGGCTTGCCGACCGGTTCGGACCGCGGCGGATGTTCATGCTGGGCATGGCACTAATGGCCGTCACCTGCGCCCTGGCACCGCTCGCGCCGGACTTTGCCCTGCTCTGCGTGGCCAGGGCGGTGATGGCGCTGGGCACCGCCACCGCTTATCCCAGCGCAGTTGTGATGGTGGGAGCCATCGCGCACCGAGCCAATGTTGACTCCGCCCGCCCGCTGGGCCGGCTCCAGATGGCCAACACGTCCGCGGCAGCAGTGGGGCCTGTGGTGGGCGGCCTGCTGGTCAGTTTCGTTGGGTGGGAGGCACTGTTCCTCATCAACGTTCCGCTTGCGCTCGCAGCGCTGCTGATCGTCCGGCAGGCTGCCCCAAAGGATGAAGCCCGGGAACGGGGCAGCCTGGCGGAGCTGGTCAGGGATTCGGACATCCCCGGGATCTTCTGCTTCGTGGCGGCCCTGCTGCTGGTGATGATGGCGGCGCTGAATGTCGCACCGGCCTACCGCTGGTGGATGCTGGCCGCCGGAACTGCGATCGCCGCGCTGTTCGCCTGGCGCGAGCTGCGCTTCAACCGGCCGTTCCTGGATTTGAGGCTGCTGGGCCGCAACCGCCCGTTGATGCTGGTGTACCTGGGTTTCGCGCTGTTCAGCAGCGTCTACTACTTCGTCTTCTTCGGCCTGCCCCAGCTGCTGCAGGAAGCGGGCGGGTACGATCCCGGCGTGGTTGGCCTGTTGATGCTGCCGGTGGCTGCCATGTCAGTGATCGCCACGCCGTGGGCGGTCAAGGCGATGGGAAGGTTCGGGGTGCGGCGGGTGCTGATAGCCGGCGTCGTCCTCCTCACCGTCGTGGCCGCCTTGATGTGGCTGCTGACCGGAACCCTGGTGATTCCGCTGGTGGTGGTCCTGACAGCACTGATGGGTGTCCCGTATGGAACGGTCAGCATCGCCACGAACCAGGGCATGTTTGTTTCCACCCGGCCGCAGGAAAGGGGCGTGGCGGCGGGCATCTATCAGACCTGCCGTTACGTCGGCGCGATCGCCGCCACGGTGATGATCGGCGTCTTCGCGGCGGCCGGCGTGGACCAGGCAAGCTGGGCCCGGATGGTGCTTGCCATGCTGGTCCTCTGCGTGGTGACGTTCGGGGTCTGCCTGTTGTGGCGGCAGCGCGAAGCGTAGCGACTTCCACGGCTCGTGCGGAGGTGCATCCGCGGGGCTTATCGTGGAGCTATGGCTTCTCCAAAGGCGCAGCTGTACCTGGATATCACCGCCAAGGGCCTGTGCATTCTTGGCGCGGCGCTGATGATCTTCGGCCGCGGCGGATGGTTCTACGCGGGCGTCGGGATCGTGGTCCTGGGCGTGCTGTTCATCGGCGGCTCGCTGGTGGCCACGCGCGACCTGCGGCGGAGGGGATGGGACGGCACTAACCGGCCACCGGCCGGTTAGCGCCCCCCGCCGTCGCCTGTTTTCAGGTGTGCATCAGTGAGCTCAGGTGTACATCAGTGACCCGGGCGTGGTGAGCTTCTCCCCGGTTTCCAGCCAGGTCTTCAGGCCGGAAAGGATCATCGGCCAGCCGCCGTAGAGCTGCTCATTGGCGCCTTCCCGGAGGTCGCTGTGGGTGACCGTCAGGCGGCAGGAATCGCCCACGGGCTCGATGTCCCACGTGACTTTTGAGGTTCCCTCAGCTTTCACGTCCTCACCCCACAGTGCGCGCATGGTCTGGACCAGCCGGCGGGGCGGGTCCACCTCGAGGTTCTCGCCTTCGCCCAGCGGCGCGTCGGCTTTGGTGTTGTTCATGGTGAAGCGCCCGCCGGGCGTCCAGTCCGCCTCGATGGTGTTCCCGAACTGGTACTTGCTGCGGATCTCGCTGTCCGTAATGGCTTCCCAGAGCCGTTCGGGCGTGGTCTTGATATAGATCTCGAAGATTTTTTCCATGGGACTTTCCAATCTGGATTTGAGGTCGCTGAGGCCAGCGGCCCATGGTTCTGCATATTTGCTCACCCAGCGGTCGTGGACGAGCCGGATGGGAACCGGGTTCAGGAAATGCAGCTTTTCACGCCCCCGACGGCGGGTCACTACCAGGCCTGCCTCTTCCAGGATCTTGAGGTGCTTGGCGATCCCGAAGCGGGTCATTTCGAAACGGCCCTCGAGGGCACCGAGGCTTTGCCCGTCTTCCCGGAAGAGCTCGTCGAGCAGATCCCGGCGGGTGGGGTCGGAGAGTGCCTTGAACACGGCATCCATGGAAACAATGATAGGTGACCATCCGGTCACCTATCAAGGGTTTTCAGTTCCTCGACGCCATTGTCTGGTCCCGGTGTTGGAAGACGTCCTCGCCCGGGCCGGTGAAGGCGCGGGAGCGCTGCACAGCCTCGATCGAACCCGTGAAGAGCTGCGATTCGTGCGGATCTGCCGGAACGCGCGAACCGTCCCGGGCGGCGGTTCCCAGTCCGCGCAGCGGGTGCTGACGGCGGGAGGAGGAACCGCCGTCGGACGCCGCCTCTGTCCAGCGCTGCTGGGGGAGCGCCTCCGGATGGCCCTGCTGCAGGAAAGCGACCATGGCTTCGCGGACGAGGCAACGCAGGTCGAAGAGCGCTGCACTGTCCGCTGCGCTGACCAGGATCCGCACCCGGACAAACCCGCCCGTGGCATCAGTGATCTGCAGGATGCCCACGCGCTGGTCCCACAGGTCCGTTCCGACCAGGACGGTGCGCAGTTCAGTGCGCATGTCCTCAACCGGGGCGCGCCAGTCGAGGTCGAACTCCACGGTGCCCATCACCTCCGACTGGCGGCGGGTCCAGTTCTCGAAAGGTGTGGTGGTGAAGTAGGTGGAGGGCAGGATGAGGCGCCGGTCGTCCCAAATGTGCACCACCACGTAGGTGAGGGTGATTTCTTCGATCCGGCCCCATTCCTTTTGGACCACCACCACATCGTCCACGCGGATGGCGTCCGTGAAAGCCAGCTGCATGCCGGCAAAGACATTCACCAGCGAGGTCTGTGCGGCGAGGCCGGCCACGATCGAGATCACGCCGGCGGAGGCCAGCAGCCCGGCTCCCAGTGCCTGGATGGCCGGGAAAGTGAGCATGACTGACCCGACGGCGAGGACCACCACCAGTGCCACGCCGATCCGCCTGGCCAGGATCATCTGGGTCCGAAGCCGGCGGGCCCGCCGGTTGTCCGCCACGTCCACGCTGTAACGGCCCAGCACCACCGCTTCGATGATCAGCAGTACCGCCACGGCCAGCCACGCCAGCGAACCAATCAGGGCTATCACCAGCAGATGGTCGACGGCGGGAAGCCAGCCCTCACCTCCGGCCGTCAGTCCCAGCGCGGTCCGGATGCCGATGAGACAGAGGGCCAGGCGTAACGGCTGCCGTGCCACCCGGGAGGTGGCCTGCAGCTCCGGACGTTTGCGGTTAAGGCGAAGGACAAGCTTGCGGA
The DNA here is from genome assembly GCF_059089645.1 of Arthrobacter sp. K41. Lineage (NCBI taxonomy): Bacteria > Bacillati > Actinomycetota > Actinomycetes > Micrococcales > Micrococcaceae > Arthrobacter > Arthrobacter sp. K41. The sequence goes on along the minus strand of NZ_JBNHEW010000003.1, from coordinate 541,179 downwards.
GCAGCCAGGACAGGACCAAACCTGCGGCCACAGCGAGCGTGACGGCAATGAAGGGCAGAGCGGGATTCAGAAGGTCATGCATCCCTTAACCTCTACCAACTTACGGCGCAGGGGTCGAAGTTGACTCGGGGCACGGCGGGGTGTGTAGGTCCAGCGTGCTGGTCGGGAGGGTCCGGAACGCAGCCCGGTACTAAACTCGCCCTTATGAATCCAGCTGAGCAGGTAGTGGTGGCCGCCGACGGTAAACAGAGGTTGGCAGCGTGACGGGTCCGCTGCGGGTCTCTGTGCCCGACCAGAAACTACTGGAGGCGCTTGAGCCGGTTGCCGGCGTCGAGTTCCTGTTGTGGGACTTCGCCGGGCCTGCTCCCGCAGAAAGGTTTGACATCGTGGTGCCGCCTTACATGCGGGGGCCAGAGGTGCTGTCGGCGCTGGAGTCTGTGGAGATTGGCCTGATCCAAAGCCAGTCCATCGGGTACGACGGCGTCGAGGACGTTTTGCCCAGCGGTTCCGTTTTCGCCAACGCGGCGAGCGTCCATGAGACGTCGACGGCGGAGCTTGCCGTCGGGATGATGATCGCCAGCCAGCGCGGCATGTCCGACTTCGTGCGGAACCAGGCCAGCGGGACGTGGGACAACAGCCAGCGGCCCAGCCTGGCCGACCGGCGCGTGCTGCTGGTGGGCTACGGGGGAGTGGGCAAGGCCATCGAGGCGCGGCTGCTTCCTTTCGAAACCGAGGTCACCCGGATGGGCAGCCGCGAGCGCGAGGACTCCGGTGGAAAAGTATTCGGGATCGACTCCCTGTACGAGCAGCTGCCCCGGCACGAGATCGTGGTGGTCAGCGTTCCCCTTTGCGAGCAGACCCGGCAGCTGGTGGACCGGAAGTTCCTGGCTGCCATGCCCGACGGCGCCCTGCTGGTGAACGTTGCCCGCGGCCCGGTGGCGGACACGGAGGCGTTGCTGGCCGAGACCTCGTCGGGCCGTTTGCGGGCTGCTCTTGACGTCACGGACCCGGAACCGCTGCCGGCCGGACACCCGCTCTGGACTGCCCCGGGCGTGCTGATCACACCTCACGTGGGCGGGGCCAGCTCGGCGATGTTCCCGCGGATGGTCCGGCTGATCAGGCAGCAGATCGGGCTGATGCTGGACGGTAAGGAACCGGTGAATGTGGTGCTGGGCCAGCCTCAGCGCGCCGGCCGATAATCCGGTGAGCCGCGGAGTGTGTCATGGGTGTGGCATTGCGCCGGCGGTAAAATCTGTCCATGGCTGATACCTTGGCCTCCCTCGCGGAGACCTTCAGGAATATGGGTGTTTCCAAGGCTTACGGGGATCCTCTCAACGTGGGCGGGGAGGAGATCATCCCGGTGGCGCTTGTCTGGTTTGGTTTCGGCGGCGGCAGCGAATCCGAAGGCGGCCCGTCCGGCGGCGGCGGTGGGGGAGCAGTGCTCCCGCTCGGTGTTTACCGCACCGTCAAGGGAAGAGCTGTGTTCGAACCGAACACGATTGCCACGTTGGTGTGCCTGGTGCCGTTGGTCTCCGTGGCGGGCAGGGCAGTCCGCCGGGCCATCGCTGCAGCAGGGAAATAAAGGGCAGTTCTCTTTCCCCGCCGACGAATGCGCCCGACAGCACGCCGCTCTTAGAGGGCGGGCTGGCGCCGCCTCCGGAACACAATCCGGAGATTGTCCCGGAGGCTCATGCTGCTCCGGCGGCTGACCACGATGACGGCGAAGAGTGCAGTCACCAGAACCACCGCACCGCCGGCCGCCACGGACCAGCGCGCGCCGAACTCCGAGCCGATCCAGCCCATCAGCGGCGCCCCCACGGCTGTTCCGCCCTGCAAAACCGCCAGGTACAGGGCCAGTACACGCCCCCGGAACTGGGGTTCCACCGAGAGCTGGATGCTGGTGTTGCAGCTGTTCAGGAACGTGATGGACGCCAGGCCCACAGGGATCAGCACCGCCGCATACAACCAGAATGACGGCGACACGCTCCCCAGGAGTGTAAACAACCCGAGCCCGAGTGCCCCGCCGAGCAGGTACCGCAGCCGCGGCCCCGCCCTGCGGGCGGCGAGCAGCGCGCCGGCCAGTGTGCCCACCGCCATGATGGAGCCGAGGAGCCCGAACTCGCCGGGGCCCATCCCGAACTCGACGGTTGCCATCAGCGCGTTGATGATGGGAAAGTTCATGCCGAAGGCCCCAAGGATACCCACCAGGACCATGATCAGGACGAGATCGGGCCTTCGCCGGACGTAGCGCACGCCTTCGGCGACCTGGTGTTTCCCGCGGCTGGCTTGGGCAGCGGGGGCCAGTTCCGGAGTGCGGATCCGGAACAGCGAAATGATGACGGCGGCGAAGCTGGCGGCGTTGATCAGGAACACCGGGCCGGTGCCCACCCAGGCGATCAGCAAACCGGCGATGGCGGGGCCGGTGAGGCGGGCGGTGTTGAACGAAGCGGAGTTCAATGCCACCGCGTTGGAGATCTTGTCCTGTCCCACAAGCTCCGAAACGAACGCCTGGCGGGACGGTGCATCAATGGCACCGGCGATTCCAAGGCAGAGGGCTGCCAGGTAGGCGTGCCACAGCTGGGCGGTGCCGGTCACCACCAGGAGTCCCAACGCCAAGCCGGTGAGTCCCATGGCAACCTGCGTCCACAGCAGGATTTTCCGCTTCCGGTACCGGTCCGCCAGCACTCCGCCGTACGGGCCGAGCAGCAGCATGGGAAGGAATTGAAGGGCAGTGGTGATGCCCACCGCGGCCCCCGAGTGGTTCGTGAGGACCGTGAGCACCAGCCAGTCCTGCGCCACCCGCTGCATCCAGGTACCCACATTGGATACCAGCGCCCCGCCGGCCCAGATCCGGTAGTTGCGGTTTTCCAAAGCCCGGAACATGGCGCTCATTTGCCGCTCATCTCCTGCATGAGGTGCGCCGCGCGGCTGAGAACCATCCGGTCCTCTTCGCTCAGGCCCGCCACCCGCTGGGCCAGCCACGCTGTCCGCTGGTTCCTGGCTTCGGCCAGTACTGCACGGCCCGCATCGGTGATCTCCACGCGGACCTGCCTGCCGTCGTCGGGATTTGCGGACCTGGACACAAAGCCCTGCTCCGCGAGCGCGTTGACTATCCGTGTCATGGAGGGGGCCTGCACGTGCTCCCGCTCGGCGAGTGCGCGGAGGGTCTGCGCCCCGTTGGCGTTCAACTGGGCCAGCACCGTGTACTGGCCGGGGGTGATGACATCGCCGGTTGCTTCCACGCGGAGCCTGCGGGATGTGCGCATCACGGCCGTACGGAGGTCTATCGCCAGGTTGTCGGCGCTGGTTGATTGTGCAGCTTCTGAGTCTTTGATTTTGGTGTTCACGCCCGCGATGCGCCTCCCGAATATGCTTAAGAGTGCTAATTAGTTCTGCTAATAAGTATGCTGCGTTATCGGCGGGGCCACAAGGACCGGAACCTTGACGTGCGTCACCACCCGGCAGGAAAGGCCCTCAGCAAGGGAGAGAGAGGGGTGATCGGCTGGTTAGGCTGAAGCAGGATTACGTTCTGAGCATTCCCGGCTCTATTCAGGGGACGAACCGGGGCGCCTACTGCTCCGCCTTGATTTTCCGCCAGCCGCCGGCGCGGTTGTTGGCTATGATCGCCCGGAACATCTCCAGCAGGGCTTCCTCGTTGATGGGTTCCCCCTCGTGGTAGGAGATTGTCCGGCCGGTCTTGTTGCCGTGGCCGGCGGTGATGATGTGATGCGGGTCGGGGGCGATTCCGCCGTCGTACAGGAAAACGTTCACATGGTCCTTGGCCGCGAGCAGCGCACAGATGTTGCCCTGCAGGACGAAGTACGGCTGAACAGTCCGTTTGATGGTTTCCTCAACGCCCGGATCTGCAGCGTGGACAAGGTCGCGCACTTTCCGGCAAATATCCTGCTGCCAGGGCGGGAGGGGATTGATGTAGTCGTCCACCCGGGGGTCCGTTTCGTAGCTCATCCTTGAATTCCTTCCGCGGGGCGCCTTTGCACAACGAAGGCGAATTCACAGCCTATGATCCCGTGGGGAAGCCGGGAGGGGAAGGGGCCGAGAGCAGGCGGAGACGTCCGCCGTCGTCCGCGCTTGGCGGCGCTATGATGACCGGATGGGTGCTGTTGATGATTCCCTCGCAGCGATGTCCGAGCCGGACAAAAGCTGCCTTCAGCGCGTCATAGACGTTGCTCGGGGCATCGCTCCGGACACCGAGGAGGGTATGAGCTACGGGATGCCGGCCCTAAAGCTGGACGGCAAGCCCCTGATTAGTGTGGTGGCGGCAGTCAGGCACCTGTCCATCTTCCCGTTCTCGCCCGCAGTGGTGGAGGCAGTCGCGTCTCAGCTCGGTGGATACTCGCTGTCCAAGGGAACCGTCCGGTTCACGCCCGACCACCCCGTACCTGATGACGTAGTGGCGGGGATGGTCCGGCTGCGGGTGGCGGAAATCCGAAAGTAGCCACCAGGGGCGCCAAGGGTTCAGAGAAACCTGGCGCCCGCCGTCTAAACACGTCGTGAACTGCGGATGCCGGCTAGGGGCTTTGGCGCAACAATGCGGCCACAAGGCCGATAGTAAGTAGGCTTACCGTGATGCCTCCGCGTTCGTGGCGTTGCTGGGCCGTACCAACCCCATCCGGAAACGGTCATGCGGACTGAGAGGAAGAACCATGAGTACCGGACCCGAAAGCGCGCCCCATGATCACGGCGGCGACGGCCTTGCCGGCAGCTTGCTCGGAGGCCTGGCCGAAGACCCGGCGAAGGTGGTGCGTGTCGGGACCAGCCTCATCCGGCTCCTGGACGAAGTGCGCACCGGACCGCTGAATGACAACGCAAGGGTAAGGCTGGCGCACGTTCACCAGCGCTCCGTGGAGGAACTCCGGGACGGCCTGGCGCCGGGCCCGGCAGCTGAACTGCAGCGGCTGTGGCAGCCGCTGACCAGTGGATCTTCCGTGTCGCAGGAAGAACTGCGGATCGGACAGGCGCAGCTCTCCGGGTGGATTGACGGTCTTGTGCAGGACATCCAGTCGAGCCTTGAAGCGAGGCAGGCAGCAACGCAGCAGATGCTGGCACCCCTGCAGCTTCCCCTCCCTGATCCACCCGGTAGCCTGCCGGCTGTCCTGCTGGAGGGCGGCACTCCCGGGCAGAGCGCGAGCGGGGAACCAAACCCGGGAGACGACGTCGAGCTTCCCGGCCAGTACCTCTGACACAGCCGAAGCCGGCCGATATCCGGCGGAAGGCGGCAGCCGGGGCCGGTGGCAGTCGCGCCGCCCGTTCCCCCTAATGTCTGCGGCGACTGCGTGCTGGCCTGTTCGCGCGCCCGCGTGTGTGAGACCATCCGGTATGGGTGATAACAACCAACTGGACAATGACGCCGTGCCTGTAACCGGGGTAAATGACCACGCCTGGGAGCGGGAGCACCGCCATCCCACGGCTGAACAGGCCCGCTCCATCGGCTACCGGCGGCGGGACGCGGAGGCCAAACTTGAGCAGCATCTGCGGGAAGCCCGCGACAAGGCCTAAGGGAACGGACGGGCAAGGGATCCCGACGGCGGGACTCAGCGGCCAGCATACGAACTCTTCCAGAGTGTCCGCGGTTATTACCCCACGTTTGCCTTGCGGCGGGACAGACGCCGGGAGATGAGGGCGGCGGGCACAATCAGGAACCACAAATACGGTGTGTTGCTGGTGAGGAAAAACGCGGCCGGGATGCTGAGCAGGAACACCGCCGGCGCCGTCATCCGGGCCCGGAACACCCGCCGGTGCTCGTGGTCATCCACCGTGTCATCTGTCAGGCCCTTGCGCCAGGCGTAACTCCACATACCGGCCAGGGTGAAGTAGACGCCGGAGATTGTGGCCGCGTAGAGCACGCTCGGCCACGGACTCGGATTGCCGCCGTAGTCACTCAGCACCGACGTGGTGGCGGGCAGCATCACGATGAAGAACAGCAGCAGCATGTTCAGCCAGGCCAGCCGTGAACTGAACTCCCGGATGCGGAAAAAATCGGTGTGATGGGACATCCACACCCGGGCGATGATGATGAAGGACAGCACAAAGGCGAACAGCTCCGGGAGAGCGCCTACCAGTTCAACGTTTAGGCGCTCCGGCGGGATTCCCACCGGCAGTTTCAGGTCCAGGGCCAGCAGGGTCAACGCGATGGCAAAGACCGCGTCACTGAAGAACACCATGCGCTCCAGCGGGACTGACTTGTCCACCGCAATTCCTTTCCCAAGGTGCTCCAGTAATAGGTCCGGCAGGTGGGCCTGTCGAAACTCTAAGGCTGGCAGCAGCAGCGGGAAAGAGGACAAAACCTATTTCCGTCACCTTCAAACAGTTCCATAATGGGCACGTAAGCTTCGGGGACCCTCGCGCCGATGACGGCTGGCGGGGCGCTTCAGAGTCCCAGGTGGCCGCCCTGACACTCGGCGGACGGACGGCTACGCGGGTCCGTTTCTGTTGTTCCGGAACCGCGAACGGGGGAGAGCATCGCCGCCAACGCGAATAAATGCACAAAGGGATCATCATGCTCAAGGATTCTGCAATCATGGCTGTCCTGCCGGCGAAGGACATCAACCGGGCGAGGGATTTCTACCGCGACAAGCTGGGACTTGAGTCCTCGGAAGCCATGGAGGAGTACAGCCTCCTGTACCGCTGCGGCAACGGAACGGGCTTCCTGATTTATCAGACAGACAACGCAGGGACAGCAAAGAACACCCAGATGGGCTGGGAGACGGACAACATCGAACGGGAGATGGAGGAACTGCGGAGCCGTGGTGTTGTGTTTGAGGATTACGACCAGCCCGGCCTGAAGACAGAGGACGGCCTTGCCACCGACGATTGGGGAAAGTCCGCCTGGTTCCTGGACAGTGAGGGCAACATCCTCAACCTGTCCCAGCGCACCTAGCCTCTGCCCACCAGCCATCGGGGCGTGACTGGATGGTGACTTCGATGGCGTCGCCTGCGAGCGCCAGTCACCGGCAACTTGAAAAAGCCGTGGATACTCTGTTCCGGGAGTGTCCACGGCGTCGGTGGCGTAGCATGCAGGGCCAGGTCAGAGCGGCAATGTAATCAGTGCGATGAGGGCCGGTACAGTGGCGCCGAGGGTGCCCGGGATGCTGTCGCCCTTCCGGGGGTAGTGGCCCTGCATGTCCGCCAGGAACATGGCCGGAGCGGTCAGCACCATGTTCAGGCAGCAATAGATCACCAGGGTGTAGCCCACCACCACATAGCCGATGTTCACCGCCATCACCCCGGCGAGTACCCCCAGGCCGATTACCAGGTTGCGGAACCCTGTGGGAATGGCCCACATCATCACGGCCGGAACATTCTGCGGCGGGGTGCTCAGGAACTTCTGCGCCCCCGGCCGGTGCATCAGGAAGCTTTCCAGCGGGAACACCACGATGTAGACCACGGCGGCGAGTACCGCGAAAATCTGGGAGACGGCGTTCATAAAGAAAAAGTACGACGCCGGCGCGACCGGCCGCGATCCCCGCGCCGGGGGTTCCGGGGTGCGTGAGGAACCCCCAAATTAGGGGATTGCACTGCCACCCCGTGGGCGGATACTGGAGCTATGTGGGAGGAGCGCGCTGAGCATGCCCGGCGGGACATCGCCGCCCTCGCCGCCAGCGGAATGAACCCGGCCGACCTGCACGCCTCGGCTCTCGCCGTCGTACAGCGGGAGGTGCCGTTCGAGCAGGGCTGCTGGGCCGCCGTCGACCCCGAGACCCTGGTGATGACCTCCGTAACCAACTGGCGGCCGTGGCCCGTGGGCGAGGCCGAGTACGAAGAGTACGCCCTCCGCTTCGCCGAGACCGAGTACACCGGCCAGGAACCGAACAGGTTCGTTGAGCTGCTGCGGCGGCCCCAGCCCGTCGCGAGGATCTCGGACGCCCCGCACCGGGATGTGGTCCGCAGCGTCCGGATCAACGAACTGCTGAAGCCGCAAGGGCTGGAACATGAGCTGCGCGCAGCATTCCGGATAGACGACGCGTGCTGGGGAGTCGGAAGCATCTTCCGGGACGCCGGCCGCGACTTCACGGACCGCGAGGTGGAGTTCCTGCGCGCAGTGGCGGCAACCCTGGCAGCGGCAACCAGGATCGCTGTCCGGGTACGGCACCAGACGGGGCCAGCCGCCGTCGGGCCGGTGATCGTCCTGGCCGGGCAGCACGGCGAGCTGCGGGCGGCCACCACCGCCGCCGCAGAATGGCTGGCCGAAGTGGAGGAGGCGGCGCCAGGCCGGTTCAGCATGACGTTGTACTCGGTGATGGCGCAGGCGCACGCCGCCGCGTCTGGAACGGCCCGGGCCAGGATGCGGGACGCCGGGAACAACTGGGTAGTGTTGCAGGCCAGCCGCCTAATCACCGGTGACGATCCCGGGCAGATGGTGGTCACAGTGGAGCCGGCCACCACCCACGACCTGGCCGGCCTGCTGCTGATGGCTTACGGGGTCACCGCCCGCGAGCGCGAGGTCTGCCTGGAGGTGCTGGCCGGGAACCCGACAGCGGACATCGCCCGGCACCTGTTCATCTCCCCGCACACCGTGCATGACCACCTGAAATCGCTGTACGGGAAGGTGGGCGTGGGCAGCCGCGGGGAGTTGGTGGCCAAGCTTGTGGCATGACAGCCGGCGGCCCCGGACGGCTTGCGGGCGGACTGGCGGCTAACAGGATGTTGCGGTCTTCCTAGCCCGTTCCTGCGCTTGTATGCTGTGGATCGGAGAGCCGGGAAGCCTGGTCGGCCCGTAGGCGATGCCTGCGGAACGCCCCGGCGCCGCCTCGGGCGTTCGTATGACGACCTGAGGAGCGGACGCAGATGGATTCAGCAGCACAACCCGTCGTAGAAGTGCGGGAACTGGTCAAGAACTTCGGCAGGACCCGGGCCCTGAATGGCCTGAACCTGATCGTGAACCCGGGCGAGGTCCACGGCTTCCTCGGCCCCAACGGCGCCGGCAAATCCACTACGCTGAGGATCCTCTTGGGGCTTATCCGCCCTACTGCGGGAACAGCGCGGGTCCATGGGATAGAACCCTGGGCGGACCCTGTCGCGGTGCATAGGGAGATCGCCTACGTCCCGGGTGATATAAGCCTGTGGCCCAACCTGTCGGGCGGGGAAGTCATCGATCTGGTCACCGGCCTCCGCGGCGGCGCAGAGGGGAAGCTGCGCCGCGACCTGATCGAGGAGTTCGAGTTTGATCCGCGGAAGAAAACGCGGACCTACTCACGGGGCAACCGGCAAAAGGTGGCTCTCATTGCAGCGTTCGCCCGGCCCGCGCGCGTGTATCTGCTGGATGAGCCCAGCGCGGGACTGGACCCGGTGATGGACGCGGTGTTCCGCCGCCAGATCGAAAGAGTCAGCAGGGACGGGGCCACTGTGCTGCTGTCCAGCCACATCCTCAGCGAGGTGGAACAGCTCTGCGACCGCGTGACCATCATCCGGTCTGGAGCCACCGTGGAAACCGGGACGCTCGGCGAATTGCGGCACCTGCAGCGCACACACTTCCGCGTGACGGGTCTCGCTGATCCGGCACGGCTGGCGGCGTTGCCTGGCACGCATGGGGTCAGCATCGCTGATGGAGCAGCGGAGTTTGATGCCGACGCCGGGGACCTCGGGTCCGTCCTGGCCGGCATCGCGGAGCCGGGAGTCAGCGGCCTGTCGGTGGCCCCGCCGTCCCTTGAATCCCTGTTCCTGCGCCACTACGGTGACGGCGGCAAGGACCGTGTGGACAGCGAGGTCAAGTGATGGGCGGCATGCTGCGGCTGGTCCTGTCCCAGGCGCACCGGGACAGGGTTACGTTGCCGGTCTGGATCCTGGGCATCTCGCTGCTCAGTTTTGCCACGTCAACGGCTGTCGCCACGCAGTTCGGGGACGAGGCGGCGCAGGCCGCGATCCTGGCCCTGGCGGCATCGAACCCGGCCTTCCTCTTCCTGCGCGGCCTGCCGGACGGGACCGGCGTTGGTGCCGTGGTGTTCTTCCAGGGTTACGCCTTCACGGCGGTCCTGGCCGGACTGATGAGCACTTTCCTGGTGGTGCGGCACACCCGCGCAGACGAGGAGCTCGGACGGGCCGAACTCCTCGGGGCGGTTCCGGTGCCGCGAACGGCACCCTTGGCGGCGACGCTTCTGTTGGGTGCGGCCGCGAATCTGCTGCTGGCCGCCTTTGTTGCGGCTGCTTTCGTCGCGGCCGGGCTGCCGGCTGCCGGTGCCGTGGCCGCCGCTGCCGCCGTCGGGGTTGTCGGCGTTTTCTTTGTTGGTCTCGCCGCCGTGGTTGCCCAGGTCCTGCCCTCGGGCAGGAGCGCAAACGGGGCCGCCGCGGGCCTTGTGGGTGTGGCCTATCTGCTCCGCGGCGTCGGGGACGCGTTGGGCACTCCAGCGGCGGATCTGCTGCACGTGACCAGTGCCTGGCCGTCGCTCCTGTCGCCCATTGGCTGGGGCCAGCGCTCCCGGCCGTTCACTGCCCCGGACCTGTCCGCGCTGCTGGTGCCGCTTGCTGCCGGATTGGCTCTGGGGGCTGCTGCGGTGCTCATCCGACGACGGCGGGACCTGGGGGCGAGCATGCTGCCCGAGCTCCCGGGCAGGGAACGGGCAGGGGTGGGCGGCACCTCATTCTTTGGCCTCGCCTGGCGCCTGCAACGGGGAGTAGTGGCCGGCTGGTGCGTTGGGGCGGCGGTCCTGGGGGCAGTGGCAGGTGCCCTTGGACCGGCTGTCTCCGAGACCGTGTCCGGCCTGGCGCCCCTGAGGGACCTCATTGCCCGGCTTGTTCCCGGCGGCCGGGCAGGGCTGATCGACATTTTCGTCACCGCCCTGCTTGGCGTGGCAGGGGTGTTTGCGGCGGCCGCGGGCATCCAGGCGGTGCTGCGGCTGCGCGCGGAGGAGGCCGAAGGCCGGGCGGAGCTCCTGCTCTCCGCGCCGGTCACCCGGGTCCGCTGGCTTGGCGCGAACCTGGTCATCGCTGCCTTGTCCGCAGCGGCCGTCACCACAACCGCTGGTGTCGCTGCCGCCGTCGGCCTGGCGCTGTCCGGCACCTCGGACGGTCCGGTCTGGTCCCTGGTTCCGGCGGCGCTGGCGCATGTTCCCGCAGCACTGGTGTTCCTGGCGGCCGCGTCGGTTTCGTTTGCGGTTGCACCCCGGCTCGCCATCCTGCTCGGGTGGGGGATGCTTGCGGCGGGGATCATTGTGGGCGAGTTCGGTGAGTTGTTCGCCCTGCCGGTATGGCTGCAGGACCTGAGCCCGTTCCGGCACTCGTCCGCCATGCCTGTGGAAGCCTTTAACCAGGCAGGGGCGCTGGGGCTGGTTGTCGTTGCCGCCGCAGGCGCCGCCATCGCCGCCTACTCCCTTCGCCGGCGGGACATCACCGCCTGATCCCGGAGCCGGTAGGCCAACGGATCAGGACTTCGGCGGACCCGGAGCACCAGGTTCCACGGAACGGGGCGTCACGCGAATCCGGGAAACGCGCAGCCGGTCCATCGCCGTCACCGTCAGCACATGGCCGTCCGCTTCCACGCTGTCACCAATGCGGGGAAGGCGCCCCAGCCGGTCAATCACAAACCCGGCCACCGTCTCGTAGTGCCCCTCGGCCAGCTCGAATCCGGAGGCAGAGGCGAACTCCTTAAGAATCAACCCGCCGTCGACGTCCACCGAGCCGTCGGCCTTGGTGACACGGTTCTCCGCAGCCGAGCCGGCGTCGTACTCGTCGTAAATCTCACCCACCAGCTCTTCCACCAGGTCCTCCAGCGTGACGATCCCGTCCGTGCCGCCGTATTCGTCCACCACCAGGGCGATGTGCTGGCCCAGCCTGCGCATGCGCTGCAGTGACGGCAGCACCTTGTTGGTGCCCGGCAGCGGAAGGATCTCCCGGACGATGTCCCGCACCTGGCCGTCGTCGTGCTTACCGTTGAGCGGTACGAGGTCACGGACGTGGATGAAGCCGAGGACGTCGTCGGGCGTCTTGTCGATCACCGGATAGCGTGAGAACGGCCCGTCCCTGACCATGCTGAACGCCTCGGCGATGGTGAGGTTGCCGTTGATGAACGTCACGTCGGTGCGTGGGCGCATGACTTCCTGGAGGGAGCGGTCCGCGGCGGCGAAGACGTCTGAGAGGATGCTGCGGCTGTCCTCTTCCAGCATGTCGCTCTCGGCCACCATGTCCCATAATTCTTCAGAGCTGACGCTCTCCTGCCTGGCGTTCGGGTCACCGCCGAACAGCCGAACGACGGCGTCCGTTGAGACGGACAGCAGCCAGACGGCGGGCCGCATGATTTCGGACAGCACGCCCAGGGGAGGGGCGAGGACTCTGGTGAAGCCGACGGCGCTCTGCATGGCCAGCCGCTTGGGCACGAGTTCGCCAAGAACCAGGGAGAGATAGGCCACCAGCAGCGTCATCCCGATAAAGGAGACAGGTTCGGCCGCGGCGCCGAAACCGACGCCGGCCAGAAGGGGTTCGACATCCGGGGCGATGGTGGAGGCGCCATAGGCGGCCGAGAAAAAGCCGGACAGCGTCACGCCGATCTGCACCGTGGACAGGAACCTGTTGGGGTTCCCGGCCAGCGCCGCGATCCGGGCACCGCGTTTGCCTGACTTCTCCATCCGGCGCACCTGGCTCTCGCGCAGGGATACCAGCGCCATTTCCGTGCCGGCGAACACCCCGCCCAGCAGCACAAAAAAGAGGACCAACAGAAAATTCAGCAGGGTATCGCCGTCCATGGACAGACACTACCGAACAGCCGGGCCCTGGTGTGGACGGGTGTTAGGCAGGGGCGAAATACCGGAACAGGCAGTGCCGGTAGGATCGGAGGGTTGCCGCGGGGGTCGGCCACAGTTTTGGGGGAAGTACGTGAACGTCGGTCCGATAAAGCGCACCGCTAGGGCCTCCGTGGCCGGCGCTGCCGCGCTCCTGCTCGCGTCCGCCGTCATAGCTGCTCCGGCGTCTGCCGATGACCCACAAACGATTTCCGTCACCGGACAGCCCCTGGGAGTGGCGGCAGGTCCGGACGGCGCTGTCTATGTCAGCGACTACAACTGGACAGGCGGTATCAGCGTCTACGAGCCGGGGGAGACGAGCGCTTCCCGGCACATCAGCGTTGGGAGGTTTTCTACTTCCTTGGCCATGACGCCGGACGGGTCGCTCTACGTGGTCCAGACTACGGAGGAGATGCAGACCGAGCTGGGCGTGGTTGCCCCCGGCGCCTCAGACGTGTCCTTCACCATCCCGCTGCCGCAGGGGACACACTGGCTGACGGCGGGGCCGGACGGGGCACTGTACGTTGCCAGCCGCAGCGAAGGCACTGTGTCAGTGGTTATGCCTGGCGGGAGGCGGGTGGACCGGGTTGTGGACGCCGGCCATCATCCTGTGGAGGTTGCCGTGGCCAAGGACGGCACCGCCTATGCCGCCAACCAGGACGCAGGCACCGTCAGCGTCATTCCGGGCGGCGCCGCCAGTCCCTCGCACACCATCGACCTCGGCAGGACGTCCGCTCCCCACGGGATTGCGGCCGCCCCTGACGGGACTGTTTACGTGGCCAACGTCCTGTCCAACGACGTCGCTGTCATTGAGCCGGGCGGGACCACAGTGGCGCGGCGGATCCGGGTGGGCCGCGAGCCGCAGGAGGTGGCCACCTCTCCGGACGGCACGGTGTACGTGACCAACAGTGCGGACAACACGGTCTCGGTCTTACCGCCAGGCGCGGATGCAGTGGCGGAGACGGTGCCGGTAGGGGAGGACCCGGGCCGCCTGGCTGTTGCGGCGGACGGCTCGGTGGTGGTGGTCAACCGGGGCGGCAAGTCCCTCACCGTTATCGACGGCGGAGGGTCAGGGGTAGATGCCGACGGCGGGACGTCGCCACTGCCTGATGCAGCCACTCCTTCCGGGGGTGCTTCCGCGGCTGCGCTTCCCGCGGTCGCGGTGGGAGCCGCCGGACTGGTGCTGGCCGGCGCGGCCGCGCTCATCGTGGTGTTTCGAAGGCGCAGGACGGTCGAGGCGGCAGCCACGGTGACAGCCTTGACCTTCGACTAGTGCCGGGTCTGGCTGAGTTTTCCGGGCGTTGGGGTGTGCTGCCTGCAACACCTTCGCGAAGTCCGAAGCGTGGGTTTCCGGCCACCAGTGCCCGCCGTCCACCCTTGTCACAGTAAGGTCTGGCACCCAGTTCTCCAGGCCCTCCGTAAGGCTGGACGAAACGAACGGGTCCTTGACGGGAACCACCACCTGGACCGGAATCGAAACCCGGACCGGGGGCTCGTGCCTGCCGGGAAAGTTTGCCCGGTAGAGGGCCAGCCCGCGGACAGGGTTGTCGCCAATCGGCCGCCCGGCAGCCCTTTCATAGGAGCGGGTGAGGAAGAAACGCCAGAGCGCCTCGGGCAGCAGCGGAATCTGGAACACGGCAACATACTGGCTGCGCAGGAGCTGTCCCACCAGCTTGAACCAGCCGCGCGGGTGCCGCAGGCGTTGATGCATCCACCAGGAGACATGCCCCAGGTCCGGCCCGGACACGCTCGTGAAGCGGCTGATCCTCCCGGCCGCGCGGGGGTCCTGGACAGCTGCCCACCCCTGGATGGACCCCCAGTCGTGGCCCACAACATGAACGGACGAGGTATTCGTTGCGGCCAGCACGGCGTACAGATCGTTGACCAAGGCCTCCAGCAAGAAGCTGTCCTTCCCTCCCGGGGCAGATGAGGATCCGGCGTTGCGGGTGTCGTAAGCGATCACGTGGAATGTTCCCGCGAGTTCGCGGATGAGCGGAAGGAACACGCGGTGGTCGTCCGGGTAGCCGTGGATAAGGAGCAGGCTGGGGATTTCCGGTGAGGGATCCGGGCCGTACTCAAAAACTGCCAGTTCCGCCCCCTGGGAGGAAACTGTCCGCCGCCGTTCCTTCCACCTGTCCATCGGCACAGCCTATAGCTCTCCACCAGCCACTCCGGCAGGAACCCGGCGCGCCCGCGATCCGCGGCCCCGGATAGGTCTTCCACCAGCCGATGAGGTGTCGTTACCCTGAACCTATGGAAACGGCCCTTGCCTCTTGGGGGGAGTTCAACGTGGCAATCGCCGGAGCCGGCGCGGCTTTGGGCGGGTTGCTCATCGTGGCGCTGTCGGTGAACATCAAGCAGATCGCGGAGTCGCGGGGCCTTGCCGCCCGTGCAGGAGCCGCCGTGTCTGCGCTGATCCTTGGTGTTGTCCTGGCGTGTGCTGCGCTGATCCCTGGCCAGCCGCTATGGGCGTTCGGCACCGAGGTCCTGGTCGGCACCCTGGTGGGAGGGGTTATCGCTGCCCTGGCGGCTCGGGCGATCCTTCAGGATGACAGCCCGGGGCGGCCGCGGAACTGGGATAGGCAGCACATCGCGTCCTTTGTCTTCCCACTCGTCATCTACTTGGTGGGCGGTGTGCTGCTCGTACTGTCGGTCCCCACAGGACTGCTCGTGGTGGCCCTTGCCACGATCGTGGCATTGATAGGCGCCGTCGTTTTCTCCTGGGTTGCGCTCGTGGAAATTCTGCGCTGACCCCAAGACGACGTCGGCACAGCACGGAGGACCGAAACCCTATGTCACCTGTAAAACGCTTCGACCATATCGGCATCACCGTTGCGGACCTGGAATTGGTGACGGCGTTCTTCGTCGGGCTGGGCCTGGAGATTGAGGGCGGGCCGATGTTCATGGAGGGTGAGTTCGTGGATACGGTGATTGGCATTCCCGGCTCGCAAAGCCGGATCGTCACGCTGCGCCCGCCCGACGGCGGCACCCGGCTGGAGCTCTCGAGCTTTGTCCGGCCGGAACACCAGCCCGGGTCGCCGCACGCGATGGCCAACGAGCTGGGGTTGCGCAACGTGTCCTTTGAGGTGGACAACCTCCAGGCCACGGTGGAGCAGTTGGCCGCAGACGGCTACGGGCTGGTGGGCGGGATCGGCCAGTACGAGCAGATGTGGCGGATGGCCTACGTCCGCGGTCCGGAGGGAATCATCGTGTCCCTGGCAGAGCGGACCGGTTGACCAGGTAAAAAGGCCCGGCACCAGCTGAATCAGGCTGCTGCCGGGCCTTGCACTGGCCGGAAGGCTTAGCCCTTCACCTCGTACGCCTTCGGCAGCTTCAGGCCCCGCTCTTCCATGAGGGTGCGCAGGCGGGTGGGGTAGTCGGTGATGATGCCGTCCACACCCAGGTCCATCAGGCGCTCCATGTCCGCGGTGGTGTTCACGGTCCACGGGATGACGGGCAAACCCAGTTCGTGGGCTTCGGCGATCATCGCCGGGGTGACGGAGCTGAACGTGGGGGAGACGACGTCGTACCCCTGGGCTGCTGCCGCCTTCGGCAGGGAACCGTTGTAGTCGTCGATGTCGATGCCGCCGAGGTTGCGGCTGGCGCCGGGCTGTCCCACGCCCATCCAGGCGTTGCCGCTGGAGAGTGCCACCAGCGGCAGCTCCGTGGCGATCTCCTGGGTGAGGTTCAGCGAGGACCAGTCGAAGGACTGGAGCGTGGTGCGGTCGGCCATGCCGGAGGCGTTGATCTCGGCCACCACGGCGCGGGTCAGGGACTCCATGCCGGCGCCGCCGATCTCGCTGCTCTCCACCTTGGTCTCCACGTTGAAGCGGACCTTCGCGGCGTTGGTGTCGCGGACCAGCTGGTAGACGTCCTTGAGTTCAGCGATGCGGTTGCCCTCGATGACGTCCTGCTCAGGGTAGCTGGCCAGCTGCTGGAAGCCGCAGTCGAGCGTCTTGATTTGTGCCAGGGAAAGCTCGGCCACGCGGTCGCCCACGTACGGGAACTCGGGGTCCCCGGCAGTGGCGGCTTCGGTGTCCTTGCACTTGCCGGCCTGGATGGTGCCGTCATGCCAAACGATCACCTTGCCGTCCTGGGTCAGGTGGGTGTCCAGCTCCAGGGTGGTCACGCCCAGCGCCAGGGAGTTGGTGAACGCGGCCAGGGACTCCTCGGTCCACTCCCCGCGGCCGCCGCGGTGGCTCTGCAGGTCGAAGGAGCCGTTCCGCTCATTCGTCTTGATGGCGCTTGTTGGCGCCGTTCTGGCATCGTTCGACGACGGCGTGCCGGCTTCGTTCTGCGGGCTTGCCGCGGCGGGGCCCGCCATGGCGGCGATCAGGGCGGCGGCAGCCGCGGCAGTCAGGACTTGGCGCATGGGTGGTTCCTCCAGTGAGACAGGGAAGCGGCCGGCAGGCCGCTGACCCGTCAACGCTAGGGAGGGCAGGTTGCGTGCTTGGTGCGCAGAGTTGGAGCTGAGGTTAACGGGAGAGAGTCTTCCGAAAACGCCGCCTCGCTAGTGCGTGTTTTCAGGTTCCTTGACCGGCCGGGGCCGCTTCCACGTGGACTCGCGCGGGCCCGGCGGATAGGCCGCCGTTTTACCGGCGTACGTGATCACCAGTGCCGCGATGACCGGGAGGGCCGCGGCGGCGGGCACCAGCAAAGGTCCGGCTACCACCAGGGCGGCCGAGCCGTAGAGGGCACCGATGGTGATGCCCAGCTGGATGGTGAGGACCGTGAGCCCGTTCGCGGCGTCCTTGTTCTCACGGCCGGCCCGGAGGATGGCCGACTGGTTGTAGATGCCGATGGCGCCGAGGCCCGCGCCCCACACCGT
The DNA here is from genome assembly GCF_059089645.1 of Arthrobacter sp. K41. NCBI lineage: Bacteria > Bacillati > Actinomycetota > Actinomycetes > Micrococcales > Micrococcaceae > Arthrobacter > Arthrobacter sp. K41. The sequence continues at coordinate 523,623 of NZ_JBNHEW010000003.1, read as the reverse complement.
CATCAACGCCAGGGTGAGGAACAGGCTGCCACCCACGAAAGGCAACGCCAGCATTGAGGCGGCGATTGCCGCCGTCGTGATCAAAAGCGAACGGCGCGGGTGCGAATCCACCGTGAGCCCGGCGATCCAGATGCCGAGCAGGCCCGAGACGCCCAGGACCGTGAGGGAGAGGCTGATGGCGTAGTCGGGCAGCCCGGCGTCGCGGATATACGGGGCGATGTAGGTGAAAAGCGCGAAGTGGGCCAGGACCAGCAGGGGCCAGGCGATGGCTACGGATTTCACGCCGGGCTGGGCGATGGCCGAACGCATGGAAGGGCGTACCTCGCCGGCGCCGCGGCGCACCGACGGGAGGAACAGGAAGCCCAGGATGGCGAGGAGCACGCCGAAGCCGGCGAGGGCCAGGAACGCCGACCGCCAGCCGAGGACCGTGCCAAGTGCCGTGCCCACCGGTGCGCCGATCGCCAGGCCGAGGCTGTTGCCGCTGAAGACAATGGCCAGGGCCTTGCCCACTTTGTCGGCCGGTACCACGCGCGAGACATACGGTGCCATGGTGGTCCAGAGCAGTCCGTGCGCCAGGCCGCCCACCAGGCGAGCCACCATCGCGAAGGTGAAGTCGGGGGCGATGCCCACCAGGGCGTTGCTGAGCGCGAACGTCAGGACCAGGGCCACCAGCAGGGGCCGCTTCGGTATGTTCGCCAGCAGCCGCGCGGCCGGCACCACCGTGACTACGATGACCGCGGCGTAGGCGGCGGCGAGGTAACCGGCCACTGGCTCGGACACCTTCAGGGCCTCGCTGATCTGGGGGAGCAGTCCGGACGGGAGCAGTTCGGTAGTGATGGCGGTAAAGGCGATGGTGGCCAGGACCATCATGGCGGCCAGCGGAAAACGCTGGGGCGCCGGCGCGGAAATCGCGGAAGACATTAAGGAGGATTCCATTCAAGGGGGAGGGGAGCGGAACCCGGCGCTGCTGGCCTGAACAATTCCTCCAACAAGTTTACACTCTGAACTAACCACCCCGGTGCCATAAGATCCGGTCTGAGGGGCCCTGTTGGTACCTGCCAGAGCCGATCTGCGCCAGACTGGAGTCCGGCCCAACCAACGAAAGCAGATTTCCTTGATTACTCTCCAGCAGGACGCAGAAGGCTTCATCCGGATGAACCGGCACTACCCCGCCAGCGTCCGGATCAGGATCGCCTTCAATGACGGCAGCACCGGCGAGTTTTCCGGCCGGGCCCTCAACAGCGCCTACGACGCCGCGCTCGCCGAATTCCGCGCGAAGAACGGCCTCGACGCGCGGGGCTTCTCCAGGACGCCTGCCGGCCGGACGAACTCCGGCAACAAGGTCGACTTTGTTCCCGTGCACCCCGGCATGGAGGAGTAGCCGGGGCCCTTGCTCCAAGTGCTTAAGGTGCTGGCCGCATCCTCAGGAGCAGCCACATGGTCCGCGGGATGGGCCAAATAATCGCGAGCCCGAGCACCATCACCAGCGGAACCCCGACGTCCGGGAACTGGCGGATGATGACCGGCAGGTCGGTATCGAACCGGGCGGGTGCGTAGAACAGGCACAGCCATAGGGCGAACACGTCCAGCGCGAGGGTGGCTGCGGCCCAGGCCAAACGAGCCCACCGTCCACTGCCTGCGAAGCGCTTATGGAGCAGGACCGACAGCGCCAGCCACAGGCTCAGCAGCTCCATCAGCAGCAACGCCAGGGACACCGCCCAGCTGTAGCGCTGCAGCCAGTCCTCGAAGACCACCGCCGGTATCGGGGACTGTCCGTGGAGGATCCGCAGGATGTCGGTATCGATGGCCTTGAGCCGCGACGGGGCGGCAGTATCGTTGCCGTTGATCACCAGGGCAACGCCGAGGCCGGAGTTGGGGACCATGGCCAGGTACGTGTGGCTGTTGCCCCATTCCCCCTGGTGTTCCAGCAGCAGCGGCAACTCCCCAGGCGGCACCGGCATCCAGGGGTCAACGGATTCAACCAGCGGCCGGGTGTACCAGCCCATGCCGTAACCCTTGGCCTGGTCCACAGAGCTGCCCGGCTCGAACATCGCTGCCACGCTCTGGGGCTGGAGGATCCGCGCGTCGCCGTGCCGGCCGCCGTCGAGAAGCGCCGCCAGCACGTGGCCCAGGTCCTCGGCCGAGGAGTAAAGGGTGCTGGACGGCATCCCGGCGGCGGGCGCGGGGACGTCCGTCTGGAGCCAGAAGGAGCTGAACCACCGGGAATGGCCGGCGGCGAGGTTGTCCTGTCGGGCAGCTGCCCGGGTGGGATGGCTGTGCACCATGTCCAACGGCCCGAACACGTGTTGCTCCAAGTAGTCCGCGAAGGGCTGGCCGGAGACCGCCTGCACCAGGACGCCCAGTACGTTGTAGTTGGCGCTGGCGTAGTGGAAGTTCCGGCCCGGTTCCCCCGCAAGGGGAGAGTTCGCCAGGTCGCGGACGGCTGCTTCCAGGGCGTCCGGGTGCTGGTCGCGGGAGGCTTCGAAGGCGGTGTCCCTGGCGCTCATGCCGCTGGTCTGGTGAAGCAGGTGGCGCACCGTGATGGCGGGCGACCGGTGATCGTCAAGGGTGAACCAGGGCAGGTACGTTTGCACCGGCTCGTCCAGCCGCAGCCGCCCGGCCTCCACCTGCTGCATCACCGCGATGGCAGTTAGCGACTTGCTGGTGGAGGCGAGCATCACCGGCGTTTGCGCCGTCATCGGCCGTCCCGAGGCGTCTGCCTTGCCAAGAGTTGCGGAGTGCACCTGGACGCCGTTACGGACGACGGCGACTGCGGCACCGGGAATGCCGAGGCTTTCGAGCTGCCCGCGCAGGTAGGAGTCCACGGCCGCGTAGGTCTGCCCAGAATCGGCGGATTCCCTGGCCGTAATTTCGGTAAGGGCTGCCGTTGGCGGGGGCGCGGCAGCAACGAGGAACCCGGCCACCAGGAAGCACAGCAGCAGGCAACGCGCTGACCACCGCATTGTCCGCATGGCTGCACCTGCTTCGGCTGTCCGTCACTTCACGGTAGGGCCTGGCCAAGCGGAAGGCAACGCATGGGCAAGCCGGCGGTGGTACCGAATTGAGGGGCCTGCAGGGCCAACAGCTGAAGGAGGTTTACTCCGTAACAGCTGCCGGAACCCGCTCAGCGTTCTGTGAAGCAGCTGAGCTGCGGCGCCAGTAGGCCGCCAGGACGGCGCCGGAAACGTTGTGCCAGACGGAGAAGATTGCTCCGGGCAGTGCCGCTTCAGGTGTCAGGTACTGCCGCGCGAGCCCTGCTGCGAGGCCTGAATTCTGCATGCCGACTTCAATTGCAGTGGTGCGCCGGGAGGGAATTGGGAGCCTGAAGAGACGGGCCGCAGCGTAACCCAGGGCGTAACCGAGGCCGTTGTGCAGGATGACCGCCGCAAGAACCAGCAGCCCGGCGGCGAAAATGGCCTTTGCGCTGCCGGAGACCACCGCAACCACCACAACGGTAATGGCGAGCACCGAAATCCAGGGCAGGGCCGGCAGCGCCTTGTTGACCAGGCGCGGCAGGAAGACCCGGATGATGAGTCCCAACAGAACAGGGAACAGCACAACCTGGACAATGGACCACGCCATGGAACCGGCGTCCACCGGCATGTACTGGCCGGCCAGCCACAATGCCAGCGCCGGGGTCATCAGCGGAGCGATCAGCGTGGAAACGGTGGTCATCGCAACGGACAGTGCCACATCACCCTTGGCGAGGTAGGACACCACGTTCGATGCGGTGCCGCCGGGGCAGCAACCCACCAGGATGACGCCGGCAGCAAGTGCAGGCGGAAGGCCCAGGGCAGCCGCAACCAGCCATCCCAGGAACGGCATGATCGCGTACTGCGCCACCACTCCGATCACCACGGGGACGGGCCGCTTGGCGATGACGGCAAAGTCCGGGGGAGTGAGGGTCAGCCCCATCCCGAACATGATGACCCCTAGCAGGGGGTTGATCCACGGGGCCAGTCCGGTGAAAGCTGAGGGAGCGGCGAGCGCCACGGCTCCGCCGGCCAGGATAAGCAGGGGAAACAGGGTGACGGCGACGCGGGCGCTGCGTTCTTCGGCAGCTGACGCCGTGGTGGAGGATTCAGGTAAAAGAGACATACCTACCGGATTATCACAGCGAAGGTTGGGTCCCGGAATTGGTGCCGATTGATGACGCAGCCGTGCCTGTAGGGAAGGAAGGGAACAAAGTGAAGACGGATGAGCTGCTGCGGGACGCGTTCGGGCGGATCCGGGAGACGGTGGAGGACACGCTGGAAGGGCTCGATGGCGGCGCCCTCACCCGCCGCCCGGGCGGTACCGGGAACTCGATCGCCTGGCTGATCTGGCACCTCGGCCGGGTGGAGGATGCGCAGGTGGCCGCTGCGGCCGGGCTGGAGCAGGTGTGGACGTCGCAGGGTTTCGCGGGCCGTTTCGGCCTGCCGCTGCCGGAGCGGGACACCGGCTACGGGCATTTGACGGACCAGGTTGACGCGGTCCAGGCCGTACCGGAGTTGCTGCTTGAGTACTACGACGCCGTGCACCGGCAGACCGTGGGTTTCCTGGCAGGACTTCGGGACGAGGATTTGGACCGGATCGTGGACCGGCGCTGGGATCCGCCCGTCACGCTCGGCGTCCGGCTGGTCAGCACCCTTGCCGACTGCCTCCAGCATGTGGGGCAGGCCGCCTATGCGAAGGGCCTGGGAGACACGTAGCAGGCCGCTCCTAACCGGCCGGACGCTCCAACGTGACCGTCCCGGCGTCGCCGTCCACGCTGATCTGCTGGCCGGTGGCAATCCGCTGCGTGGCCACGCCCGTGCCCAGGACGGCCGGGATTCCGTACTCGCGCGCCACGATGGAGCTGTGGCTCAGCGGGCCGCCGACGTCCGTCACCACCGCGGAGGCCATCCCGAACAGCGACGTCCAGGCGGGGGTGGTGGTGCGGGCCACCAGGACGTCCCCGGGCTCCATTTGGCCGAAGTCCTGCGGCCCGGCCAGCACGCGGGCGGGTGCGGTGACCCGGCCGGCGCTGGCACCGGCGCCTTTGATGACGTCGCCGCGCTGGCGCTGTGAACCGGCGGGCATCATCGATCCGAACGCCTTTTCCATCCACCGGTTCTCGGGCAGCATCTGCGGGGCAGCGGCCTTCACCTGGCCCCGCCACAGCATCCTGCGGTCCTCGACGGCGGCGGCGCGGGCGGGTCGGTCCGCCCCGGTGATCGTGACTGCGCGTGCCCCTGGCGAGGCCAGGCCGAACTCGACGGCGCTCTGCAGTTCCTGGTGCCGCAGCCAGAACACATCGTCCGGGGAGGCGATGACGCCCGAGGCGACCAGCCGGTGCCCGAGTTCCAGCAGCATCTGCCGCAGCAGCGGCCAGGCGAGTCCGACGTCGGCCAGCGCGTCCTCGCGGAGGGGTGCTGTCTCCTGCGCCCACCGCAGCAGCCGCAGGAACACGGCGCTGCGGCGCGGCCCCAGCCGGGCTACCGTCTGTTCAGTCAGCGATTCCCGCCGCTCGGTCAGCTGCCGCTCATGCGGGTCGGTGCCCTGCCCCCGTAGATAGAACTTGACCGTCTCCAGCAGGGCGGACGGATCGTCGGCTGCCACCGGGCTGGCAAAGTCCAGGTTGTAGACCGCGTGGCCGTACAGGCCCAGATGCTCCCGGAAGGCGAAACGCCATTCCTGCCACAGGACGTCGTCCACCCCTTCCGGCGGCACACCGGTGCGCAGGCATTCGGCGAGCACCGCCGTCGGACGCTCCACCAAGGCACCCGTCAGCGCCGGATCGCTCCGGGCCCAGCCTGCCAGATCGTACAGCGACTTATCGGCCCGGATGGGTTCGCTGTCAAAGCCCAAAAGGAAGGTCTGGGCGGGCGGGTCGCCGTCGCGCCGGACCAGCTTGTCGTAATACGCCCGGAAGGAAAGTTCGCTGGTGGCGGCCAGCGGAATGATCGACTGCACGGCCGTGTAGTACACAGTGCCGGCATCCAGGAGCGCCTGCGCTCCCGCGAGCAGTTCCTCGCCGGGAAGCTCCGCCGGGGGCTTCGCGGACCACTCCTTGATCACCTGTTGGTAGCGGGGGTGCGAGAACTCCCGCCAGCCGGCCACGCCCATATGGGCCTTGCCGCGGGCCAGCGCCCGCACCGCCGGCAGCGTCTTGCCCATCATCCGCCACATGCCCGCGCGGCGGTAATAGTAGTAGGCGTAGCCGTTGATGGTGGGCATTCGCACGTCGCCGTCGCGGATGACGTTCCTGCCCAGGGCTTCGGTCAGCAGGGCTGTCAGCGACCGTGCCACCGAGCCGTCGATGAGGTCGGCAAACAGCGGGGTGAGCGGGTCGGGGAGCTGTTCCACGATGCTGGCCCGGAAGTAGAGCCCCTTTGGATACAGCAGGGGCCAGGTATCAGGGGTGTCGGCCGCCGGCTCGGGCAATGCCGTGATGGGCCGGGACTGCAGGATGAAGAACCGGCCGCCGGCCCGCGCCCACTCGATGTCCTGCGGCGCGCCGAAATGGATCTCGATCCGCTTCCCGTACCCAGCCAGCTCGGCAGCTGCACGGTCATCAAGAACAGGCGCACGACGGCGGGCTGCCGCCACCGGCTCCTCCCGGGTGCCGTGCTCCGCGTAGACAGTCATGACTTCCTTGTCGGCTGTCTGCCGGGACACCACCGCGCCTGTCCCGGCGTCGACTGTCAGGTCATCGGTGGTGACCGTCCCGCTGACCACCGACTCGCCCAGCCCCCACGCGGCACTGATCACCGTCTGGCCGCGCCGCCCGTTGGACGGGTTGGCGGTGAACATCACCCCGGCCGCATCGGCCTCCACCATCTGCTGGACGACGACGGCGAGGCGCACCTCGTCCGGCGCCACGCCTTCCCGGGCACGGTAGGCCATGGCGCGCGCGGTCCAGAGGGAAGTTCAGCAATCAACCACCGCGGCGGACAATGCCTCCGACCCGCGGATGTTCAGGGAGGTTTCCTGCTGCCCGGCGAAACTGGCCGAGGCAAGGTCCTCGGCCGTAGCGGAGGACCGGACCGCCACTGGGGTGTCACCGCCGCCGAGCTGTCCGTAGGCCTCGCCGAGTTCGGCTGCGATGTCGGCGGGCATGGTGCCGCTGCCGAACAGGGCCCGGATCCGTTCCGCGGCACGCTCGTAGTCCTGCGGCGGCGATTCCGGTGGGAGCGCGGCCAGTTCCCGGATCTCCGCCGCGAAGTGGTTGTCGAGGGTGAACCGTGAGTAGGCGGCGGTCGTCAGGACGAACCCCGGCGGCACCGGCAGTCCGGCCTGGATGAGGCCGCCCAGCCCCACCGCCTTGCCGCCGGCCACGGCGAGGTCGCCGCGCCCCACATCGCTTAAATTCTCGACAGTGGTCATCACGGCGCGTCCTTTGGAGATTTACGAGGCCAGACGCTCGCTGGCCTTGGAACCTGACGTGTTGGGGGCAGCGCCGCTGGCGGGCGTGCTGATCTCTGTCCACACCACATCGAGGGAGAGCCCGAGGACGTCCGCGATGGCGGCGATGGTGGGGAAGGCAGGGGTGGCCACACGGCCCGTCTCGATTTTGCGGAGGGTCTCCGGTGACACCTGCGCATCGAGTGCGACCTCAAGCATGGAGCGCCCGCCCCTGGCGGTGCGCAGCAGGGCGCCGAGGCGCTGTCCGCGCTCCACCTCTTCGAATGTGAGCGGCAATCTAACCATGGGTACAACTATACCGGGATAATTTGGCCGGTATAGTTATTGGATGATTGAGATCCTGAACTCCGCCGAACTGGCACGGGCAAAAGAGGCGGGCGCCCTGGTCGCGAACATTCTGCAGACACTGAAAAGCCGGAGCACGGTGGGTACCAATCTCCTGGACATTGACCGGTGGGCCAAAGCGATGATCATCGAGGCCGGAGCAGAATCCTGCTACGTGGACTACGCGCCGTCCTTTGGGCGCGGCCCGTTCGGCCATTACATCTGCACCGGCGTCAACGATGCGGTGCTCCATGGATTGCCGCACGATTACCAGCTTGCCGACGGTGACCTGCTGACCCTCGACCTCGCTGTCCTTAAGGGCGGTGTGGCCGCAGACTCTGCCATCAGCTTCGTGGTGGGGGAGTCGAAACCGCCCGAGAGCATCAGCCTGATCGACGCCACCGAGCGGGCACTGTCTGCAGGGATAGCCGCGGCAGGTCCGGGTGCCCGCATCGGTGATATTTCCCATGCCATCGGCTCCGTTCTCAGCGAGGCAGGCTACCCCGTCAACACACAGTTCGGCGGCCACGGCATCGGCTCAACCATGCACCAGGACCCGCACGTTCCCAACACCGGGCGGCCCGGCCGGGGCTACACATTGCGCCCCGGGCTGCTGCTGGCGCTGGAGCCCTGGGTGATGGCAGATACCGCAGAACTGATCACCGATCCTGACGGCTGGACGCTGCGAAGCGCGACAGGCTGCCTGACTGCACACAGCGAACACACCATTGCCATCACCGAGGACGGAGCGGAAATCCTCACCCTGCCCACCCAAGTTCTCCCGTGATGTTGCGGCCATAACGTATGCTAAGCCTGCTTACGATTCCGGTTTCGGGCGGGTTCGCTGACCTCATGCGGGCCTGGGTTCGGGGGCGGAATTGAGCGGGGCGGGCAACATCCCGGTTAAGCTTTGAACTTGCGCAGATGGGTACAGCCACCGTGTGCAGGCAGGACGGAAACGAACAGGGGCTTGATTTGGCAGGGAATGCAACCTTCAGGCACAGCAACACCGCGCTTCTTTCGGTGAGCAGTGTCGAGGCTCCGAGGATCGTGAGTTCCACCGATTTCGACCGCCGGTTGGCGTCCACACTGCAGCGGCTGAAGTTCCCGCCCCGGCTGCTGGAGCGCGTTGCCGGCGTGACGCACCGCCGCTGGTGGGCAGCAGGGACGTCCTTTGATGACGCTGCCGCCGAAGCAGGCGCGAAGGCCCTGGCCGAGGCAGGCGTGGAAGCGTCCGACGTCGGCCTGCTGATCAACACCTCGGTGACACGGCGCAACCTGGAACCATCCGTCGCGGTGAAGATCCACCACGGGCTGGGCCTGCCGTCGTCGGCCATGAACTTCGATCTCGCCAACGCCTGCCTGGGGTTCGTCAACGGCCTGACCCTGGCCGCCAGCATGATCGACTCCGGCCAGATCAAGTACGCGGTGATAGTCAACGGCGAGGACGCCGAGTCCACGCAGGAAGCCACGCTGGCCCGGCTCGAGCGGCCCGAGACCACGCGCGAGGACTTCAACCGGGAGTTCGCCACCCTCACCCTGGGCTCCGGAGCCGCTGCCGCCGTCCTCGGCCCCGCGGACCAGCACCCCGGCTCGCACCGGATCGTCGGCGGAGTCATGCGCGCCGGCACCGAACACCACGAGTTGTGCGTGGGCGGCATTGACGGCATGGCCACCGACACAAAAGGACTGCTCGACGGCGGCCTGCAGCTCGTCGTCCAGGCCTGGCACGAAGCCCAGCCTGAGTGGGACTGGGCCGCCATGGACCGGTACGTCACGCACCAGGTGAGCAACGCCTACACCAAGGCCATCATCGACGCGATCGACCTGGATCCGGACAAGGTGCCCATCACATTCCCGCACTGGGGCAACGTAGGCCCGGCCTCCCTCCCCATGACCCTCGCCGCCGAAGCGCAGTCCCTTGAAGCGGGGGACCGGGTCCTGTGCATGGGCGTGGGCTCCGGGCTGAACACCGCAATGCTGGAAATCGTTTGGTAGCCGCCGGCTGGCCCGGCGTCCGCAGGGAATGGTCTCGCGACATGGACGTGCCGTCCACCTCTGCCGCCGACGCGCCAGGAACTGTACGCCGCTGGCACCTGCTGGACAACGGCGAAGAGCTGGCCCGCCTCGGCCTGACCCCGGCCGGAACCCTGCTGTGCGTGCACGGCAACCCCACCTGGTCCTACCTGTGGCGGACACTGCTGGCCGCAGGATCAGATCCGGCTCACCCGTGGCGCGTTATCGCGGTTGACCAGCTGGACATGGGCTTCTCGGAGCGCACCGGCACTTTCCGCCGCCTGGCCGACCGGATCAACGACCTCGGCGACCTCACCGACGCCCTGGGCCTGGACGGTCCCGTGGTGACGGTGGGCCACGACTGGGGCGGCGTGATCAGCCTGGGCTGGGCCGTGGCCCACCCGCAGCAGCTCGCCGGGGTGGTCCTCACCAACACCGCCGTCCACCAGCCGTCAGGTTCGGCCATTCCGCCGGCCCTGCGGCTTGCCCTGCACCCTGCCGTGCACCAGTGGGGGACCACGACGTCGGACGCCTTTCTCCGGGTGACACACTCCCTGGCACACCCGCCGCTGCCCGCCATCGTCCGCAAGGCGTACATGGCCCCCTACCGGAGCGCCGACCGCCGGGCCGGGGTGGGGAACTTCGTGGCGGACATTCCCGTGGACGCGTCCCACCCGAGCTTCCCCGCACTCACCGGCGTGGCCGAAGGGCTGCGCGGGCTGAAGGTCCCGGCGCTGATGCTGTGGGGTCCCCGGGATCCCATCTTTTCGGACCGGTACCTCAAGGACCTTCTCACCCGGCTTCCGCACGCCGACGTGCATCGGTTTGAAGGCGCAGGCCACCTCGTGGCTGAGGACCGGAACATTGCCGCGCCCGTCTTCCAGTGGCTCGCGGGAAACCTCGGTGCCGGCGAAAGCAAAGCCCCGAGCGCAGAGGGTGTACCGGCCGGGCCGGAGTCCGCGGCCTTCAGCCCGCTGTGGGACCTGCTCAATGAACAGGCCTCAGGGCCGGCGGGAGGGGACACCGCCGTCGCGGAAATGGCGCCGGACGGCACCACTGCCCGTTCGCTCAGCTGGCAGCAGCTGGACCGGAACATCCTGGACCTCGCGGCGGGGCTGCGGGATGCCGGTGTGGCAAGCGGCAGCCGGGTGAGCCTGATGGTTCCCCCCGGCGTGGACCTGACCGTGGCGCTCTACGCCTGCCTGCGGCTGGGTGCCGTGGTGGTGGTGGCCGACGCCGGGCTAGGAACTAAGGGCCTGAGCCGCGCCGTGAAAGGCGCCACCCCCGATTTCCTCATCGGCATCGACAAGGCGCTCGCCGCCGCATCGGTGCTCGGCTGGCCGGGACGGCGGATCAGCGTGCAGGACCTCCCGGCCGCCCGACGTCGGCTCCTGGGAGTCGAGACCTCCCTCGCGGCCCTGGCCCGGGCCGGCGCCGGCCGCGGTTCACAGCCGACCGAAAGCGCGGATCCGGATGCCCCGGCCGCCGTCCTCTTCACCTCCGGTTCCACCGGCCCCGCCAAAGGCGTTCTGTATACGCACCGGCAGCTGGCCGCGATGCGGGACACGCTGGCCGCAACCTTCGGGATCCGTCCCGGTGCCCGGCTGGTGGCAGGCTTTGCCCCGTTCGCACTGCTGGGGCCGGCGCTCGGAGCGGTGTCGGTAACGCCGGCCATGGACGTCACTGCGCCCCGCACCCTCACGGCAACAGCGCTCGCCGACGCCGCCGCGGCCATCGACGCCACGGTGGTCTTCGCCTCGCCGGCCGCGCTGCGGAACGTCCTGGCCACCCAGGAAAGCCTGAGCGACGCCGGGCACCAAGCGCTGGGAAGCGTCGAACTGCTGCTGTCTGCCGGAGCGCCCGTCCCCGAGCCGCTGCTGGCCGAGGTGCAGCGGCTGCTGCCCCGGGCGTCGCTGCACACCCCATACGGGATGACTGAGGCGCTGCCGGTCACCGACATCAGCCTCGAGCAGATCCAGGCGGCCGACGCCGATGCTGCCGCCGGCACCGTGCCGGGAGCCGGCAACGGCGTGTGCGTGGGAAAGCCGGTGCACGGCGCCCGCGTGGCGGTCATCCCGCTGGCGGGGAACGGCACCGCGCCCGGGTCTCAGCCCGTGACCGAAGCCGGCGTGACCGGTGAGATCCTGGTCAGCGCCCCGCACGTCAAGGAAGCATACGACAGGCTTTGGCTGACCCAGGGGGAGAGCACCAGCATCCCGGGATGGCACCGCACCGGCGATGTGGGGCACTTCGACGCCGCCGGCCGGCTGTGGGTGGAAGGACGGCTCGCGCATGTGGTGACGGCCCCCGGCGCCGTGGTGACTCCGGTGGGTGCGGAACAGGCCATCGAACGGCTGGAGTCCGTCCGGCTCGCGGCCCTCGCGGGGGTGGGACCGGCCGGCACCCAGGCCGTGGTCGCCGTCGTCGAGACCATCCCTCCTGCCCGCAAAGCCGGCCTCGCTGAGCCGGAGCTCGCCGGACTCGTCCGCGGGGCGGCCCTCACCGCTGCCGTGCAGGTTTCCGCTGTGCTCGCCGTCCCCGCACAGCCCACCGACATCCGCCACAACGCCAAGATTGACAGGACCCGGCTGTCCCGCTGGGCTGCGCGAGTGCTGGCGGGCGGCCGTCCGGGGAAGCCGTGAGGGTCCTGGTCACCGGCGCCAGCGGGCTGCTCGGCGGTGAAGTGGCCCGTCTTTTGGTGCGGCAGGGCCATGATGTAGCGACGTTCCAGCGCCGTCCGTCAGGGGTCGACGGCGCTGCTGATTTCCGCGGCTCACTGGCCGACGAGGAGGTGCTCCGGAAAGCAGTCGAGGGCGCGGAAGGAGTCATCCACCTGGCCGCCAAGGTCTCTTTCACGGGCCGGGCGGCGGAGTTTGATGAGGTGAACGTCGAAGGGACCCGACGCCTGCTGCAGTGCGCCCGCGAGGCGGGGGTACGGGACGTGGTGTTTGTGTCCTCCCCGTCCGTGGCCAACTCCGGCGCCGCCATCGCCGGGCTGGGCGCGGACCCGGCGGACCCGGAGCATGCGCACGGCGACTACTCCCGCACCAAGGCCGAGGCCGAGCTGCTGGCGCTGTCTGCCGACGCACCGGATTTCCGGGTCGCGGCGGTGCGGCCCCATATTGTCTGGGGCCCGGGGGACACCCAGCTGGTGGAACGGGTCCTGGCACGCGCCAGCCAGGGCCGGCTGCCGCTGCTCGACGCCGGCGCAGCCCTGATCGACACCACATACGTTGACAACGCCGCAGCGGCCATCGTCGCCGCTCTCCACCGCATGGACCACGTGCACGGCAGGGCGCTGGTGGTGAGCAACGGCGAGCCCCGTCCGGTGAGCGAGCTGCTGGCCGGTATCTGTGCTGCGGGAGGTGTCCCCGCGCCGTCGTGGTCGGTGCCTGGCCGGGTGGCGCGTGCGGCGGGAGCGGTGGTGGAAAAGCTGTGGACCTGGGCCGGGCGGCAAGAGGAGCCGCCAATGACCAGGTTTCTCGCCGAGCAACTCTCCACCGCCCACTGGTTCGACCAGCGCCAGACCCGGGAGCTCCTTAACTGGAAACCCGCCGTCTCGCTCGATGAGGGACTGGCGAGGCTGGCCGAGCACTATGGCTCCCGACGGCGGCGCGGCTAACTGCCACCAGCGAAGACGGGGAGGGCCCGGACGGCGCTGCGCGTAGGGTGGGAGTTGGACGAAAGGAGCACTTCATGAAGAAAATCCTCATGGTACTGACCAGCGTTTCCGAGATCGGCGATACGGGAGAGAAGACCGGCTACAACGTGGCCGAGGCTGCCCATCCCTGGAAGGTGTTCAAGGATTCCGGACACTTCGTCGACTTTGCGTCCATCCAAGGCGGCCAGCCACCGCGCGACGAGGTGGACACGAAAGATCCCACCCAGGTGGCCTTCACGGAGGATGAAACCACGCGCGCCGGCCTCTACAACACGGCCCGCGTGGATGTGGTTGATCCAGGCCAGTACGACGCCGTCTACCTCGTGGGCGGTCACGGGACCATGTGGGACTTCCCCGACAGCGAAGGCCTGCAGAATCTCGTTGCCAGCGTTTACAACAACGGCGGACTGGTAGGCGCGGTCTGCCACGGACCGGCCGGCCTGCTGAACGTGGAACTGGAGAACGGGTTCCGCCTCGTCGAGGGCCGGAAGGTAGCCGCCTTCACCAACGACGAAGAGGTAGCCGCGGGGAAGGACAAAGTCATCCCGTTTTTCCTGGCAGACCGGCTGGAGGAACAAGGTGCCACGCACGTCTTTGCTGATGTCTTCGAGGAGAAGGTAGTGGTTGACGAGCGGCTGGTGACCGGCCAGAACCCGGCCTCAGCTGCCGGCGTAGCCAAGGAGATGGAAAAGCTCTTCGCAGAGGTGATCCACCAGGAAAAAGCCGAGGAACGCCACGAGTCGGAGACCCTGCGCGCTGAGAAGGACGCCGAAAAGGCTGCTGCCGCCGCAGAGGGGGAGCAATAACCCTAGAGCTTAGGCTTGGCCTATGTCTACTGACGATGAGAAGGATCCTCCTGTGCCCGCTGACGTCGAGGGTAAGATCCAGAAGAAGGTTCACGACAAGCCAGCCACAGATGAGCGTGAGGCGCGGACTGACATCGACGGGACGCCTTCGCGCTAGCGGCCGCTTCAGCACCCGAGGTATCGCGGGACTTGACCGGAGTCACCGTGCCCCGGTGCCCCACTTTTCCTGGTGTGCCCAGCTAACCGGAGGAATGCCACCGTGTCCTCTGCAATCCGTTCAGGGCACTCCCACAGGACCATGTGCGCCGCGTCGGGGTAGACCTTCAGGATTGCGCCGGGTATCCGGGCGGCCAGGGTTTCCTGGCTGCTGCGGGGCAGCAGGTTGTCTTCGGCTCCCCACAGGATGAGCGTTGGGGCCTGGATGGTTCGGGATTCTGTGGGCGGGCTGGCTTCGCAAAGCCCGTGCAGGATGCTCTTCCACGCGTGGGCGGGCATCCTTAGTCCGTCCCGGACGCGGTCCTCGAGGTACCGGGCCGGGACGTCGTGGAGCAGGGGAAACCAGGACAGCGAGTCCCGGACCCAGTCCTCGTCCACAGGGTCGGTGAGCGCATCCACTTCGTCCGCGAAGGCGGGCCGGCGGTGCAGGCTCAGGGGAGCCCCCACCAGTACCAGCGCCGTCACCTTTTCGGGGTGAGCGACGGCGAGCTGCTGGGCCACGTAGCCGCCGCTGGAGGAGCCGACGACGGCGGCCCGCGGCACGTCCAGCGCGTCCAGCGCGTCCAGGATCGCGGCGGCGTCCTCGGCCTGCTCCGCAAGGGAGTAGCCGCCTGCGGGTTTGTCCGCCTCACCCTGCCCACGCAGGTCCGGTGCGTAAACCCGGCAGCCGGTCAGCAGGGGGATCAGCCGGTCGAAGCTGTGGCGGGACTCGCCCCAGGCGTGCAGCAGCAAAAGTGGGGGCGGGCCGCCGTCGTCCTGGCTGTTGTTTTGGGCCAGGCACGGCACCGTGATGCCGGTGCGAAGCCGGAGATCCAGGACTTCGAAGTCCATAGCTTCAGGGTAC
The DNA here is from genome assembly GCF_059089645.1 of Arthrobacter sp. K41. Classification (NCBI taxonomy): domain Bacteria; kingdom Bacillati; phylum Actinomycetota; class Actinomycetes; order Micrococcales; family Micrococcaceae; genus Arthrobacter; species Arthrobacter sp. K41. Next base: position 508,370 of record NZ_JBNHEW010000003.1, on the reverse strand, counting down.
GCCGGGCACAGGGCCTTGAGCGGTGGGGATTATTCGCCTTACAGTGACTGCCTACGACACTTCAGGAGACCGCATGTCCCTTGTCCGCGTACACAACTTCTCGGTCTCCCTCGACGGCTTCGGCACGGGCGAGGGCCAGCAACTGGATGCTCCGTTCGGCCACGCAGGCACGCGGCTGCTGGAGTGGGCCTTCGAGACGCGGACCTTCCGCGCGATGGGCCTTCATGGGGAATCGGAAGGTTCCTTCGGCGTCGACGAGGCGTTCGCCAGCCAGTGGGGAACCGGGGTCGGCGTCGAAATTATGGGGCGTAACAAGTTCGGTCCTCAGCGCGGTCCCTGGGAAAACGAGGACTGGAAGGGGTGGTGGGGCGATAACCCCGTGTTCCACACCCCTGTGGTTGTCCTGACACACCATCCCCGGCCGGTCCTCGAGATGGAAGGCGGAACAACCTTCCATTTTGTTGACGCGGACCCTGCCTCAGCGCTTGAACAGGCCCGTGCCCTGGCCGGCGGCCTTGATGTGAGGATCGGCGGCGGCGCCAGCACGGTGCGGCAGTTCCTCGAGGCTGACCTGATCGACCACATGCACGTCGTCCTCGTGCCGATCGTCCTGGGCCGGGGTGAACGGCTCTGGGACGGACTGGAGGGACTCGAGGAACGTTTCCACATTGAAGCCACACCTTCTCCCCAAGGGGTGGTCCACCTGGTCTTCACCCGTCGCCCGGCCGGGGGTAAGTGATGCTCAACGAGACAGACCTTTTGCATGCCCTGCGGCGGCACTGGGAGTACTCCGGCAAGGACGAGGACATCGCCCACGAGATCTACCATGACGACGCCGTGCTTGAGTTTCCCCAGTCCGGCGAACGGTTCGAAGGTGTGGAGAACTTTCGCGAATGGCGGCGGCAGTATCCGGCGGAGCTCAAATTTCACACCCGGCGGATCACGCACCGTGAAGACCTGGTGGTGGTAGAGAACCTGATCAGTTACGACGGTGCGCCCTGGATGTACACGGTCAGCCTTCTCGAGTTCCGGGATGACCGGGTGGCGCACGAGCGGATCTACATCATGGATGGGTGGGATGCTCCGCAGTGGCGGGCCCCTTGGCGCGCCGAGCAGCCTGCAGACCCACCGCTGCCCGCTCCTTAGCTTCATCACAGCACGAGCCCGGCAACGGACCGCTAGGGTCATTCCATGACCACTGACGCTCTCCGGCCTGTCTATTTCCTTTCGGACAGCACCGGCATCACCGCGGAAACGCTGGGAAACACGCTGCTGACACAGTTTCCCGGGAACGATTTCGACCGCATCACCGTCCCCTTCATAACCACCGTTGAGCAGGCACGGTCCGTCGTTAAAATCATCGACGCCGCGGCCGCCGCCGGACCGGCCCCGCTGGTCTTTTCCACCGCGGTCAGCAGCGAAATCCGCCAGACTTTGAGTACCTGCCGGGGAATCATCGTGGACCTCATCGGCACGTACGTCGAACAGCTGGAGCAGGCGCTGGGCAGCCATGCCAGCGGGGAGCCAGGCCGGGCGCACGGCCTGGGAAACGCCGCGCGATACCAGTCGCGGATGGCCGCCGTCGAGTATGCCATGGAGCACGACGACGGCCAGAGCCTGCGGGCGCTGGAAAAGGCCCAGGTCATCCTGGTGGCCCCGTCCCGGTGCGGGAAGACGCCCACCACCATGTACCTGGCGCTGCAGCACGGGATCTTCGCCGCGAACTTCCCGCTGGTGGAGGAGGATTTCGCAAGGGAAGGGCTGCCCAAGTCGCTCAAGCCCTTCGTGTCGAAATGTTTCGGCCTGACCACCAACCCGCTGCGCCTGAGCCAGGTACGCACCGAACGGCGCCGCGGCTCCTCCTACGCCTCGCTGCGCCAGTGCGGTTTCGAGCTGCGCAGCGCCGAGCGCCTGTACGAATTCCACGGGATTCCCTACCTCAACTCGGCCAGCGTGTCCGTGGAGGAGATGGCGGCCACCATCCTGCAGAAGATGAACCTCAAGCACTAGGAAGAGTTTCACAAATGTGGTGTGGCACACATCATATGGCGCCGTTCTGGAAGCCCTGCCAAGGTGGAGAGGACTTTTGCCCCTACCCGGCCACCGCCGGGAGCCGGGCCTTGGCATTTCACCCTCTGCGAAGGAGCAGTAATTATGGCGACAGACATCCTGTGGTTTTCAGAACTCGGACTCAAGGACCTGGACCGGGTGGGCGGCAAGAACGCGTCCCTGGGCGAGATGGTGCAGAACCTGACCTCCGCCGGCGTCCAGGTTCCTGACGGGTTCGCCACCACTGCGGATGCCTACCGCAACTTCCTGGCCGAGTCCGGCCTGGACCAGCAGATCGTCGACCGGCTCGTGGGCCTGGACACCGATGATGTGACCGCCCTGGCAGCTGCCGGCCAGGAAATCCGGACCCTGATCCGCGAGACGCCCTTCCTGCCCGACTTCGAGAACCAGCTCCGGAACGCCTACCGGGAGCTGGTGGAGAAGCACGGCGGATCCGATGACCTGTCCTGGGCCGTGCGGTCCAGCGCGACGGCGGAAGACCTGCCCGACGCGTCCTTCGCCGGGCAGCAGGAAACCTTCCTGAACGTCCGCGGGATCGAGAACATCCTGGCCGCCATCAAGGACGTGTTCGCGTCGCTCTACAACGACCGCGCGATCGCCTACCGGGTGCACCACAAATTCGAGCACGCGGACGTGGCACTCTCGGCGGGCATCCAGCGGATGGTGCGCTCCGACGTCGGAGCCTCCGGGGTCATGTTCACCATGGACACCGAATCAGGCTTCCAGGACGCCGTGTTCGTCACCTCCTCCTATGGCCTCGGCGAGGCCGTGGTCCAGGGTGCGGTGAACCCGGACGAGTTCTACGTGTACAAGCCGGCGCTGCAGGCCGGCCGCCCCGCCATCCTCAAGCGCGGCCTGGGCGAGAAGGCCCTGCAGATGACCTACACCAGCAGCCAGGAGATCGGCCGCACCATCGATTTCGTCCCGGTGGAGGCGTCCCTGCGGAACCGCTTCAGCCTCAGCGACGAGGACGTGGAGCAGCTCGCCCGGCACGCCGTGGCCATCGAGAACCACTACGGCCGTCCCATGGACATCGAGTGGGGCAAGGACGGGATCGACGGCGGCCTGTACATCCTGCAGGCCCGCCCGGAAACGGTGCAGTCCCGCCGTGCCCCCGGCAGCCAGACCCGCTTCCGCCTCAACGAAACCGGCCCGGTCCTGGCCGAGGGCCGCGCGATCGGCCAGCGCATCGGCGCCGGCAGCGTCCGCATCCTCACCGCCATTGACCAGATGGCTGCCTTCCAGACCGGCGACGTCCTCGTGGCGGACATGACGGACCCGGACTGGGAACCGATCATGAAGCGCGCCTCCGCGATCGTCACCAACCGCGGTGGACGGACCTGCCACGCGGCCATCATCGCCCGGGAACTGGGGATCCCCGCCGTCGTCGGAACCGGCCACGGCACGGACGCGCTGTCCGACGGGCAGGAGGTCACCGTCTCCTGCGCCGACGGCGAGACTGGCACCATCTACCAGGGCCTGCTGGACTTCACGGTGGAGGACACCGGGATCACCAAGATGCCTGATGCTCCCGTGAAGGTGATGATGAACGTGGGCACCCCGGAGCAGGCGTTCACCTTCGCCCAGCTGCCCAACCACGGCGTGGGCCTGGCCCGGCTTGAGTTCATCATCAACCGCCAGATCGGCATCCACCCCAAGGCGCTGCTGAACCTGGACAGCCAGCCGGAGGACGTGCAGGCGAAGATCCGGGAGCGGATCGCCGCGTACAGCAACCCGCGCGAGTACTACATTAAGCGCATGGCCGAAGGCGTGGCCACCATCGCCGCCGCGTTCGCGCCGGAACCGGTGATCGTGCGCATGTCCGACTTCAAGTCCAACGAGTACGCCAACCTCCTGGGCGGGCCGGCCTACGAGCCGCACGAGGAAAACCCGATGCTCGGCTTCCGCGGCGCCTCCCGCTACCTGGAGCCGTCCTTCCGGGACTGCTTCGACCTGGAGTGCGAGGCCCTGTCCTTTGTCCGGAACGAGATGGGCCTGACCAACGTCAAGCTCATGATCCCGTTCGTGCGGACCCTGGACGAGGCCCGCGGCGTCATCGAGCTGCTCGCCGAGAACGGGCTGCGCCGCGGCGAGAACGGCCTGGAGGTGGTCATGATGTGCGAGCTGCCGTCCAACGCGCTGCTCGCCGACGAGTTCCTGGACTACTTTGACGGGTTCTCCATCGGCTCCAACGACATGACCCAGCTGGCGTTGGGCCTGGACCGCGACTCGGCCATTGTGTCCGCAGGGTTTGATGAGCGCGATCCTGCCGTTAAGAAGCTCCTCAGCATGGCCATTAAGGCCTGCCGGGAACGCGGCAAGTACGTGGGCATCTGCGGCCAGGGCCCCAGCGACCACCCGGACCTTGCCGAATGGCTGGTGGAGCAGGGCATCGAGTCCGTCTCCCTGAACCCGGACACCGTGGTGGACACCTGGCTTCGGCTCGCGGACGTCGCGGCGGGCGCTTCCGCCGAGGGCGCCGCTTTGGTGGGAGCGCGCTGACCCCTCCAAGCTTAAGCCGCGTGCCGCCGTCGGGAGTTCCCGACGGCGGCACGCGGGTTCGTAGGAACGGAGCCTTAGTTGCCAGCTGTCTGGATCAGGAATCCTGGTTTACTGCGACCACGATCTTGCCGCGGGTATGGCCCTCCATGTTGCTGCGGAAGGCATCAGCGGCTTTTTCCAGCGGGAAGACCTCGGCAACTTCCACGCGGATCTTCCGGCTGTCCGCCAGGTCGGCGAGTTCCTGCAGGTCGGCTCCCACTGGATTGACCCACATCCACTCGCCGCCGTGCTCTTCCACTTCACTGTCGGCGATCGAGGCATGCCGGCCTCCTTCGGCCAGCACGGCCAGCGTCGCCTCGAGGTTTCCGCCTACGAAATCGGCAACAACGTCCACGCCGTTAGGACCCAGCACGCGAACGCGCTCAGCGAGCCCGTCCCCGTATTCAACCGGCTCGGCTCCCAGGGAGCGGAGGAACTCGTGGTTCTTCTCGGTGGCGGTGGCGATGACGCTGGCGCCCTGGGCAACGGCGATCTGGATGCCAAGGGAGCCCACGCCTCCGGAACCGCCGTGGATCAGGACAGTCTCGCCGGCCTTCAGGCCCAGCCGGTTGAGGACCTGGTAGGCGGTCAGGCCGGCCAGCGGCAGGCCCGCCGATTCGTTCCACCCGAGCGAGGCAGGCTTCCGGGCCACGACCCGCTCCGGGAGCGCGATGTACTCGGCAAAGCTGCCACCGTGGACGTAGTCCTTGCGGCCGTAGGCGATGACCTCGTCGCCGGGCTGGAACTGCCTCGCGTCAATTCCCACCGACTCCACAACCCCTGCCACATCCCAGCCGGGGATGGCGGGAAACTGCAGGTCCATGATGGGATCCAGGTACCCGGCCATGATTTTCCAGTCCACCGGGTTTACTGCTGCTGCCTTGACTTTGACCAGGACCATTCCCGGCCCAACTTTCGGCATCGGCTGATCGCTGTATTCGAGGACGTCCGGGTTTCCGTATGAGCTGTAAGTGATTGCCTTCATGCCTTCCACAACCGCGTGGCGGGATCTCAGTATTCCGGGCCCGGCCACGAAGTGGCGGATAGCACGGGCAGGTAGTTCCGGTGCCGGACAAGTCCGCACTAAGTGCGTGCCGGCGATAGGACAAAGCGGCGCTACCGAGTTCGAACCACCCCCCTGTAGAGAGGCACGCTCAATCACCTAACACCTCGATGTCACCTGACATCAGAACAGCCCCTGAGCGCCAGCAAAGGCCGGCGCGGCTTTGAGACGCGGGAATTTGGTGTGTCAGAGATGGGAACGAACAAGTCCTACTTGGTAACGTGCACCACCACTGCTTTATCCACTGACTGCTCAATTCCAGCGTTGTCTACGCCTGTCACAGTCCAGTTGCTCAGCAGCAGAACAGTCTTGCCGGTGTCAGAGTTGTGGACGATCTTTGTGAAGCCCAGGGCTGTGAGTTCGTCGTTCAGAGCCTCTGCGTTCATGCCAACAACGTTGGCGGGGACTACAGCAGTTAGTGGTGCTGCGACAACTGGCGCAGGCTCTGGAGCGACGGCTGCAGGTGGTGTTGCGGTCACAGTAGCTGTGGCGGTCACTGTGGCAGTAGCCGTCTGAGTTACTGTGTGGGTGACAGTCGGGGCGGCCTGAGGCGACCCTCCTGCGCAGCCAGCAAGGGCAAGGCAAACGACTGCTCCTGCAGCGATGATGTGAGTTTTAGTCAAAGCGTGGTCCCCCTATTTAACGATCTTTCTGGCATTGCGGCCGTGATGATGAGGCGGGCGGACAAAGGTACGACCGTTGACCGCCAATAATGAAGAAGTCAGGTTCAGCGATGCACGCTTGCAATAACTCCAAAGGTATCCTCCCTGACCAAAGCAAACTGATTGCCCATTTTTTCTTGGCTTGATGGATTACTGCGCGAATCCTGAGGAGGCCTTGATTTAGAAATCCGTCTGCCAGGGCTAAAGGTGCTGAATCTAACAGGCTATTCATCAGATGTTGCAGAAGACAGACATAGTTCTACTAAGACGCACAGTGCATAATGGGCTTTCTCTGCTGAATCCGTGGTGAGCCTGTTCTTGGTTCGGATACGTATCGTTCAACTGAAAGGCCAAAGCATGCTCTTCGTTTTCGTGCTCATGATGAAGTTCACCGTTTGGTGCATGATCGCGTCAGTCAAGCTGACGGTGATGTGTGCCAGGTTGATGTGGCCTCTTCTAATATTCATGACCAAAATGATGATGGTCGGCGGGGTAGCTGTCGTCACGCTCGTTGGCGGCGCCCTTGCAAAGAGGGGACAGAGCGGAAAACTTCAGGAACATGGGCTCAGCCCGGTGAAACAGGCAAGCGCTCAGCAGTAGGGCTGCTGCCTAAACGAAGCAGCCATCGCCTGCCCGGGAGGCGTATGTAACGCTGGGTGGCAGATAGTTATCGGGCCAAGGTGGCGCTGTTCTGAAGCGTCATAAAACCGGCATCTACTAGGCCTCGCTGAGCTTCAGTTGTTTTGTGCCGCTATAGTTTGTCTTGGGGGACCGACCTGTCATTTGGTCTGACGCAGGGCTATATCTCAGTGATACCGCGGGCAGAGACGCCACCCAGAGAATCAGCCAAATAAGTTAGACAGGATCTGCAATGACAGAGAACACAACGACGCCGAACGCTCCACGTGACGGCAAAGCCCAAGCGGCTGCGGATAAGGCTTATCGCAAGGCTACCCGGCCCTGGTTCAAGAAGAAGCGCTTCCTTCTCCCTCTGATTATTGCCGCCCTAATGATCATTTCGGGGATTTCAAACGCTGGCAAGGACGATTCTACGGCTACTGTCGCTCCTTCAGCAGAGACACCGGCAGTGGCGTCTGCTCCTGCGGCACCTGAATCGGCCGCGGCCCCGGCGGCTCCTGCAGCCCCCGCGGCTCCCGCAGCGCCCGCGGCACCGGCGGTTCCTTCCGAGTACAAGTCCGCACTGAAGAAGGCGGAGTCGTATTCCAAGACTATGCACATGAGCAAGGCTGGTATCTACAACCAGCTCACATCAGAATACGGCGAGAAGTTTTCTCCTGAAGCAGCGCAATATGCGGTTGATAACCTTCAGGCGGACTACAAGGCAAACGCCCTGGAGAAGGCCAAGAGCTACCAGACGACCATGTCGATGTCACCGGAGGGTATCCGCCAGCAGCTGACCTCAGAATTCGGCGAGAAGTTCACGCCGGAGGAAGCCGACTACGCGGTTCAGAACTTGCCGTAAGAAGGCGCCAAACGAAGGGGCTCCCTTATGGGGCCCCTTTGCTGTGTACCGATCAACGCATAGACGTCGCCTTTTCAGCCTGAGACGCGTTCATCCACTCGCTCAGCCAGGGCGCCCGGACAGTGGACGTGATCCGGCAGTCGGCCACGAAGGTTCCTTTGGCGCCGGCGTCGATCCAGTCCTGCAAAGCGGAAAGATCGGACAGCGACCGGATGACCGCCGACTCGGCACCCAATGCCCGGGCGACGCCGCCGAAGTCCACCTCCGGGATCAGCATCGGCTTCTCCGTCAGGCCCTGGGAGCCGTACTGGTGGATCTCTGCTCCGTAGGCGGCGTCGTTGTAGATCACCACGACGGCGCTGCTCGCCGTACCGATGAGCGATTCGAGGTCGGCCAGGCCCATGAGGAAACCACCGTCGCCGGCGGCCAGCACCAGGGTGCGGCCGCCCTCCAATGCACGGGCTGCCCCGACGGCGCTCGCAAGTCCCAGCCCGATGGACTGGAAGGCGGTCCCCACCATCACCAGGTCCTCCGGCCGCGGGATGTTCCAGTACATGGGTGCCCAGCCGATGAAGTGCCCGCCGTCCTGAACCACCGTGCGGCGCTCCGGCAGCACGGCATCCAGCGCGGTGGCGAGGGAGCGCGGGTCCAGCCGGCCGTCCCCGGTCACATCCGTGCCGGGGTGGTGGGCCGGTCCTTCGGGCAGGCGTTTGCGAGCTTCCGCGCGCCACGCTTCCGTGGCAACCTCACCATCGAGCAATGACAGAAGACGCCCCGCGGCGGACCTCGCGTCCGCGTTGATGAACAGGTCCACCCGGGGGTTCGTAGGCTGCAAAGAGGTGTCGATCTGGATGACGGTGCTGTCCGGGCCGAGCAGGTGCCCGAACCGCATGGTGAAGGGGCTCAGGCTCGCCCCGGCCACCAGGACCACGTCGGCCTCGCCCATGAGCCCGGCCGCGGTGTCGGTGCCGAAACCGCCCGCGACGCCCAGGTACCCCTCGCCTTTGAGGAGGTTGAGCGCCAGGGCGGTTCCGGCGGTCAGTGCGCCGAGCCGGTCGGCGATTTCGCGGAGCTCCGGGCCGGCTCCGGCGAGGTGTGCCCCGCGGCCGGCGAGGATCAGCGGGCGCCTGGCTCCGGCGAGCAGGCGGGCCACCTGTCCAAGGTCGGCGCCGCCGTCGTGCGTTGCCTGGGGTGTGGCCGCCGGCGGAAGTTCCTCGTCTGCAGCCTCCAGAGCCGCGAGGTCGTAGGGAATGGCAATCACGACGGCGGTGCGCTTGGTGAGTGCGTACTCCACGGCCTGCCGCGTGATGGAGCCCGCAGCGTCGCGAGTGACGGTGAAGGTCGCGGCGCCGAGGCCGGCGGCGATGGCCGCTTGGTCCACGTCCTGCGGACGGGCCCCGCTGGCGGGGGCGTCTCCGGTGACGAGCACGACGGGGATTTGCGCCTGGACGGCCTCGGCGAGGGCGGTGAGGGCGTTGGTGTAGCCGGGTCCGTAGGTGGTGGTGCCCGCTGCGAGCCGTCCCGAGGTCCGGTAGTAGGCGTCGGCGGCGGCGATGGCGGCACCCTCATGCCGCACGGGGGAGAAGCGCAAGCCCAGCTTTTCCACGGCATCCAGGAAGTAGACGTTGCCGTTACCCATCACGCCGAAGACGTCGCTGAGGTAGCTGCTGAGAACCTGCGCCACGCGGCCGGAGACTGTGAGAGTGGTCATGCAGGAAGCCTGTGGCCTGCATCTCACACTTGCAATACCCGTGGATCCTGTTGGGACTTTTGGTAGCAGGGGGCTTAAAAAGTGAAAAAATGCCCAGCTCCGGGTGCGCCAACCACGCTTAGTCCGACGTGCGGGGTTCCTGCTCGGACAGGCGGCTGATGAGCCCGTCGTAGCGGGGCGGCATGAGTTCCATGACGGAGATGGCGGTGCTGGTCCGCTGGATCCCGTCGATCTCCAGGATCTGGTTGGTGATGCGATAGAGATCGGCGGTGCCGCGGGCTACCACCTTGGCCATGAGGTCCGCGTCGCCGGTGGTGGCGTGCACCTCGATGACTTCCGGGATCGCTGCGAGGCCGCTCTCCACGGAGCCGAACCGCGTCTGGCTGATTTCCAGGGAGAGGAAGGCCATGAGCTCGTAGCCGAGCGCTGCGGGGTCCAGCCGCCGGCTGAAGGAGCGGAGTGCGCCGCTGCGCTCCAGCCGTGCCAGGCGGGCATGGACGGTGTTGCGTGCGACGCCGAGTGTCCGGGAAAGTGCCAGGGCGCTGGCTTCGGGGTCCTTGTCGAGGGCCAGGATGATTCGGCCGTCGAGCGAATCGAGGGTGCGAGCATTCGTGATGGTCATATTTTCACCAGAGCTACTAGAAGTTGAGCAGAAGTCCCAAGCACAAAAGCGTATCTTGCTATGTGGGCCGGGTCACAACCATGATCGGTGCCCATGACCCCTGAACAACTCCTGACAAGGCCGGACACCGCGCTGCCCACCCTTCGCGGCGCCGTGGCCGGGCTTCCGTCCTACGTCCCGGGCAGGCGCGGTGCTGGCGCGGACGTCGCAGCCCTCGCCAGCAACGAAAGCCACTACGAACCGCTGCCCGCAGCCATCTCTGCGGTGGCCGAAGCTGCTGGCAAGATGAACCGCTACCCGGACAGCGCCGCCGTCGAACTCCGCGAACGGCTCGCCCGGCACCTGGGCGTCACCGCCGAAGAGGTCGCGGTGGGGCCGGGCAGCGTGGGCGTCCTCCAGCAGATCATCACCGGCCTCTGCGACGCCGGGGACGAAGTGATCTTCGCGTGGCGCTCCTTCGAGGCGTACCCCATCCTGGTGGAGCTGGCAGGCGCCCGGCCGGTCCGCATCCCGCTCGACCAAACTTGAGGGCCACGACCTCGATGCCATGGCCGCCGCCGTCACTGAACGTACGAAGGTCATCCTGCTCTGCACCCCCAACAACCCGACCGGCGTGCCGATCAGCCACGAACGCATCGAGGCTTTCCTGCGCGCCGTCCGCTCTGACATCCTCGTGGTGATCGACGAGGCCTACGTGGAATACGCCGAAGCGGGCAGCGGCCCCGATTCCCTGGCGCTCTACCGCCAGTACCCCAACGTGTGCATTCTGCGCACCTTCTCCAAGGCCTACGGGCTGGCCGGCCTGCGGGTTGGATACGCTGTGGCCTCGCCGGCCATCGCGGAGGGACTGCGCCGGACCGCCCTGCCGTTCTCCGTGAGCGCGCTGGCCCAGAAGGCGGCCATCGCGTCCCTGGATGCGGGGGAGGAGATGGAGGCGCGGGTCGCCGTCGTGAAGCAGGAGCGCACACGGATGGCCGCGCAGCTGGCGGCCCAGGGCTGGAAGCTGCAGCCGAGCCAGGGCAATTTCCTGTGGCTCCGTGCCGATGACGAGCTCCGGGCGAGGCTCGTCGAGGCGTTCGACGGCGCGGGCGTCCTGGTCCGTACGTACCAGGGCGACGGCGTGCGGATCACCGTTGCCGATCCCGCCTCCAACGACCGCGTGCTCCGGCTCCTCGAAGCCCACGCGGCCTGAGCATTCTTTGATCCCTTATTACTCCGTTCCACCTACTATCTAGAGGAATCCCCATGGAACAACAGACAAAGACGTCTGCCCGCGCCCTCGGCGCGGCCCTTAAACCACGCCAGCTCACCATGATGGGCCTCGGAAGCGCCATCGGCGCTGGCCTCTTCATCGGCTCCGGCGCTGGCATCCAGGCGGCCGGCCCGGCCGTGCTGATCTCCTACCTCGTGGCTGGCACCCTCATCATCCTGGTGATGTGGGCCCTCGGCGAGATGGCCGCCGCTAACCCGGACAGTGGCGCGTTTTCTGTCTACACCGCCAAGGCCTACGGGCCGGTGGCAGGCGCCACCGTTGGCTGGCTCTGGTGGATCCAGCTGGTGGTGGTCATCGCGGCCGAAGCGCTCGGTGCGGCAGGCTTGCTGGCTACCATCTTCCCCGCGCTGCCGGTGTGGCTGATGGCCTTTGTGTTCATCGTGGTGCTCACCGCCGTGAACCTGACCAGCGTGAAGAACTTCGGCGAGTTCGAGTTCTGGTTCGCCCTGCTGAAGGTGGCGGCAATCGTTGCGTTCCTGGCTGTGGGCGCTGCCCTGCTCTTCGGCTGGCTGCCGGGCGTCCAGACGCCGGGCCTGTCCAACTTCATAGGCGACGGCTTCGCGCCCAGTGGTTTCGCCGGGATCGCGACGGCGCTGTTTGTGGTGGCGTTTGCGTTCGGCGGCACCGAGATTGTGTCCGTGGCGGCAGCTGAAACAGCCGAACCGGCCCGCAGTGTAAAGAAGGCAGTGCGCACCGTGCTGTGGCGCATCCTGGTGTTCTACATCGGTGCGATTTTCATTATCGCCGCCGTTGTTCCGGTTGGTTCCGAGGGGCTGAAGAGCCCGTTCGCCGCGGTGTTGGAAGCCGCCGGGATGCCCGGTGCGGCCACCGCCATCACTTTGGTGGCCGTCGCGGCACTACTGTCGGCGCTCAATGCCAACCTCTACGGTGCCTCCCGGATGGCGTACTCGCTTGCGGAGCGGGGTGAAGCACCCCGCCTGCTCGCTGCGGTGTCCAAGGCGCGGGTCCCGGTTGTGGCAGTCCTGGCGAGCGTCGCCTTCGGTATTGTCACGGTTGTGCTGGAGCTGGCATTCCCAGAGATGGTCCTTGGTGTCCTGCTGAACATCGTGGGATCGACGTGCCTGCTGGTGTGGACGTCCGCGCTCCTGGCCCAGCTTGCGCTGCGCCTCCGCGCCGACCGCGAGGGGACGGAACTCCCCCTGCGGATGCCCGGCTTCCCGTGGCTTACGTGCTTTGGCCTGCTCATCCTCGCGGCGATCTTTACGGTGGGCTTAATCGGTGAGGATTCCCGCCCCCAGCTCCTGAGCACGTTCGGACTGGTGGCACTGCTGGCGGTGGCAAACTGGCTGAACCACCGGAACCGAAAGGTTGCGGGCCGGGTTGAAGCGGCGGAGGGTGACAAGCAGCCGGCGCTCGTCGACTGAGTTAGGGCTCTGCGAACCACTGCTTGGGTTTTTTGCACGCAAAGGGCGTGTCCGGCTGGCCGAGCGCGCCCTCCGCAAGTCTGAAGCCCGACGGCAAGTAGTTGGGAAGCATAAGTTACGAGACGCAGAGGTTCCCAGGCAATGAGGCGGTTAGGAGAAGGAGTCGCCGCCCGGGGCTGATCGCTAAGCCGTATTGGCCAGAATCAGCGCTTTCGGGAGACGTTTGCGCGTACATCCTCAGCCTGTCCTTCATCGAGCACCCACCGCTCGTACTTACGGTGATCCGGATATTTTTTGCGTAAATAATCGCGAACTACTTTTCCAGGTCGTTGTTCGTCGGTATAACCGAGTTCACGAGCGAGCTCGGCAGGTTCATAAGTAGCCATAAATTTGAGTCTAGGCTGTGACTCGGCTACGTTAGCGACCACTGCCCGATGACGTGCCCACAAGTAAAGAGGCCCGTCCTCGTTCAGCAATGCAATGTTTCACCGTACTTCTGTAGAAATTGGCTTCAAAAAGAAGAGACCCTGAGCCGAATTGAAGCTTTCAACTCGAGCAATGACGCGAAGGTTAGCACCCGCTCCCAAAGTGTCTGGAATGTTCGAACCCGTAAGATGCAATTCATTCACCAGGTTGACATCGCGGAATTGGAAATTTGGGCCAGTCATCGGTGGTTCATTGTGGTTTCCGGAAAGAATCAGGATGTCATATCTTGTTTTGTAGCTACCGTGATTATTCATGGAGCCGATATTTGCATCAAACTCAATGGTCCGACCCTTATATTTTGCTGCGAATGCTTCGATCAGGTCGTAATCTGTGTCCGACCCGGCTAATAGTGCAGCAAGCTCCGGACTGTTATCAGTGGTCAAAATCTGCTCTTGCGCAGCGTCCGCAGGTGAGGGCTCGGCCGGCTCGGTCGTCTTCGTGGCGACCTCTTCGGTCGCTGTGACGGAGGGTTGCGTAGTCGGCGTGGCAGCCGCCTCGCTCACTTGTGCGGTCGGGGCGGAGGTGTCATCTTCATTCTGAATTGAGCTAACGCCTATACCGATGATGCCAATAAGCAGGAGCGCACCGACCCCTATTCCCCATGAGCGCCAGGACTGCTGAGGCTTAAGCCTGCGAAAGGTCATTTTCGTCCGCAACAGTTCCTGGCTTTGGCTGACGAACTCCCAGCCTTCTTTTTGTAGCTTCTGCATCGTTCTGGCTTCTGTGCCGCGAATGGAATGCACTGACCTGAACTCATACTGTGCGTCGTCGCCAGCCATGAGACCCCCCAATCCCTATGGGACTTATCGTTTTCTTGACTCGACCTGACGTAGCAACGTCGCGAGCCTCGCCGTATTGGATGACGGCGCTCATCGAATATACCCGGTCTTGATCGAGGTGTTTTTCATTGACGGAAGCACGCTGCGCAGGTTCGTGTTCACGAACTGGTCTGCGCGTTTCTGGCTCACCAAGCGGGTTCCTAGGCTACTGTCGCAACAACGTCAATACGCCCTTCAGAGGAGAGCCTGTTTGGAGACTTCGTTCAACGCTTCCAGTTCCATTGTCGGCAAACTCCTCGAAGAAGTTTCTTGGGAAAGCGCCCGTGACTACAGGGCAGGCGGGCAGGGGCGCGAAAATGTCCTGACCGCCGAAGTGCTCGTAGGCTTGGATTTCTTGCCCAGGGCTCATTTCCTTGGAGCCGCCATCCAGGCCGCCCACGGTGCCGATGAGGCTCGGAACAAGCTCGCTGCGGAAGCAGAGGACTTGCTGATGGGTTTTCTGCCAGGCGATTTCAACCTAGGTTCAGGTGGGCGCAATGCGAGATTGACAGTCCAGCCCGACGCAATTTTTACGACTCCGAGCACGTACACCCTGGTTGAAGCAAAACGAATTAGGTACGGCAGTTTTCAGCCGGAACAACTTGCCCGTGAATACCTGGCGCTTATGTCCAAAGCCGGTACCCTTATGCCCGTTCTCTTTCTCTTGGGCGTTACACCCCCGGTTCGTGTCAAGGGGAATGGCCAGCTCGAACTCGCCGAAGCCGTCGGTAAATTTCTGGGCCCCGTACTGGAACGCCTCAGCGAGCCGCGGCTTCCTTCTGAAGCCGAGCTTATGGACCGCCTTCCAGACGTCTTCTGCTGGATATCTTGGCAGGAATTGGATCAATGTGTTCGCGAAGCGGCGAGCAAGTACACGTCTGGTCCTTCCTCTGGAGTTGCTTCCGTCCAGCGCATCGCGGCCTTTGTCCGAAACGCAATCGCCTGGCATGCGTGACTACCCCAAGTCAACGAAACCCACAGGCTTACGGCTCGCGTTCAGGGCCCTACCTAGGAAGTTCTGCCCTGTGCCAGCCCCATAAACATCGTCCGGTGGAGGATGTCCACGTGCTTCCGGGCGACCTCCACGGCTTCCTCAACGTTGCCCGCGCGGAGGGCGGCCACGAGCGCGATGTGGTCCTGGTTTGACGTGTGCAGCTTTTCGATGGGGTAGGGGATGAAGTAGTCGTACAGCTCGGCGAGCGTCTCGTTATAGACGTCGACGGCGCTGCCCATCCCTGATGCAGTCCCCACCAACTGATGAAACAGCTCGTCGGCCTGGTGGTAGACGGACCAGTCCGTCGCCTCGGCCATGTCGCGCGTCAGCCGCTCCAGCTCATCCAGCTGGTCAGCAGTTGCATTAACAGCCGCGTAGTGCGTCACCGCGCACTCAAACAGCAGCCGCCGGTCCACCAGCCGGTTCACTTCCTGGGATTCGGCGGGGGAGGCAGATAGCTCCGCCAAAACATCTGGCGGCGGCGAGTCCGCCACAAATGTTCCCCCCGCTCGGCCGCGCCGGCGGACCACTACGCCCTGCTCCGCCAAGCTCGCCAACGCACGGCGGGCCGTGATCGGGCTGACCGAAAGGCCCAGGGCCACATCCTCCTGGTCGGGCAGCCGTTCACCCGGCTTCAGCAGCCCCAGTGAAATCGCCATCCCGATCCGCATCCGTACGGCGTCCATCGCGCTGCGGCGCTCCATCCCGGGCATCCTGCCGGCGCCGAGGCGGGCGGGCTCGGCGGTGTCCTCCAGCTGACGGGTCATATCCGCTACCTTACGGCCCACGCCGCCCCCTTTCCTTTATTAGTTCATTCTGATCTAATATAACCCGGATCACACCCCAACGCGGAGACAAACCCATGCAACGCATCCTTCCCCTCATCGCTGCCCAGGCCCGGCCGCGGCTCATTGGCGAACCCGCCTCGGCCTTCGCGGACGAAGTCAAAGAAGCCCTCCGATCCCAGCCGCACAGCAAACTGGTCGTCTTCCCCGAACTGCACCTCTTCGGTGATGAAAACCCGGACCTCCAAAGAACGGAAATGCTCCAGGCTTCCGCCGAACCGCTGGACGGCCCGAGAGTCAAAGAACTCAAACAATTGGCGAAGGACCTCAATATCTGGCTGGTCCCCGGCAGCGTCTGCGAACGCGGCCCCGAAGGCCAGCTGTTCAACACCCAGCTGGTCCTGTCCCCGGAAGGGGAACTCGCCGGCTATTACCGGAAGATCTTCCCCTGGCGCCCGTTCGAGCCTTACGACCCAGGCGACAAGTTCACTACGGTCGACCTGCCCGGCATCGGCAGGGTGGGCCTGAACATCTGCTACGACGCCTGGTACCCGGAAGTGTCTCGCCAGCTCGCCTGGATGGGCGCCGACGTCATCCTCAACGTCGTCAAAACCACCACCCCGGACCGCAAACAGGAACTGATCCTCGCCAAGGCCAACGCCATCGTGAACCAGGTCTTTATGGTCAGCGTCAACTGCGCAGGCCCCACCGGCCAGGGCAGGAGCATCATCGTGGACCCGGAAGGCAACACCCTCACAGAAGCAACAGACGATCAGCCGCAGCTGCTCACCGCGGAACTGGACCTTGCCGCCGTCGACCGCGTCCGCACGCACGGCACAGAGAACCTCAACCGCCCCTGGTCGCAGTTCCGCGAGGGGGAGCCCGCCGTCGAACTTTCCGTCTACCAAGGCCGGATCAACCCGGCCACCTGGACACCGCCGTCCTACAAGCCCTAAGGAAACACCGTGACAACAACCCTCACCCGCACGCTGAAGCTGCCCTCACTGGTCCTGTTCGGGCTGGCGTACCTGACCCCCATCATCGTCCTGGGAATCTTCGGCATCATTGCCGAAACCACCGGCGGCGCCGCGCCCGCCGCGTACCTCGTGGCGCTCGTGGCTATGCTGTTCACCGCACACAGCTACGGCCGGATGGCCATCGCCTACCCCGTGGCCGGCTCCGCCTACACCTACGTCCGCCGCTCCATCGATTCCCGGGTCGGTTTCCTGGTGGGCTGGGCCGTCCTGCTCGACTACCTTTTCCTGCCCATGGTCATCTGGCTCATCGGCGGCTCCTACCTGAGCGCCCAGTTCCCCGGCATCCCCATCGGCGTCTGGATCGTGGGCTTCATCCTCATCACCACGCTGCTTAACATCCTGGGCATCAAGGTGGCTGACAAGGCAAACTACGTGCTGATGGCGTTCCAGCTGCTGGTTCTGGTGTTCTTCGTGGCGCTGGCCATCGGCAACGTGGTGTCCGCCAACGGCGCCGGGGGACTGGCCAGCGCGCAGCCGTTCTTCAACGACACCGCCAGCTTCGCCACCATCTCCGCCGGCGCCGCGATTGCCGCATACTCGTTCCTGGGGTTCGACGCCGTCACCACCCTCACCGAGGAAACCATCAACCCGCGCCGGACCGTGCCGCGCGCCATCATGCTCGTGGCCCTGATCGGCGGCGGTATCTTTGTGGCGGTGTCCTACGTGACCCAGCTAGTCCACCCCGGCGGCGTGTTTGAGGACTCGGCCTCCGCTGCCAGCACCATCGCCCTGCAGATCGGCGGGCAGCTGTTCGGCGCCGTGTTCCTGGCCGGCCTGGTGGTGGCGCAGTTCGCCTCCGGCCTCGCAGCCCAGGCCAGCGCCTCCCGCCTGCTGTATGCGATGGGCCGCGACTCCGTCCTGCCCAAGGCGGTCTTCGGCCGGCTGAGCGAGAAGTTCCACACCCCGGTGGCGAACCTGGTGGTCACCGGCATCGTTGGCCTGATCGCGATCTTCCTGGACGTGGCCACGTCGACGTCGTTCATCAACTTCGGTGCCTTCACCGCCTTCACGCTGGTGAACGCCTCGGTGGTGTTCCACTACGTGCGCCAACGCCGGGCCGGGCAGCAGCTGAACCCGGTGTCCTACGTGCTGGTCCCGGTGATCGGCGCGGTGATTTGCGCCTACCTGCTCTCCCAGCTTGACAGCAACGCCATTACGCTGGGTGTGTCCTGGCTGGTGCTGGGCGTGCTGGTCCTGGCTCTGATCACGCGCGGGTTCAAGGCCTCGCCGCCGGAGATGACGGCGACGGAGAAGGCGACGGTCGAGGCGGCCGCCTGACACTGGTCAGTTTGTAGTGTGGCCGGTGGGCCGAGGGAAGGAACAGTCGTGAGGATTGCGCTGGGGCAGCTGGAGTCGGGTGCCGACATCCGGGCCAACCTCGCCGCGATCGATAAGTTCGCCGCCGAGGCAGCGCGTGACGGCGCCGCGCTTGTCGCCTTCCCGGAGTACGCCACCTACGAGAAGAAGAAGGTGGACGCAACGTTCCCTTCGGTGGCCGAGCCCCTGGACGGTCCCGTCTGCCGGGAGCTCGCCGGTATTGCCCGCCGCCACAGCATCGCGGTGGTGGCGGGCGTCGTGGAAGCGTCGGACGAGCCGGGCAGGGCGTACAACACGCTGGTGGCGTTCGGGCCCGACGGCGGCCGGCTGGCTTCCTACCGGAAGATCCACCTATTCGACGCGCAGGGGTTCGGGGAGTCCGAGTTCATCAAGCCCGGCGAGTCCCTTGAGCCGGTGGTGTTCGAGCACGGGGGAGTGCGGTTCGGGCTGATGACCTGCTACGACCTGCGGTTCCCCGAGCTGGCCAGGTCACTGGCCGACGCCGGCGCGCAGGTCCTGCTGGTCTGCTCGTCCTGGGTGCCGGGGGAGCACAAGACGGAGCAGTGGCTCGCGCTGAACGCGGCGCGGGCGATTGAGAACAGCATGTACGTGGCGGGGGTTTGCCAGGCGCCGCCGGTGTCGGTGGGCCGGACTGTGTTAGTGGACCCGATGGGAGTTGTGGAGACCGACCTTGGATTGGAGCCTGGTGTGCGGGCGGTGGAGGTTTCGCTGGAGACGGTGGAGCGGGTGCGGGAGTCGTTCCCGATGTTCCGGCAGCGGCGGCTGTAGCAGAGTGGGGCGGGAGCGCTATTATGACGGACAAGACAGGGTACGCAGGGTTGCTGGAACTTTTTTGGGGAGTTTATGAAATTTAATACGCAAGATCCTGATATCGAGACTATATATCGCAGGATTCTTGATGCCGATTACGATTTGCAGCCAGACTTTCAACGAGGAGAGGTTTGGACGCTCAAAAAACAACAGCGCTTGATAGATACGGTTTTGCGAGGCTGGCACATTCCGCCTGTTCATCTAGTTGCTCGCCCGGAAGGAACCAGTGACGTTCTCGATGGGCAACAGCGACTCACAGCCATCCGCGACTTCATGGATGGGGCGTTCGCGATTGACGGCAATATAGAGCCGGAAAGTGATGCACTACTACCCTTAGACGGGCTCCGATATCATCAGCTTCCGCCGTCGATCAAACGGAACTTTAGAAAATTCACGATCAGAATATTTGAATTAACCGACTACGATCCTGATGAGCCGCACGAGCTGTTTTTCCGTTTGAACCAACCGACGAATCTGACGGAGGCAGAGAAACGCAACGCATTTATTGGTGGTCCCCGAAACCAGATCAAGAACCTCGTTAAGGCATTTTCTGAGACGGGTCTGAACAAAGAGCGGGTCGGCTTTTCTAACGCTCGGATGGCCTATGACGACTTGTTAGGCCGCCTGTTGCTTACAATGGAAAATCGCTCGCTTAACGAAAAAATTACCGCCAGTAGAATCACCGCTCGATATCGGCAGGTGAAAGAATTCCCTCAGGAAATTATTGAGGACGCTACGAACTCCGTTCGCTTCTTCCTGTCGTCGCCAATGCTCGAATCCAATACTGCCCAGATCCGCCCCAACAAGGCGACGATTCATACTTGGCTTTGTCTCATTTCCAGATTTAGCGTGAGCAGAAAATCAGAGTTAGAAATTGAGCGCTTCTACGAGGGCGTGGAATGGATTGAGCGCAATCGGTGGGAGCCTAGCGTTGTTGAAGACAACGCGCTTTCGGCTGCGCTTCGAATCTTTCATGACAGATCGACGGCGCGTGTTGCAGATGTGTCGTCTGTCGTTCTTCGTGATCTTTGCGCAACGATACTCCTGACGCGCAAAGGCTTCTGGGAGCCGTCGCCTCTGATACGCAGTACCGTAGAAGGAGCCCTCTTCACACTAGATCTCAGGTCAGCCAGTGACCGTGAGCTTTACCAGTATGGCCACAGCGTCGGTTGGGGTGACCAATGGTCAGTGTGAGATCTGCCGATATCGCCAACCACATAAAGCGCCTTCCAGTCAGAAGTTATTCGGCTAGTCCAAAGACAATTGTCCTGAAAGGTGCAAGAGTCCCGGCGGGGTACTCAGTTGAACTGGGTAACGGCATGGCGGTGATTGCCGGCGGCAACGGTGCAGGTAAATCCAGCCTACTCCAGGCGATTCGAATTTGCTTGGACTCCTCTATGGAGCTACCCGAGGACTCCGTCGGTTGGTTCGCTCAGATTGATGAAGTTGAGATTCGATGGTCCAACGACCGGACCCGGACAGATCTTAACTCTTCGCGCATCCAGGTTCGCCGGTCCGGTGTTGGGGACGTGCAGGTCGTACGGTCAGGAGATGTTCCCGGGAACGTCCATTACATCGACGCGGCCATTGAGACCGGCAAAATACTTGCCATGCTCCGCGAGGATCCCAATTATTTGGACTTGATAGAAGGCGTCGATCCCGCCCCCGCAAGCTCCGACGCCCTTACGCTCGCCTCATACGTATTGAATCGAGACTACGACACGATTGATATCTATGAGATTACTTCCGTAAGTGAGGAAGATTTAGCAATTCCCTTTTTTCGGATTCGAGCCCTTGGGGCTGAATACAATGTCCTTGGCATGGGTCGAGGCGAGTTGGCCACGATATATTTGCTCTGGAGACTTGAGCAGATATCGGATGGCGGCATTGTCATCCTGGAAGAACCTGAGACTCATCTTGCTGCAATTTCTCAACGCAAATTAACAGAGGCGCTGGCAATTATCTCCGCCAAGAGGGACCTGACCGTCATTATGTCCACCCATTCACCAGGCGTGTTTGAATCATTACCTCCTGGGCAGGTGTCGTTGATCGGTTCTTTGCCGGAAATGTCCGTTACTACCGGGCTCGACTCAAGGGCACTGGCCAGCCGACTAGGTCTTAGGAGATCCCTGCGCTGTATTGCTGTAACAGAAGACTTATTTGCTGCCCAAATGCTGGAGATGGTCTTACGCACTCTGGATAGGAGCTTGCTCGACTCGGTAGGTATCTCCTATGCAAAAGACGGTGAATCAGGAGTCAGGACCATTGTCAATGGTCTGCATGCATATCGCAGCACGGGGCAGACCATCCACCGGTTGGTCGGAATTTTAGACGGCGATCAGCGAACATCAGACGTCACCTCAGAGAACTTCTCCTATTTACCTGGCGACCTTCCCCCAGAACGCATGTTGCAGGACAGGCTCACGGCATGGTTCACCGGGCGCCAGGAATTTCATTTTTCCACGGATGTCGCCCAGAAGCTCACTGACGCCCTAGTTGAGTCTCAAGGACTGGATCACCATGACTGGTTGCTGTCGATGGCGCGGCATTTCAACGGCAGCTCGGCGTTCCTAGATGTCACTGCAGCATTTCTTTTCGATGACGAACAGTTTGTGCAGCAGGCCTATGGCCTTCGATCGTTTTTGGACTCGCAGTAGAGAAGATGTATGTGTGGTCTTGTTGCGATCGGCTTTTACGATGAATGAGCAAGTGGATGTCTGAGTCTGTTATCCTTTTATGGGCGTAGCGCACGGAGCGCGTCTGAGCATCGCTCAGAAGGACCAGGTTCGACTCCTGGGCGCCAGGTTGCATGAGTCATTCATGCGATGTGGCGTTTAGGAGTCGAGAGTGGCATACCCAACTTCAGTCGAGTTCAGGAAGAACTCGGAGAACCTGAAGGAAATAAAGGCGAGTCTGACACAGCTCGAGCGGCTACATAAGGAACAGATCAGGGCTAGCGGGGACTGGAGGAATCCCGAACGCACGTCAGCCCCAGTCGCAACCATAAGGCGACTGCATCTGTTGACAGTTGGCATCATGGCGGAGGCTACGCTTAGAAAGCTCATTGTGGATCCTACGGGATTTAATGATGCTGAGAGGTCAATCATTTGGGGAAAGACCAGTCAGAGTGATCGTTGGTTGTCAGCAATCGAATTATCTTATCGTAGACATTTCAATGTCCCGATTCACATTGGATTGGATACTGCCCTTGTAGTCGAGACCGCGACGCAACTGCTAGAGACGAAGTCTCTAGTCACCGGAAGCCTTAATCCGGTTATAGAAGATCGCAATAAAATAGCTCACGGTCAATGGACATGGCAATTGAAGAGCCGCAAAGAGAACGAGTTTCTGGTTGAATCGCGCAATCTTTCTCGTTATGACTACTGTCAAATTAAAGCAATGACGGAGTTAGTTGCGAGTATCGGTAAGCTCATTCACTTACTTGTGGTTTCTGAGCCCACTTTTCAAAGAGATTACTCCGCCATACAGAGCCGGCTTGACCGACATCGGCTTGCGTTGATCGACAGCCCCTATAAGAATTTTTGCGCGACGCTCGTCAAGGGAAAGGATCCCGCTGTGTTACAAGTGGGAACCGAGGGCAAATAGGCTGGAAGCTGTCTCTCGCTGGTCACGCCAAGCTGTTTCCCCTGCAACTAGAGCTCGTGCAAAATCATGAGTAGTCCCAACTGCAGCTGGCCTACACGTGAAAATTCGACTAGGCAGACTTTGCAGGCTCAGCTGCTTTGGTATAGTTACTTCCCACTTTATTTTAGCGACGCCCAAACCTCTGCCGGTAGTAGCTTGCTTAGTTCTAGGACGCTTCCCGGAAGGATGCAAGTCCTGGCTGGAGCAGCACTTCGGACTGCACTGAATGATACGCACACAGCATCTTCGGTCGGTAGCGGCATGTCTGAGAAGTCCGAAATGTTTGTGAGGAGTGAACTTTCACCTCGCTAGAGATGCGGCGAGATCGCTGAGTTCGTCTTCCTCCACCGAACCGAAATCGTCGTGCCCAGCTTGGTCGTAGCTCAGCACAGGTTTGCCCATCGCAGACCCTACGAGGTCGAGAAGCCGAATTCGGCGGTCTTCAAAGAAAGCGTGAAAGTCATCAATAAGCAAATGTGCAACGTCAATGTGGTGGGCGGCTACTGATTCTTGAAGTTCTTGCGCTGAGATCTGGGCTCGCAACGCCAACTCCCCGACATACCTACTTGGCGCCTTTGCAGAAATAAATCGATTCGTCACACTGGAAATTGGCGTCTTATTCACGATACTTTGCACTAGCGAGTTCTCGATGCCTGCCCTCTCGCACCATTTCTGGGGAAATATGTGGTGGATGTCTACTGCAAAGTCCTGGTACGAGCCCTGATTGATTGTCCGATTATAGATCCAGTCCTTAACGTCTCCCCGCATTGTCAAGGCATAGATGCCTTTGTAGGCAGCGGAATTGCGTGTTCGCAAAGTAAGGAGCCGGTCTGGATTGAATGAGGCGCCAGCGACTGTACCCGGCTCATTCCCTCCGCGAACCCAGGCTTCCATTTCTTCGAGATCCCGCGCGAATCGGGTCTCGACCGCCCCTCCGTAAAGCTCGCCCATAACTCCGCTCCAGTACCATCGTGTAATTAAACGGGCGACCCCCTGCAGATCTGCGTCGGTTCCAAGCGCGACGCGTATAGCTGCCAGCGGCACGAGCTGGGTTCGGTAAGGGAGATCCTGATGCCGAAAGATAAACTGGTCGTTGATGAACTGACCTGCCCAAATAAATGCATCTGTCAGGGGGTCCGCCCATTCCAAATAGTCGTCAAGTGAGAGCTTTAGGATGTCTTTTCGCTTGCAGGTGATTCCTGGGACCTTTTCTGATTCACCTAAGTAGTTAAGCCGCCGTTTCCTGCTAGCCAACAAGCTGATCGCCTGGAGGAAGTCTGTGTTCTCTAAACCTGACAGAACAGGACGGAGCGATAACATCTTCCTCTTACGCGCCGTCCAGTCGTCATTCAGCCGGAAATCGGCACTTCCAGCCGCGAAGGTGGCCGTCAGAAGTTCAAAAACATTTAGGGCTACGCCGCCCGTGTTTACCTTTTCAAACACAGTGCACACCGCTTCGCGCTTAGTCGTGTTCGAAAGTTCGATAACAGGAACCTTGTATTCTGAGAGCTGCTTCAGCGGACCATCAAAGAACTCATCTAACATAGTGTCAGAGTCGGGATGGCTGTGATGGAAGAGGCGGCTATACTTCCTGGTGTAGCTTGTATCAAGGATTTTATTTAGCGGAAATACTCCCGCTGCAATTTCCTTTTCCATGTCGGAGTAGTCGGCAACTATGTCGCGGTCAAAGTTTGCTCTAACAATCCGATCTTCCTTAACGAAGAAAATTGCGTCGTCCTCCATGTCCATATCCGAATCAATCGACTCCGCAACGCGTATGTAGAAATAACCCTTCATGACTTTGCCACGCGGATCACATGAATCGACGGGTTCCTGACTAAACAATGACTGGTAGAGCGATGTCAGACGTTGCTGGCCGTCAAGAAGGAGGAAGTCCGGGCTAGTGTTGGACTCCCTTGCTCCTGAAAGGGGACGGACGGCGAAGTTGACTTCATCCGATCCCGTCTCAAGCGTCATGACGACACCGACGGGGAAGCCCTTTGCGATGCTGGCGAGGAGACTCTGAATTCTGTCGACGTCCCACTTCCAAGGTCGCTGGAAATCAGGAAGCTGAATTTTCCCACTGTCAATGTCCTTAAGGAGCGTCTCAAGGTCACGAATCGGGCTATCAAATGACATGGTTGCCTTCCTTATCACTTCCGCTTGCTTTAGCTAAGCAGAGTACTAGGTCACGGCAAACATCTTGTTCCGAGGGCCTCAGCCGGTCAGGGAGTGACTTGACGCTTTCTTACATGCCTTGCCAGTCCTTGTCCCAGCGCGCTCGACCTAGTGAGCACTGGGAGTGCTTTCGCGCGTCATGTTTGCGCCTTTGCACATCCTGATTATCGTAGCATGCGCCAACTGCCGAGCCTGGCTGCGGCATCCGTGCGGACATTGCAGTCAGACCGCGCTTCGAGTCGAAAACTTCACAGCATTGGTAACGCTACAGCAGCAGGCTCCACCGCTGCGAAGTGCTAACCCTGCTGTCCAGTAAATCGCTTAACACCATCACACGTCATAGCTGCCCGGTTCTTCCCCAGGGCTTGTTTATGCATCCGTGAGCCCCGGGTCGGAAGAAAACCCGAACTGGCAGCGGCACAAGTGGCCCTATATGTGCATCATGGCCAGGAAGATGGCCTGCCTTATGCCAAATTGCCGTACATAATGGCTTAGGAGGCTCTACTGCAACTGATGGGTGGCACCTCCCAATGGGGAAGCAGCAAACACAGGAGCAGGTCTTGACAGTTACAGCCGAAAACCGGGAACTCAACGTCGCACCCGGTTCGGTGGTCCACGTGCGTGATGAGGAGTGGCTGGTCACCAGCCTCGAAAAGTCCGTCGATGGCACACTCATCAGAGTTCAAGGCTTAAGCGAGCTCGTGAGGGATACAACGGCTGCCTTCTACTCAGCTCTGGACGACATCGAGGTCGTTGACCCGGCCAAGTCCAAGGTTGTCGCGGATGACACTCCGAACTACCGCAAAGCGC
The DNA here is from genome assembly GCF_059089645.1 of Arthrobacter sp. K41. Classification (NCBI taxonomy): domain Bacteria; kingdom Bacillati; phylum Actinomycetota; class Actinomycetes; order Micrococcales; family Micrococcaceae; genus Arthrobacter; species Arthrobacter sp. K41. Next base: position 482,659 of record NZ_JBNHEW010000003.1, on the reverse strand, counting down.
GCCTCTTCCTGGAGACCACGCTGCGCAAGACGCCCACACCGCAGTCCGCGGAACACCTCACGGTCTCAACGCGCATGCTCTCGAGAAACCTGAAGTATCAGCAGATCGCCGTCGCGAAGGCCCTGGACACCAAGAACATCAGGCCCCGGATCCTTATCGCCGACGCTGTCGGCCTTGGGAAGACGCTCGAGATCGGCATGATTCTGAGTGAACTGGTCAAGCGCGGCCGCGGAGAACGGATCCTCGTAGTAACGCCCCGCCACGTCCTGGAGCAGATGCAGCACGAACTGTGGTGCCGCTTCGCCCTCCCGTTCGTCCGCTTGGACTCCGCCGGAATCCAGAAGGTGCGCCAAAAGCTGCCTGCCACGCGCAACCCCTTCACCTATTACAAGCGCGCCATCATCTCCATCGATACCCTGAAGAGCGCCCGCTACCGCGCCCACCTCGGCAAGCTGAACTGGGACGCCGTCGTCATCGATGAGTCCCACAACCTCACCAACACCGGCACTCTCAACAACGAGCTCGCCCGCATCCTCGCCCCCAACACGGAAGCCCTGATCCTCGCCTCGGCGACGCCGCACAATGGCCGCAACGAGTCCTTTGCCGAGCTCCTCCGGCTCCTTGACCCCACGGTGGTCCGCCCTGACGGGACCTTTGATCCCAAGCAGGTGGAAAACCTTATCATCCGCCGGCACCGGCATAGCCCTGAGGTCGCCCAGGAAGTCGGCGCGGACTGGGCCGAGCGGGAGGAACCGGACAATCGGCTCGTAGCCGCCTCTGCAGCTGAGGACGCTATCGCCGAGGAGCTCTCGGACACGTGGCTTTACCCTGAGGGCCGGCCGTCCCCGTACTCAGGACAGAATGGGGCCCTGTTCTCCTGGACGCTCGCCAAGGCCTTTCTTTCCAGCCCAGCCGCATTGTTGGAGACAGTAACGGAGCGTCTGAAAAAGCTCGACGCCGATGCCCCCACCGAGGCCAGGGAGACTGAGGCGTTGGGTCGTCTCCGCCAGCTTGCAGAAAAGGCCAACATTGGCGAATCAGGAAAATACCACGAACTTGTCAGCTACCTAAAGAAGATCGGCGTAGGCAAGGGATCCCCAACCAGAGCGGTTGTGTTCGCCGAGCGCGTCGCCACGCTCAAGTGGTTGCGGGAGACTCTGCCCAAGGCACTCGGCCTCAAGCCCGAAAATGTCGGCCTCCTCCATGGCGGTCTCAGCGACGTTGAGCAGCAGAGCATCGTGGACCAGTTCAAGCGCGGCAACAGCCCGCTGCGTGTTCTCGTCACCGGCGACGTGGCGTCGGAAGGCGTCAACCTGCACGCCGAATGCCACCACCTGATCCACTTCGACATCCCTTGGAGCCTCATCCGGATCGAGCAGCGCAACGGCCGCATTGACCGCTTCGGCCAGCGCCACAAGCCCCAAATCGCCACTCTTCTGCTGAACCCGAGCAACACGCGCTTCTCGGGCGACATCAAGGTGCTCACCCGGCTCATGGAGCGTGAGCATGAAGCGCATGCGGTGCTCAATGACGTCGCCTCCCTCATGGGGAAGTACAGCGTCAAGCAGGAGGAGGATGCCATCCTCGAAGTCCTCCTCGGCAAAAAGGACTTCGATGACACCGTCGGCGAACCAGGCCCGGACCCGGAGTCGGGCGACGTCTGGGACTTCCTCGACTTCGAGGCCCTCAACCAGGACGGACCAAGCGAGGACATACCCGTGGAAAAGTCCCTGGGCCTCTACGCTACGGACTTGGACTTCCTAGACGAAGCCCTGAATGAGGCCTTCGGCGAGCCCCAGAAGAAACTCGGCTGGACTGTTCATCCAGGCCACGGACTCGCTGAGCTGAAGCCGCCGTTGGACCTACAGCACCGTCTGGGGTACCTTCCCCAGGAATACCTGTCAGAGCGCAGGGTCACGGAGACCCTCAAGCTCGCCACTACCGTGGAAGCTGGCACCCGTGAACTGGACCGTGCCCGTGAATCCGATGACATGAGCTGGCCGGAAGCCCACTATCTCGGCCCGCTCCACCCCGTCCTGGACTGGGCGAGCGACCGCGCGTTGGGTTCAATGTCACGCAGCGAAGTGCTCGCCGTCCGTGGCGACGTTGACTCGCCGCAAGTTCTCCTCATGGGCACCCTCATGAACCGGCGCGGCCAGGTCGTGTCCAAGGCGTTCATCGCCGTCGAGTTCCCCGACCCAACCAATCCCAACTTCTGCATGGACCAGCCCCTGGAGGACCTGGGTGACCACCTGGCAGCGATCGGCATCCACAACAAGGCGACCAATCCCGGCCCCGTCAGCCTGGAGGGCCTGCAGGCCCTCCTCCCACGCGCAGTGGAGAACGCCAGGCAGACAATGCAAATGACGTTCGAGTCCGCGGCCAGTGCCGCCGAGCAGCGGCTCCAGTCGTGGACGGACCGCGCCACGGGCTGGACCCAGCTGTCCTTCGAGCTCACGCAACGGACCGAGGTCAAGAAACAGCGCGAGCGCGTCACTGAGGAACAGCTCATCGCCGAGTCGCTCGCTCCGGCCCAGCGCCTGGTCCGCCCGCTTCTGATCGTCGTTCCCCGCAATACCCCTACAGCCGTACCGGAAGGTGCTGACCAGTAATGCCGTCCTTTGATTCGATCGTTGTCGGTGAAGACTGGATCAGCGAACACTTCTTCACCACGGATTCCACCAAAGAGTCCTTCCAGGCGGAAGTCATCAAGCTCCGGAAGTCCTGGGACGAGCAAGCCAAGGAAGGCCACCCCACCACGCTGTCCCGCTTCGCCGAAGTCCGCGGCCGGCTGCAGATCCTCCTCGCCGGACTGGCCGAGGACCCTGCGGGCGCTCGCGAGGCATACGCCCTCCTGCGCACCGCGCTGGGATTCAAAGGTACGACGGCGGCAGTCACCTTTGAGCGCAGCGGCACCGAGACATTGGTTCCCGGCGTGTGGAAGACGGACGATTCCGACGTCCTGTTTCTTGAGGCCGGAACAGCCGACGCTGCTGAAGATGTTTTGTCTTCGGTAAAGCCGCTCGAACGCGTCCTCGTCGACGGCAAGGAGACGACGCCGTCCCTGATGCTGGCCAAGGTCGTCTCCGAAATTTATCTTGCGGAACGTTCGCCCAAGTACGTGGTTATTATGGCCGGACGCTGGCTGGTGCTGACGGAGCAGGAACGCTGGGCCGAGGGCCGCTACCTTTCCGCTGACGCCCTGCTGGTTGCCGACCGTAACGACACTAGAAAGCACTCGGAAACCGATCGCTTCCTTGCCATTTTCGGGCGGGACTCGCTCATGCCAACTCCCGATGGGTCCATCTGGTGGGATGACGTCCTGGCGGCTTCCGTCAAACACACGGTGGGTGTGTCGCAGGACCTGCGGGAGGGTATCCGCCGTTCCATCGAAATCATCGCCAATGACGTTCTCAAGAGGCGAGCCGCTCGTGGGCTCCCCGTCGACGATGTCGACGGTCGGGGCCTGGCCCGACAGTCTTTGCGGTTCCTCTACCGCATTCTGTTCCTGCTGTACGCAGAGGCCTCCCCCGAGATGGGCGTGTTGCCCGTCGGTGCAGGCGAATACAACGAGGGGTACGGCCTCGACCGGCTCCGGGAACTGACGCTCGTCAACATCCAATCGCAGGAATCGCAGCGTGGCACTCACATTTACGAATCGCTGGAGCGGCTGTTCAGGCTAGTCGACGGCGGCCACAAGCCGGGGCGGGGATCGCTGACTGAAGTCCCGTCCGGGGACAACGAAGGTCTCAACTTCCAGCCACTGAAGGCGGATCTCTTCCAAAAATCGGCTACTTCCCTCATTAACGAGGCAAAGTTGAGCAACGGAGGGCTTCAGCGCGTCCTGCAGCATCTGCTGCTGAGCAAAGAGGCCCGTGGAAAGGACCGCGGATTTATCTCCTACGCGGAGCTCGGCATCAACCAACTTGGCGCCGTCTACGAAGGGCTGATGTCGTATACAGGCTTCATCGCAGCTGAGCCCCTGTACGAGGTAGCCAAGGACGGCAACCCTGAGAAGGGTTCTTGGGTGGTCCCGGTGGACCGCTCCGACTCAATCGATGCGAAGCACTTTGTTAAGTACGAGGACGAGCGGACAGGCGAGAAGAAGCTCGTGCTTCACGAGACCGGTTCATTCGTTTTCCGTCTCGCGGGCCGGGAACGTCAGCAGTCTGCCTCCTATTACACACCAGAGGTACTCACGAAGTTCGTCGTGTCGCAGGCTCTGGAGGAGTTGCTGGACCAAGACGGCGGAGTCACTCCGGCTGACGATGTTCTCAAGCTCACGGTGTGTGAACCGGCGCTGGGTTCCGGCGCGTTCGCCTTGGAAGCTGTCCGCCAGCTCGCCGACGAGTACCTGAAGCGCAAGCAGGACGAGCTTGACGTCAGGATCCCCGCGGACGAATACCCGCAGGAACTTCAGAAGGTCAAGGCTCAGATCGCCCTGCACCAGGTCCACGGCGTGGACCTGAATTCGACGGCGGTGGAACTCGCCGAAGTCTCCCTCTGGCTCGACACCATGGTGAAGGACCTGCAGGCGCCCTGGTTCGGGCTTCGCCTGCGCCGCGGAAACTCCCTGTTGGGTGCCCGCCGGGCCACATACTCCCGGCAGTCGGTGAATGACAAATCATGGTTGAAGAGCGCCCCGCAGGACGCACCCCTTCCCGGACTCGTCGACGCCATGACGGCCCAGACCGACGATCCCAACGTGGTCGGGCGCATCCACCATTTTCTACTCCCTGCCGAGGGCTGGGGCACGGCCGCCGACGCCAAGGACGTAAAGGACCTTGCATCGGAATCCCAGCAGGCGCTCAAGACCTGGCGCAACAAGATCAAGTCCAAGCCAAGCAAGACCCAGGTCGACCGCATGGTGAACCTTGGCCGCCGTGCGGAATCACTGTGGAAGCTCACGCTGCGCCGACTGCAGGTCGCCGAGGCGGAGGCCCGCCGGGACATCGACTACTTCGGCAAACACCCTGCGGTTGTTTTTGAAGCTGGCGTTGCAGACACTCAGGCCCAAGCCGTCACCCGCGAGCAGATTGAAGATACTCTCAACGACCCGAATGGCGCCTACCAGCGCCTTCGCCGGGTCATGGATGCCTGGAATGCGCTGTGGTTCTGGCCACTGACAGAGCGCGCGACCGGCGGGGCAACACCACCGATCCTGGACGAATGGCTCGCCGCACTCGAAGCGATTCTTGGCCTACAGGGCAAAGAATCGAAGATGGCAGGGCAGCAGACCTTAGGTGCCGCGTCAACCTGGGCCGAACTGAACGACGCCGAACGGGCCGACCTTGCCTTTGCCCTGGCCTCCGACATCGACATCATCAAGAAACAACATGCGTGGCTGCAGGTGTGCGAAAATATCGCCGCCGAACAGGGCTTCTTCCACTGGGAACTCGACTTCGCGTCCGTCTTTGGACGAGGTGGGTTCGATCTTCAGGTGGGTAACCCGCCATGGGTAAGGCCGCGGTCGGATGAAGCCGCGCTTCTTGCCGAGGGGGATCCGTGGTGGCAGCTGGCGGAGAAACCGACCCAGGCACAGATTAAGGTCAAGCGCGGCGAGACTCTTGCGGAGAAGGGCATGCGGGAGTATTTCGTTGAAAACGCGATTCCTACGGCCGTCCTTTCGGAATTCGTAGGATCAGTCGGTGACTACTCCGTGTTGGCTGGCCTGCAGCCGGACCTCTATCGGGCGTTCATGGTCCGCACCTGGCGTTCCGCGTCAAGTATCGGTGCCGTCGGTTTGTTACATCCGGAATCGCACTTCACGGAGAAGCGTGCGGCTCACCTTCGGACCGAGACATACCGGCGTCTACGCCGCCACTGGCAGTTCCGCAACAAAAAGAAGCTCTTTGCCGACCTGACTGATCAGCTTGAATTTGGGGTCCATATTTATTGCGGGCGCCGGGATGAGCCCGGTTTCAAAATGGCTGCTTCGCTGTACCAGCCGGACACCGTGGAACGGTCCATGTGGCATGACGGGTCGGGAGAAGCGCCGGCGCTAAAGAACGCTGGCGGCGAATGGGATATTCGACCGCATTCCGAACGCATCGTCGACGTTGATCTGTCGGTACTCCGGGTCTGGGCTGACATTCTCGATGAACCAGGAACCCCTGCCATGCAGGCTCGGATGGTTTATCCGGTTAACCTGGCCAGCTCTAGTGTTCTTGAAAAGCTGAGTAAAGCGCCGCGTTTTCGGGAGTTATCTCTGCAGTACTCAGCAGGTTGGCACGAAACGGCGGATCGCAAGAATGGATACTTCGAGATAGGGCCAGGCTTTCCAGCCTCGTGGAATGATGTCATCCTGCAGGGGCCCCACTTTACGGTTGCTAATCCGTTTTCAAAGCAGCCACGAAAAGTCGTTAGGAGCAACAACGACTGGGATGAAATCGATCTCGAGGCTATACCTTGCGATTTCTTGCCTCGCACGGCCTATCAGCCCAAGGGCGATCCTGATCGTTATTCTCGCGACTATGGAATGTGGCTTAACTCTGATGGGGTATCGGTACCGGTTCGCGACCAATTCCGGTTGGCGTGGCGTCGTATGGCTGCCATCGCAAGCAAGCGCACTCTCCACATTGGGCTTATTCCTCCCGGCGCCGCGCACGTGAACCCCGTGTATTCGGCCGGACCGTTTTCGAACGCACGATTAATGCTGGGGCAACTTGGAGTTCTAGCGAGTTTGCCTGCTGACTTCTTGATCAAATCTTCGGGTTCCAGCGAGATTCAGTTTTCGCTCCTTGGACAGCTTCCGAGATTCAACCACGAGAGTCTTCTCGCAGATGCAATTGTCGAACGAGCAGCCCGACTTGTATGTCTGACGGGCACTTACTCAACTTTATGGACTGAAGTTATGGGCTCAGAGTGGTCGCTCGAAAAGGCCTTAAGGACGGCGGCCAAGCGGCGTAAAGCCGAGGTGGAGCTGGATGCCCTAGTTGCAATCGAAGTCGGACTATCCGCTGACGAGCTTTGTGCGATTTACCGCACTCAATTTCCGGTCCTTCATGCCTATGAACGAAATGACCTATACGACGTCAACGGCCGTAAAGTGCCAGGGGAGATGAATAAGCAGTATAGGTTGCGTAGCGAGAACCTCACTCCTGAAGAGCGAACTTGGACGCACCCGCAAAGCGGTGTCGAGTACGTCTTCGAGTTCCCGTTCCAGGGCTTTGACCGCGAGGAAGACATGCGCAAGGCGTACGAACATTTCTCGAGAATGCTAGTGGAGAACTCCTGATGTCGGAACTGATGCCCACCCGCCAAGCTGGCGACCTCCGCCGCGGCCTCTCAGACTACCTTGCCACGACGTTTGCTCTCACCGATGGCAATGCACAGTCCGCCATAAAGGACTTCCTTGCTGATCCGGACAGCGGCCTGTTCAAGGGTTCGTACGTTCGGCTGCGACTGCCCTTTGAAACGGCTGAATTTGGTTGGCGGGACTGCCTGGACTGGTACGAGGGTTTCGAGCCCTATGGCCACCAGGCGCGAGCATTTCAGCGACTGAGCAGCAAAGCTACTGGCCAAGATAGCGCCGCCGAAGGACTCCAGCGTCCCGAGCCCACCCTCATCACAACGGGAACGGGTTCCGGTAAGACCGAGGCATTCCTGTACCCCATCCTGGATCACGTCCTACGGGCGAAACGCGATGGTGTCACGGGTATGAAAGCGCTCATCCTCTACCCAATGAACGCCCTGGCCAATGACCAGGGCAAGCGCCTGGCCGAGATGCTGACCACTTACTCCGAACTCTCCGGGATCAGTGCCGGAATCTACACTGGGCAGCAGGACACCAGCCGCACCAAAGTCTCCCATGATGGGCTGATCAATGACCGGCAGGTCTTTCGCGAGGACCCGCCTGACATCATGCTGACCAACTACAAAATGCTGGACATGCTCCTGCTCCGCCAGGAGGACGCCCCTCTCTGGCAGAAGTCCTCGACGAGCTTGCAGTACGTCGTCCTCGACGAGTTTCACACCTACGACGGCGCCCAAGGAACTGACGTCGCCATGCTGCTGCGCCGACTCGGGCTGACGCTCAAGAGCTACTGGCCGGACGACCTAGGAAATCGTACGCACGGTCTGAGCGAAGAGGACCGGGCTAGGCCGCTCGGCCGTGTGACCCCTATAGCCACGTCCGCAACCCTTGGCAGCAAGGGTGACCCGGAAGCTATGCTCCGTTTTGCGGAAACGGTATTTGGTGAAGTGTTCCCGCCCGAGTCCGTAATCACGGAAGCGCGTATGTCCGGTCCAGCTTGGGGTCAAGGCGGACATGACGCCGATTTTCGTTCCCTCGATGCGATCGCAGAGGACATGTCTCCCGCGCTAGAGCATATATATGGGGCGCCTGGTACCGATCGTTGGTGGAACGAGCCAGAAAGCGGCATCGATGTTGAGGTAGAGACGACGCTGGTAGACGCTATTGCCGACACGCTATTTCGAACTCCTCCAGCGAATCTGGAACTGAGCCTTCGTCGCCATCCGCTGACACTGGAGGTCCTCAAGCACGCTACTGAAGCGATCTCCCTTCGAGACCTTTCTGATCGCATTTTTTCGCGACGAACCATGCTTTGGGACGCAGACCGGGACGATGCGGAAGAGTACCTTTCATGTTTTATCGCCTTATTGAGTCATGTTCGCGCGACCGTGGGCCGTTCTGAACTGACGGTCGAAACCCACCTTTGGATCCGCGAAATGTCCCGTGTGGACGCAGCCGTGGACACAGTGCCTCGGTTCCGCTGGTCAGATGACGGAATCGATCAGTCGAACGACATGTTCCTGCCCGCCGTCTATTGCCGGCACTGCGGACGGTCCGGCTGGGGCGCCGTCCTGGCACCTACCGGCATGGATCTGGAGCTGGACGACTCCAAGATCCGCGAGGCCCGCCTGGCGAACAACCCGAGGTTCAGAACTCTCATCTCTGCCGCCGCCGAGGCCGACATTATCGAGTTCCGGCAGGACGGCGCGGAACAGGTCCAGGGACTGCACTGGTTGCACACGGTCAATAGGGGCCTTTCCAAAACTCCTCCCGCCGCTGACAGCGCGGACCTGGCGGAAGGCCGCGTTATTCCCGTGCTGATGCTGACGGGCCAGGATGCGGACGATCAATCAAAGAGGGACGTCTGCCCGTCATGCCTGGCAAAGGAAGGCATCGCCTTTATGGGCAGTGCCATCGCAACGATGCTCTCCGTGAGCATCTCCAACCTCTTCGGTGCAGAGGGCCTGGACGAGGGAGAGAAGAAGGCGCTGGTCTTCACCGACAGCGTTCAGGACGCCGCCCACCGTGCTGGCTATGTGCAGTCACGCTCCCACACCATGACGCTCCGCACTGCGCTGCGCTGGGCCCTGGGCGAAGATACGGCGACACTCTCAGAGGTTGTCGAGGCTGCCATTGCCAATGCGAAATCGCCCACGGAGCGCTATCAGCTGGTCGCCCCCGAATACGTTGACCGCCAGAGTTTCAAGCAGTTCTGGAACCCGAAAGCTACACCGGCTGAACAGGCGCGAGGACGCCGCTTCGCCAGGCGCCGCCTGCAGTTCGACGCCCTCCTGGAGCTCGGCCTGCAGTCCCGCACCGGCCGGACACTGGAGCTCACCGGATCTCTCGCCGTCGAGACGGATGCAGGCAGCGCCACACGCATGCTCGCCGTCGCCCGCCGGGCGTACGACTCGGTGCAGCATCAGACGATGGTGGGGGACACTCCGCCTACCGACCAGCAGTTGCTGCAGTGGATCCGCGGCACTGTGGAGCGGATCCGCCTCCAAGGCGGCATCAACCACGAGTGGCTCAAGGGCTACATCGCCACGGACGGCAAACGGTGGCAGATCTGGGGAGGCCGGCCCAAAGGGGAAGGCATGCCTGCTTTCCCGTCCGGGCGACCCGCGCCGGCGTTCCCGCGGATTGGCCGCGCGGACGCCACGACCGACAACCTTGACACCGTCACTCCATCAACGTCGTGGTACTCCCGGTGGACGGCGCGCTGCCTCGGCATTGCGCCGTCGGACAGCGGCTACCTTTCCAAAGCGCTGATCACCGCGCTGGAAGAAGACGGCGTGCTTGGCAAGACCAGCACCAACTCCGGAGCCGATGTCTACTGGCTGGATCCGGCCAAGATCATGCTCTCCGTTCCCGCCGTTGACGACCTCGAGTCCGGCCGCCATGTCCTCGCGTGCAAGGTCTGCAAGGCCGTGACGCCCGGGAGCCTGACCGTCATCGACCAGCTCGACGGCGCCCCGTGCACTCTTGTCCGGTGCAGCGGAAGGTTGGAACGCCAGGCGGGCGACTCCCGGAACTTCTACCGGGACCTTTACTCCTCGCGGGAAAGCAAACGTGTGGTCGCACGGGAGCACACCTCCCTCCTGGACGACAAGACCCGTATTCTCTACGAGACCCAGTTCAAGTCGGGATCCGACAATCCACAGGCTCTCAATGTCCTGGTGGCCACGCCCACTTTGGAGATGGGCATCGACATCGGTGACCTCTCCTGCGTCATGCTTGCCTCGCTGCCTACTTCGGTCGCCTCCTACCTGCAGCGCGTCGGCCGTGCAGGCCGCCTCACGGGCAACTCGCTGGTCCTCGCATTTGTGCGGGGCCGCGGCGAGCATCTGCCCAAGCTGCATGACCCGCTGTCTGTCATCAACGGTGAGGTCCGGCCGCCTGCAACTTATCTGGACGCAGAAGAAATTCTGGGGCGCCAGTATGTGGCCCACGTGGCAGACCGGTTCGCACGGACCGCCGGTCGCCCCCACCCCCGCGACGCGGTCCAGGCCCTAGGAAGCGTTGCACCGGGCTCGTTCATCGGGGACCTGATCCAGGACGCCACGGCGAATGCCAAGACGTACCTGGCTGAGTTCCTTGGCCAGTTCGGTGGAAAGGTGTCCGAGGGAAGCCGCCATCGGCTTATGGCTTGGGCATCCGAGCACGACGACGGTGAGCCCAGCGGTCTCGCTCGGCACCTCATCCGGGCGGCAGGGGACTGGAAAGCCGACATCGACGAGCTCGAGGCCCGCCGCAAGGAAATCGACAAGGCTCTGCCGGAGCTGGAGGCAGCCGCCAAAGAAGCGGAGCGGCTCGAGGACAAGTCCTCTGACGCAGTTCAAGCACTCCGCACTGCTAAAGCCACTCTCCGCATGATCGGCGACCAGCTCAAGCAGCTCCGCGGCGATTACTGGATCTCCGTCTTGGAGGCCTACGGCGTCCTGCCCAACTACACCCTGCTGGACGATTCCGTGAGCCTGGACGTGGGGCTGTCCTGGAAAGATGCCGACACGCAGGAGTTCGTCACGGACACCGTCACGTACAACCGCGGCGCCTCCATAGCGCTCAGCGAGTTCGCCCCCGGTGCCACGTTTTACGCCCAGGGCATGGAGATCCTGATCGATGCCGTGGACCTTGGGCCGCAGCAGAGCCACGTTCAGAAATGGCAGGTGTGCCCGCAGTGCGGCTGGGTCAAGACCGACGTCAGCACCAGCGCACCCGTCACCAGTTGCGTCAGGTGTACGACGGCGGCAATATCCGACATGGGCCAGATCTTCGACGTCGTGGTCATGAAAAAAGTCTCCGCCGAAGTACGACGCGACGAGGCCGCCATCAACGACCGCCGCGATAACCGCGTCCGTGAACGGTTCACGATCGCTGCAGCGGCTGACATCGACCAGCAGCACCTGCAAAAGCGCTGGTTCGTGGAAGGGTATGAGTTCGGCGCGGAGTACTTCAACCGCGTGGATATCCGGTGGATCAACACCGGGCGGACCGCGTCCAACGGCGGAGTACGAACCATCGCCGGCGACGATGTTCGAACTCCAATGTTCCGGCTGTGCTCCTACTGTGGCCAGCTGGACCAATCGGCCAAGGAGAACCGGCCGAACGAGCACCGGTTCTGGTGCAAGTTCCGGAAGGAAACCCAGGAGAGCATCAAGGAAGTAGTCCTGGCGCGCGAGCTCAATACGCAAGGCGTCGTGTTACACCTTCCGCTGGATGTCATCTACGGGGACGATTTCTCGGTGCCGAGTCTTCAGGCCGCGCTGCTCATGGGTCTCCAGAAAGTCCTGGGCGGTGCACCTGACCACCTCGGGGTGCTGAAGATCAACGATCCCGCACATGGCGGTGGCCGGATCGCACTCCTGCTCCACGACAAGGTCCCCGGAGGCACGGGATACCTAGCAGAGTTCGCAAATGCGAAACGTGTATGGGAGCTGCTGTACGCAGCTTGGGAGATCGTGCGCGACTGCAGCTGCCGGTTCGAGGAACGCCTTGCCTGCCACCACTGCCTCCTGCCGCACGCCGAGCCATGGCAGGTCGACAAGGTCGCCCGCGCAAGTGCGGAGCGGCTGCTTGGTCTCCTCCTGCGCTCGGGGCAGAAGGCCGCCGATGGTGAGGTCCCGCCGTCGTACTCGGACTGGACCGTAACCGAAGAAGCGCCGAGCGCCGAAACGTCCATCGAATCATTGCTGGAAAAGCGGTTCCGGAAAGCCTGGATGGACCGGCTCAAAGCAGTGGGCGCGCACACCAAGGTCACCCCCGGTGCGCTCGCCGACACTATCACCTTCCGCATCCCCGGTCAGAGCTTCCAGTGGCAGCTTCTGCCGCAGGTGGATGTTGCCAGCACACGGCCGGACTTCCTGCTGAAAGGACCGCCGGACCCGAACTTTCCGGTGCTGGCGATTTACACCGACGGTTTCGCATTCCACGCGTCGCCGGAGCACAACCGGATCGCGGACGACGCCGAGAAGCGCGACAAGCTTCGACACACCTCGGATCTGTCTTCTGCTGTGGTTCCTTGGGCTGTCACATGGGAGGACGTAACCGCGTTTGAGGCGGGTCCGACGGCGCCTATTGCGCTGCCGTCCTGGGCAAACGCCAAGCTGAACGCACAGCTGATGGCCAAGTTCCCTGTGGACGCGTCCATCATGGGTGTGCTGGGCCGGGATGCCATGAGCATGCTCTGGCAGTGGGTCAACAAGCCGGACCCTGAAGCCTGGGCTAAGTTTTCTGAGCTGGTACCGATGATGCTCATGCAGCAGAAGCCGCAGCCTTCGGACGCGGACGCCGTTTACGGGCATGCTGTGGCCTTGGCCCGTGGAGAACAGCCCCCGCTGCCCACTGGAAGTGTGACCGCCTGGACGTACCGATCCGGCAGCGTCGGCTTTGCTGCCGCGGGCTCGCCTAACAGCCTGTCCACAATCGCCGTCGGCCTTTGCGTGGATGATCGGCAGGATGCACTGGCTTCTTCTTCACACGAAGCCTCTTGGCGCGTTTGGCTGCAGCTTTCCAACCTCCTGGCATTCAAACCCATAGGTTTGACCATCGGATCCGTAGCTTCCGACGTGAGCCCCGGCGGCTCGGTTGCTGCAGAAGTCGCCCGCCAGGAAATGGCGGATGAGGTCGGACCCGCGTGGAAGCCACTGTTGGATCAGGCAACTGAATTCGAAAAAACACTGCTGTTGCAGCTTGCCACTGCCGGTCTGGATATTTTGCCGGGGCTCGGATACGAGGTGGACGGCGTGCCAGTTTCAATCGCCTGGCCGGACCATCACCTTGCCGTGGTATTCGACGGTGACGAACGTGAAGGGCTGGAAGCCTCGGGATGGACCACCGTGGGAATTGACGTTGATGAAATACGTGAACTGCTAAAGGCAAAGGGGGCTTGACGTGGCACTCGTGACTTGGATCAAGCAAAAGGACAAGATCGACGGCGCAATGAAGGCCAAGGTCTATTCCTTCTTTGAGAAGTTGCAGAAAGACGACACTGCACCGGGCCTCCACATCGAACCGATGCATACGCCTGCCGACCCTCGCGTCCGCACTGGCCGTATCGATTTGAACTACCGCGCAGTCCTCTTCAAAGTTGCTTTCGAGAACATCCCGCACTACTTCTACTACGGTGCATGGCCACACGACCAGGCAATCGACATTGCCCGATCCAGCGTGCTGCAGGTGAACTCAGTCAACGGTGTCCTCGAGGTGGTGCGTGCCTCAACGCCGGCTCCCGTGCCGCCGTCGGACACCGTCACCGAGGAACCAGTCGAGGTGGTTGAGCCGGAGGCTCCCGAGGAGGCAGAGCCTGAATCACCACAGCTGTGGATGAACCCGCTCGCGGCGTGCGGGATGGATCAAAGCGAGTTGGTGGCAACCCTCGGCCTCGCTGCTGATCTTGTGGACAGAGCCTTCGCCGCTTCATCTGACGAGGAGCTTCTGGATGTATTGGGCGATGCTCCGGAGTGGCAGGCCACGGCGCTGCTGGAACTTGCCGCGGGTACGTCTGTATCGGATGTTCAAGACAAGCTGGCCCTGAGCCGCTACGTCGATAACCCGGAAGAGTCCGAAGAGGACAAGATCAAGCGGGCGCTCGAGCACCCGGCAACGAAGATGCAGTTCACTTTCGTGGGGGACAACTCCGAAGAACTGAAGAAAGTCATCGCAGGCGGCGACTTTGACTCCTGGCGTACCTTCCTTCACCCCGAACAGCGCGTCTATGCCGAACGCGGCTACAGCGGATCCTTCAGACTTTCCGGCGGTGCCGGCACAGGCAAAACCGTTGTGCTGCTACACCGGGCAAGGGCGCTTGCTCTCGCGGAGCCTTCTTCTCGCATAGTACTGACGACGTACACCACTACTCTTGCTGAGTCGCTTGAGAGCGGACTGGCAAAGCTCGACGCAGGTCTTCCTCGCTCGTCCAAGCCTGGTGACCGAGGTATTCATGTTGCCGGCGTGGATTCGCTCGTCAGCAAGATCTTTCGTGCGGCCTCCGAAGTGGAACAGCGGCAGTCGATGAAAGATCTGTTTGGCCTGGAGGCTGCAGCTCCTGGCAAGATACTGGAGGCCGATCGAGCGCGCCAACAATGGGAATCCGCGCTTAGCGACGTGGAGCACGAACTCGAACCTGAGCTCGCCAATCCCACATTCCTTCAGCAGGAATACGAGACCGTCGTGCTGCCAAACTTCATTACGGGTAAAGACGAGTATCTCAAGGTCCCCCGCGCGGGGCGCGGCACAGCACTAAACCGTGCCAAGAGGCTGGCCGTATGGAAGGTCATCGAGGGCTACAGGTACTACAACCGGATCGACATGCATGCCTCCTTTGTTGAGATGGCACACCTCGCAGCTTTGATCCTGAGGCAGCGCGCCGAGAATGGCCTGACCCGGATGGCGGACCACGTGCTCATCGATGAGGCCCAGGACTTGCACGCCGGTCACTGGATATTCCTCCGGGAACTGGTGCAGCAGGGTCCTGACGACCTGTTCATTGCAGAAGATTCCCACCAGCGCATCTACGGACAAAAGGTGCCGCTGTCCCGTTTTGGCATCGGAATTGTCGGCCGGTCTCGGCGGCTGACCCTCAACTACCGCACCACACAGCAGAACCTGGCGTACGCCGTCGGACTTCTGAAAGGCATTCCAGTCACGGACATTGAGGGCACCGATGAATCCGTCAACGGATATACGTCTTCCCGTGTGGGACCGAAGCCGCAGGAACACGCGGCAACGTCCTATGTGGAGGAGCTGGACAACCTCGCCCAGACGCTGCGGACATGGCAGGAGGAAGGCGTGCCGCTTGAAACAGTCGGCATCCTGGTTCGCGCGAACTTCCAGATTGGCAAGGTTATCAGCGGACTTAATGAACGGGGACTAGAGGCGCGGATTGCCGGATCCGCCGCTGCTTCCGGGGTGCCGGCAGTAATGACTATGCACCGATCAAAGGGCATGGAGTTCACCAGAGTTGTTCTGTTCGGCATGTCAGATCAGTCGATGCCGGCTGCATACCAGTTGCAGAACCTGGCTCCGGCCGAACAAGCGGATGCGCTTCTGCGTGAGCGTTCGCTCCTCTATGTGGCTGCTACGAGGGCCCGGGACGGGCTTGTCGTGTCATGGAGCGGCAAACCGTCAGAGCTGCTTGGTACAAAGTAGTTTCCATACATAACGGCAATTGGGGGAGAAATGGCGGCAGGATCGACAGCGGCGAAGTCCCGATGGTGGGATGGAGACGCCAAACAGCGGTACTGGATGGAAATCGCGTACGAACCCAAGTTTGGAACCCAACTCATTGCTCCGCCCACAGGCAACCACGACCGGATGCACGATGTAAGAGTTGGCGACGTAGTGCTGCATTGGGTGAGTAGGAAAAACCCAAAGCGCTGGAAACCGGGTATCTACGGGGTTTCACGAGTCGCTGGCGAACTTCGGTCGGGCTCGGGCAACTGGCTGGGGGAGAGTGCCGATACGATTCCCTTGGCGGACTATGAACCTCTTTCCCGACCTCTATTGCTTGATGAGCTGCGTCAGCATGAAGGACTCATTCTTGGCATTCTCGACATGCTTCGCGCTAAATATGCCAACCCCAAGCAGGACATACATTTTCCTTTCAACCGGCACCCGACGGCAGGACTGAAGCCAAACCAGGGCTATTTGTTCAAGATGCCGGCGCAAGTCATTGATGCAGTCCCTGATTTACTGCCTGACAGCGACTGGGGCGGCTTTGATCGGCCGCTTGTTGCGCCGCCTGTGAGTGGGCAAAACGGTGTGAGGCAGCGCTACGCTGGCTTTTGCGCGGATCCGGTCCTGAAGAAAGCCATCGAGATGCAGGCCGTGCGTCAGGCAATTACGCACTACGAGACTTCGGGGTTCACGGTGCAGGACGTCGGAGCATACCGGTCCTACGACCTGGAAGCGGTGCGTGGTGACGAAGTTCGTCGCGTCGAAGTGAAGGGCTCTCAAGGTCACGTTCAGAAGGTCATCCTCACCCGCAACGAGGTGACCAACGCCAATGAGTTCGAACAGACAGACCTAGTGGTGGTTGCAGAGATCCAATGGGAGCGCCATCTGGATGGCAACATAACTACCGCAGACGGGCTGATGAGTGTGTATCCCGACTGGAAGCCGTCGCCCGAAAACCTCGTGCCCTTGAGTTATGAGTACTTCCTGGATTAGAAATCTGTGATGCGGGGAGGGGGTCGGACTCCCGACCCCCTCGCCGCACAAGGCATCAGTAAACTTTGTCGGCCAGCTTGTCCGCGAGATCGGAAGGTGCGAAGTCCTTCGTGTGATACGTGGTCCAACCCTGCTCCGCGAGCCAGTCGTCCCGCTCGTCATCGCGGTCCACCAGGACCGCAACACGCGAGGCCGCCCAAGACAGATCTACTTGCCACTGGTTATCCGGGCCAATGTCGGCGCCCCAGTCTCCGGGCTCCACTTCCACTTCTACAAGTTCAGGGATCAGTTCCTTCAAGTCGGAACCGGATTCCGTAAAGACGGTCAGCCAGGCGCTCTGCCGGATGCTTTCCGGAATGCCCAAGTCTTCGGCAACTGCAGATTTTCCTGAAGCCTGGACGCCAAGCGTCCCTAGAGGATTCAACTTTGCCCATTCAAGAAAACCGAGCCCAATCTGCCCGTGCACGCCGAATAGACTGCCCCGGTCCAGATTTGAATTGAACAGCTCGCAGCTGGTTTCAGGGACGAGAACGCAACAATGGCAAGCTGCGAGGTTTCGCGCATCCGTTCCTGACCCTCGGGACTCGATGCAGACAGGGTCTGCCGAGCACCACGATGTACGGAACAAGCCTTCATCCAGTGCAGGACCAAGCCGCTTCGGGCGCGCCTGCGCTGCGATGCCACCCAGGCTGCCGGCCGAGTCCGATGAGGCCGTGTAAAGAAGCACTCCGACCTGATCCTGACCCACATAGAGACGTTCCCGGATTGAAGATGCCGGGTAGCCTGCGTCGAGGGAAAGCTGGTCGATGATGATGTGAGACAACGTATGGACCAGAGTCTCGACAATGCTCACAGGGACCGGATCCAGTCCGCGCTGCTTCGCTGCACGCTTGGCATTGATCCGCAGAGTATTCTCCCGGCTTGCGGCGAAGTCTGTTTTTGCCCAAGCCTCAACCTGGGCCCTGTCCAGGGCTACGAAGAGTCCCTCGCCAAGGGTCTCGATGGCGGGCAGCCAGTTCTGGCGGTTGTCATCCGGCGATAGCGGCGACAACTTCGCGTCGGGCTTGTCCTCACCCCTGGGTTGTAGACGACTAAAGCCGTAAAGAGCCCGCACCTCTCGTAGCCGAGTGATTTTTCGTGCCGCCTTGATCCAATGCTGGTGGGCAGTTGGAACGGCTACTTTGTCGGCAACGAAGTCCGTGTCCGGACTATCTTTGCGGCCGTTCATCAATGCGAGGAATTCCTGCTCCCGAAGCTGGTCTTCCGAGAGCTCAGTCTGTTCACTGCCGTGGAACTGACGCCTGATTTCCGCACGGAGTTCGTCAACAGAGAAACGGCCGTCAAATTCCTTCACGACGCCCTCGAGGACCCATGTGGACCCGGGATCAAGAGCCTGGGGCTGACTGAGCTGGGATGCCTTTGACGTCACCACCTTTGCAAGAAACTCTGAGTAGGGCGGTATGGAGATGGCGGATCTAACTACCGGAAACCAAACATTGGACGCACCGCGTTGGACAGTCTTTGGCGCTTTGCCGCATTCGCGTTCCCGATAACCCCAACCTAGCCAGGGCCTGTTGCCCTGGCATTTCATTTCCTTCAAGGCTATGGAGTTGAAGGCGTCGGCCATGGTTCGGGATTTCCCACATGAACACCGGACCACCATATCCGCCAGCGACGACGTACGCCCTTCGGAAGCAAGCGAGAGTAGGTGGTTTGCCTCTTCAGTCGGAGAGAACCCATGGACCCAGTAGGAATAAGGAAAATCGTCGATGTGTCCGTCCTCGCACGCAACCACGAATCGGGAGGGAGTAAGTGGTGCAAGGGATTTACACAACCCACATTTGGGATCCTCGTACGACGCTTGGAGCTGCTGGACTTTCCCGAGGCGATTGCACTTTGGGCATACGAGTAGCTGGGGAAAACGAACTACGGGGATCCTGCCCCGTGCTCCGGCTGGAGGCAGCAGGAGCTCGGAAACCCCCAAGCTCCGTGCGAGACGTGGCTCACTGACTGGCTTCAAATGCTTCCTGTCCCACTGATCAATGCTGGTGATCATGAAGCTGTTGTTTTCGGCTGGGAACAGACTGCCGACTCCAAACGTAGAGATCAGCTGACTGCGTCTGGCGGCATAGGTCTTCTTAGCCAAGGGAGGCGTCCTTCCTCATGGGTGCGGGCCGGAGCGTCGTTTCTGCGTCCACGTCGCGCATACTTCGGGGTGTGGGCCACGGAATGGTGCTGGTGCTATAGACAAAGTCCGGATCTTCTAGGGCTTTGCTCGAATCTATGAGGAGCGACCGGGGGGCTTTCTTTGTGTCCTGGTAAGGCAGGTCAGCGTCGGCAAGGGCGGCCTTTCGCCAGATGTTGAGAAGCCGTTCTAGTTCTTCGCGTGTAGCGAGTGACTCCTCGTGGTCGACGGACGCCACCCGGTTGCCTATCCAGGTCATGACTTCGTCTACTGCCGGGGATTCGTCTCTGACGTGCCCAGCAGTGCCACGGAGCTCGGGAACAAGCATCCTCAGCGCTGAGACCAGCGTGGCATGAAGTCCACGGTCCCGGGACCGTGCTGCGAAGGGCGTGGCACTGGTTGCTTCAACTGCCCGGTAAAGCGCTCCATGGAAGTCATTGAAGGATTCGTAGTGTGAGCGGTCCCGTGTGCGCGCTGAGTTGAAGATGGTCACTACCAAGCCCGGGTGCTGTCGCCCAACGCGGCTCGTTGCTTGAATGTACTCTGCGCTGGATTGGGGCTGTCCCATCACTGCCATGAGCCCCAGACGGTCGACGTCCAGGCCAACTGAAATCATGTTGGTGGCCAATACAACGTCCTCAGGTACCTGGCCACTCATCAAGCTCTTCTCCAAGGACTTGAGCGCTTCTGGAATTTTGTGGTTTTCAACGCGACTTGTCAGCTCACTCAATTGAATTCCACGGCCCTCAAGCCTGCCGTCACGTTTCGCCAGCAGATTAAGCCGGGCCCGGACGTCGTCGTATACCTGAAGGTAAGCGGAGCCAAGAACACGGAGACTGTTGAAGTACCCCATGAGGGTCCAGTAAGGGTCGCGGTCTTCGGCCGTTGCCGCCTCAATAAGGTTGGCCGAGTGCAACAACGAGGCGTAGGTGCGGACCATGAGCGTCGCATGACTGGTGCCGGACGCGAGCACTCCAACGTATTGGCGTGTCCCGAATTGGTCAGAAGGGGCCTTCTGGGCAAAGAAGGAGTCGTCAGGATCAAGTCCCGGAGGCGGGAACAGGCTGGACTGACGGTTAAAGACGGACCGAATCTGGTCTTCAGCCCTTCGAATCGTAGCCGTGGAGGCAACGATCTTTGGCTTTCTGGCTTCTGAGCCCCCTTCACGCCCGATGCCACCGGCGGCCAGGTCGACAGCCGTTTCGAACAATCCAACAGTAGAACCGAGGGGGCCGGAAATAAGGTGAAGCTCATCCTGGATAATCAGGTCCGGGCCCAGATCAGCAGGGGAGAGGCGTCCAAAAAGGGCTGCAATTTCGCCACGCCAGGACATCCCTGCGAACTTGTCGACAGTGCCGATCACGAGCTCCGGGCGCTCCCTATAAACATCCGTGTCGACTATATGAACGGGAAGGCCGTCACTGAAGTCGCATGAACGATTGGAACACGTCACAGTCATTCGATCTGTCGGGACCTTGGTAATCCTGTAGTCGTCAACGGTGAGTCGGGTGCCACACCAAGGGCATGCTTCTATCTGTTTTGGGTTGCCTTCAATGACTTCCTGATTGCTCCTGAGCTTTCCGAGGTTCGTCCTCGCAGTCGCAATGTCGTTCGGGGTGGCGCCTCCGCCGACCCAGAGCCCGATGCTAAACGATGCGCCTCCGAGACGGTTCTCGTTGTCCAGCCGCACGGATTCCAGGGAGCAGATGAGCATGGCGGCGCGCTCGAACTGTTGGATGGTCAGAAGTCGCAGCGTGTAGCGCATGATCACTGCAACGCCGCGAACACTGGTATCGCGAAGTCGCCGAAGCAGCAGGAGATAGGCGATAAGCCCGAGGTATGCTTCGGTTTTTCCACCACCGGTGGGAAACCAAAGAAGATCGGCTAGGTCCCTTTCCTCGTGCAGGTCGTCCGTTAGAGACGGCAGATTGATGAGGATGAAAGCGATCTGGAAGGGGCGCCAGCTCTGCTCGCCAAGTTTGAAATCGCCCTTGGCTCCTTTTCGTACCCAGTCCTGGCGGGAACGCTGCATGTGCATTGCTTTGTTCGCCAACTGAAACGCCTCAAAGGCTTTTGCATCATCGGCGAGCAATCTGATTCCAGCCTTGATGCGAGTGTGGGCGATGCCCGCCTGCTTCATGTGTTCGTCCGCGACCCCGCGAAGGTGGGGTGGCACGAACGCTGGCCCGTCCTGTGTTGCAGATGCAGTGGATGCCGCGATCCAGGTTGAGTAGTCCTCTGCGAGGCGGCTGAGTTCGGCAACGACTTCTTCACGAGGTGCTGCTGCCATGAAAGGCAGCGAGAGATTGGCGGCACTGCCTCCAGCCATGGATCTGTGGACGTCTTGCCGGGGGACAAACGTTGACGAGACTCGTTGACAAAGCCGCCCGTCGACGTCGGACTCTTGTACTTCGATTGCGCACCCGTGGCCTGCCCCGAAAACCATGTGATTGCGGTAGAGAAGCTCCGAGGACGCCAAGTCGGGGTCGGACGGGACGCTGGTGCGGAGCTTGGAACGGTCTACCAGCGCCGGGACTGGCGTGTGGACTGAAACGCCAGCCTGGAACCAGCACGCCACATCCTTGTCGGAGGCCGGGTCCGGCTTGGGTTGCGTGTTTCGGAGAACAACGGTGACAGTAACAACAGCATCTTCCGGGGCACGCACCAACGCATACAGCTCCAGGGCGCCGCCCTCAAGCATGTGACGCTGAGGTCCCGATGCAGCAAGATCTACCTCAATCTCCGGCAAATCAGCGGCAGTTCGCTGCCAATCGTAAGTGTCACGCCGCTTGCTGCCACTCTCCCTGACAGTGGCTATTGGCGTGTAGCGCGCTGCTGTTGGGGTGACCGCCAGGGACGTGGAACGGTTTGTATCCACGGAGACGGTAAGGCCTACACTGCTGGGATAGGTCAGGCGGGCGTTCGCGACGGAGCTGTCCACGGAGACCTCTCCTGAAGCTGCAGCAACCGACTCTGGCTCGTCAGGGGCTTCTACGTAGGTATCGTCAGCTGCGGGCCAAAGGACGCCGGTGACATAGCGTTCGAGCGGACGTTCCGTAATCAGCTCGTCGCTGGCCCCAGGACCATTGAGATCGGTTTCGAGTCGGTCTACCATTTCCCGGCGGAAGGCGTACTTGGCATCCAATATCGACACTTGTTGCTCCTAGTTCTTTGTCCGCGTGATCAAACCGGTTAACCGAGGGACCAACCACATGCCCGAGGAGCCCAACCCCGTCAGCTTCGTCTCTTCCGGGTGGCCGGTAGCGCATTCGATGGACGTGACTCGAGCGCCGGTGAATCCGGCGGGCCACTCATGGCTCCGGTGGGTCTTGAATGCAAAATTTTTTTTGAGCGCGTATGCGAAGGATGGGCTGGTTCGCCCGATAACCTTGCCGCCACTGGTGGTCAAAACATAGCGGGGCACTTCGCCGGGCTCCGGTTCGGATTGTAAAGAGCCAGATACTACCTGGCCCAATAAGTCCTCCAATACGAGGTTGTCCTGGATTGCCTGGGCATTGCCGTCTTCGGGGTAGTACGGGGAGACGTCATCGATATCCGAGTTGAGGAACTCCATCCGGGCTGTGTACTGCATCCGATTCCTGCCAAAGGCCTTTTCGAGCCAACGCCCCGTGGAGCCATCGGCGTACTGCAGTAGTTTCTTGGGCAACTTTGTTGAGATGACTTCTTCCCGTGCGCGGGTCAAGGCAACGTACTTCTGCTTTAGTGTTGCTTCGTTCTGCTCAGCGGCCGGCGATCCAAACTCGGGCTGCAGATAGAGGACGTTGGTGAACTCAAGCCCCTTGGCCCGGTGAACAGTGGAGACTATGAGGCTGGCAGTATCTGCCACGGTCAGAGTTAACGGGATTGACCGGCTGCGGAGTCGCTGACTCAGCTGGGGAACGTTCAAGGAATTGTAAGCCGTGAAATTCCCTTCAGCTGTCTTTAGCGCAAGCCATAGGTCAGCTGCTGAGTCGCCGAAGAGAGCGGTAAGGCGTGACTTGATGTCGTCCGCATCGTACGTTCGATCTTCGAGGTCTTTGAAGACCTGGTGCACCCACGGCGCCACACTCATGTCCTGAGCTTTACGGCGAACCAGATGCGGATAGCCGTTTTGCCACAGAAGTTCGCTCGCGATAAGCACCTCGTAGTTTGTCGAACAGAGGAGGGCAGTCGTCTCGCCGGCATTCGGGCTTAGCGCCCCGGACTCGTTGAGTACCGAGGTGCTGGACACTTGCCTTCGGAAGTCGTCAAGAAGGCCGTGTGCTGTCTCTGAACCTGAATCATCGAGCTCACCGAGGCTCCGTATTTCGTCACCCACAGAAATGAGTTCCCGGGTACGGTCAGTGACCGCCCGGTAATGTCTGGCCAGTTTCTGGTGTTCAGCACCAAAATCAGTTTTCAGCTTCTCGATGAGCTCTCCGGATGTCAGCTTTGAGTCTGACTCCTCCAGCTGGAAATCGTATATACCTTGCAATGGATCCCCGAGCACAGTGAAGCCTAGGTCCTCGCCTAATGCGGCGAACAAGGCCAAGACAAGCTCCGCCCGGTCTCCCACGAGGTCCTGGGCTTCATCAACCAGAATGTGCTTGAGGTGCAAAATCCGGTCCGGCGTCTCTTCGCCAGCAATGTATTGCGTCGCTTTCCTGATCCGCGCATCGAAGCTGTCACCGAGAGTATCTTCGTCCATGTCGATCAGTAGTTGCGCGGCAAAGGAGTCGAACGTCCTGATCTGCAAGCCATCCAGGTCATGCATACGAGCACGTTTCCGTACTGCTTCGACGGCGGCTCGTGAGAAACTCAGCACAAGAATCTCGTCTGCCGGATTTAGTCCGTCTTCTACGAGTGTTTTCACTCGGGCAAGAAGCACTTCGGTCTTGCCTTGCCCCGCAGCGGCGGTGACAAACAGCCTGTCCTCTGGTTCCGCTTCTGCTACTGCCCGCTGACTCTCGTCGAGCTCAATTTCAGCGAGCACTTATTGCCTCGTTCCTCCAAAGGTAGTCCAGCTGCGTGAAAGCGAGCTGGTCCCCGTACTGATCCAAGTTGTCCTTAACATTCACAATCAAAACTTCTTCGCTGCCGCCGTTCAGAGGGCCACGAAGGCCGCGCCCAATCATCTGTATGTATTTGTTGGGGGAGAAAGTGGGACGGCAAACGTATACGGCATCAACTTTGGGTGCGTCGAAGCCTTGTGTGAGTACGTCGAAGTTAGTCAGAACGCGAATTCTTCCGTTTCGGAAATCTTCAATGATGGAACGTCTGTGACCAAGATCGGTTTTACCCGAGATAGCGGCTGCGGGGATGCCTTCCACCGTGAGGACGGCGGCGAGAGCTTCGGCGTGTTCCACGGAGGCCGCAAAGACAAGAGTGGGTCCTTTCGTGTCCGATGCCTTGATGTGGTCAAGAATGGCCTCATTGCGTTGCGTGTTGTCTGCTACGTGCTGGAGGTCGATACGGGCCTCGAGCATTGCACTTTGTGAATCCTCGTCCCGGGCTGAGCGCATATCTTTTAGTTTGAGTTCGATGCCCTTCAGCTCCCGATGCTTCACCCGGGCCAGAACACCCATTTCCTGGAGATACTCGTGGGCGTTTTCCGCGCTGAACTCGTCGGGCTCGATGAGGTTGCGCCCAAATCGGGCAACGAGTCGCTCGGTCTCCTTTTCGTTGGTGCCCCGATAGGGTGTGGCCGAAAGACCAAGCAGCGATCGTGACTTTTCCGTGAATGAGCGGCCGAACCAGGAAAGGACCGGTGTGTAGGAAGTTGCGGTCGCCCCGTGGGCCTCATCGATGATCACGAGGTCTGGATCAGACATCCATTCATACACAGACCGACGTGTCTGTTGGATGCTGGCAAGTGTTTGGATTGTCGCAACGACCAGGTGGAGTTTGGTTTCCTCTCGAACGGCGCTGTTGCCGCCCCAGAGCCTACTAACTGCCATCCGTTCACCGGGAGCTCCCGCTGCTTGCCACACGTAGGTCCAGGTTTCGATGGCCTGTTCGCAGAGTTCTTCGGATTGAGCAATCCAGATGACTAAGCGATGTTCTTCCTGTGGCGCATTTTTGATCTCACGGATCACGGATTCAACGGCTACACGGGTCTTGCCGGCTCCCGTGGGCAACTGAACCAGGCCACGGCTGTGCTTTGTGTCCCCAGCCAGGAGGTTGACGATTTTCTTGCTGGTTGTCTCCTGGTACCGGTGAAGTGGGTTCAAACCCACAGGTCCGACGAACTCCTCGCGCTCCGGTTTCTTCTTAGTGGATTCACCGGCCATTGCGGGGGAGAACCCGAGCTCTTTGACGAACTCTTGGGCCGTTTTGCCGCCACGGAAGTGATCCGGGGTCTCGATACCTGCCTCTAAGAGTGCGGGCTTGAGTACCTTGAGGAGACTGCTCCCGTGCAAGTTGCTAACGATCTCGAACAGGCGCTCGTCAGTCAGCTGCAGACCCCGGGCCTCCAGCATGTTTGTAACTGCGCCGGGAATAAGTCTCCGGAGGGTGTCACGGCCGACGAGCTCAGCAATTTTCCCGGCATCTGTTTTTTGCTTGTTGACCCGTCCGATGCGAGCCTGGGCTTCGTCGTCTTTCTTAAGCTGCCGCATTGCCTGCATCACTTGAAGAGTGGATCGTTTGCTTCCAAAGGCTCCCAGGATTGTCGTCAGCAGCGCCTGATCGCCCTGAGGAGCGCGGTAGTACAGCATCCCATCGTGCAGATATGAAGCTCTGGGAGTTGCCAGTGAATGGGAGTCGTAGCTATTAGTCTGGACTTCGTTTACTGACATGCAGGGAACACACAGAGTCTGCACAGCAACTTCACCAGCCACCCGCTTGAGGTAGGGGAAGAGCGACCTAACACTTGTTGGTTCTTCGCCTTCTACGGGAATGGCATCGGCCGACTTGAAGAATTCGATAGTTAGCCGCTTAATTCCCCAGTTCTCTTCCAACGCCTCATCCAGTTCCGGATGACCTGTGTAGAGCGCTGGAGCGCTGGCGCTCTCTACTAAATGGTCCCGAGATGCGAGATCGGAAGCGAGGACCACGTCCTTGGTCAAGTATCGAGTGTTCCGCCCTCCGCTGAGAGGGGTGAGAAGTTCCTTTGGCGGACGCACTTCGAGGGCGGCCAGTGCCCCGTATAGTTCGTGCAGTTGTTGCATGGGCAATTGATGCTCAGCCAAGGAAAGGACGAGGGCCCATTTAATTCGGGCGGGATCGGATGGGAAACCTAGCGCTGCTGCTGCTTCTTCTCCGGGGAAGGGGAGGTAGTCCGAGGGAATCTTTTCGACTTTTCCAACGCACTGCTGGGCATCCACGGTTCCAAGCGGCGTTTCGAAGGCGCCGTACTTCTTGACCCACCAGAGATCGGGCCCGTCTATCGTTTCTGCCGGTCGAAAACCGCTGCTGAATTCAACCTTCGAAGGATACTGTGGCCGCCCCAGAATCGTCCGTGTTACCTTGGCTCGAGTCGTGGCTGACGCATCGATGAGAAGGTGAAGGCCATCCGTCGTAAGGGCCTGGTTGAAGCGTATCCCGGCCTCGGAAAGGGGTGCGGGTCCGTTACGAGATGCATCGGCAAGACGGCTTGCCTCAGCCTGCTTCCAGAGTTCGTAGGTTTCACCGGCACGCGTCATCTTGGCGTCTACGAGCAAGGTCCTCGCGCCGAGGTTCTTGAGGAGAGCGAGGTCGTTGGCGTGGAACTGGTCGTCCACTACAAGATGCTCATCGCCAACACTGTTTTGGGCGAATAGTCCGCCTGGGAGCCACACGTTGCCCAACTGGCGCCACTGATGATCCCGGCAGCGAACCAAAATTTTCGTAGGGTCTGTTCTCTCGTTGATAACGGCCAGACTCTCGGGGACTGCTAGCGATCGAGTAAGCCTCCACAAAGACTGCGCGAGCTCGATGTCCGTGTAGTCTTGACCGACTTCACTGGCGACTCGGCTGACGACGCCGCGGCCATCTTGTGCTTGGAGGTCAAGGGCACGAAGGTAGCTGTTCGCGTTGCCATGGTGCATCAAGTCATAAGACACGACACTGACTGACTCGTCGTCGGCGCTCATGGGAAGAAACACTCTTGACGTGATCGGCGCCTCCACGCCGCCGTCAGACATCAGAACAATACGGCTGCGGCGCATCGCTGGGCGATAATCCGCATAGGATTTGTCAATCATGGCGGCTAGCTGCAAAGCATTCTCGTAATCCTGGAGCTCGCCTCCTGCAACAACTTCTTCCAGCCATTCCTCAAGGGACGCGCGCTTGAAGTTCGCTTCCTTCAAAATTCGCATGACTTGGGATTCTCGTCTTAAGGCAGACGAGTGTAACCATAGCCGGTCCGCAGGGACCCAGGACTCCCACAATGCGATAAGGCGCGTTGCTTCTTCAAGCGCAGGCTGCACTTTTATTTCATTGGGGAGCCTGAGGACGCCTGATCTATCGGGTAGGCAGGGCGCAAACGGCAAAATTTCGAAGATCGGTTTGTTGATCACGGAATCTGCCCAGGAGCTTGACTCTTTGTCACGCGAGGGCAGAATATCCAGAAACAGTGCCGGATCTCCGGGTGTTCTGAGGTCGTTCAGCGCACTTGCCACCATGCGCGGAATTGTGCGGGTAAGAATTTCCCGGTTGTAGAGCGTCTCAAGCATGCTGTGGCGGTCTTCGTTCATCTTGAAAGCCGCATTGATGATGCCGCGAAGCGAGGTCTCGTGCTGAGTGGGAAAGTAGTTCCAGAATCGGCCCATCTTTCGGCGCTGATTGTCCGTCAAAGGGACCGCCCAAGTTACATCCACTTGCTTGCGCGCGACGATGCTCCCAGCCTCGATGGCTGCCTGGGTACTGACGACATGTTTGTCCCGGAAGATGCGCCACTCGTTCGTGGCGGTCCCGTCATTGAGATTAACTCGGTTACCGTCTCTATCGGCAGACCAAGTAAGCGCGGATCCATCGATCCGATCCTCGAACTCCAGAGATCCGATTTTTTCGGAGAAGAGAAGAAATTCCCCGGGGAATTTCTTAATCTCATCGGACAGCCAGGAGACATTACCTGTCAGAGGCAGTTTCACAACGGTAGAGGCCCAGGGGAAGAGCTCGGCGAGAACACCGTCGTCGGCTGCTGCGATGTCCGGGTCTACGGGCGTGGCTAGTCGAAGAATTGGGTAGGTTTCGAGGTTCGGGTACAGGCCCTGGAGAATCTCCCGGCTTCGGGTCTGGCTCCACGAGACGGAGCCGCTCCGGCTGTAGATCTTTGGATCAGAGGTTATTTGGATAACCGACTTGAACCCTAGCCCAAAACGACCAATCTCATCGTCACGCTTTTCAGATGAGTGGGAGAGCATTAGAGTCCGAAAGCCCGCCTCCGAAAAGGCCTGGCCCTCGTTGGCGCAGTAAAGCGCATCCTCCGTCAAGACCACTTTGATGCGACCCCCGGCATCCTTGATGGCGTCGGCCGCGTTCTGTATAAGTTCGTTTAGCTGCTTCCGGCCGTAGCCGCCTTGGGAGATAGCAGCTTCAATGTTGCTGTGTTCGCGGACAAGGTCAGGACGGGCCCTGTAAGCGTTAAGTGCGCTCTGTGTTTCAGCCGCAACAAACTTGCTGAGCGGCGAAGTCACGCCGGCCCATGAATCCCGAACCGTCATCGGTTCTGTCCCCCATATCGAGATCACTGCTATCGGCCCACGCCGAAGTCTTCTCGACAATATTTACCACCAAGATGCGACTTTTTCCCGCAGACTCTTGATACAGCGAGGCTTCTCAGAGGTGCTACACGAGTTAACGGGCTATGGCACTACCTAGGGCTGTGGGGACCGCGGCGTTGGGTTGGTTCATGAGTGACCGTCATCAGCCCCAGTGATTCACGATGCGAGGTATGACAAACGAACACATTTGGGAAGAGAACTTCTGGAGTGACGGTCACTCAGATTTGCGACGATACGAGGCTGGGGGCCCGCCGGGTACGTCCGCCGATTGGTCGTGCCGGCACCGGTCCAGTCCTCGGCACAGGATAGTCGTGGGAACCCTCGTTGTTTTGTGGTGCAGTTTCGCGAGCCGTGTCGGTCCACCGTTTTCTTATCATCGTGTCGAAAAAATTTGCGTCAAGATCTCGACCGAGAGCTGCTGCCAGGACGTGGGCAGCAAGTCGCGGTGGAATGGCGTTACCAATCTGTTGCGAGACGTCCTTGCCCGACCACGGGTAATCGGCGGGGAACGTCTGGAGCTGGCCAGCCTCCGCAAGTGTGAGGCGGTCGAGTTCGTTCCCGTTGAAGAACAACCGGTTCCGGGAAACCTTTCCGGTGACCGTGAAAGCCGGTTCCTTCGAAGTGCGCTGACCTCGGGCCTTTGGGTCCCCGCCGGTTCCATAATTGGAGATCATCACGAAGGGCTCCACCCGGCCTAACGTTTCGCCGATGCTCAGGCAGGGCAGCAACGAAGGCCGGCTCGTAAAGGCTTTCACCTCTTTTCTCCTGAATCGGTGATGCGTGGGTGCGGGAAGTACGGGGGTGCGGTGACGGCTCGCGATCAGGATCGCGCGACGGCGCGTCTGCGGCACCCCGTACTCATCTGCGTGGAGTACGCTAGTCACCGTCCCATAACCCAGTGGTTCCAATACCTTTGCCATGGCCTCCCACACGGGCAGAACCGCAGGCACCTGCTCCAACACAATAACCTCGTAGGCGTTCCCCGCCTTATGGGCCTCCAATGCCCATCGCAGCGGCTGCAGCACTAGCCCGGTCCGCTCATCATCCAACCTGGCTAGCTCAGTTGTGACGTCGTCCTCGTCGGCCATGCGCGTAATGAAGGACAGGACCCGGTCCAATGCCTTACGACCAGCACCTGCCCCGGCAACGGTGTACGTCTGACACGGCGGCCCCCCGGCGAGAATCGTCGCATGGGGAAACTCGGCGGGACCATGATCCCGTACGTCACCTTGCACGGTTTCAAGCCCGGCAGCCCGCCTGGTTGCGCAAGCATTTTCGTCCCACTCAATGCCGGCCACAGACAATCCCAGCCAGCGTGCAGCGACATCCAGTCCACCAGGACCGGCGAAGAGATCCACCATTTCAGCGTCAGAAAGAGGTGGGTCCGATTGCACGAAGGTCATGGGACACAATCTTATCGGGCGACGGATCACCGATGGGCCAGCATCCTTCCTGTCGACCGCCTTCGAACTCAACAAGGTGAACGGGCAGCGGGCAAGCTTCGTGCTCGGCGTCCTTAATAGCTCTGCCCACTCCCGCGACGCGGACGGCTTCAGCTGGGATGTCTCGGTCGACAGGGAAAGGTGGATCAATTCCGGCCGAATGGAGCTGATGTGACCAGGAAGCCTGAACACATCAGCGTGGTCGAGCTTCGGAACGCCATGGTTGAGGTTGTCCGCACGACAGGCGGCATCACCGTGGACGAGCTGCACCGGGAAACCATCCGGACGTTCGGCGCGAAGCGCCTGACTGCAGGAGTAGCCACCCGCCTAAATCAAGGCTTGCAATACGGTAGA
Source organism: Arthrobacter sp. K41 (assembly GCF_059089645.1). Lineage (NCBI taxonomy): Bacteria > Bacillati > Actinomycetota > Actinomycetes > Micrococcales > Micrococcaceae > Arthrobacter > Arthrobacter sp. K41. The sequence continues at coordinate 452,071 of NZ_JBNHEW010000003.1, read as the reverse complement.
CACTGGGCGGCTGGAACTGCGCGGCGAGTTTGTGCAACTGGCCAGTTAGCGGGAACGCACCCCAAATGGAGGCAGCAGAAGGCCGCCCTGGCTATTTCTTCCGCAGTTTATTAATAACTTCGGCTGCTTGCCGGTAGGCCTCTTTTGCCTCGGGGCTTATTGCTGCCCGATACAACTTCTTGCCGTCCTCGAAAAGCTCACCGGCCTTCGCCTGCACTTCGGGGTCCCTCGCGAGCGCGTAGGCCTTGGCGGCGGTAGCCTTCACTTTCTGCCCGCCGATCTTAAGAGCGGCAGCGGCTTTGTCTGTTCTTCCGGCCATTATTTGCTCCGTATCGTTGGGGTTGTGCTGCTTCCGTAGTCGGCAATTACGCAGCGATCGCAGGGAAGATGACGAGTGATCCGTCGCTGTTTCGCTCCATCTCGATGGCGACATCGCCTTGGTGACTATCGGTGTGAAGACCGTCTCCCAGTGCACGAAGGCGATAGGCGGCTTGAAGTAGTTGGTCTACCTCGCCCGGTGTAAAGGCTGGGAGCCGGAATCCGCCGTCGCGCTTCAACTCAAGATTGGCCAGTCGGTGCAAAACCTCGGTGATGCCGGACTCCAATTCGTCGGTGCTGCGCCCGTCGTCGCGCAGTGTTCCGATGAAGCTCGTAAACGGGTTGCTAGTATCCTGCTGGGCGTGATCGACCGCCTGAAGCACGAGCACCCGCCGTTTGAGAGCGATGGCAAGCCTCGCGATTTCCAAGTGAGCTCGAAACGTGCCGCCTTCCTCGGTGACGCCGGGGAACGACTTCTTCAGTGCGCTCACTTCGACTGCGCCGTCAGGCAAGGCATCTAATGCAGCTTCCCACTTCTTCAGCCGCCTACGGGTGGCAGCGATGGCAGTGTTGATCCCGTGCACAGAGGAATCCAAGCCAAGGGAGAAGCCTATTTTTCCCTTGTCAAGGAGAATGGAAGTGGCCTTATCGATCGCTTCGCGGGAACCGTCGAGTTCGTTACGCTCCTTATCGAGGGAGTCCTCGTGCAACTGCTCCAAGAGGTCAGTGATGCGCTCGATGGCTTCCTGACGTTGTTGTTCGGCGTGCGCGCTGACGCCGACGGCCACTGCCATCAGCACGAGCGGCGCCGCTACAGTCAAAGCGCCGGCGCTAGCTACCGCTACACCAGCTGTCGCGGCCGAACCAGTTGCCGCCCCGGCCGCACCGGCACCCACAGCTGAGGCTTTACTACAAGCCACAGGGACAAAAGTAGCGTTGGCTACGATACCGTGCGAGTCGCGTAGCGCGCTATGGACGCCTCCTGCAACTGTCTTGGACACCATCGGAGTGACGAGACCGCTGCCCACCTGGGACGCAACTTTCGCCGGTACCACCATTGTATAAAGCACTTCGCCTGTCTCGGCGAGATTCAGCTTCTGCGGAACCGATTTAGCGGTTTGCGATACAAGTTGTGCCAGCTGCGTAGCGAGCGGGCTTGCAGCATCAAGCGGGATCCCACCCTTCCGATTGCGTGCTGGAGGCATCGGATGCATCTCAAGCGTGGCGATGGGGGAATCTGCCAGTGCTGCCAACACCGTCCTTAGCTCAGAAAGGCGAGCAGGCGTGAGGCCTTCGCTGCCGAGCACGTCAGTCACGCTAACTTCGGTTGTCGCAAGTGTCCATACCGGCACGAGCGCGTTGTTCTTGTTTGTCATGTGATGTCCCCTCGCAGGCCGAAATTCCGCCTAGGCGGGTGACCCTGCCGCCAGCAGGATTTTGAAGCCCCCGCGTTTCGCTACCGTTCGATCGATATCGTCCCACACAGAGATCCGCAATCACGAAAGTGTCGCGCCCGTGTCTGTCTGCCTCTCTCATTACACTGAAGTTGCATCCAGCACTCCAGCCCAGCTGGGGGCTAACTAACAGGAACGGAACCTATGCCGTTCAAGGCAGATGGGGTCCGATGTCCAGAGTTAGATCGTTCAAGTCCTTCGCGGTGGTGGCGTCGCTGACGGCCGCAGTTCTGGCCGCACTTCTCGTGGCAACGATGCTTGGAGTTGGCCCGATCGCAAACGCAAGTCAAACCGTTCTGCTGAAGTCCGTGAGGGACGTAAGTCAGCTCCATACGGCCATTGGCACCTTCGAACTGGTCATAGAGGACGAGGAAAATATCGGTGGTCTGCCCGATTTTATCGAGGGCCGAAAAACTTTGTTTGTTGCTGTTGGAACCGTGAACGCACTCGTTGATTTAGAGAACCTAGCTGAAGAAGACCTTGCGGTATCCGCTGACGGCAAGTCGGTGACGGTGCGGCTGCCCGAGCCCCAGCTCGACAAGCCCAACATTGACCATGAGCGGACGCGCGTGTACAGCCAAAAGCGTGGGGTCGCGGACCAGATTGTCGACGCATTCGAGGCGCCGCAGCAAGCCAAGTTCTACAGCCTCGCCGAAAGCCGGATAGCTGCTGCCGCGGAGGAATCAGATCTGCAGCAACGGGCCGCTGATAACGCTAAGAGTGTGCTTACCAACTTATTTGCTTCGCTCGGCTACGAGGTCACCTTCAAGGACGGCGCATCTAGTTAGGGACGGGCTTTGCCAAAGCGCTTGGTTTGTGGGTACCCGCGCGAGGAATCAGGCCGTAATAACCTCATCAGCGGTACACCTTGATCCCCACTACGGCCGCGCTCACCACAACTGCACCCTTAAACTGCGCATTCAGCCGCTAGCTCCGAGTGTTCACCGGACAAAATATTGATGGACGGAAAGCCGAATAACTGATAACGACGAGCAGTATGAGTTTAAAAAAGTGCGCGCGATACGCGCCACAAGCGCCAGCACGATAAGAAAGTGGCAGGACTCCGGCCGGGCGCCCATGTCACGCCGCAGCGCGCTCTATTGGCAGGGATGGGCCCCGCGGCGGTGGCCAGGCATGTCCGGAGTTTTGGCCCGTTTATTGAGTTCTGTGCCGCCCGTGGAGTGCGGACCGAAAAACCAAGGGGATGGTTTGTCGGAAAAGCCGCAGTCACGCCGCCAGCCAGAAACATCGCTTGCGCCGCGATTCTGGGAATGGACGGCGCAGCGGCACCCGGACTTGAATGGCGAGTTGACACCCCACGACGTGAGCCCCGATCTCAATCAACGAGTGTGGTGACTGTGCCCCAACGGACATTCTACTCACGACACGCTGAACGCCCGGTCGCGGGGAAGGGTTTGCCAGGAGTGCTTAGGGCCCGGCCTCGCAGATCAGCCGGCGTCCGCAGAGGAAGTAGCGTCCTGCCGTAGGTCGTCGCCGTACACATTTGTAGACGACTCCCGCAGCGGCCAAGTCACAGCCTGCGCGCCAGCGTCAGAGGGCCACCACCACAAGTTTTTACACACATTTCGATTATTTGCGTTTGGTGACCGTGTGCCGGATGTGGGCCAGGAACCGCGAGACCAGCATCCCGTGGTGGAAGAGAGTTCACGAACGCTTCCGAAACCGAAGGTTCAGCGGCTCAGGGTCGGGGCAGCAGTCATCGACATGTCACCCTGCCACAATAGATAGTCTTTCGCGCTCCGCTGCCACCACACGTCGTGCAAGCTCGACCTCAGATACGTCAACCGCATCGGGAGCCTGCTTTGCGATAACACTGTCCCGCGCGAACTCGTCAAAGAGCTGCCTCTTGTCTTTCAGAATGTCGCGGATGCGCTCGTCAACGCTGTCTTCCGTAAGCAGACGGTGCACCTGGACAGTGTCGGTCTGACCCATGCGGTGAGCTCTCGCGATCGCCTGTGACTCCATCGTGGGTTTGATCTGCGGCTCACAGATCACAACGACCGACGCCGACTGGATGTTCAAGCCGACACCGCCCGCGGTTATTTGTGCAACGAGGACGGCGCCGTGCCCGGCCTGTGAGAAGCGGTCAACGAGCTTCTGTCGGTCCGCCGCGGCGATGGACCCTGTAAGGGGGCCGAAGACCTGACCGGGTAGTAGGCGAGCGACCTGGTTCAGGACTTCTCGGAAGTATGAAAAGACGATGACCCGTCGGCCATTAGCTTCGGCTTCTCCTGCAATTTCTAGCAGTCGGCTGACCTTCATGGATTGTTCCGACATCATGGCGGCGCGTCGCATTAACATGAACTGGCCTTCCCTTACCGCTCGGCCGTATACCAGCTCATCAGAGTGCGACATCCCCATCCACTCGTCTATCTCGACCACTTCGGGAAGCTCTGTGAGCACATCCTCCTGGTTACGGCGTAGGTAGGCTGGCGCGACATGCTTGCGAAAAGCCTTGGCGAGAAATTCAGGCGCTTCCTCCGCGAGGTCGGGGCGGATATAGCTGATCAGATTGCGGAACTCGGCGACACTGTTCTCCAACGGCGTGCCAGTCATCAAGATTGCATACTTTGTGGAATTGATGATCTCCGCCGCCGCGAGCGAGCGCTTTGCCCTGGGATTCTTGATGTAGTGCGCCTCATCGAGAATGACGCACCCCAGATCGACTCCGCTCAAGTGCTCTTCTATCCACGGCAGGAGATCATACGTGGTGACGGCGACGCCGCCGTTCTTGACCCACGCCTTTGCCGCGTGGTTTCGCTCCCATAATGTGCCGTGGAGGCGTAAGGCCCTTAATTTGGTGTGCTTTACTGTCTCGCGAGTCCAGTTACTCACGACCGCGGCCGGACAGACGACGAGGAAATGCGACTGACCGCGCGCACGGAGATGGGCGAGAACGGCGCCCCGCAGCTGTTCCGCTCTTATCGATCGGAGGTTTCTGCAGCCTTGCCGCCGCCTGGATGAGTTCTGCGGTGAACATACTAATGCTGTATTGGGCCTGCACTTGCGATCAGCGCGCGTTGTGCGCAGAACCTAACTAGATCAACGTCGTGGCTCAACTCTTTTACCTCAGGAGAATAGGGCATAAGCAGCTTTGAATCGTGGCCACCCCCATCCTTTGCATGAACCACCCGGCACCGAATGTCATAGATGCGATCAGCTACCTGATCGATGAGGTCAACCCCTCGATTTTCGACATTAATGATTGATACGTCAACAATCTTTTTCTTGTTCTTGAGATGCGCGGCGCGTTCGGGGTGGTTCAATACAAAGGTGTTGATCTCATCTACTTCCAGGCAGGATCGAAGCGTTGCCTTCAATTGGTCTCGTTCCGATCTGCCTTTGGCGCCGCCGCCCAGCATTAAAAGGCGCCCCAATTGCCCATCGTCCTCGATATTGAACAGAGGGTTTCTTAAGTTTGTTCGAGCTTTCCGGATTGCTTCCAACTCGGAGTATCGAGCAAAGAAGAATTCCAGCACCTGATAGTAAGCCAGGAACGCCAAGAGATTCATGCCGGTCGCCGAGGTGGCGTAGCGGTACAGCGACAAAGCTTCTGTTGAGTACGAGTAGCGGGGAGGAGATAGAGGGATCAATGCGGGTGCTTGTGAAGTCCGCACGTAAGGCGAGGGGCTCCTAAAGAGAGCTAGATTCGCCCCGTACGCGTACTTCAACTGCAGGTCGAATAGAAAAGACGCCCCTAGCTCGTCGAGTGCTTTCAGCGCCTCGTCGTGGGTTGCAGGCTGCAGTCCCTCAATTTTCAGGGAATTGCTCGCATTTCGCCCATCTCGCCCTCTCATAAAAATACGTCGGGACGATAATGTCTGTAGAACTTCTGTTGCCGGGCTCACTTCGAGACTCCATCGACCGCGAGGGTCCCTGACTCGAATTCGGTAGCTCGACGACCGGGCGTTCTCACGATCCACGCTCGCGCTCTCTGAGTCTGGACTTGATTCTGTTTCCGATTCTGCGTCAGAGAGGGGGATCGGGGCGTCTAGCGCGATGGGGCGCCAATCACCCCCTGGATCTTGCACCTCAGCTCCCGGCATTTCAGAGATTGCCATTCCTCGCGATCCGCCATTTTCGAGGGAGGCCTCGATGAACCCCGTCTGCTTATCGTAGAGTGCATCGTAATTGCCTAAAAATCGTTTGGATTGCACATTGATTTCAAAGTATTTATCAACAGTAGCTGCCGTCGCACGTCTCCAAACTTGTTCATCCCTGCCTCGGAGTATGGAAAATCGAAGCTGTCTTTCGCCATCCTCTGGCGTAAGCCATTCGCAGGTCGCGCCAGATTCCTTCAACCGCTGGTGAAGCAGGTCTAGAGGTTGATCGGCTGCCTCGGAAAGTTTTGTTACCATTCCGCGAATATACACAACTCGTACTGCCAGTGATTACACGTGCTGAGTCCATACGAACTCCGAGCGCGGAAGGCGCACGTCTATGTCCTGAACCTTGGCCGCGAGAACGTCGAAACTGATACCCCGATTGTGTCGAGGTCGTCTCCGTCATTACATCCCTGGCCTGGACGGAACTCAAAATCGAACGCGCATGCGCCAACGACTCCGTCATCAGGCGTCGGGGCGCGGGCATGGACCCGGCGGCCGATGACCGATCTTCCCCGATAGTCAGATCGCCAACGCCCCGGCTTATCGAACAGGGTCAACCCACATCTCATGTCGCACGCGATTTCCACTCAAGCTCCCATCATCGACCCACCAATCCGGTTGAACTGAGCGACTCGATGGAGGCTCCGGATGCCTGAAGGTCAATCGTCATGTTCCTGACGCACGCATTGTTTGAAACAAACACAAAGCGGTTCGGATACTTCGGAGGTTCAGGGCGTTTCAGGGGACGGGCAGCTCACACGGGGACGGCCCTGCTGACCCCTGGCGCCTCAGCTGTACCGATGATCGTTCAGGCATCCTCAGCAACACAACTCGTTGAGGATCCTTCCTCAATGACTCCGGGTAGCCTGAGGTGGTGTGGCAGATGCACCTCGACCTAACAGTTCCTGACCGAGAGATACTCGAGCTTTCGGGGCGGAACTCCTTCGAGGGCTTCAGCGCATAATGGCCCGCCGTGACCGACGCTGCGGCGGTTCCGGGCAATCGCGCCGTTAGCGAGGACAACCGGCGGATTAGCCGTGCCTATAACTCTGTCGCTAAAGGTGTCTCTCCGACAGCCTCAAAACTTTCTCGGACCATCCTGCCACTGACGGCGCTCCAGCCGCAGCCCGCGGCGGCTGCACAAGAGGCTGGGCAGGAACCGGAGAAGGACCCCCGCCAGCAGCAGCCACCATCAGGTCTGCCAGTTCCACATGAAGCATCGCGATCTGCCGGTGGATCGCACTGATCCGGTGTGCGACGTCGGCGTTCACCACCGGACGCCGATGGGCCAAGCGGGCCTTTGGAAACCCCTGATCACAAAGGCCGCCAGTCCTGACATGACGTTTTTCCCACCCTCCGCCGGCGAGTAGAGTCTTGCGTTAGTGACACGGGGTGCCCTGCTGGTAGGGGCTGAGAGAACACCCGTTGAACCTGATCTAGTTCGTACTAGCGAAGGGATGTCGCGGATGACTATTCGCCTGACGCCTGACCATGCCTGGACCATGCTCGAACGTGTCCGGGAAAGCACACCGCTGATCCAGTGCCTGACCAACACCGTGGTCACGAATTTCACCGCCAATGTCCTGCTGGCCCTCGGGGCGGCACCGGCCATGGTGGACGTCCCGTCCGAGGCAGGGCCGTTTGCGCGGGTTGCGTCCGGAGTGTTGGTGAATGTCGGCACTCCGCATGAAGAGCAGCGGGAGGTATGCGCGAGGCAGCTCGTAGCTGCGAACCTTTCAGCGTTGGAGCATTAGATGGAAGCTCCAATCGTTTTGGGCACGCGGCTCACCCACCCAGCTGCAGTCGGAACACCCACAGCAGCATGTCTTCGCTCGGCACGTACCAGTCCCGCTCCGGCGCCCGGCGGAAGCCCAGCGACTCGTACAAGCCGTGCGCCCGTTCCATAAACTTGGCGCTGGTGATGCTGATCGCCTCGATGCCGGGGAGCTGCCGGGCGTGCTGAACCACTTCGCCGACCACCGCGCGGCCAACGCCGCCGCCCTGGCATCCGGGGTCCACGGCCAGCATCCGGAACTCCAGTTCCCCGTCCTTGGCGATCTCGCTGTACGGCTGGTCTGCGAACGTCAGCGTCACCGCCGCGACCACCCGCCCGTCAGCCTCCGCCATTCACACCTGCGCATGCTCGGCGCGGTGCTCCACATCCTCCAGCACACTCATGTACGGGTGGTCGGCGGCGAAGTGTCCCGCCCGCAGGTAGGCCTCCCGTGTAATGCGCCGGACCTCAGGAAAATCCGCCGGCGCAGCCCTCCTGAATACGATGCTCATCGGGGTGCCACAGTCGCAGTAGTCCGCTCGACGTAGTAACCCAGCTGTGCCAACTCCGGCTGCGAGGCCGGGTCTCCCACAGCATTCGCGCCCACCGCGTTGGCCACCGCCAGAGCGTGGGCGTAGTCCAACCCGTGCCGCAGCGCCAAGACCAGGGCGGCGCAGAACGCGTCCCCGGCGCCGACGGTGTTCGCCACCGCCACGGCAGCCGACGGCGCCTCTGCCACCTTGCGTCCGTGCTCGAACATCGCCGAGCCGTCCCCGCCGTACGTCACCGCCACCAGCTTCGCCTCCGCGAGGGCGGGGATCAGGGCGTACTCGCTCTCGTTGACGATCACCAGGTCGCAGCGTTCCAGCAGCTCCGCCGGCAGGTGCATGGCCGGTGCCGCGTTCAGCACAAAGTAACCGCTGTGCCGCCGGGCGGCCTCCAGCACCACGGGCAGCCCGACCTCCAGCTGGCACAGCACCGTCTCGTCCGGGGCGAACTGCACCCCGTCCAACGAGAGGTTCGAGTTGGCGCCCGGGCACACCACAATCTGGTTCTCGCCGTCGCGGTCCACCACGATCAGCGCCGTCCCGGTCGGTTCCGGCAGGACGGCCACGTCAGCCGTGTCCACACTGGCGCCAGCCAGCGTGTCCAGCATCCGCTGCCCCTGCGCGTCACTGCCCACGGCGCCGACCATCCGGGCGCTCCCGCCGAGCCGCGCAGCTGCCGCGGCCTGGTTGGCACCCTTGCCGCCGGGCTGCTCAGAAAGGACCGCGCTGCCGATGGTTTCGCCCGCGGTGGGCAGCCGTTCTGCGGTGGCGATCAGGTCCAGGTTGATGCTGCCGACGACGGTGACGGCAGGAAGTCGAGTGCTCATGGGAAGTCCTAACGGGGGAGGGGCCGGAAGCAGCCGGATTGAGAAATAGTGTAGACCATGGTTGTACTTGTCCGTCATACATGGTTGTATAACAACTCACATCCCAAGCGCAGGACCTGCCTGCAGAACAAAGGAGTTTGATGTGAACACCCCAACCCCGGCGGCCGCCGCGCCTTCCGCGGAAGCCGCAGCCGCCGTCGTACTTCGCGAAGAAACGCAATTCGCCGGCCGCCGCGCCGCCCTGCTGATCTCCACCCTGTTGCTCGGCGTGCTGTCCTTCCAGCTCAACGCCAGCATGGTCACCCCTGCACTGCCGCAGATCGCCGCCGAATTCGGACAGGGTGCCGAGAGCGCCGCCCCCGTCCAGTCCATGTTCTTCCTGGCCGGCGCCATCGCCGGGCCCGTGATCGGCCGGTGGAGCGACTTCATCGGCCGCCGCGCCGCGCTGCTCCTGGTCCTCGGAATCATGGGCGCCGGCACCGTCCTCTGCATCACCGCCCCCACCCTGCCGCTGCTGGTCACCGGCCGGTTCCTCCAGGGCGTCTCCAGCGCCGTCTTCGCCCTCGCCTACATCGTGCTCAGCGAAAACCTGCACGCCAAGGTCTTCGGCACCTCCGTGGGCATCATCGCCGCCATCAACGGGGGAGTGGGCGGCGTGGATGGCTACGTGGGCGGGCTCATGGCCGAGACCCTCGGCTTCCGGTCCATCTTCGTCGTCGTACTGGTCCTCACCGCCATCGCCGCCGCCTGCATCATCAAAATCGTTCCGGCCGGACGGCCGCAGGGTGTGCGCGGCGCCATGGACTGGTGGGGCGCCGGATCCCTCTCGCTGTTCCTGGTCTTCACCACGTACTTCGTCTCCGGCGGCTCGGCCGCAGGCTGGACCGCACCCGGCACCCTGGCCCTGCTGGCCGGCACCATCGCGTCCTTCGCCGCCTTCTGGATGATCGAGAAACGCCGCAGCCACCCGCTGATCGCCGTGCACCACCTGCGCTCCCGCCAGGTGTGGCCGGTCATCGCCACCACCGTCCTCACCCTGGCCGGCATCTTCGCCATCATCAACTTCACTGTGGTGCTGCTCAGCCAGGACCCCGACGGCGGCTTCGGCCTCACCGCCTCCATCTCGGCGCTGCTGTTCCTCACCCCCGCCGCACTGATCGGCGTGTTTGCCGCACCTTTGGCCGGCTGGCTGGCCGACCGCCGCGGCTGGATCAAGACCCTCCGGTTCGGCACGGGGCTCAGCCTGGCCTGCGCGGTCGCTGCCGCCACGTTCTCGGACAACCAGACGGCGGTGCTGATCGCCGTCGCGGTCCTTGGCATCTTCTACAACGGCTTCTTCCTCACCGCCATCAACGGGCTCTCGGTGCTCCTCTCACCCAAGGAAGCCCCGGCCGCCCTGCCCGGCATCAACGGTGCGTCCTTCGGCATCGGGGCGAGCCTCGGCGTCGTCCTCGTGGCGCCGTTCGCCGCCCAGGCCACCGCCGCCGGGTACGCCACAGCCCTCTGGATCTCGGTGGCGATCACGGCCGCCGCGTTCATCGTCAGCCTCTTCGTCGCCGCCCCCAAGGGCGAGACCGTCTAACCCCTTTTTACTGTAGGAGAACCACCATGACCACGCCCTCCCCGTTCTACCTGGACTGCGACACCGGCATCGACGACGCCCTCGCCCTGGCCTACCTGCTGGCCTCGCCTTTTGCTTCCGTGAAGGGCATCGGGACCGTCAGCGGCAACGTCAGTGCCGCCGTGGGCGCCCGCAACACCCTGGACCTGCTGGCGCTTGCCGGCGCCGATGATGTGCCGGTGGCCCTTGGTGCGCACGACCCCCTCTTTGGCTCGTTTGGGGGCGGGGCGCCTTGGGTGCACGGTGAGCACGGGATCGGCGGGGTAGCGCTTCCGACGGCGGCTGCTTCCGTTGTGGAGGAGTCCGCGGCTGAGATGCTGGTACGGCTGGCCCGCACGTACCCGGGCACGTTGAAGGTGCTGGCCATTGGTCCGTTAACGAACATCGCGGAGGCCCTCCGGCTGGAACCTGCCTTGCCGTCTTTGGTGGAGTCGGTGACGGTGATGGGCGGGGCTGCCCTGGCTCCGGGGAACATCACCCCCGTGGCCGAGGCCAACATCTTCAACGACCCCGAGGCCGCCGCTGTGGTGCTGGCCGCCGACTGGGACGTGACCCTGGTGCCGCTGGACGTGACCATGGCGTCCGTCCTTGAGGAGCCGCACCGGCAGCAGCTGCTGGCGTCTTCGTCGCCGGTGGCGCGGACGCTGGGGGAGATGCTGGGCTATTACTTCCGGTTCTACGAGGACATTTACGGCCGGCCCTGCTCCGCCATGCACGATCCTCTGGCGGCGGTGCTCGCCGTGGGCGCTGTGAAGGCCGCCGTTGCGCCGGTGGTGCGTGCCGCCGTCGACACCTCCGACGGGCCTGGCCGCGGGCAGACCATCTGTGACCTCCGGGGGCTGTATGCGGGCTACCCTCCGGTGGCTGGCGTGCGCTGCCGCGTGGTGCTTTCACTCGAGGAGGACATCGTGCCGCACCTGGTGGAGACGCTGCTGACTATGCAGCCGGTGGGCGAGCTTGTTGGTGGTTGAGCCCGCCGAAACCGGCCCGGTTTACACCGTCTAGAAGCGTTGCCCTCGGCCTTGGGGCGGGGGTACGCTCTTCCTCCCGGCTGCGGACTTGGGAGGATCAGTCATGAAAGTCCTCGCCTCGGTTTCGCTGGTGCAGCTGATTGTGCAACTCGTTGCCGCGCGAAAGGCGATCCGGGACAGAATACCGTACGACATTCCCTTTGGGCAGGGAAAGCCCGAGAACGTGGCGCGCGATATGTGGGGCATGGGCAGCGGGCTGGCAGCGCCGTGGCATACGCTGGCGGTCCACGCGGCGGGCATCGTTCTGCTTCTTGCCAGGCCGCGGCGCTGGGTGCGAAAGGCCGTTGGGTGGCTGGGTGTCCTCTACGTTCTTGGGATCCTGTGGGAGCGGATCACACTCGAGTCCCTGCGGCACCCGAACAAGGAATCCACCCCGCTGATAGCTTCCGGCTTGGTCCTGTCTGTTGCCATGGCCGTGCTGGGATTGGCTGGACGCAAGAGGGATATCGGTACTACCAATTGACCTCCGGGCTAGGCCGTGTTGTTCTTCCGCAGCCGCGGAAGAACCGGGGAGAGAGCTTGAATCAACCGCCGAGATGAAATCTGGCCAGGAGTCCTATTGGGCAAGGGCAGGGTCAACCCATGTGACGCCGTCGGATGTGTAGGAGTTTAGGACTGCAGCGACTGCATCACCGAGAGGTGCCCCGCCCTGGCGGCGATCAGGCACTTGGCCAGGTAGAAAGGCTGGTTGCCGTACCGAACGTACTGGGTGAGGACCAGCACGGGATCGGACGGGCGCAGGTCCAGCAGCTTCGCGCGGCTGGGGCCCACCTGGCTGAGGCTGATCTGACATTCGCCGGGCCCGGGCAGCCGGCCCAGGTGATTGTTGAGCGCGGCAAGCAAGGTGGCGCCGCCGTCGTCCTTTATATCAAGGGGCGCGGCGGCGCTCTTGCCGAGGCTGACCGGCTGGGCGGAGATGTTTTCCTGCAGGTGGGCGATGGCTTCGCCGTCGCGGATCAGGACGGATTCCCAGAGCCAGCAGTCGGTGCCGGGCTCGACGCCGACGCCGGGGGCGGCGAACTCGGACGCGGGCTGTCGTGCCACCTGGATGCGCTTGACCTCGAGCTGCTGGCCGGGGCTGCCGAGGACTTCCTCGAAGGGGCGGATGCGTTCGATGCCGATGCGGGGGAGCGTGTCCGAGACGAAGCGCCCGACGCCGCGTCTTGCCCTGATGAGCCCGTCCTCCTCAAGCAGCATGAGGGCTTCACGGACCACAGTGCGGCTGACTTTCATGTCGGCGCCGAGTTCGGTTTCGGTGGGGAGCATGGAGCCGGGCGTGAGGAGGCCGTTGCGGATGGCTTCGGCGATCCGAGAGTACACCGCGACGCGAAGGGGTGAGCCGGGCTGGGCGGCCACCGGCTGGGACAGGAACCGGGCGGCGTCCTGGTGCACGTTATGCCTCGCTTTGTGGGTCTTGGGAATTCCAGCCTAGTGCAACGTCTGATCCGTTTGTTGGACAAGCGGCCCGTTTACCCTGCCGCGGGCGCTGCAAACCGCCACGAGCAAGCTCCACTTAGTCCCGTTTTCCGCCCAGCACGTCCACGTGTACATGGTCGAGGTGACGGAGGATCTCGTTGCCGGGCTCAGGAGCGTCGTAGTCTCCCCATCGCCCCCGGGAGCTGTGGGCGCCCCAGAACCGGTCGTCGAAGATGACGTACTGGATATCCAGGTCCTCGGCGTGAGCAACGAGCCAGTGCGCGAGGATCCACCCCTGGCGCCGGTTCTCCTCGGTGACGGGGCGGAAGAAGATGTCGATCGCCCGGCCATCGTAGTGCGTCGAGTTAGCTCCATGCCCCTGATCCACGCCTCCCGGGGCGAACCCGCCCAGGCTTTGCTCGCCGAACACTTCTGTCATGGCCCCGCGCAACTGCTCGGCACGCGGTGTCAAACCGGTGGCACTCGCCTGCTGTTCCTGGAGATCACTGGCCGCGGACCCGCGGCAGGCCAGAACTGGGCCGGCGTCCGAGGGCGGCCCGTCGGCCAACCGCTGTAAGACCGCCGCGTCGATGCCGGTGGTGTCCGGGGCTGCCATCCCGCGGGAGAGGAGCGCCACCGCTGTGGTGGCCCGTTTCGCTTGGTCACGATCGAGTCCCACCTCGCCCTCCGAGGTTTCGACCACGCACTCCGGGCGTAACACCAGCGAGCCGTCTGCAGTGCGCAATCCATCAAGTAAGTTGGGACCGAGGAACGCCAGCACGGAAGCCAGCGCTCCGAGCAGGACAAGACCCAAGAACAGCCGGCGGGTGCGGTGCTGGCCGCGACGTCCTTGGTGGTGCGTCATCGTGACGTGCCCTTCGGTTGCTGCATGCTGGCTCGTCCATTATTTCAAACCACCGCTCAGCTAAAGCGTCTCGGGGACCGGGCGTCCCGGGAACAGCGTGGAGTACTGCTTCCGGTACATCCGGCGCCCGACCAGGCGGTAGGCAAGGCGGACCGGCGCGGGGATCTCCTTGAACAGTTCCTTCCGGTCCGCGGGCGGGTTCGTGGCCAGCACCATCCCGAGGTAGCCCACCAGGAACTTGTTGCTGACCTGGTTGCTTCCATGCTCCGCGGCTGCCTTCACTTCGCCCTCCGTCATCACCCTCTCCACCGCGGGCATCACCTCGGTGACCTCCCGGCGCAGGTGCACGTTGAGGACGGCTGAGAGATCTTCGTAAAGCGCGGCGAGTTCCGCGCCCTGCTCCCCGTCCGCCGTCGTCATCCAGCGCAGCCGCAACGGCGCGATGACCTCGAGCCGCCGGGTGACCTGCCGGTGCTGCTCGAGCATCTGTCCTATGTGCAGGGCGCATCCCGGTGCCCGCTCCGCCAGCTGCGGGTACATGAGCAGATCCTCGCTCTCATGGTGGATGTGGAGCAGCTTGTCGAAGTTCCCCAGCACTTCGCCCACGTACGCGGCGCGGGCAGTGTCGCCCGCAGCGGCGGAGCCCACCAGGCCCGGCGCCTCGTCGTACGCCCACAGGAAAACGCGGTGGATGCGCCGCATGGACGCCGACGCGGTGCACAGGACAGGCCCCGGCGGCAGGGGAGCGGCGGTTTCGCCGGGCTGCATGGTGAAAAAGTCGGTCATTGGAAGGGCCCCTAACACTCGTCATTCCAGACCAGGACCTCTCCCCGGGCAGCATCGTACCGCTGAGGTGAAAGCCGCACAATGGCGCCGGAATTACGACGGCGGAGCTCACCTTGGTGCGTCGGGCGCCGCCAACTTGGGGGGTTCTTACCCCTATCCAGCGGGTACGGGTGCGCGGAAGATAGCCCCTATGAGAAGACTTTTCCTGGCCGGTTTAACGGCGGCAATCCTCGGTTTTGGCACAGTGACTCCCGCAGGCCCCGGGAAAGCCGCGCCTGAACCTTCGCCGGCAGCGGGCCAGGTCATGGTCAAGTTCCGTGACCACGGCGGGGCAGCGGGAGTCCTCCGCCAGTACGGCCTCAGCGACGGCCCGGACATCGGAAGCACCGGCGCCCGCCTGATCAAAGTACCGGCCCGCAAGGAACTTCAGCTGATCAACGCCCTGAGCCGGAACCCGGCGGTGGAGTACGCCGAGCCGGACCACATGGTCACGACCTCCACCACCGACGAGTATTTTCCCCGCCAGTACACCCTGCAGAACAATGGCCAGGCGTTCACCAACACCCGGGGTGACATCTCGATAGCAGCGGGCACGCCGGACGCTGACGTCGACGCGGTGGAGGCATGGGCCGCCGCCACGGGCAGCGGCGTCAAGGTTGCCGTCCTTGATTCCGGCGTGGACCTTGACCACGAGGACATCTCCTCCAAGGTGGTGGCACGGGCGAACTTCAGCGGAGCCACCAGTGCGGACGACATTTACGGCCACGGCACCCACATGAGCGGCACGGTAGCCGCGGTCGCCAACAACGGCGTCGGCGTGGCAGGCGTGTGCCCGGGGTGCAGCATCTTCGCCGGCAAGGTGCTCAATGACAGCGGCGTGGGAACCAGCTCCGGCCTGGCGAACGGCATCAACTGGGCGGTAAGCAACGGCGCGAAGGTCATCAACATGAGCCTGGGCGTTCGGTCGTCGCGGACGCTTGAAGCTGCGGTCAATAACGCCTGGAGCAAAGGCGTGGTTCTCGTTGCAGCAGCCGGCAACGGCGGCAACCAGGCGCAGATCTACCCGGCCGGCTACCCCAATGTCATCGCCGTCGCCGCCACCGACAATAAGGATGCTAAAGCGGCCTTTTCAACCTACGGGGCCAGCTGGGTGGACATTGCAGCACCCGGGGTCAACGTCTATTCCACGTTCCCGAACCACCCGTTCACCCTGGAGAAGCCGAACAACCGGTCCCAGAAATACGACGTCGGCAACGGAACGTCCGTATCCGCGGCGATCGTGTCCGCTACAGCGGCACTTGTCTGGAGCGTCAATCCTGGTGCTACGGCAACTTCCATCCGCAGCAAGGTGGAATCAACCGCCGACAAGATTCTAGGGACCGACACCTACTGGGCCAACGGCCGGGTGAACGCGTACAACGCCGTGCGGTAGTGCCAGGACCCGGCAGCTGAGCGGCCAGGGCCCGCCCCCGAATCCGACCGGCTCAATCCAACGGATCTGGTGGAGTCAGAATGAGGGGGCTTTCCGCCCTATTTCAGGTTCCGGTGCGGGACTAGCCTTAATAAGCACGGCGGCGAACGGGCCGCCTGCCGGACTCCGGGAGGCAGACGGTGAAATCGGCAAATCCAAACATCATCGTAGGAATCGGCCTGATGGCGCTGGGTGTGCTGTTGCTGCTGGACCGGCTCGGCCTCGGTGAAGGCGCCGCATTCTTCGCAGCGCTGCTCTTCGCCGCCGTGGGGGCCTTATTCCTGACTGTATTCGCCCGCCACCGGGAGAACTGGTGGGCCGCCATCCCGGGCTCGGTGTTCCTGGGTCTTGCAGCGGTGGTAACCGCGGCGCAGGCCACGGGCAGCAGCGCGGCGGGAGCCTTCCTGTTCCTCTTCATGGGAGCAGGTTTCGCGGCCATCTACCTGCGCGAGCGGACCAACTGGTGGGCGCTGATACCGTGCGGTGTCATGCTCACACTGGCGGTTGTCGTGAGCCTTAGCGACTCGTTGGAGGGCACGGCCATTGCCGCCGTCTTGTTCCTGGGCCTGGCGGCAACCTTTGCTGTGCTGGCCAGGGTTCCGGTCCGGACCTCGGGCCGCATGGAGCGGATGAAGTGGCCGTTGATCCCGGCTGCCGTCCTGGCGGTGCTGGGAGTCATCTTCGCGCTCCAATCCATGGCTCAGCTCATTCCCTTGGACTTCGTCATGCCGGCCGTCCTGGTCCTGGCGGGAGTCGCCCTGGTGGTCTACGCGTACTTCGCCCGCCAGGACCGGCATCACAAAGCACACACCCCCGGGCCCAGCCCCGGCTAGCCGCCGTGGATTGCTCAGGCCGCCGAGCCATCCACGGCGGCGGAGGAGCCGGGGCGCACACATCGACCCGCAGGCCCGGCCACTGACGAGATGGGCAACGCCGACCCATGGGAAGACCCGTGGTTCTACACCAACCCCATCTTCGTTAGGGTCAACGACTAGGAAGAGGGCCTAGTCAGGGCAGCGGCTGCCGCTCGCCGACGCAGACGGAGGACGACGGCGGAAGGTAGTCCCGCCGTCGTCGTTCCATCCGCTGCTGCTGGCTGGGGGACGGTATGTTGGCACGTTTGGCGCGGTTGCACCTGGCGCAGGCGGCGACGAAATTCTGCAGGCTGGTGGAGCCGCCCTTGGACCACGGGTAGAAGTGGTCGCCGTGCTCGGCGGGGCGGGCGCAGCGCCGCCCGAACCCGGCCTCCAATTCGCACCGTCCGCCGGCCCGGGCCATCCCTTCGCGCCGCTGTTCGCGGGTAAAGCGCCGTACCGGGTCCCGCCGCCGGACGTCCTGCCTGGTGATGACGGCGACGACGATGAACATCACGACGAGGGCCAGACCGGGGAGCGTGACCGCGGCGGCGACGCCCTCGACCAGGCCGCGCAATACCTCCGCGGGGGAGGATGGCCGTATGCCGGCGGCAGGTGCTGCCTTGGGCATGAATGCGGTCATCACCGAGATGGCGAGCCACACCATCACCGCCGCGTACGCCAGCCGAAGCCCCTGCCGTGTCCAATAAATACGGCTTAGTTCCTGCATCGATTCCCCCAATTTTCTGTGCGCCGGAAGCGCGCGGCTCCGGATATCCAGGGGGAAGCGTATCCGCCGGGAGCATACTGCCGCCCCAGGTTTTGCTCAGGTTTTGCTGAGCTTTCCGGTGCCCCAGCAAAAGGAAGACGACGGCGGGAAGCAAGTCCGCCGTCGCAGTTTCCACCGCCCCGGTCCATGTGGCCCTTCCGGAAAGGCCGCCACCGTTGATGCCGCGGGTTCACCGCGGCGCCTGCCCTTCGTACACTGGGTCCCATGGTTTCCCGCATCAGTGAACTGGTCCTGAACTGCACCCATCCGGAAGTGCTCGCGCAGTTCTGGTGCGGCGTGCTCGGTTACGTGGAGCTTGACCGGGAGGACGGTGCGATCGAGATCGGCCCACCCGCCGGGTTCGGCGGCCTCCAGCCGACCATCATCCTGAGTCCCAGCAGCAACCCGCGGGCCGGACGGCTGCCCCTGCACATCGATGTCAACCCGGTGGACCGGGACCAGGACGCCGAGCTGGAACGCCTGCTTGACCTGGGAGCCCGTCCGGCCGACGTGGGGCAGACCGGCAGCGAGCAGTGGCACGTCCTGGCCGATCCCGAAGGCAACGAATTCTGCCTCCTGCGCAAGCGGCTTGAGCCCTGACCAACACAGAACCCTGACGACACTCTGTTAAAGTCGGGCTCCATGACCGAAACCCAAACTGCTGCTCCTGGTCGCGTGGGATTCCTCCACACATCGCAGGTGCACGTGGCGACGTTCGAGGCCCTGACCCGCGAGCTTATGCCGTCCGCGCTTGCAGTGCATCGCGTGGATCCGGGCGCACTGGAGCTTGCCAGGCTGGATGGGACGGGGAAGGGTGTCCGTGCCGTCGTGGCCGCCCACCTTGCGCAGCTCCGCGACGCCGGCTGCACGGTGGTTCTCTGCACCTGCTCCACGCTCGGGGAGATCGCTGAAGGTCTGTCCGGCCCTGGCCCGGCAGTGCTCAGGATCGACCGGCCGATGCTTCGGAGGGCTGTGGCCCTCGGCCCGCGGATCGGGGTCCTCGTGGCGTTGACGAGCACCGTCGAGCCGACCACCAGTGTCCTCAGCCAGGAGGCCGCGGCCGCGGGAACTGAGGTGACAGTGGAGATCAGCGTTGTGGACGGGGCATGGGAGGCGTTTATGGCAGGCGAGGCGGAGGCCTATCACTTAAGAATCGCCGGAGGTGCGCGTGCGCTCGCAGGCCGCTCCGACGTCGTCGTCCTGGCGCAGGCAAGCATGGAACCTGCTGCTGCCCTCCTTGAGGGCCTCGGGATTCCCGTCCTGACCAGTCCCCGCTCCGCCGTCGAGGCGGCCATACCCCTTCGGTAGGCGCGAGGTGCTGCCAGGGTGATCCGTTCACCCCTGTGCCTGTAGTCCGAATCCCGGGCAAATTTGTGGTGCTGGGCAACCTTTCCTAGGCTGGCAGAGCATGCTAAGCACGCTTAGTATTTTCGGTCATTGCCCGAGGACTGCCAGTTTTGCCCATCCTGAGGAGAAAAATTCGTGCCAGAAGAGAGCAACATCCAGATCCCCGGAGTCCCCGCAAGCGAGCCTGCCAGCCTGGAAGAACCGACAACTCCACGCGAGCCGCTGCCCCCAAAGCCGGACCAGCGAGGACCTGAGGCGGTCTCTCCCACGGGAAGCCCCACCGGGGCACCGGCCACGGCTCGGGCCCAATCCGGTCAGTACCTGACCACTGCCCAGGGGCTTCGCCTTCGGGATACTGACCATTCCCTGAAAGCTGGTTCGCGCGGGCCTATTCTGTTGCAGGACCACCACCTGCGGGAAAAGATCACGCACTTTGACCACGAGCGCATTCCCGAGCGCGTAGTCCACGCCCGCGGCGCAGGAGCCCATGGTGTGTTCCGCTCCTACGGCACTGCTGCCAACATCACCCGCGCAGGCTTCCTGGCCAAGGACGTGGAGACTCCCGTCTTCGTGCGCTTCTCCACAGTGCTGGGTTCCCGCGGCTCCGCCGACACCGTCCGGGACACGAGGGGCTTTTCCACCAAGTTCTACACCGACGAGGGCACGTACGACCTGGTGGGAAACAACATCCCGGTCTTTTTCGTCCAGGACGGCATCAAGTTCCCGGACATCGTGCACGCGGCCAAGCCGCACCCGGACCGGGAAATTCCCCAGGCGCAGAGCGCCCATGACACGTTTTGGGATTTCGTTTCCCTGCATACCGAGGCCCAGGCGCACACGATGTGGAACATGTCCGACCGGGGAATCCCGCGTTCCTACCGGACCATGGAAGGCTTCGGCGTGCACACCTTCCGGTTCATCAACGCGGAAGGCCAAACCACTTTGGTGAAGTTCCACTGGAAGCCAAAGCAGGGCGTCCACTCGTTGGTGTGGGAGGAAGCGCAAATCATCAACGGCATGGATCCGGACTTCCACCGCCGGGACCTGGCCGACGCCATCGAAGCAGGCGCCTACCCCGAGTGGGAGCTCGGCGTGCAGACGTTCCCGGACACCGAAGACCAGATGTTCGAAGGGATCGACCTGCTCGATCCCACCAAGTTCGTACCGGAAGAACTCGCTCCGGTCCAGCCCATCGGCGTCATGACACTGAACGCCAACCCCACCAACTTCTTCGCCGAAACCGAACAGGTGGCATTCCACCCCGGACACCTCGTCCCAGGAATCGACGTCACCAACGATCCTCTGCTCCAGGTACGCCTTTTCTCCTACCTTGATACCCAGATCTCCCGGCTGGGCGGACCCAACTTCGGCCAGATCCCCATCAACCGTCCGCAGGCCCCGGTCAACGACATGCTGCGGGACGGGATGCACCAGCAGGCGGTCCATGGGGGAGTGGCTCCCTACCAGCCGAACTCGCTGGACGGCGGCTGCCCGTTCCTCGCTGGACAGGATATCGGCGCCTTCATCGACGTGCCGGAGGAAGTGGCTGCCTCCATCAAGGAGCGGAAGAACCCGGCATCCTTCGATGACCACTACAGCCAGGTGGGCCTCTTCTTCCGCAGCCTGAGCCCGGTGGAGCAGGACCACGTGATCCAGGCCTACACCTTCGAGCTGGGCAAGTGCTACGAAAAGTCCATCCGGGAACGGCAGCTGGCGGCTCTGGCCAACGTGGACGCGGGCCTGTGCGCCGCCGTGGCCCAAGGCCTGGGCCTGCCGGCTCCGCAGGCTACTGAGCAGATCCCGGAGTCCGAGCCCAGCCCTGCCTTGTCACAGGTGGGTGGGACCTGGCCGGTCGCCGGCCGGATTGTTGGGATTCTGGCCGATGAGAACAGCGACCTTGCTGCCGTAAACGCAGCACGGAAGGCCTTGGACGCCGAAGGCATCGTCCCCCTGGTCATCGCCCCGGCGGGCGGTTTCCTTGGATCGGAGGACGACGGCGGCGTTCCTGTGCAGCGGACCTACCTCACCGCCCGCTCCACAGAGTTCGACGCCGTCATCGTTGCTGCTGCCGCTCCGGCTCCCGACGCTGCACCTGGGCTCGACGCCAAAGCCGGTGCCCCCGGGGATGCACTGGATCCACGGGCCGTATTGCTGCTGACTGAAGCGTTCCGCCATGCCAAGGCCATTGCCTCGCTGGGCGCCAACTCCGCGGTGCTGGCGGCGGCGGGCCTGCCCCTTGATGCTCCGGGCATCGTCTCGGGTAAGGAGCCTGAATCCTTGGTCCAGGAATTGACCGCGCTGCTGGCAGCACATCGGGTGTGGGAGCGGTTCCCGGCAGCCTCAGCCTAGGGGCTACCTGCACAGCCGCCGATGGGCAGGGGTGAAACTCTTCCCATCGGCGCAGCTGGCGCGGTGTTCCGGTCAGTCAGGAGCTCAGCCGCTGACCTGCGCCACCTCAACCTGCACGCCCGCGTCCCGGAACTTCTGCACCTGCTCAGGGTCGGCGCCGTCGTCCGTCACCAGAGTCCACGGCAGCGCCACGCGGGCCCAGGCGGGGAGGGGCCGCAGGACTGGCTTGGACGAGTCTGCCAGCACATAGCATGCCGGCCACAATGCCGAGGACCTTCACCGGACCGTGGCCCTGATCGAGGTATTGGCCACCACCAGGTCGTAATCGCCCCGGCCGGTTAGGAAGAACAGCGTGTCCGCCGGCAGCGGGCCCACCGCGTTGATCCCGGCAGCCTGCGCGGCCTTCACACCCGGCTCGATCTTCTCGGCTTCCTAACCCTGGCCGAACAGGCCGTATTCGCCGGCGTGCGGGTTGATGGCGCAGACGCCGATCTTCCGGTTCGGGATGCCTACGCCTGCCCGGCTTTGCCCTGGATCTCCTTGGCAACCTGCTCAAGCTCCAATGCAAGGGCCCGCATATGTAGAGCCAGGGAATCCGGGTTCCCATACTCGGTGCTGCCCGTCCCGGACTCGCGCCCGGCCTCACGGTGCACGGGCGGCTGCAGGGGACGGACTTGACCTGTTACGTTCCCGGCGTCATTGATCACGTCGATGTCGAACACCACCTGGTCTGCGTCATGCCAGGTGGTAAAGACCTCGACGGTACGGCCGGATGCATCCACGCTGGTCCCTTCCAGGAGGAGAACAGGTGAAGGCGCTTCCATGCGGAGCAGTGACAGGAGGCCGGAGTCTGCAGGGGCAGCCCGAATCTGGCGCCGTCCGGCCGTGACGTGAATGCCAAACTTTTGCCGGAGCACTCCATGCAGGGAAGCGTTGCGCAGGTCCTCCGGTGTCAGGCCAGCACATAACGGAAGCGGCAGCCAGGTGTGAATGAGCGCGATCGGGGACCCATCCACGGATCGGAGCCGTTTCAACGCCAGTACTTCCGGCGTGCCCAGGGCGGTGGACGCTCCGCGGGCAGGCTCGACGTTGAATCCGAGCACTTCGGTCTGGACGGTGACACCCGTCTCTGAGATCTGTGTGGACAGTCCCGGCATGCGCTGGACCAGCCGGTGATGCTCCCGCCGGGGCGCCACCGTGCTCCCGCGCCCGCGGCCCCTCTCGATGAGGCCCTCGGCAGCCAGGGCACCAAGTGCCTGGCGGACAACCGACCGCGATACGCCGAACTGCTCCTGGAGCTGTGCTTCGCTGGGAAGCGCAGCTCCAGGAGGCAGTGAATGGTTCACGATCTGCGCTCTCAGGTGGTTGCGCAGCTGAAGATGCAACGGATCGTTGCCGCTGGGTGGGACAAATGAAGCGGCGGCGGATGGGCTCATTGCATCAATTATCCAATACGGTCAGGACGCTGAGGCGGCCTTGTCCTGGCGCGCTGTTTGCCACACGTGGTCCCATCCCGGAGCGAGTGCTGCTGCCCGCTCAAGGGACAGTACGAGGCTGGCTTCGCGGGCGATGCCTTTGCCGGCGATGTCGAAGGCGGTCCCGTGGTCCACGGATACCCGGACTACCGGCAGCCCAACGGTGATGTTGACGCCGTCGTCGCCGTAAACCGCCTTAAAGGGAGCGTGGCCCTGATCGTGGTAGCAAACAATGACCATGTTCCACTTGCCCTTCACCGCTGCCGGAATCAGTGCATCCGCCGGCAGTGGGCCCTGGACGTTGATGCCTGCAGCCCTTGCCGCTTCAACGGCTGGAGCGAGGACGTCAGCGTCTTCGTTCCCGAAGAGACGGTTTTCCCCGGCGTGAGGGTTCAAGCCCGCCAAACCGATTGGTTCATCCGGATTGCCAAGGGCCTTGGTGAAGGCGCTCACCAGTTTGATGACGTTCCCGGTCCGCTCGGGCGTGACGTCCTCGATGGCCTGGCGCAGTGATACGTGCGTTGTGAGGTGGAAGAAGTACAGGTCCCCGGCGGACAGGACAAGGCTGAAGTTCTCGACGCCGAATTCGTGCGCCAGCAGTTCAGTGTGACCGGGCCACTTGTGCCCGCCGGCGTGCATTGCCGCCTTGTTCAGCGGCGCGGTGACGATGCCGTCCACCTCGCCCTCCCGGGCGAGCCTGCACGCCTCAACGACGAACCGGTAGGATCCGTCGCCGGCGTCGGGGCTGAGCTCGCCGGTTGGCACATGGGCGAGGGACGGCCCGGTCTGGAGAAGCTCGATGGTTCCCGGCTCGTTCTTTGCCTCGGCGATGGACTGGATGACCCGCACCATGTCCGGGTTGCCGCCGACATGCTCGACGCCACGCCGCATGGCCGCCTCATCGCCGACGACGACGGGCCGGCAGCGCGTGCGCAGGTCGTCGTGGGCGAGCAAGGCCTTGGCGGTGATCTCCGGTCCAATGCCCGCAACGTCGCCCAGGGTGACTGCGAGGGTGGGAATGGTCATGAGTTGGCCTCCGTTGAGGTTGGGGTTGATGAAGTGGCGGTTAGGGTTTGAAGGGTATCCACGAGGGTTCGGGGTGTGCCGAATCCGCCCGCCTTGGTGACGGTGCGCATTCCGTCTGCCCGTCCGCCATTGACGACGCCGAGCGGGACGCCCTCCTGGACAGCGCCGTGCACTGTGACGGAGTCGGCGCCGCATGCGGACAGCACAGCGCGGGCGCCGTCCCCGCCCATCAGGACCAGGTTCGAGAACTCGTGGCGGTCCATCAATGCGGCAGTGAGCAGTGCGAGCCCGTTGGCCACCAGGGCGCTTGCGCTCGCTCCGCCGGCATGGTCTTTCTCCTGCGGGGCTGGACGTGACGGCGAAACCACCATCACGGTGGGCGGGAGTTCCTGCGGGAGCAGTGCCGCTTCCAGCCATGCCGCGGTGGCCCGGGCGCTGTGCAGGTGCTCCATGGCGGGGTTCAGCACCAGGATCTCCTGAGGCGGCGTGTTTTCGGTCAGAACCTGCACTTGTTCCCGCGACATGTCGTTCAGGGAAGTCACCACCACGAGTGTTCTGCCTGAATCCCTGGCTTGGCGGGATGCGCTATTTGTGCCTGAAGCGGCCCGTCGATCCGCGATCGCCGAGGCAAGTCCGGCGGAACCTACCGGTACCGCCTGCGGGCCGATCTCGGACAGCACGGCGGCGAGCAAGTCAAGATCGGTTTGCGTCACCGCATCAACAACGACGACGGCGTTGTTCGTGGCGGCTGAATACAACGCCTGTGCCCGGTCCTCTGCCGGAAGGCTCGTAAGCGCCGGAACCAGCGCGGCGCCGGGCAACAGTTCGCCCATGGCGCTGGTACGGACGGGAGTAACCGGGTCGGTGCCCGCCGGGGAAAGTTCGACGGGCTTTCCATGCACGAGCAGCCGCCCGTCCTTAACCACCCGGCCCATCGCCGGGTAGGCGGGGCACACCACCGCGAACGGGGAGGGGTGCAGCCCGCTCCAGGCCTCGAGAGCTCCCGCAATCTGTCCGGAGATACTGCCCCGCATGGTGGAGTCGATCTTGACGTACAGCTGGTTGATGCCGGTTGAGGCCAGGTGCGCCACAAATTCGTGTGTGCGGGAGCGGGCAGAAGCCGTATCCAACGCCCGCGCATCGGTGACGCGGGCCAGTGCAGTTGGTGATGCAGCGGAGGCGACGTCCGCCTCTTTGTCTTCCGCCAGGCTGAGGCGGGCAAGGAAGCCCGCCTCAGCAAATTGGACCAGTGTGTCGTTGGCTCCGGTGAGGTCGTCTGCGACGATCCCGATGGCCGGTTCAGGCTGCATGATCAGTACTTGGTATCCGGCTGCTGGAAGGGCTCGCCGTCGTCGGGCAGTTCAGCTGATCCAGGGCCGGTGGTGCGGGAACCGGCTCCGACGGACACTTCTTCGTCCTCGCTGGTGAGCCCGCCCTGGCGCTTCAGGACGTAGCTTGCAAGGAGCGGCGCGAAGATGGCCGTTACCAGGACCGCTGAAGCAACCTGGGCGGTCGCTACCTCTACGTACGGGGCAAAGGTGGGGTCCGCTGCGGCTACGACGGCCGGAGTCGCGATGGAGTTGCCGGCAGTCGTGGCCGATGCAATACCAATGCCGGATTTGCGGCCGCGGCGCAGGATGAACCGGTAACCGAAGTAGACCAAGGCGCCGGTGATCAGCGTGGCAGCAATACCGACGAAGATGCCGCCCAGGCCGCCGGTGATGACATTGCCCAGGTTGATTCCGGTACCGAGGGCAAACGCGAAGAATGGAATCACGATGTTCGGAACGGGTCGCATGACCTCGGTCCAGCGACGGTCGAGGTTGCCCACGATGAACCCGAGGGCCAGCGGGATGACTGCCGCGAGGAGAGCCAGGAACGGGATGTTGCCGAGACCCGAGGCGCCAAGGAAGAGGAGGGTGAAGAATGGCCCGTCATTGATCGCCGAAGCCATGTACGCGCCGCGGTCCCGGCTGTCGCCGTAGCGTCCGGTGAAGGCCAGCCACAAGCCGCCGTTGCTGTTATCGAAAGAGGCAAGCAGCGCCAGGATGGAAATGCCGAGGATGCCCTCCACGCCGACCACCAGGCCGAGCCCGGCCACGAGCGCCGCGGGGATGATTGTTTTGAAGAGCAGAACGACGCCGGTGGTCGCCAGAACCGGACCGGAGGTCTTTGCTGTGATCTGCATGCCGGTGGCGAAGATGAGGACGGCAATCAGGGGAAGCGCAGCGTCCTTGAACAGGGCGGTGGTGAAGCTTCCCATCGTCAGGAAGCCGGGGAAAAACGTTCCGACGATGGACCCGAGGAGAAGCGGTATCAGCATCAGCCCGCCGGGAATGCGGTTCATCGCATCGAACAGCGGGACGCGGGAGGTTATGCGCGATTCGGCAGCCATGGCGAATCTCTCTCTGTGTGTGTGTGATGGGAGCCGTACAAAGATGTACGTACAAGATGTACCTACAATAGGCATTAGGGCGTGGTGACGCAACTCATAATGAAGGTCAGGCTTAGATGGTGTGGAACAGGATTCCAACATGCCGGTGCAGAAACTGGCCGCAGGCTGGGCCCGTACTGATGGAGGAAGCAAGCTGATGCAGGGAACGAACGTGGCAGGCCTGGAACTTCCCGTCTCACAACTGGCGCTGGGAACCATGACGTTCGGCGATACGGCCACGGAAGGGATTGCCGGGGGCATGTTCTCCGCAGCCCTCGACGCCGGCATCACCGTGGTGGATACGGCCAACGGGTACGCCGGGGGAGCCAGCGAGGAGATCCTCGCCAAGCTCCTGCAGGGACACCGCGACGACGTCATCCTCGCCTCAAAGGCCGGCATTCCGCATCCCGACGCCGGTGACAACTCACCGCTGTCCGCCGAGGGGCTGCGTTTGTCGGTTGAAGGCAGCCTCCGCCGCCTGGCGACTGACCGGCTGGACCTTTTCTATCTCCACCAGCCTGACCGGAAAGCTCCACTTCCCGAGACGCTCGACGCCGTCCGGCAGCTCATCCGTGAGGGCAAGATCCGCGCCTGGGGCGTGTCCAACTACGCCGCCTGGCAGATTGGCGAGTTGAACGCAGCGGCCGATGCCGCCGTCGTACCCCGTCCGTTGGTGGCCCAGCAGCTGTACAATCTGCTGGCCACGCGGATCGAGGACGAGTACCTGGAATTCGCCCAGCACACCGGGCTGCTGACGATGGTCTACAACCCGTTGGGCGGCGGTTTGCTCACCGGGAAGCACTCCTTCGCTGAGTCACCCACGGAAGGCCGCTTTGGCAACTCCCGCCTCGCCGAGATGTACAAGCAGCGCTACTGGGACCCCCGGCTGTTCGAGGCGGTCCGCAAGCTGGCTGACATTGCCGATGGTGCCGGGCTGCCCATGGCTGAATTGTCCTTGCGCTGGCTGATCAGTAAGCCGGGCGTGGGGTCAATCCTGCTGGGCGGGTCCAAGATTGAGCAGTTGCAGGCCAACATTGCCGCGGCTGCCAAGGGCGCCTTACCTGCGGACGTGGTAGCTGCCTGCGACGCCGTGGCTGCAGAGACCCGCGGGCCAATGCCCAAGTACAACCGCTGACCATTCTGAACACACCCAACTGACCCTGCGAAATTGTCCTACCTGCATAAAATGCATTAACGATGAGGAGTGACCTGAGCGGTATGGCGACATGGCAGAACGATTACCTGTGGGCGCTGGCACATGCCGAGCGCGCTGCCCTGGCGGAGGATCTGTCCGGCCTCAGCGCGGAGCAATGGCAGCACCGTACCCTGTGCGGACAGTGGACGGTCGAGCAGGTCCTCGCTCACCTTACTGCTGCGGCTAGCCTGAACCAGTGGCAGTGGCTGCGCAGCATGCTGGGCTCACGTTTCCGTCCCGACGTGCACAACCAGCGCCGGCTGGCTGAGCACCGCGGCGCAACTCCCGAAGAGACGCTCGCTCTATTCCGCGCCATCATCAGGAGTACCACCGCACCCTCAGGACACACGCCCGCGTACCTTGGCGAGGTCCTCGTGCACGCCCAAGACATCCGCCAGCCCCTGGGGCTTGCCCGCACGCCAAGCGTCGACGCACTGACGGCCGTGGCCGAATTCTTCGCCCGACGCGACTTCACCGTTGCGAGCCGCACCCACGCGGCCGGTCTGCAGTTGCGCGCGAACGACGGGCCGTTCGCTGCTGGCATTGGCCCCTCGGTCACCGGATCCACCGTCGCTCTGGTGATGAGCATGGCTGGCCGCGACGCATATCTCGACCAGCTTGACGGCCCAGGCGTGCCCACCCTGCAGTCGCGTCTTCAAGCCACAGCAGCCAAGACGGCTGACCCACACTGACCGGGTGCCTGAATCGCATGGTGTGTAGGACGCTTCGGGTGCTGACAGGTTTCCGCTGCTGCCAGCGGCGAAGGTTCACGGACACGTTCTGAGACCTGAAGTACCGGGATAGCGGCCGTAGTCGGGGAACCTGGGGTTCCGGGACTACGGCCGTTTTGCTTCGGTGCGTTTGGCGCCGAGGGAATTCCGCTCAGCGCAACCTGATGTTGGAGGGCTTACCAGGAACCTCCAGCGGTTTCATGCCAATGGTCTTTGCCTGCTCCACGCACCACTTTACGAGCTGCATCCCGAGCACCTTCTGCAACGATTCCTGACGGTGCTGCTTTACTATCGGGGTCCCAACGGAACCGAACAGCGACATACTGATACCGGTTTTCCCGTGCAGCGCAGGATCGTTCAGTACCAGCTTCCATGCTTTTTCAAGCGCCTTGGAGGCTTCATCCTTACTGCCGTTGACACCCTTGAAACTCCGCACCAGATGCGCATGCATGCGTTGATGTTCGGTCAAAGCCTTGGTCTTGGTGGCGTTAGCCGTCCCAGCCACAGGAACCACTGCTTGCGGCTTCGCCTTCGACTGGGTCGCTTGCCCGGAATCCTGCGGCTTCTTCGATACCGGCGGGTGCTCGGTAGTGTTCCTGCCCGCAGCCACAAGCGTGAGGTGAGCCAGTTCCCGGTGCAGGGCGGCGATCTGCCGGTGTATCTCGCTGATGCGCTGGACAGCGTCCACTTCCCGCTTCGCCAATGCCACACGCAGGGAAGCTTCGACGCGAGCCGGCAGCTCCGTGCGGAAGGCTGCACAGAGTGTTTTTGCAAGCGCAAGCCGTGCGCCGGGGTCGGGCACAAGGAGCGGCGACGCGCTGGTGGAGTTCGCGATGACGTCGGCAAGGTCCGGCAGGCGGCCGTGAACCTTCCCCCAGCGAAGGCGCTCGATGGCTGTGCGCCCGTCCACCTGCGGTGAATAGACACTCTGCATGAGTTGCAGCTGCTGGGGGTCGAGTGCTGGGAAGTGCTGCGGAAGGATGGTGCTGCGCAGGACCGCGCGGACGGCGTCGAGCTGTTTCGAGACCTGTTCCACCGGGTTGGCGACGTGCATGCCGCCGTCGAGGACCCAAGGGGTGCCGGTATCGGTAGCCGATGCCACGCTGTGGGGGAAGCCCTTCCATTCGCTGATCATGATGGTTCCGTGCCGGGCGTTGTAAAAGAACCAGTCCACCTCGGCCACGGGCCTGCCCGGCGCGTCCACCCGGCAGTTGCTGAAGGCCCAGACGTTGTCGTCCAGGAGCTGGTTCAGGGTGGCGACATCCCGGGGGGAGGGCCGGTGCGCAGCCGTATTGGCGGAAGGAAAGTGCAGCAACGAGAACTTTCTGGGGCGTATAGCCCTTCCAGGGGAACCCCACGCCCCCAGCCGGTCGCGCGTCGCGCGCTACGCCATCATCACTGCAGGGAAGGTCCGACGGCAAACTCATACCGTGCCCGTCCCGCCCGTACCCGGGTCAGGGGAGTGGCTGGCGCTCGCCGACGCTGACGGACGACGACGGCGCCAGGTAGTTCCGCCGTCGTCGTTCCAGCCTCTCCTGCTGGCTGGGTGACGGGATCCTGGCACCCTTGGCGCGGTTGCACCTGCCGTCTCCAGCAACACTTCCGGTGGACGACATCCTGATACATTCGGTCTAACTACCCGGCGTGCCGCTTGCAGTGGCTGCCACTGCGGAACCAAAGACCACCAAAAGGGGAGCGCGCCCGTGTCAACGGCAGCTGTTCCGGACGCCACCGAGCTTGCCCGCCTGGTGCGCACCGGTGAAGCCTCCGCCCAGGACATCCTGGCGGAGGCGCGCTCACGGGCTACGGCCGCTTCTGCTCTGGGTGCCTTTCTCCAGGAGGATTGGGAGGGCGCTGCGGTAGCCGCGGAAGGGGTGGACCGCCGTCGGGCCCGCGGGGATGATCCGGGACCGCTGGCCGGTGTTCCGCTCAGCGTCAAGGACGTCATCGCTGTGGCGGGCCTGCAACTGACAGGCGGGAGTGCGGCCTATGCCGGAAACATCGCCTCCTTTACTGCCACCGCCGTCCAGCGCCTGCAGGAAGCAGGGGCCGTGGTGGTGGGCAAAACCAACTGCCCCGAGTTCGCCTTCGGTGCCATCACCGAGAGTCCTGTCGGGGGCCTGACGCGAAACCCCCGGTTTCCCAACGCGACGCCGGGTGGTTCGAGCGGGGGAGAAGCCGCCTCCGTCGCTGCCGGCATCACCGCTCTCGGGCTGGGCACCGACTACGGCGGATCGCTGCGGTGGCCTGCGCAGTGCGTGGGAATCACGGCGCTGCGGCCTACTCCGGGCATCGTTCCCGATCTTGGCGTCGTTCCGGGAGCGGGCGGCTGGTACGGCGTCGGGCATCCGTCCCCGCCTGGCGCCCGCCTGCAGGCAGCGACCCAGGTGGTGGGACCGCTCGCGCGTTCGGTGCGCGACTTGCAGACGGCGCTCGCCGTCCTGACGGCATCAGAACCTCATGCCCGGCTTGTTCGTGATGGGGCCGTCCCCGGCAACGTCTCGGTAGTTTGGAGTGACGGTTCGGCGCTGGGGCCGGTGCGGCGGGAAGTGTCCGCAATGATGTCCACCCTGGTTGAGCAAATGGCCCTTTACGTCCGGGCGGTGACGGAGGTGCAGGGTCTGTTTGTGGAATCGCTGGCCGCCTACAACCGGCTCCGCCCGCTTGTTCCGATGACGGATCATGCCGCAGCCATCGCTGGCCGGGAGCACCTGGTTCAGCCTGTGAACCGCGACGTCATCCAGAGGTCCTTGGCCACTGACATCAAGGACCTCGAGGCGGCCGTGGCCGCATCCGAGGCGGCACGGGCAAGGGACCTGGCGGTCTTCGAAACCGCTGACATCGTGCTCCTGCCCGTGGCAGGTGGTCCTGCCTGCAACCTGTCCGGAAAGCTGGACATTGACGGGCAGAGCATTTTCGGCTGGGACATCATGGGTCAATGCAGGGCCGTGACCATGGTGGGCGCCCCCGTTGTGTCGCTGCCCGTCACGATCTCATCCGAAGGGCTGCCCTTGTCCGTCCAGGTTGTCGCTCGCCCCGGTGCAGATACGGTGGCGCTTGAGTTCGCCCGGTGGCTTGAGGACCTTGCAAGGCTTTAGGCGGCCTCCCCGGCCGGAAAGTTGCCGGACTACAACGTCTCCGGGATCGGCCGTCCCGGGAAGAGTGTTGCGTACTGTTTCCGGTACATCTTGCGCCCGACGAGCTTGTAGGCCAAGCGCACCGGCGGCGGGATTTCCTTGAACAGTTCCTCCCGATCGCCGGGCGGGTTCGTTGCCAGCACCATGCCCAGGTAGCCCACCAGGAACTTCTTGTCGAACTGCTCGATGCCGTGCTGGCCGATCAGCTTAAGTTCCTTTTCATTGATCGTCCTGTCGACGGCGGGCATCACCTCGGTAACTTCGCGGCGTAAGTGCACATTAAGGACAGCCTTCAAATCCTCGTAGCGATCCGCGAGCTCCCGTCCCGTCTCCGGGTCTGCTGTTTCCATCCAGCGCAGCCGGACAGGCTCGATGTCCTCAAGCCTGCGCGTGACCTGATGATGCTGGTCCAGCATCTGCGCCACATGAAGGGCGCAGGCCGGTGCACGCTGCTTCAGCTGCGGGTACATGAGCAGGTCCTCGCCCTCGTGGTGCACATGGAGCACCTTGTCGAAGTTTCCCAGAACTTCACCGACGTACTTCGCGCGGGCCGTGTCTCCAGGGGTGGCGGAACGAACCAGACCGGGTGCTTCGTCGTAGGCCCACAGGAAAAAGCGGTGCACCCGCCGCATCGTGGCCGATCCGGTGCACAGAACGGGGCCGGGCGGCAGGGGAGCTGCCGTTTCGCCGGGCCGCATCGTAAAAAAGTCAGTCATGTCATGGCCTCTAACGTTCTGACGCGGGACCAGACCCTCTCCCCGGCAGCATCGTAGCGCCCGTCCTTTTCCTAGGCAACGGCTCCGCGTCGCCAGTTCCCCCCTAAATTCTTCCGTTGGGTTGAGCGGAGGGGACGGCAGTTTTAACATGGCCGCACGCACCGCCGCCTCAGCGATGTTTCGCAAGGAAAGGGAACTGTCATGAAGGCATTAGCAGTGGTCTCGGCAGCGCAGCTCGCCCTCGGCCTTGCCGGTCTCCGGAAGGCCCTCCGGAACCGGACAAGTTATGACGTCTGGAAGCTCAAGGGAGACCCCCGGCACATCGAGCGCGACCACTGGGTTGCCGGAACCAACCTGTCAGCTCCGGGCGTCATGCTTGTTCTGCAGGGCCTGGCCACCTTTGGGCTTTCGATACCGGACCGGCGTGAAGCCGCCGCCAAAACCCTGGGCATCCTCGGCGCAATCATGACCGGCGGCTATCCGGGCGAGAGGTCAGTTCGGGAGGCGTGGCGCGGTAAATCTTCCGACCAGGCCATGGTGGCGATAACCGCGGCCGCAACCGGTCTGGCAGTGCTGATGGCCGTGCTGGGCTGGCGTGAGGCGCGGCGGCAGCAATGACGGAAGGTATAGACGCCATGCTCTCTGCCGCGCATCAGGCTAGCCCACAGGGCGGCAGGAAAAGCACCCAAGAGAATGGCCCCGGCCACAGCGTAAGCTGCGGCCGGGGCCATTCTTGCGCGCCTGTGGCGGCGGGACGTGACTAGGCGCGTGCCGTGCGGCCCTTGGTCAGGATCACGGCCAGGGCCACCATGCCCACGCCGAGCAGCAGGTGCAGGATGTTGTCGGCGCCGTTCACCGGTACGAAGTTGCCGGCGGTGTCCTGGGGGATGACCAGGCCGTAGATGAAGAGAACCAGGTAGATGATGCCGCCGTAGAGGAGGAAGGAGCGGGCTCCGGATGCGGTCTTGGCCAAGGCGATGCCGGCCACGCCGAAGAGCAGGTGGACGATGTTGTGCAGGGCCGAGACCTGGAAGAGGCCCAGCAGCATGGCCTCAGAGTGGTGGCCGGCGAAGTGCAGCTGGTCGTAGTTGCCCGTGATTCCCGGAACGAAGCCCAGGACGCCGACCAGCAGGAACACGGCGCCAACAGCCAAGGATGCCTTTTGGACGTTGGTGCGCGCTGCCGTACCGGTGTTGGTGTGTGTTGCCATGCTGATCTCCTGATTGCGATATGTGTTTATGGGCCGGCAGTAATCTGGCTGCCCAACGGGTTATGCAAGCTATTCGGGTGTTATCGCAGGTCGGATGGGTCACAAGGCAAAAGTTTTTTCATTCGGGGACAGGCACAGT
Source organism: Arthrobacter sp. K41 (assembly GCF_059089645.1). Lineage (NCBI taxonomy): Bacteria > Bacillati > Actinomycetota > Actinomycetes > Micrococcales > Micrococcaceae > Arthrobacter > Arthrobacter sp. K41. Next base: position 418,451 of record NZ_JBNHEW010000003.1, on the reverse strand, counting down.
GGTCCGTGTCGCCGTCGTGCTTTCCGGAGCCGCCACGTGCAGCCCGGGCCTGAACTGCAAAGGACCATTGCCACCAGAGTCCGGACGCCGCACACTAGGGCCCAGGACGCCGTCGTCACGGGCGGACACCCCTCAAGTAGTCGTATCTGGAGGCCGCTTTGGTATCAAATGCTCCCTCGGTGGTGGTGGAGACCATTCTTGGGCCGCTCAAGGTGCGCCGGTCCGGCGCAGGTGCCCCTGCAATCCTGTGGCACAGCCTGTTCGTCGACTCCACCACGTTCGACGGCGTGGCGGAGGACCTGGGCGCGCAGCGTGAACTGTTCCTTATCGACGGTCCGGGCCACGGCGACAGCCCCGGCCCGCACAGGCGGTACACACTCCAGGACTGCGCCACCGCCGCGTCACAAGTTCTTGATTCGCTGCGCGTTGCGGGTCCGGTTGATTGGGTGGGTAACGCCTGGGGCGGGCATGTGGGGATCGTATTCGCCGACATGTTCCCGACCCGTTGCCGAACGCTGACCACCATCGGTACTCCGCCGTATCCACTGACCACATCCGAACGCAGGCAAAACGCGCTCCTCGTCTACCTCTACCGGGCGGTGGGTCCGCGACCATTCAGCGGGCTCCTCGTGGAAGCGCTCGCCGGTAAAGGCGTAGACAAGGCGTATCCCTCCGCCGCCGATGCGGTCAGGAAAGCTTTCGGGCGCGGTGACAGGCGCGGGAAATACTGGGCCATGCAGTCGGTGATGTTGCACCGGCCTGACCTCCGCCCGGTGCTGCCCCGGCTGACGGTACCCGTCCTGATGCTGGCCGGCCACGACGACGCGTTGCTGGACCGCGCCGAGGGGAAGCGTGCAGCAGAGTCTGTGCCCGGCGGCAGGTTCGCAGAGGTTAGCGGCGCCGGTCACGTTGCCCCACTCCTGATTGCACCCCGCGAGGTAATAAGGAACGTCCTGGAGTTCTGGTCGCAGCAGGAGCCTTGAGTTGTGGTAATCGGTGTCCGAAATCTCCTGTAGTGTTGTTCCTGTTGTTGTGTTTATGCAGTTGGTAGTTCAGGCAGTACGCGGGGTCGAAAGTCCCCGTTCTTCTGAAGTAGCGGTTTTGAACACCCCACACCGGAGGACCCGAAAGTCGGGACTTTTCCTCCACCTTCACGAAGGACAAAAATAATGGCTACTGGTACCGTCAAATGGTTTAACGCTGAAAAGGGCTTCGGCTTCATTTCCCCCGATGACTCCTCACAGGATGTTTTCGCACACTACTCTGCGATCGCTTCCTCCGGCTTCCGCTCACTCGAAGAGAACCAGAAGGTCTCCTTCGAAACCGAGCAGGGCCCCAAGGGTCCCCAGGCCGTAAACATCCAGTCCCTCTAATTTCTTAGAGAAACTGGGGCCTTAGGGTTTCAAAGTTTGAAGCAGGGCCGGTCATTGACCGGTCCTGCTTTTGCTTAACCCGGCTGTGCGTTCCTGGCGCGCATACTCCGGCTGAGCAGTGCACCCGCCAAGGACAGAGCCAGGACGGCTGCCAGGGCCGACATCGAGGGGTTGACCCAGGCGGGAACAATGTCGTACGCGGCGTCGCATCTGTTGTGCAGCGGGAAGTACATGCTCCCGTCATGGGGATGCAGAAGCCGGAAGTTACGGTCCAACCCGCGGCCGGCAGCCTCACAGGCCTCATCGAGGTCCTTGCCGGAAGCCGCCGAGAACTGTGTAAGAAAGACCGAGCCGAGGAGGAAGGCGGAGATCAACGCCAGCCACAGCCAGGATCGTGCTGCCTTCATCCATCGCATCCAGATCACCCCTAAATATCGCCGGCAGCACAGGCGCTACTTTTGAGGGTTAATGCTCTCACCGGGTCGCTTGATTTTAGTTGCGCGGGCTTGGAAATAGGTTGGAAGTCTGCTCAAGATATGGGCAAGAAGGCCACCGGCGCCGGGGTTCGACAAACTCAACCACCGGATCCTGGCATGTGCCCCGGGCTTACCGCAGTCCCATCGCGTTCCGCACCTCATCGAGAATATGGTGCATCGCGTTTTCAGCCGCGACCGCGTCTCCGCCCGCCACGGCGGCAGCAACGTCCTCATGGGCCTGGAGGGCCTCATTCCGCGGTTTGAACGGCATCAGCCCCTGTTTGGTTCGGCTGGTGAGCACCTCAGCCACCATGCCTTCCAGCGCCAGAAACATCTCGTTGCCGCAGCTCCCCAGCAGCAGGCAGTGGAATTCGATGTCCGCCGCCAGGAACGCCTCGAGCTCGCCGGCTTCACCCAAGCGGCGCAAGTCAGCGGCCAGGGACGTCAGCTTTGCCCGTTCGGCCGCGCTCGCCCGGCGCGCGGCGCCGGCCGCTGCAATAGGTTCGACGGCGATGCGCAGCTCGGTCAGGCTGCTGTACTGTAGCTCGCGCCGGTCGGAGGTGAGCCGCCAGCGCACCAGCTTGGGATCAAAGACGTTCCAGAACCGGCGCTCCTGCACCACAATGCCCACCCGCCGGCGCGAGTACACCAGATTCATGGATTCAAGGACCTTCATGGTGTCCCTGGCGACGGTACGGGAGATGCCGTATTCCTGCTGAAGACCTTCCAAAGTGAGGCGGCTTCCGGGCGGAAGATCACCGGACGCGATGGCTATGCCAACTGCCTCCAGAACGCGTTCATGCATGGCGGGGGAGGCCCCGCCGTCGTGCGCGTTATCCGCGTCCCGGGGTGTCGCCATCGACATCGTTCCTGCCTTTCTCTGCGCCTGGGCGCGACACCAGCATACCCAAAAAGCCTTAATAGGTATGACTTGTGACACTGAAAAGTAGTATCAGTGCCGCCAAAAGGTGATATCTTATCTCCAGCGCACCTCTTCTATAGGGCGGCGCTAACCCGCTTTCCTAAGCCAACGGCGTCTTCTCGGAGGTAAAACATGCAGTATCCCGCCACGCACCTGGTGGTGATGGGCGTTGCCGGTTCCGGCAAATCCACCATTGCGGCAGCTCTGTCCCGGCAACTGGGCTGGGCCTGCGCCGAAGCGGACGAATTCCACCCGCAGTCCAATATCCAAAAAATGAGCCAGGGCACGCCGCTGCAGGACGAGGACCGCTGGCCGTGGCTGCAGGAGATCCAGAACTGGATGACCGCCAAGGCGAAGGCCGGCCAGAGCACCGTCCTCACCTGCTCCGCCCTGAAGCAAAGCTACCGGCAACTGCTGGCCAAAGCCGAAGGCCGCGTCCTGTTCCTCCACCTGCACGGCTCAGCAGATCTCATCGGCCAGCGCATGCAGGGCCGGGAAGGCCACTTCATGCCGCCCACACTCCTCCCCAGCCAGCTGGCCACCCTCGAGCCGCTGAGCGAGGACGAACTGGCCGCCGGAAGCCTGCGGCTTGACATCTCAAAGTCCCCTGAAGAGCTGGTCAAAACCATCACCGCAGCCCTGCAGCTTCCCGCAGATAACGCGTCTTAGAACTTTCCCCCACCCCAATCAGTTCTGTTTCAAAGGAGAACCATGACCATCGAAGGATGGACTCAAACGATGGGCGCAGGCCCCCTGCTGCTCATCGCTGCGGCAGCGATCGCCGCGCTGCTGTTCCTGATCATCAAGCTGCGCATGCACGCGCTGCTCGCCCTGATTGTGATCAGCCTGGCCACGGCCTTCGCCACCGGCATCCCGGCCAACCAGGTGGTGCCAGTCCTGGTCAACGGCTTCGGCACAACGCTGGGCACGGTGGCCCTCCTCGTGGGCCTGGGCGCAATGCTGGGCCGCATCGTCGAAACCAGCGGCGGCGCCAAGGTCCTGGCCGACTACCTCATCGGCATCTTCGGCGAGAAACGCGCCCCCTTCGCGCTGGGTCTTGCCTCCCTGATCTTCGGCTTCCCCATCTTCTTCGACGCCGGCCTGGTGGTCATGCTGCCCGTCGTCTTCGCCGTTGCCCACCGCCTGGGCGGGGGAGTGCTCCGCTACGGCCTGCCGGCCGCCGGCGCGTTCTCCGTAATGCACATCTTCCTGCCGCCCCACCCGGGCCCGGTGTCCGCCTCCGCTTTCTTTGACGCCAACGTTGGCCTGGTAACCATCGCCGGCCTCATCGTCGCCATCCCCACCTGGTACGTCACCGCCTACCTCTTCGGCCTGTACACCGGCAGGAAGCTCGTCCTCCCGGTTCCGGAGATTCTGGGGCACGCAAGCGCCGACGCCGAGACCAACCCGCCGCGCTTCCGCACCATCGTGGGGCTGCTGCTCCTTCCCCTGGTCCTGATCTTCATGAACACCGGCCTGAACACGTTGGCCTCGTCCAACGTCCTGCCCGAAGGTGTCAAGGATGAGCAGTGGTACCAGGTCCTGCGCACCATTGGTGAAACCCCGGTGGCGCTGCTGATTGCCGTGATCGTGGCCATGTTCGTCCTGGGCACCAAGCGAGGCAAGGACGCCGGCGCGCTGGAGAAGCTGCTCGAATCCTCCCTGGGGCCGGTCTGCTCAGTCATCCTGATCACCGGCGCCGGCGGCATGTTCGGCGGCGTCCTCCGCACCTCCGGCATCGGCGCCGCCCTGGCCGACGTTCTGGGCAACCTGGGCATTCCGCTCATCCTGGCGGGCTTCATCATTTCCGCCATCCTCCGCATCGCCCAAGGCTCAGCCACTGTGGCCCTGACCACCACCGCAGGCCTTATCGCCCCGGCCGTGGCACTGGCCGGACTGAACGGCATGCAGGTGGCCTCCCTGGTCATCGCGGTGGCCGCCGGCTCCGTGGTGGTCTCCCACGTCAACGACTCCGGTTTCTGGCTGGTTGGCCGATTCTTTGGCATGGACGTCAAGACCACGCTGAAGACCTGGACCGTCATGGAAACCCTCATCGGCGTGATGGGCTTCGCCATCGCCGCCGTAATCTTCCTGCTCGCCGGGCTGGCGGGTTAGCCTGGCCCAACGTGGTAGCGCCAAGGGTCGTCTTGAACCGTCAAAACGACCCTTGGCGCTACCTGCTTTTGGAGTCCGGGCGACTTATGCCTGCAAGCCCGGGACGCCGTCCTGGATCCGGAACGAGCGAAGCGTCTTCACAGGGGAACCCGGGGTGGTGACGTGGTCCAGCACCCTGAAGTCAGCGGTCATCGCATCCTTGGTGATCCGGGTGTTCACGTATCCGCGTGAATCGTTATAGAACTTCAGGTGCGGATTCCACGCCATCACCGGGTCGGTGGTGGAGCCGGATCCGTTGCCGGTGGAGGTGATGGACGTGCACACCAGCTCCGAGCCGACCACGGGCGAGCCCGGGTCCTTGTAGTCCACCTTTAGGTCGTTGGCCCAGTTGCGGTGTACATCGCCGGTGAGGACGACGGCGTTGCGCACCTTTGCGTCCACCCATCCTTGGGTAATGCGGCGGCGGGAGGAGGCGTAGCCGTCCCAGCCGTCCATGGAGACGTCGTCGACGTCGAGGGCCTGGGCGCGGTCCCGCTCGGCGAAGAACACTTGCTGGCCGAGGATGTCCCAGCGCTGCGTGGAGTTCCTGAACCCGTCCAGCAGCCACTGCTCCTGCTCGGCACCGGTGATGGTGCGGTTCTCCGCGAGGCGTTCAGCCACGTTCTTCTTCCAGCCGTCGCCGGCGAGCTGGTCGTCACGGTACTGCCGCGTATCCATCATGTGGAAGTTGGCCAGCTGGCCCCACTGAATGGTTCGGTAAATCTTCATGTCGAACCCCGCCGGGACTGACGAGGCGCGCAGCGGCATGTTCTCGTAGTAGGCCTGGAAGGCGGCGGCCCGGCGCTGGCGGAAACGCCCGGTGGTGTCGTTGAGCTGGTTCGCGTCCCGGTTCTCGGGGACCTCGTCCGCCCAGTTGTTGTCCACCTCGTGGTCATCCCACACCACGAGCCACGGTGCGATCGCATGCGCAGCCTGCAGGTCGGTGTCGGACTTGTACTGGGCGTGCCGCTGCCGGTAGCCCTGCAGGGTGGTGGTTTCGGGACCCTGGTGGTCGCGGGGATTGCCACCGCCGATCACGTAACTGCCCTTCTTGTACTCGTAAAGGTAGTCGCCCAGGTGCAGCACGAGGTCCGGGTGGTCCTGGGCCAGGCGCGTGTAGGCGGTGAAATATCCGTGCTCGTACTGCGAGCAGCTGGCGAACGCCATGGCCAGCGCGGCCGGTGTTTCATGCAGCGCCGGGGCGGTGAGAGTACGGCCCACCGGGCTGATGTGCCGCCCGCTGCGGAACCGGTAAAAGTATTCGCGGCCCGGCTTGAGGCCCTTCAGCTCGACATGCACGGAGTGCGCAGTTTCGATCCGTGCGTGTTCGACGCCGCGCGCTACTACCGTGCGCATTCCCTCGTCTTCTGCCACTTCCCAGGCCACGGGGACCTGGCGGGAGGGCATGCCGCCCAGGCCGTCCTCGGCAAGGGGGTCCAGCGCGAGGCGGGTCCAAATGACAAAGCCATCCGGCCAGGGCTCACCGGATGCAATGCCCAGCAGGAAGGGGTCGGTGCGGAGGCCGGCGTCGTCCGCGACTGAGGTGGCGACGGCGGCACCCGGCAGCGCGGCGACGAGGCCGGCACCGAGGCCTGCGGCAATGAGGGATCTGCGTGAGATGTTGTCCATGAGTGAAACGGTAGGAAGGCTAATTGGACAGGTCCTGAGGAGCATGTGAATGACTGGTTAACTGCGTGACAAGAGCAGTCGTACGCTCAGCCATCGCCAGGACGCGCGCTCGAACCGGCACACCAGCCCGACCCGGACTTACTTGCCTGCTGTCCGCGGCTTTGAGGCTTTTGGCTCCTTCGGCGGGAGCTGCGCCATGTACTCGAAGGCTTTGTGGATCCAGGCTTTCGCCCGCGCGTCGTCGCCATCGCCTTCCTCGTTCCACATTTCGGGGAGGCCCGTGTAGCCGCCCATGGGGCGCTCCGCGGGCCCGAACGGGACGGTCCGTTCGGCGCTTTCGAGTTCCTCCCGGTCCCCGGGGGAGAGCTTGATGCCGATGGTGGGCCCGAACAGCCCGGCGAACATGTTGCCGTTCACGAAGGCGCCCAGGTTCCCGAACATGGGCTTGACGGTGACGTCCGGGTGGTTCGGAACCAACGACCGGAAACGTTCCTTGTCCTGGTCCGTCGCCTTTGGCATCTCCATGGTGTTCCTCCCCGGGGTTGGCTGGTGTGTGCAGGATATGCCGTGACGGGCTAGTGGAGGTAGGGCCGGTCCGGCTGGCTGGTGGGGGTGATGGCGTCCGGGACGAAAATTGTCGGGACCTTGGCATCGGGTTCGGGGTTGCGGCGGAAGGTCCCCGTAACAGTGACCCAGGTGTCGGTTTTGTAGTCCTTCTGCCAGCCGGGGTGGTGCACCGGGACGCCGACCGGCTGGGCATCAACAGTGCAGCAGGTGGTGACAAACCGCGTCACGTAAAACACCGCAGCGGGATTCGTTTTGTCCATGGTGACGAACCCGGTGATGCTGGCGGTCCTGCCGTTGAGGTACAGGAGCTCCGCATCATGGCGAAGCAGCGATGCCCACTCCCTGACGTCAAAGTCCTTTTCGCCACCGTTGATCAGCTGTGTGGTCTGGTGGCGGCTGAGCGTGCCCGAACTGTTGAGGTCGCGCTGGTTGGCCGTGGCGGAGGTCAGCGCTGATGGCGGCAGGACCAGCAGTCCGACGACGGCAGCGGACACAGTGAGCAGGCTCCCGGCGGCCCGCAGCGGCCGCCGCCCGACGTCGTCGTGGTGATCATCGCCGTCGTCATGGGAGTGCCCGCCGCGCCTGAGGACCAATGCCGCCACTGCCAGTACCCCGGCAATGAGGGACATGGCAATGGTGAATACGACGTAGCGGGGATGGATGTAAAGCTCGAGCTTTCCAGTGGCCCCGAGCCAGAGAGTGGAGATGATTCCGATGAGCCCCAGCGTAAAGCCGGACCGTTCCGCGATTCCCCTAAGCAAGGAAGTTCACCGCCCACCCGAGTATGGCGGAGCACAGTGCTATCAGCAGGGTGAGCTGCAGCAGGGTCCTGGCTGTGAACGTGGTGCGCAGCAGAGCGAGCATCCTGACGTCGATCATGGGGCCGAAAACGAGGAACGCGACGATGGCGCCGGGCATAAACGTGGAGCCGAACGAGAGGATCAGGAAGGCGTCCACGGTCGAACAGACGGCCACCACAAAACCCAGCAGCATCAGCGCCAGCACGGACCATACGGGATCGTTCCCCACTGCAACCAGCAGGTTGCGGGGTGCGCCCACCTGGATGAGGCCGGCGAGCCCGGCGCCGATGAACAGTGCGGGCATCATGGCGTTGGTCTCGCGGGCGAACAGCGTCACGCTGCGCCCAAGTTTTCCGCCCGGGTCTGGATGGTCCGCCGCGGCGCACATGGCTTCGAAGCGGGGCGTCAGCAGGTCCTGGGGACGGCGGTGACGGCTGTAGATCCAACCGATGAGGTTGGCGATGAGGAAGCCTCCCGCTATCCGGGCCAGGAGGATGTTGTTGTCCCAGCCGAACGCCTGGTGGGTGGTGATGATCGTGACCGGATTGATGATGGGTGCGGCGAAAAGGAAGGTCATGGATTCAGCCACCGTCAGGCCCCTTGTCATAAGGGCGCGGGCCATGGGGATGTTGCCGCACTCGCAGACCGGCATCAGCATGCCCAGGACCGAGAGGCAGACCCGGCGAAGGATCGGGTTCCCCGGGAGCCTGCGAAGCAGGAAGTTTTCCGGCAGCCAGATCTGGACGAGGATGGACACCAGGATGCCGAGGAAGAGGAACGGCAGCGACTCGATTATTACGCTGATGGAGAGCGTGAAAAAGTCCCGGGCCGCGCCTTCGATGCCGGCGGTGGAAGAGGGCATCAACGTCCGGAAAAAGAAGGCAACGGTTACCAGGATGACGGCCAGCAGCACCAGGTTCGTGCGGCGGGTTTTCGCTTGCGCGAGGCGCAAAGCTGCTGCCGACGACGACGTTCGCCCCCGGTGTGCCAGCTGGTCCGGCAAGTTCTCTGGCCCAAGATGCGGCTGGCCCATGCAGCGAGGCTAATGGGCGCACCTACCGGATTCAAGACGGCAGGTTCAGATGTCGGGAAAGCAGTCTGCCTGGCAGACGGGTGCAGCAGGGAACACGGACCGTGCCGCCGTCGTTGTGCCAAAGGCAGTGCGCTCCATCCCGAGCCCTGGAACTTCCCCGACCAAAGGACACCCCTTGACTCCTCGCACGATCGTGATCACCGGCGCCAGCGACGGCATTGGGGCAGCAGCGGCCCGGACGCTGGTGGAGGCGGGGGATCAGGTGGTGATCGTCGGCCGGTCCGGGGAGAAGACCCGGAGCATCGCCAAGGAGCTCAACGCGGACTACTTTGTCAGTGACTTCTCGGAGCTCGAGCAGGTCCGCACGCTCGCTGCCCAGCTGAAGTCCGACTACCCCCGCATCGACGTCCTGGCCAACAACGCCGGCGGCATCATGGGCAAACGCGCCCTCACTCCTGACGGCAACGAATCCACGTTCCAAATCAACCACCTTGCGCCGTTCCTGCTCACCACGCTGCTGATGGACACGCTCACGGCCAGCAACGCCAAGGTAATCAACACGTCCAGCGCCGCCAACGCGTTCGGCACGCTCGACCTTTCCGACCTCACGGCCGAGCGCCGCTACTCCACTAACCGCGCCTACGGCACCGGCAAGCTCGCCAACATCCTGTTCACCGCCGAGCTGGACCGCCGCTACGGAAACCAGGGCATTACGACGGCGGCGTTCCACCCGGGCGTGGTCCGCACCAACTTCGCGGCCGAGTCCACCAGCCCTTTCCGGTACGCGTACAAGACCGTGCTCAACCGGTTCATGCTCACCCCGGACCAAGGCGCCGACACCCTGCTATGGCTTATCAACGGCACACCCGGCAAGGACTGGTTCTCCGGCGCCTTTTACACCAAGCGCGCCTTGGCCAAGGCCAACCCGCAGGCATACGATACCGAGCTGGCGCGCGGGCTGTGGGAAAAGAGCGAAGAGCTGGTCCTGGCTTAGGACTGCTTGGCCAGCGCCTCACCGATAATCCGGGCGCCCTCCGGATACGCTCCAGGGTTCGGGCCGGAGTAGTTCAGCCGCACGAACGGGCCGGCGGGCTCGGCCGGGAACCATTCGGTGCCGGCGGCAATCATCACGCCTGCGTCTTCACAGTCCCTCGTCAGCCGCGGCAGGTCCGTCCCGTCCGGCATCCGCAGCCACAGGTTCAGCCCGCCCTTGGGCAACAGCTCGACATGGGCCTGCGGAACATGCTCCCGGACGCTGGTGACCAGCAGGTCCCGCCGCGACTGCAGCTGCTGCCGGAGGCTCCGCAGGTGAGTCTGCCACCCTGGCTGCCTCACCACGTCCAGCGCCGCGGCCTGCAGCAGACCGCTGACGTACATCGACTCCGCCGCCCGCTGGCCCAGGATCCGTTCCCGTGCCGGGCCGCGCGCAATGACCGCGGCGATCCTGATGGCGGTGGAAACGCTCTTGGTCAGGGACCGGACGTAGATGACATGCCCGGAGTCGTCTTGCGTGGCCACAGGGACAGGATCGGACGTGATCCCGAAATCATGCGCCCAGTCGTCCTCCACCAGGAACGCGCCGTGCCGGCGGACCACCTCGAGGACCTCCCCGCCGCGCCCCGGAGCCCACTGCGCTCCCGTGGGATTCGCGTAGTTGGGCTGCGCGTAGAAACCCCGGGCGCCGGTCTCCTCAAAGGCGCGGGCTAAAGCCACAGGATCAGGGCCGTCCGGCCCGCTGGGCACCGGGACAACCCGGACCCCCGTCTGCGCCGCGGCCAAAATGGCACCCCAGTACGTGGGCGACTCCATCAGCAGAGGCTGGCCCGCACCCACCAGCGCCCGGAAAATCGAACTGAGTCCGCTCTGGCTGCCCGGCAGCACAATCACGTCGCTTGGCGTCGGGGGAGAGACCCCAACCGGCGTGGCCGACCCCAGCTCCTGGGCGAACCACTGCTGCAGTTCCGGCATGCCTGCCGCCGGCGGCCGCGACAGCGCAGCATCACCCCGTGCGGCGCGCGCCAGGGCCGCGCGAACAAGGCGCTCGGGCAGCAGCTCCCGGTCAGGGTATCCCGAGTGGAACGGGATGACGCTGTTGGGAACATCCCGCATGGTGCCGGAAGCGGAGGGCAGGGCCGACGGCGGGGCCCCCAAAGCTGCCGTCTGCCAGCCGTAGTCGGCCGGCCGGGCAGTCCGGACCGCCCGCACGAAGGTCCCCACTCCGGGCCGGCTCTCAATCAGCCCCTGAACCGTCAAGGCTTGTAGCGCCTTCTGCACCGTTACGGGGCTCGCCTGGTACTCGGCCACCAGTGACCGGGTTGACGGCAGCCGGGCACCCGGGGTGGCTGCGGAAATCCACTGCCTTAATGCCAGAACAATGCGGGAACTGCTATCGTTGTTCATGAGACAACAGAGTAGCGCTACTGCCGTAAAACGGCCAGTGATACTGCCCAGCACCCCGACCGGAATCTGGTGGGGACTTCTGGGCGTGGCGGCCTTCTCGTTCACGGTGCCCTTCACCCGCGTGGCGGTAGCCGGCCTATCCCCGCTTTTCATCGGCTCGGGCCGGGCTGTCATCGCAGCAACCCTCGCCGCCGCAGCCCTCTTGTTGACCCGGCAGGGACTCCCGTCCGCCTTCACCTGGGCGAGGCTGGCACTCGTGGCCTGCGGCGTCGTCGTCGGATTTCCGCTACTCACCTCCTACGCCCTCACTGCCGTTCCAGCCGCGCACGGCGCCGTGGTCATCGCACTCCTGCCCGCTGCGACGGCAACGGCCGCCGTGCTCCGCGCCCGGGAACGCCCGCCCGCAGCTTTTTGGGCAGTCATGATGCTCGGCTCGCTGGCAGCCATCAGCTTCGCGTTCCTGCAGTCCGGCGGGTTCGGGCACCTGCACTGGGCAGACCTGCTGCTGCTGGGGGCCGTCATCTGCGCCGCCGTCGGGTACGCCGAGGGCGGCCTGCTGGCCAGGGAACTCGGCTCCTGGCAGACAATCGCCTGGGCACTCATCCTCGCCTTGCCGCTGATGCTGGTCCTCGCCGTCCTTTCGGTTGCAGCCCAGCCGCCGTCAGCAACACCTGCCGAGTGGGCCGCGTTCGCCTACCTCGCCGTCGTCAGCATGTTCCTCGGCTTCTTCGCCTGGTACCGCGGACTCGCCATCGGACCCATGGCACGGGTCAGCCAGATCCAGCTCCTCCAGCCCGTTCTCAGTATCTGCTGGGCCGCGCTCCTGCTGGGCGAGGCGCTGACCTGGACCACCATCCTCGGCGGCCTGGCCGTGATCGCGTGCGCCGGTGCCGCGGTTCGTGTCCGGTTCCGCCGGGCCGCCCCTATCTCCTGAACCGAAAGGACCACATCATGTACATCCCCGCCCACTTTGGAGCCGGCGCCGACGCCGTTCAGCACCTCCTCACCTGGCCTGCTGCGGCGAATCTGGTCACCATGACGGACCAGGGCCTGCTGGCGACCATGCTGCCCTACATCTACGAGCCCACCGTGGGGGAGCGCGGTGCACTGCACGCACACGCGGCGAGAAACAACCCGCAATTTTCCTGCCTGCCCAAGGGGGAAGCCCTCACTATCATCGAGGGCACGGATGCCTACATCTCGCCGTCGTGGTACCCCTCCAAGCTCGAGCACGGCCGCGTGGTGCCCACCTGGAACTACTCAACCGCCCACGTCTACGGCGAATTAATCATTCATGACGACGTCGACTGGCTGGGCCGCCACGTCCGCCGCCTGACACGGCTGCATGAGGACGGCCGGGAACACCCCTGGTCCGTCGACGACGCCCCGAAGCCGTTCATCGCAGGGCAGCTGCGCGCCATCGTGGGCGTCGAGCTGGTGATCACGCGTATCGAGGCCAAGGAAAAGCTCAGCCAGAACCGCTCCGCAGCGGATGCCGCGGGCGTGGTCGAAGGACTTCGGGCGAGCGGGCAGGAAGCCAGCGCTGCAGCCGTCGAACGCGTGCGCCGCTGACCCCGGTAGGGAAGTGCGGCGCCGCTCGCCCGCCCCCGAATCGCGGGCGAGCGGCGCCGTCCTGCATGCACTAAGCCGGTCGCTGGGAGTAACAGCGTGCAATATAAGCATGAATACATGTCTTTGATGACTGAAAATTCGACGCTCGTGCTACTTTCAGCACTGATAACGTGCATTCCTTCGTTTCCCGGTGCCGGGACCAGGGGACTGCACGCGCCCCCTCCCGCACCGCCCGACCCCCGCATTGGAGACGCCCGTGGATCCCTCAGCTCCGCTAACCCTGGAAGAGCAGCCAGCCGGTTTGGCAAGGCAACGGCAGGAGTCAGGGCTCCGCCGGTCCATGGGCCCGCGCCACCTGGTGATGATCGCCATGGGCGGCGTGATCGGTTCCGGCCTGTTCCTCAGCTCCGGCTACACCATTTCCCAGGCCGGCCCGCTCGGCGCGGTGATTGCCTACCTGGTGGGCGCGTTCGTGGTGTACCTGGTCATGGCCTGCCTGGGCGAACTCGCCATCGCCTACCCGGTTTCCGGCGCGTTCCACATATACGCCGCCCGCTCCATCGGCCCTGCCACCGGTTTCGCTACCGCGTGGTTGTACTGGCTGTGCTGGGCTGTGGCCATCGGTTCGGAGTTCACCGCTTCCGGTCTGCTCATGCAACGGTGGTTTCCGGGCGTCGAGGTCTGGGTCTGGTGCCTGGTCTTCGCCGCGATCCTCTTCGGCTTCAACGCGGTGTCCTCAAAGTTCTTCGGTGAGTCCGAGTTCTGGTTCGCCATCGTGAAGGTGGCCGCCATTATCGGCCTCATCGTTTTGGGCGGCGCGGCCCTCTTCGGTTTCCGCCCGCTCAGCAGCGGGGGAGAGCACCCGTTCCTGTTCGAGAACTTCGCCACGGAGGCCGGACTGTTCCCCAACGGCTTCACCGGCGTCCTGGTTACCGTCCTCGCCGTCTTCTACGCCTTCTCCGGTTCCGAACTGATCGGCGTGGCAGCAGGGGAAACCAAGGATCCCGCCACCAGCATCCCCAAGGCCATGCGCACTACCGTGCTCCGCCTGCTGATCTTCTTCGTCGGCGCGATCGCTGTTATTGCCGCCACCATCCCGTACACCGAGGTGGGCCTGGACGAGAGCCCGTTCGTGACGGTCTTCTCATCCATCGGCCTGCCGTTCGCCGCCGACATCATGAACTTCGTCATCATCACCGCACTCCTCTCCGCCGGAAACAGCGGACTTTTCTCCTGCGCCCGCATGCTTTACTCCCTCGCGGACGAAGGCCACGCGCCCCGCGCGTTCAAAAAGCTGACACGCCGCGGGATCCCCTTGACTGCGCTCGCGGTGAGCATGGTGGGCGGCGTCGCCTCGCTGATCAGCAGCGTGGTTGCCCCGGAGACGGTCTACCTTGTCCTGGTGTCAGTGGCCGGTTTCGCCGTGGTGGGGGTATGGATGTCCATCACCGCCTCGCACTTCTTCCACCGCCGCGCCTTCGTCCGCAACGGCGGCGACGTCGCCGCGCTCGCCTACAAGGCCCCCCTGTTCCCGCTGGTACCCATCCTCGCCTTCACGCTGTGCGTCGTCTCCCTGATCGGCATCGCTTTGGACCCCACCCAGGCCGCCGCGCTCTACTTCGGCATCCCCTTCGTGGCCGCCTGCTACGCCTGGTTCCACTTCCGGCACGGACGCAAGGCCCAGCCCACTAAGTAAAAGGAAACGGACGACGGCGGCTGCCGGGCCGGGCGGTTATTGGCACCTTCCCGCCGGCCGCCGTCGTTCTTTCCGGCCTTCCTGTTGGATCGATGCTGCCGTGGCAGAATAGGGCGAGGTTTCCGGCGGGGAGGGCAAATGAGCGTGGATCCTTCCGCTGAGGCGTCGTCAATGGCGCAGGGCCTCCGGATCGTACGGCTGGTGGCCGACCGCGAGAAGCGGGGCCGGCAACTGCTGGGGGTTTCCCAGCTGGCGGCCGAACTGGACATGGAGCAAAGCCGCGTCTCCCGGCTCACCCAGGAGTTGTGTGACCTCGGGCTGCTTGAGCGCGTGGACCGCGGCCCGTTCCGGACCGGCCGACGATTCTTCACCCTCGCCGCCTCGCTGAATACGGGCTGGGTCAGGGAAGCGAAAACCGTGCTGGAGGCGCTGGTGGCCTCGTTGGGGCTGCGGGCCCGGCTCTCGGTCCGGGACGGCTACCGCGTGATCCTGGTCAGGAGTTCAAGCAACGACGCCGTTCCCGGAAGCTTCGTGAAGCCGGGCATGGTAACGCCGGTATGGTGCACCGGTGCCGGCAGGGCACTGCTGTGGGACCACGACCGTCCCGCACTGGAGGCCCTGCTCCGGGACGTGAATTACGTCGGCATCGGTGGCCCGGGGGCTGCCCATTCCAATTCTGAAGTGTGGGACCGGATGGTCCGGGACCATGCCGCCGGCTACATTTCGGCTGCGGAGGAATTCGAGCACAACGTGGTGGAATTCGCGGTGCCCGTCCGCGGCGCCGGCGGTGCCATCCTGGCCTCGCTCAGCGTGCTGGGAAGCCCGGCCAGGATCGGCTCCCGGATGGACGCCGGCGCGGCGCTCACCAGTGCAGCGGAACGGCTCGGATCCTTTCCGGCGCCAGGCTAGTCCTGCGGCTGGTGGCCGAGCCTGCTCTCGAGCCACCGTCCCTGTGCGGCCAAAGCCGCTGCGCATGCCTCCCGGCGCGGTTCCAGACGTTCCTTGATGCCCACGATCTGCAGCGCCGCCACCACGTCCCCCTTGAAATCCCGAATGGGGACGGCCAGGGAGTAGAGGCCCGGTTCGGCCTCCTCGTCCACGATGGTGTAACCCCGTGCCCGGGCGGCATCACGGCGGGCCAGGAAGTCTTCGACGCCGGCGGGCGTGTTGGGGCCGTGGCGCACGAAGTCGACGTCCGCGAAGACAGTCCGCACCTCTGCCTCCGATGCTTCCCACAGCACTGCCTGCCCGGCGTCGCTGCAGTAGGCGGGGTAGGGCCGGCCAAGCCAGGAGCCCACCAGGTTGCTGCTGGCCGGGACGCTTTCGGCGATGGTCACCGTGCTGTCGCCACTGAGGACCCCGAGGAAGCATGCTTCGTCAGTGTCGCGGGCCAGCGCTTCCAGGGCACTGCCGCCGTCGGACTGTAAACGGCGTTCCGTCAGCAGTTGCGCATCGGTGAGGACGGACCAGTCCAGGGTGTAGGTGCGCTGGCTGGTGCGGCTGAGGAAGCCCTCCTGCTCCGCACTGCGCAGGTTGCGCGACACCTGGCTGCGGTCCTTGCCCAGGTCCACGGCGATGTCTGCCACTGTCCCGCCGGGGTGTCCTGCTGCGTGGCGTGCGCCAACAGCAAGGACGGCCATGATCCCGCGGCCCATGCTGGAGGTTTTAGGCATGGACTGAGTTTAGTGGAGGGCGTCCGGGCCCGCCGCCGGCCCGCGGTGGGCGGACTCAGCAGATGGCAATGACGCGCGCCGGGAAGCCGCTGCCGCCCAGCGGTTTGGCCCAGGTTGCCACGACGGCGGCGCCGGACTCCGGAAGCCCGTCCAGGTTGGCCAGCAGTTCAATCTGCCAGCGGTCCTGTGCCAGGACGAAGGTTTCCAGGCTGAAATCCTGCCGGGAGGTGGCCAGGCCGGGGTCTGTGTCCGTCTGCTCGTGGCCTACGGCTGCAACCGACCGCTCGTTGACCAGGAAGGACAGCACCTCAAAGGACCAGCCTGGCGTGTGGCTCAACCCGTCCTTGTCCCGGTTGGCCATGGCGTCCGGATCCGGCCACCGGCTGCTCCAGCCGGTGCGCAGGGCCACAAAAGCCCCTGCGGGGATGGCGCCGTTCCGGCTTTCCCAGTCCTGCACGTCCTTCAGGGTAGGGACGGCATCCGGGTTGCCGGCCACCCGCGCGGAGATGTCCAGGACCACGAGCGGAAGGATCATCTCCCGGACGGGGATTTGATCCAGGGTCCTGCCGCCGCGGATGAAGTGCGAGGGCGGGTCCACATGGGTTCCCCACTGGCCCACGATCGAATAGCGGTGCGCGGTGAACCCGTCACCCTTCTCCAGGTCGAAGAGCGCTTCGCGTTCCTCGTCCGGGAAGGCGGCAAAGTGTGGCTGCCCGGGGTGGAAGGCGTGCGTCAGGTCGACGAACTGCCTGCCTGCGAGCAGCTGCTGCAGGTTGTCCCACAGGGAAGCGGTGATGGTGGTGTCCGTCATGATGCAGCAGCTCCCTGGGGTGCCAGTGCACTGCTGGACACACTGATCGGGCCGGTGAGTTCGATGACGGGTACTTCCCACGGGTGGATCTCCACGATCTGGCGCATGAAGCGTTCCACGGCGGCATCCTCCAGGGAGGCATCAAAGTAGGTAGTGAACACAAACGTTGGAGACAGGGTCTGCTCGCCCACGCGGCCTAATGTCGGATTGGCGCCCTCGGAAGTGGTGAAGCCCTCGAAACCCAGGCCGGATTCGAATACATGCTTGTAGCTGCCAAAGTCGCCCAACTCCTGGAACTGCGCGAGAGCCTGAAGGAGATGCGCGATGCCGGGATCGTCGCGGAAGGCGCTCGCTTTGCCTTTGGCGAGCTGCGCGAAGGTGGTGCCGCTGATGGGCCAATGCACGCGCAGCTTGCGTACCGGATGAAGTTGAACGTCCAAGAACCTGTCCTCTTTTCCTCCCGCCGGGCTGACGGTTGCCTGCCATCGTGACAGAAAGAAATAATCATTACAAGCATAAGAAGATGCGTATTATGACTGCATGCCTGTCAATGCGATGCTGTCATCCCTGCTGGACTCAGGCAGGCACCTGCCCGCCGACGGCGCCCTGGCCACCGAGCTGGAGGCCCGCGGCTGCAACCTCGACGATCCCTTGTGGTCGGCGAAGGTTTTGCTTGAGCAACCCCAAGTAATTAAGGCCGTCCACGCCGACTACTTTGCAGCAGGTGCCAGGATTGCGACAACGGCCAGCTACCAGGCCACGCCCCAGGGGTTTGCCGGGCGGGGGATGGGGGAGCAGGAGGCGTTGGAGCTGGTGGCGTTGTCGGTCAGGTTGGCGGATGAGGCCCGCCGCGAGCATCTGGCCGCCGCCCCCGGGGACGGACCTTTGCTGATCGCCGGATCCGTCGGCCCGTACGGTGCCTACCTCGCGGACGGCTCGGAATACCGCGGGGATTATGTCCTGACACCGCGCGAATTCCGGGACTTCCACCGTCCCCGCTTAGCGGCGCTGGTGGATGCCGGCGTCGATTTCCTCGCCTGCGAAACCCTGCCCTCGTTAGCCGAAACCGAGGCACTCCTGGCCCTGAGCCAGGAATACGGCGTCGAAGCCTGGTTCTCCTTCTCCCTGCGGGATGGGACGCACATCAGTGACGGCACACCGCTGGCAGCCGTGGCCGGACTCCTGGACACGCAGCCCCATATTGCAGCCATTGGCGTGAACTGCGTGCCGCTGGGACTGGTCGGCCCCGCGCTGGCCGCGCTGGGGCAGGCCACCGGCAAACCGCTGGTGGCTTATCCCAACTCCGGGGAGGCCTACGATCCCGTGACCAAGACCTGGGGACCTGCCGAAGCAAGCGGGAACACCGGATCGGGTCCTGGAGCGGACCAGAAGACGCAGCCCCGCACCCTGGCGGAGGGCACTGCTGCCTGGCAGAAGGCCGGGGCCCGCATCATTGGTGGTTGCTGCCGGACCACGCCCGCCGACATCGCCGCTGTCGCAGCTGCTATCCCGCCCGCTTAGCCTTCGAGCCGGCCGTAGGTGCTGATGACGTTGCCCTTGCTGGTGCGGTACTGGTCCTGAAGGACAAGGCGCGTGGTGGGGTCGCCGTCCTCAAAGAGGCGGCGGCCACTGCCGGCCACCACGGGGTGGGTCATCAGCGTGAGGGAATCAAGCAGCCCGGCGAACAACAGCTGCCGCGTCACCGAGATGCTGCCGCACACGGCGATTTCGCCGCCGTCGCGCTCCTTCAGCTTGGCTATGAACTCCTCCAGCGGGGAGTCCATCAGCTGCGAGTTCTGCCATTCCAGCGGGTCCTTCAGCGTCCGGGATGCCACGAACTTTTCCACGGGGTTGATGAATGCCGCAAAGTCCTCATCCACCGAAGCGTTCGGCCAGTAGGCCGCCCACTCCTGGTAGCTCACCCGGCCCAGCACCACAGTGTCCACGGTTTCCATCATCCGGGTCATCCCAATACCCAGTTCGGCGTCAAAGCTGTCGAACTGGAACTTGTAGGGATCGGACACCACGCCGTCCACGGAGTGGAACAGACCGGCAGTGACTTTGCGCATGAGGACCTCCAGGATGGCACCAATGGTGCGGGCACGCCGGCTCCGCGTGGCCGGACAGGTCCACCGTATTAGGTGCGCCGGCGGGAGGGAAGAGGGCCGCGGGGCGGAGGCGTATGGCGGCCAGGCGTTAGGTTCGTCACCACTCCCTGCGTGTTGCCGGGTTTCCCGGCCGGGGAACGCCATACTGGTTTTGAACGGCTTTTGCCGTGCCCCGGCCAGGCAGGAGGAAGTGCATGGAAACCCTGAAAAAAATCGTGTCCAACCAGTATTTCCCGGCCGCCGCGGTGCTCACCGCAGTGGTCCTTTTCTGGGCCGTGGGGCTTCTGGGCGGCCTGTCCCTCCTGAACAACAGCCAGTCCCCGCTGACAACCCTCACCTGGATACTCTTCGTCTACGGCGCGGCGGTCCTCACCCCCCTGGCAGGCGCTTGGGCTGCCGCGGACCTGCTCCGGCGGTGGAAGCGCAACCGGGCCGCGGAAGCAGCCGGTGTCCAGGCAGAAGCCGGCAGTCAGCAAACCCCGGCAGCGGAACCGGAATACGTGGCTGAAGCCGCGGCCCAACCCGCTGCACAGCGCCAGACTGCACCGCAACAGCCGGTCCAGGACCAGCCTGCCCAGCAGCAGCCCGCCGCCAAGAAGCCCATGCAGAAGAACCCGGGCCAGAAGAAGTCCGGCTCCAAGAAAGCAGCTTAGCCCGGGCTCCCGGGACGCTTTCATCCTATTAAGCCCCGCCTCTATTTGCCCACGGCAGGATCGGCAGCCTCTCCGTGCCCGTGCGGACCATCGACACAGGTCTTGGCGGTTTTAACCGTGTCCACCGGCAGGTCCTGCAGCCGGCATTCGTGCCGGACGCCATTCCGGGCGCCAGGGCAAGCAAAAGCGCCGTTCTCCGCACGCGGAAAACGGCGCCCGCCCCTTGATAAAATTGGTTTCGGAAGCTACACGCGGCGGTGGCTGCGGTTCGTGACTGCCCCGTAAACCAGCAGGACGATAATCGACCCCAGAATCGCCAGGAGCCAGGTGCGGATATCGAAGAATTCAGCCAGACCGCCACCGAAAACCAGCGAGCCGATCCAACCGCCCAGGATAGCGCCGACGACACCGAGGACCAGGGTGATCACCCAGCCTCCGCCCTGACGGCCCGGGAGGATGGCCTTAGCAATAGCTCCGGCGATCAGGCCCAAAATGAGAAATCCTAGAATGCCCATGTTGTCACTCCTTAAATTAGTTAAGTTGTGCCGGGCCCCCATTTCCGGTTCCATAATTCAAGCAGTGTGCCTACTGCACTTCAAGACTTCAAATATCACGGGATGGCTGTCAGTTTCGCTGGCGGGAATGCATGTTTCAGCAGGTGAGGGGCCAGCGGCCCGTCGGGGACCCGGCGGGCTTTCGATAGAGTTGAACTGTCCCGCCACCTACCTAGGAGCTCCGGCATGTCCAGGCAGCAGTCCTTCCGGCCTCGTGCCGTCTTCCTCGATATCGACGGCACCTACGCGGACCACGGATTGGCTCCCCAGGCACACGTTGAGGCGGTCCGCACAGCACGCGGGCGGGGCCATTTGGTCTTCGTCTGCACCGGGCGCCCGCTGTCCATGGTCCCCGGCCACATCCTGGAAACTGGGTTCGATGGCATCATCACCGGCGCCGGCGCCCGGGTGGAGCTCAACGGGCAAGTCCTCAAGGACACGCGGTTTCAACCCGGCCTGGCAGCCCTCATCGTGCAAACGCTCGAGGCCGTGGACGCAGCGTACATCCTGGAAGCACCGGAGGCGCTGTACGGCCGCACCGGCGTGGACCAGCGGCTCAGGCAGGTGCTTGGCCCCGTGTTCGCTGGCCGGTCCGGGCACGATGGCGTCCTGAGTACTGACGTTGATCCACTCGAGGACATCCTGGGGCCCATGCAGTACAGCGACGACCTGCGCGGTGCGTCCTTCGCCAAAATCTCGTGCTTCGACTCTCCCGTGCCGCTGACGGAACTCATGGCCGGTCTCGGCCCGGACGTGGGACTGATCCCCAGTTCCCTGTCAGCGCTTGGCGACCGCGCCGGCGAGATCTTCATGGCCGGCACACACAAGGCGGTGGGCATCCAGGCGGTGGAAGCCCACCTGGACCTGGACCGGGCGGACATTGTGGCCATCGGCGACAGCGCCAATGACATCGAGATGCTCGAGTACGCAGGAACCGGTATCGCCGTCGAGGATGGCCATCCCGCCGTGCTGGCAGTGGCGGACAGGACTACTCCCGGCCCGTCCGGAAACGGAGTGGCGCTCGCCTTTGCCGAGCTCGGCCTCCTGGGCTGAGCTCGCAACTCCAAGCCAGGCAGCCCTCACGACCTGCGCCGGGACCCCTGAACCGGGGCTGTGCTACTGAGCTAAAGCTGGGGGACGGCCCGCTCCAAAGCGGGCACCTCCACGCTTCCTGTCCCCAGTCCGCGCAGCACCCAGCCTTCCGCCTGCCATGCGGCAGCGTCCAAGGCATTCCGCGCATCCAGCACCACCCGGCGTCGTACCAGCCTGCCCGCCACGGCAGGTGACAGGCGCCGGTATTCGTCCCATTCGGTCAGGAGCAGCACCAGTTCGGCGCCCTCGAGCGCCCGCTCCGTGGAAGCCTCAAACCTGAGCCGCGGGTAGCGCCGCCAGGCTTGGTTGACCGCCTTGGGATCGGTGACGGTCACGTGTGCGCCGGCAGCTGCCAGGCGGTCGGCAACATCAAGGGCGGGCGAGTCCCGGATGTCGTCCGTGTCCGGCTTGAATGACGCGCCCAGCACGGTCAGGGAACGCCCTGCCAGGCTTCCGCCGCAGAGCTCCGCGGCGAGGCTGGCAGTCCGCTCCCGCTGACCCAGGTTCACGTTGTCCACCAGCCGCATCCAGTCGTCCACGGCAGCAACGCCGAGGGCCGAGGCCTGGGAGCGGAAGCTCCGGATGTCCTTCGGCAGGCAGCCCCCGCCGAACCCCAGCCCGGCATGCAGGTACCGCCCGCCGATCCTGGGGTCCATGCCCATCGCCTCACCCAGCTCCGCCACGTCCGCACCCGATGCATCGCAGAGTTCGGCCATGGCGTTGATGAAGCTGACTTTGGTGGCCAGGTACGCGTTCGCTGCCGACTTGATCAGCTCCGCGGTGGCGAAGTTGCAGACCAGGCGGGGGATCCCGGCGGCGAGCAGCGGTTCATACACGGCGTCCAGGGCAGCCGTCACGCCCAGGGGTGCCCCGGTCCGGGCATTGAAGGCGCCGGCCCTGCCGCCGTGTACTCCGTAGACCAGCCGGTCCGGTACCAGTGAGTCCTTCACTGCGGTGCCCTGCCGGAGGAACTCGGGGTTCCAGCCCAGCAGCACGTCCGGCCGTGAGGCCAGTACACCGCGGAGCATGTCCACGGTACCCACCGGCACTGTGGATTTTCCGACGACGACGGCGCCTGCCGCCAGGTGCGGGAGCAGCGCCTCTGCCGCGGAGACCAGGTAGGTGAGGTCGGCGGCGTCGGACGTTTTGTGCTGCGGAGTACCCACACACAGGAAGTGCACCTGCGCGCCGCCGGCGGCGGCCGCTGCGGTGGAGAAGGTCAGCCGGCCGGTGGCCAGGCCGTCCTGCAGCAGTTCGTCCAGCCCGGGTTCGTGGAACGGGGCCGCGCCGCGTGCCAGCTGCGCCACCTTCCCGGGGTCGACGTCGATGCCCACCACTGTGTGGCCCATTGATGCGAGCGTGGCTGCGTGCACCGCGCCAAGGTAGCCGCAGCCAATCACGGAAATTCTCATGATTCCCACCCGCGCCCTGATGCCGCAGGCTCGGCCACGGGACCCGGCGGGCGTTGTCCCAGCGCCAGGACCTGCTCGTAATGGCGGACCAGCTGTCCGCAAAGCGCCGGCCACGTCTTGTCCTGTACCGACGCGTGGGCCGCCGCGGCGAACGCACGGCGCTTGGCGTCGTCGCCCATCAGGTCCACCACGCGGGCCCGCATTCCGGCGAGGTCCCCGGGTTCGTAGAGCCAGCCCGTCCGGGAGTTCTCCACCAGGTCCAGGGGCCCGCCGCGGCCCGTGGCCACCACCGGCACACCCGATGCCATGGCCTCCTGGATGGTCTGGCAGAACGTCTCCAATTCGCCGGGATGGACGAACAGGTCGAAGGACGCCACAGCGCGTGCCAATTCGTCCCCGCCCAGGAAGCCGGTGAAAACGGCGTCCGGCAAGGCGCCTTCCAGGGCCGCCCGCTGGGGTCCGTCGCCCACAACCACCAGCCGCGTGTTGGGGATGCCGGCCAGGGCAGCCAGGTCCTCCACCTGCTTCTCCACGGCCAGCCGACCTACGTAGCCGATGATCCGCTCGCCGCCGGGGGCCACGGAAGCCCGCCAGCCGTCGTCGTGCTTTTCCGGCGAAAACCGCGCCGTATCAACGCCCCTGCGCCACATCTCCACCCTGGGGATGCCGCGGCCGCGCAACTGGTTCAGCGCGAACGTTGAGGGCACCAGGGTGCGGGTGGCGAGCAGGTGGATGTTTTCCACGCGGTTCCAGGCCCAGTTCTCCAGGAACGGCACCCCGTACCGCGCCGCATAGCTGGGAACCTCGGTTTGGTAGATGGCAACGGTGGGGATGCCCAGCTGCCGCGCGGCCTGTGCCGCCCGCCAGCCGAGGACGAACGGCGAGGCAAGGTGGACGACGTCCGGTGCGTAGTCGGCAAGGATTCGCTTGACCCGGTACACACCGCCCATCGCCACCCGAACGTTCGTATAGCCCGCCAGCGGAACCGCCGGCAGCCGGTGGATTTCGGCGCCCCTGACACGGGCCGGCGCTTCCCCGTCCAGGGTGGAGGGCGCGATGACCAGGACGTCATCGCCCCGGTCCTCGAGGTGCTCCAGCACCTGCAGGATGGAATGCGTTACGCCGTTCATCAGCGGCAGGAATGACTCAGCAACTATTGCGATCCTCACCCCTCCACCGTGGGCGGGCTGCGTTGCCGCGCGGGGGACCGGATGTGACGCCGCGGGAAAGGTTGGGGAAACAACAGGACCCCCGGGGACCTGTTGGAACACGGATGAGTCACGAATGCAGCGGCAGCGGCAAACTCTATTGACCGTGCTGTTTCAGCGGCTTTATGATTCAATCACCTGAACGTTATGAAACGATTCATTGTTGTAGCAAAGACCTCAGAGACGCGGTTCAATTTATGCAGCACGATCGCAGCAATCCTCCCGGGCACGCACCGGGCGTCCAGCAAGGCGGACCCGTGCTCTCGCTGACCGGCGCCGCCAAAACCTTCGGTCCAGTCGTGGCCCTCGCGGACGGCACAGTGGAGATCCGCGCCGGGGAAATCCATGCGCTGGTGGGCGAGAACGGCGCCGGGAAGTCCACCCTGGTGAAGATCCTCGCAGGCCTCTACCATCCGGACTCGGGGGATTTCCGGCTCAGCGGTCAGCCTGTCCACTTCCGCAACGTGGCGGAGAGCAAGGCCGCCGGCATCTCCGTCATCTACCAGGAACCCACCCTGTTCCCGGACCTCACCGTGGCGGAAAACATTTTCATCGGCCGGCAGCCCAAGGGGCGGTCCCGGCTGATCAGCCGCGCCGAGATGCGGCGGCAGGCCGCCGAACTGTTCGACCGGTTGGGCGTGCCCATGGATCCCTCCCGGGTGGCGGAGGGGCTGTCCATTGCGGACCAGCAGATCATCGAAATTGCCAAGGCCATCTCGCTTGAGGCCAAGGTGCTGGTGATGGACGAACCCACGGCGGCGCTCAGCGGGGTGGAAGTGGACCGGCTCTTTGCAGTGGCCCGCGGGCTGCGGGACAAGGGAACCGGCATCCTGTTCATCTCACACCGTTTTGACGAGGTTTTTGACCTGTGCGACCGGATCACCGTGATGCGGGACGGCCGCTACATCGCAACCCACCGGACTGCCGAGGTCACCGTGGAAAAGATCGTCCGCGAGATGGTGGGCCGGGACATCGGAACGCTGTTCCCCAAAGCCGAAGCGGACATCGGACACACAGTACTTAAAGTCGAGGGCCTCAGCCGATCCGGGGTATTCCGGGACATCAGCTTCGAAGTCCGGGCCGGTGAAATCGTTGCCCTGGCGGGCCTGGTAGGTGCCGGGCGGACCGAGGTGGCCCGTGCGGTGTTCGGCATCGACCCGTACGACGCCGGACAGGTCTCTGTGGAGGGCAAGCCGCTGAAGGCCCGCAACCCCCAGGCGGCCATCGCCGCCGGGCTGGGCTTCGTGCCGGAGGACAGGCGCAAGCAGGGGCTGGTGATGAACCTGTCGGTGGCCCGGAACGTGACGCTCACCCTTCGGAACAAGTTCGCGACGGCAGGGCTCATCAACGGCGGCAAGGAACGTGCGGCGGCGAAGGAATGGAGCAAACGCCTGCAGGTCAAGGCCGGCTCCCAGGAGCACGCCGTCTCCACACTCTCCGGCGGCAACCAGCAAAAGGTGGTGCTGGCCAAGTGGCTGGCAACCGATCCCAAGCTGCTCATCATCGACGAGCCCACCCGCGGCATCGACGTGGGCACCAAAAGCGAAGTCCACCGGCTTATTTCCGATCTCGCCGGACGCGGAATCGCCATCCTGATGATCTCCTCCGAGCTTCCCGAGGTCCTTGGCATGGCAGACCGCGTCCTGGTGATGCGGGAGGGCCGGATCACCGCCCAGCTGGACAGGGCAGATGCGGACCCCGAATCGGTAATGCACGCGGCAACCTCCACGGCAGGAGTTCCGGAATGAGTTCAACCCTCAAGCACCAGGAGAAAGGCACGACGGCGGACCGCACCGGCGGCGGCAGCGGCGGGATCGGCCCGCTCCTGAGGCTGCGTGAGCTCCCCGTCCTGGTTGCGCTGGCGCTGCTGGTGCTTATCACCTTCCTGAATAACCCGCTGTTCCTGTCCCCGCAGGGAATCAAGGACCTGCTGCTCAACGCCACCATCATTATCATCCTGGCAGCCGGACAGACCCTGCTCATCATCACGCGGAACATCGACCTGTCCGTCGGCTCCATGCTGGGGCTGGTGGCGTTCGGCACCGGTTCAATTTTCGCCGCCATGCCGGACCTTCCCATCCTGGCCGTCCTGCTCCTGGGCATGGCCTTCGGCGCGCTGCTCGGTATGTTCAACGGCTTCCTGGTCACGGTGGCCAAAGTGCCGGCGCTGGTGATCACCCTGGGAACCCTTTACGTGTTCCGCGGGCTCAACAACGCCTGGGCCGGCGGCAAGCAGTACTTCGCCGGGGACCGGCCGGAGGCATTCGGGGCACTGTCCGTGGACACAGTGCTCGGCTTTCCGATCATCACCCTCCTTGCCATTGCAGTGGTGGCGGCGGTGGCCGTGTACATGGCCGGCACCCGTCCCGGCCGCGACCTCTACGCCATTGGCTCGGACCCGGAAGCGGCGAAGGTCCTCGGCATCAAGGTGTCCAAACGCGTATTCCTCGCCTTCCTCGCCAACGGAGCGCTCGCCGGCCTGGCCGGAGTGCTCTACGCCAGCCGCTTCAACTCCGTCGGAGCAACCACCGGGACGGGAATGGAACTGGATGTGGTGGCAGCCGCGGTGGTGGGCGGCGTGGCCATCTTCGGCGGCAGCGGAACCGTGGCCGGCGCGGCCCTCGGAGCCGTGCTCCTGACCACCATCACCAGCTCCCTGACCGCGCTCCGGGTGGACAAGTTCTGGCAGCAGGCCATCGTGGGCATCCTGATCCTCACGGCCATTGTCATCGACCGCCTGGCCAGCCTGCGGACGGCCCGGAAACTGCGGATAAGCGAGGCCCGGAATGTCTGAGACCACTACGCCCAGCAGCACCACTGCGGCTGCGCCCGTTGCCGACAGCACCAAGCCGCTGGCCACCGAACCCAAGGGAAAAACGGGCGCTGCCCGCATCCTTGCCAGCCGTGACGCCATCACCATCTACGTACTCCTGGCATTCCTGATATACGCCGCAATCGCCATCCCGCGCTTCGCCTCACCGGTGACCACCGGCTTCCTGCTCCTGGACGTCATTCCCGTCCTCCTGATCGCGATGCCCATGACGCTCATCATCGTCACCGGCGAAATCGACCTTTCGGTGGCCAGCATCGCAGGGCTGACGAGCGCCCTGATGGGTGTGCTGTGGGCGGCCGGACTGGACATCTGGCTGGTGCTGGCGCTGTGCCTGCTGGCCGGAATTGGCGCGGGAATGTTCAACGGCTTCCTGATCGCTGTCCTGGGACTGCCCTCGCTCGCGGTCACTATCGGCACGCTGGCACTCTTCCGCGGCCTTGCCCTGGTAGTCATCGGGGACAATGCCGTAGCCAACTTCCCCCGCCCCCTGACAGCCTTCTTCACCTCCAAGCTCGGGGCCACCGGCATCCCCACGGTGATGATCGGCGTCGTACTCATCATGGTGATCTTCGGCGTCCTGCTCCACTTCACGCCCTTTGGGCGGGGGCTCTACGCCATGGGGTACAGCAAGGAAGCGGCCAACTTCGTGGGCATCAACGTGGCGCGCAGCAAGTTCTGGCTGTACGTTGCCTCCGGTGCGGTCTCAGCCCTGGCCGGAATCTACTGGACATTGCGCTACACCAGTGCGCGGAGCGACAACGCCTCGGGGCTGGAACTGGCCGTTATCGCCGCCGTGCTCCTCGGCGGTGTCTCGATCTTCGGGGGCAAGGGCACCATCCCAGGCGTGATCGCCGGTGTGCTGCTGATCGGCAGCCTGAACTATGCACTGCGGCTCGGGCGGGTGTCCGACGTCGTCCTCATCACAGTAACGGGCCTGCTGCTCATCTTCTCCGTGGTGGCGCCGAGCATAGGCTCCGCCGTCCGGGAATGGCAGCACAACCGGCGGGTCCGCCAGAGCTTCAGCCGGGGCACCTCCGCCACCAGCAACGACCAAACAAGGGAAAAGGAAAAACAATGATGTTGAACCGAAAAAAGACAGGCAGCCGCCCGAGGTTGGCCCCGCTGGTGGCCGTCACGGCGGCGGCAGCCATGGCCCTGACGGCATGCAGCGGCGGAACGGGGACCACGGGGGAGACCTCCGCCGCGGTTGAGGAGCAAAAGATCACCTTCATCCCCAAGCAGCTGAACAACCCGTATACGGACGTTGTCCTCGGCGGCGGCAAGGACGGCGCGCAGGAAGCGGGCTTCGCCTCCTCCCAGGTGGTGGGTCCCCTGGAAGCCTCTGCGTCCAGCCAGGTCTCGTTCATCAACGCTGAAACCCAGGCGGGCACCAACGTCATCGTTATCGCCGCCAACGATCCCGACGCCGTCTGTACGGCCTTGGGCGAGGCCCGTTCCGCCGGTGCCAAGATTGTCGCTTTCGACTCGGACGCCAACCCTGACTGCCGTGACGTTTTCATCAGCCAGGTGGTAGCCAAGGAAGTGGCCCTGATCCAGACGAAGCTGATCGCCGAACAGATTGGCGGCTCCGGCGAAATCGCCATCCTCTCCGCCACGGCAAATGCCACCAACCAGAACGAGTGGATCAAGTTCATGGAGGAGGACCTGGCATCGAACCCTGCCTACAGGGACATCAAACTGGTGGCCAAGGTTTACGGCGATGACGACGACACCAAGTCGTTCCAGGAAGCCCAGGGCCTGCTGCAGGCACACCCGAACCTGAAGGGCATCATTTCGCCCACCACCGTGGGGATCGCCGCCACGGCCAGGTACCTCTCCACCTCGGCCTACAAGGGCAAAGTCGCGCTGACCGGGCTGGGGCTGCCCAACGAGATGCGGCCGTTCGTCAAGGACGGCACCGTCAAGGAGTTCGCCCTCTGGGATCCCGCCCAGCTCGGATACGTCGCGGCGTTCGCCGGCAAGGCCCTCGTGGAAGGGAAGATCACCGGCGCCGCAGGCGACAAGTTCACGGCCGGGGAACTGGGCGACCGGACGATCGAAGAAGGCGGTGTGGTCATTGTTGGCCCGCCAACCGTCTTCAACACCGAGAACATCGACCAGTACAACTTCTAGCGCTGCGGGGTACACACCGGGCGGGCTCCCCTGGCCCGCCCGGCGTTCCGCGCCTCGTGTTGAGCAAAAAATTCTGCGGAAGGGAAGGCTGCCATGTCGCCCACCAAAAGGAACGCTGCGGAACTGCTGGAGCCCCACCGGCGGCGGCCCACCCGGATCGGCCTGGTATCCGGGGGATTGGGTGCGTACTGGCCCCAGTTCCCCGACCTCCTGCCCCAGCTTGAGGATTCAGCCCGGTACGTCACCTCCCGCTTTCGGGAGCTGGATGCGGAGGTGGTGGATGCGGGCTTCATCTCCGATGCCACCCAGGCGGTTGCGGCGGGGGAGAAGCTCCGGCAGGTTGACTGCGACCTGATCGTCATCTTCCTCGCCACCTACCTGACGTCCTCCATGGTTCTGCCCGTAGCCCAGCGCTCCGGGAGCCCGGTGCTTGTCATCGACCTTCAGCCCACCGAAGCGATGGACCACGCAAACTTCGACACCGGTGCCTGGCTGGCCTACTGCGGCCAATGCCCGGTACCTGAGGTAGCTAACGTTTTCCGCCGGGCGGGGATCGACTTTCGGTCCGTCTCAGGGCATTTGAAGCAGGACTCGGCCTGGGAACGGATCAACCAGTGGGTCCACGCAGCAGGCGTCCGGGCCAGGCTTAGAAACGCACGGCACGGCTTGATGGGGCACCTGTATCCGGGCATGCTGGACGTCGCCACCGACCTCACCACCGTCTCGACGAGCTTCGGATCCCACGTGGAAGTGCTCGAATTTGATGACCTGCGGGAACGGGTGAAGGCCGTGACCGACGCCGAGGTGTCCGAGCGGCTCTCCCTGGCCCGTGAACTGTTCGTCCTCGATGAGTCCGTCAACGACGACGACTTCGCCTGGGGTGCCAGGGTTTCAGTCGGGCTGGACCGGCTGGTGGAAGACTTCGACCTGGACTCGGTGGCTTATTACCACCGCGGACTGGCGGGGGAGCAGCATGAGCGGCTGGGCGCCGGCATGATCCTGGGTTCCTCGATCCTGACGGCCCGTGGAATTCCCATGGCAGGGGAGTACGAGCTGCGGACCTCCATTGCCATGCTCGCTGCCCACGCCATTGGTGCCGGCGGTTCCTTCACCGAAATCCAGGCCCTGAACTTTTTCGACAACGTGGTGGAGATGGGGCATGACGGGCCTGCGCACCTGGCTGTCTCCTCGAAGGATCCGCTCCTGCGCGGCCTGGGCGTTTATCACGGCAAGCGCGGGTGGGGAGTTTCGGTCGAGTTCGACGTCCAGCCCGGTCCTGTCACCACCCTCGGCCTGGGCCAGGACCCGGATGGCAAGTACGTTTTCGTGACGTCGGAAGGGACGGTGGTTCCGGGTCCGCTGCTGGCCATCGGAAACACTACTTCGCGCGTGAACTTCGGCGGGGATCCAGGGATCTGGGTGGACCGGTGGAGCCAGACCGGGATCGGTCACCACTGGGCCCTGTGCCTTGGGCACCGGGCCGCGGACATCAAGGCCGCGGCCTCGCTGTTGGGACTCGAACACCGGCATGTGTCGCTGCCATGAGGCGCCAGACTTTTTGCCCGGAAAGGTGCTGGTCAGTCCTGGTTACAGAGGCCAACACGAAATAAATTACTAAGCAGACTTCCCTTTTGATGCTAAGCATGCTTACGGTAGGGGGGCAGCTAGCGCACAGCCTTCAGCAGAGAGGGCGGAGGCCGAGTGCCGGGATAACCGGTGCCGGGACATCCATGGCCAGCTATGCCCAGCGCAACGACAAATCCAAGGAGACGTCATGCTCAACAGGGAAAACATTGAAAGCCTGCTCCACAAGGGCGGCAACGTCGTCGGTTCCGACGGCGAGAAGATCGGCTCGATCGGTCAGCTGTACGCGGACGACGACACGGGCGAGCCGACATGGGTCACCGTCAAGACGGGACTTTTCGGCACTTCCCAGTCCTTCGTCCCCGTTGAAGGCGCCCACACCCAGGGTGATGACCTCGTGGTTCCCTACAGCAAGGAACACGTCAAGGACGCCCCGCGCGTCGACGTCGACGGACACCTCACCCCTGAGGAAGAGGACCGGCTGTACACCTACTACGAGCGTGGTGCCCGGACCTACTCGGACACCACCCGTGGCGATGTGGACCTGCAAGGTGATGCAGACCTGAACGCCGGCACTCCCAACGCCGGGACCGCAGGCTACGCATCCGACCGCGACACCGTAGGCCACGACACGTCCGGCCCCACCACCGATGACGCCATGACCCGCTCAGAGGAACAGCTCCGCGTGGGCACCGAGCGCCAGGCTGCCGGCAGGGCACGGCTCCGGAAGTACGTCACCACGGAAAACGTCACCACGACCGTCCCGGTGCAGCGTGAAGAAGTCCGCCTGGAGCGCGAGCCCATCACGGACGCCAACCGCGGAGCGGCGCTCGACGGCCCGGACATCAGCGAAGAGGAACACGAAGTGATCCTGCATGAGGAACGCCCCGTGGTTCAGAAGGAAACGGTCCCGGTGGAGCGCGTGCGACTCGACAAGGACGTTGTCCAGGAGAACGTCACGGTCAACGAGGAAGTCCGCAAGGAGCACATCGAAGCCGACGGCGACGGCATCGACCGCGATCTGCGCCGCGATGACGACCGGCGCCTCTGATCCCCGCATAACAGTACTGCTGACGCGCCGCTGAACGGACCGGCGCCAGGCAGCCACAGCAAACGACGCCGGGAGTCCACTTGGGGGCTCCCGGCGTCGTTGTGCATGCGGTACTTCTCTTGTGCCGGGCCGGCCTGCTGCTGGTGCCTGCCGGCCGCGGAGATGCTGGTGCAGCCGCCCGGAAAGCGGCGACTGCACCAGCCAGTAGGACGAATATCTTCAGAACTTAGGGTTCTTCTTTCATTCGCGGCTCCTGTTTCCCGGGTTACGGATTCCGGGCTACCTCCTGTCGGCGGTCATGTTCCTCGAGAACAGCCAGCCGGCAGCGATCATTGCAACGCCCAGCACCAGGTGGGTCCAGTTGTCCATCACGTTCAGCGACAGGAAGTTGGCCGCTGAATCGACTCCGACAATAAGCCCGAAAATGGCCAGGACGATGTACAGCGCACCCGCTCCCAGAAGGAAGTTCCGTGCTCCATGTTCTGTACGGGACATCGCCCAGCCGGTTGCGCCGATGGCCACCTGCACAATGTTGAGCAGCATGGACACCTGGAACAGCCCGAGGAACATGGCGTGCGAAGCCGGTCCGAGGAACATCAGTTCGCTGTACTGGGTGGTGACGCCGGGGATGAACCCCAGGACGCCCACCAGCATCAAAACGATCCCCACTCCCATGCCCACGTTCTGGACGTCTGCCCGTCCAAAGTGAACGCCGTGCGCATGGTGGGATGCGGTAGTCATTTTCTTGCCTCCAACCACTAATAGTGGACGCTTCAATTTTACGGCGGACCACTGCGAAAAGCGCCGCCACGAGCCCCATTGAACATCCAGTCGGCCAGGGCGTTACGCCTGTCGGTCACGGGCCAAGACACGTGCCCGTGACACCATGGACATCAATGAAACTGCGCGCTGATCAGACCGGAAACCGTGGCCTTCCCATGCCCTTGTGGCTGCAGGGCGCCGTTGAAACGGCCCAGGCAGCCTTCATCTCGGCACTGGTGGTGCTTGCGCCGATCCTCGCCGTTTGGGCTACCGCCGGTTTCCAGGACGGAGCCTTCGATTTCCTGGCGCGCCTGGCTGGCCAGTCCTGGCTGTTGGTCCATGGCGTGCCCCTGGAACTGACTGCTGCTGGTTCGGAGTCCGCCGCCGCTTCCGGTGCCGGACTGCTCGCGCTCGTTCCGCTTGGTTTGACCCTGATCCCTTTCCTGCTTGCCTGGCGCGCCGGCCGCCGGCTGGCCCGTGCCTCCTATACGGACCAGCTGTGGCAGGCACTCCTCGGGTCCTGGGTGGTGTACTCGGCCTTCGGAGCGGCGACCGGCTTCATTTGCCGCACGCCCGACGTCGGGATCGATGCGTGGCACGCAATGTTCATCCCCCTTATTCCTTTCGCCCTGGGCATGGTGGTCGGCGCACGGCGCGAGGCCGGCTCCTGGAGCCGGCTGATCGGCGTCGACGCGGTGGACTGGATTTCCCGCACCAGCCAGCACTCCCGCTGGGCCGGGTCCTATCTCGCCTCGGCCGCGAAGGCCGGTTTTGTTGCGGTGCTTTCTGCCCTGGTACTGGCCGCGGTGCTGCTGGCCGTTGACCTTTTGATCCACTGGAACCTCGTGGTCGCGGTGTACGAAGCGCTCGACGCCGGCGCGGTGGGAGGTGCCGCACTCACCATCGCGCAGCTGGGCTTCCTGCCAAACCTCGTGGTTTTTGCCCTGGCCTGGACGTCGGGTTCGGGCTTTGCCATGGGCGCCGGTTCCCAGGTGGGCCCGCTGGGGACCGCCGTCGGTCCGCTGCCTTCGATTCCGGTGCTCGCCGCCATCCCGTCCGGTCCCCTGGAGTACGCGTTCGTTGCCTTGATCGTCCCGGTGCTGGCCGGTGTCCTGGCGGGCTGGTGGTTCCTCCGGGAAGGGGAGAACCACTTCGACGAATGGCTTGCCATCAAGGTCCGGGTGCGCTGGTTCACGGCCGCCGTTTCAACCCTGGTTCTTGGGATTCTTTGCGGACTGGCGGCGGGGTTGATGACTGCCGCTCTGGCCTGGCTGGCGCGTGGCTCCGCGGGGATTGGACGCCTCACGGATATCGGCCCCGACCCTTTATGGACGGGAGTCTGGGTGGCGGCGGAGGTGGGAGCCGGCGTCGTCATTGGCTACGCGGCGGGACCCTGGCTTGAACGTGAGCAACCGGCAGTGGAACAGGACGCTGAATTGGTCCGATAGGTCGTGCTGCCTTCAAGGGAGGCCGCTCTAGGGGAGCTGCGAGGGCAGGGATTCTTCCAGCTGCACGCGGCATGCCGACTGCGCCTTATCCGTCAGGGCCCGTCCGACACACGCCTGATACTCACTAATATCGTTGAAGAACAGCGATGTGACCAGGATCAGCAGCACCATGAGGGCGGACACCACCAGGCCGGAAATCGTACCAATGAGGACCAGCCGGGACTCCTTCAACCGTGCTGCCCGGACCAGCAGAACCACGCCAAGGGCAATGCTCGCGGCCGTCAGGAGTGCTGTAAGCCAAAGGTAGTTGACGTCCAGCTGGTAGACGAAGAACGCTCCCAGCACCGTCACCACGAAGATCCGGAACAGGGTATGGGTCTTGGCAAGCGAGGCCTTCGCTGCCTCGCTGAGCGGCTGTTTTGTGCGCTGCCATCCAGCCGGTTCCGGTGTGCTGTTCATGTTTTCCAGCCTACGCGAGGCTGCCCATAAGCTAGTGCCATGCGTATCGTCGTCCTCGTTTCCGGAACCGGGTCCAACCTCCAGGCAGTTATCGACGCGGTTAAAGCAGGGGAACTGGACATCGAGATCGCCGCCGTCGGTGCCGACCGGCCAGGCACTTTCGGGGTGGAGCGGGCTGCGGCGGCAGGCATCCCGACATTCGTGGTTGACTTCAAGGCCTACCCGGACCGGGCTGAGTGGAACGCTGCCCTGACCGAGGCCGTCGCGGGGTTCGAGCCCGATGTGGTGGTTTCCTCGGGGTTCATGCGGATTGTGAGCCCCGGGTTCATCGACGCGTTCGGCGGCAGGTACCTCAACACTCATCCCGCCCTTCTCCCGTCCTTTCCCGGGGCCCACGGCGTGCGCGACGCCATGGCCTATGGCGTGAAGGTGACCGGCTGCACCGTGCATTGGGCGGACGCCGGGGTGGACACGGGCCCCATCATCGCCCAGGAGGCCGTGGCCATCGAGGAGTCAGACACTGAGGAAAGCCTGCACGAGCGCATCAAGGTGGTGGAACGCCGGCTGCTGGTGTCCACCCTGGCCTCCCTCGCTGCAACCCGCCGCTCCGGCCTCCCCAACTAACTCGCATTTGTTGTCGTTTTGAGCCCGCAAAACGACAACTATTGCGAGTCAGATGGCGGGCTGCGCTTCAGCCTGTGGACAACCGCCGAAGGGCTCTGCGGGCCTGCCAGCATTGATTCGTGAAGACCCCTCGTCCCCTGCCCGATCAGCTGGCCGTAGCACCTTTCACGTCCCAGGAGGCGGTCGACGCCGGCGTGAGCCTCAGGCGGTTACGGCACCGGGCGCTGTACTCACCCAGCCGTGGCATACGGGAGCCTCATGACACACCCGCTCCGGCGGAGCGGTTCACACCGGAAGCCATCCGCCCGTTTTCCCGGGTGACCGAGTTTTCAGCGGCGTCCCATGCCACAGCGTTCAGGTTCTGGCAGTTTCCCGGGTTTCTGCCCGCAGCAACGGATCCGCTCATCCACATTTCGCGGCCCGACACGATGGCCATTCCACGTCGCAGGGGCGTAGTGGGCCATGTGGGACAGTTCTTCGACGACGAGATTGTGTCCGTCAACGGGCTGTTGGTGACCAGCAGGCTGCGGACCTGGCTGGACTGCTCGCGGCGAATGAGCATCACGGAGCTGACAGTGGTGGCGGTTCACCTGCTCCGGATTCCGCGGTTCGACTTTGAGGGCCGGAAGGAGCCATACGCCACCCGGGAAGAAATGGCTGACATGTTGGACCGGCACAAGGGAACCCCGGGCATCAGGAAGGCCAGGGTGGCGCTGGACCAGGCGAAAGTGGGTTCAGACTCCGCCCCGGAAACGAGGCTCCGGCTTGCGTTGGAGGACAATGGCCTGCCCGAACCCCTGCTGAACACACCCACGGAACTGAGTGCCGGCGTCGTACGGCAACCCGGCTTGAGTTATCCGGAACAGAAGGTAGCAGTGGAGTACGACGGCGAGGGACACTCGGAGGCGGCGCAGATTGACCGGGACATTGCCCGCGAAGAGGACTTCAGCCGTGCCGGCTGGCTGCTGGTGAGGATATACAAGCGCCACATGCAGCTCGAGGCGAAGGCCGCGGTCCGCAAGGTCCGCTGCGGACTCGTCGCCCGGGGCTGGCCGGAAAAGTAGCTCGCAGTTGTTGTCGTTTTGAGGGCTCAAAACGACAACAACTGCGAGTCAGTTGGGAGGCGAGGAGGGGAGGAGGGGAGGGGGAGCGGGTTATTCGAGGCGGCGCTGCTTGGTTTCCGGGGAGAAGAACGCCATCCACAAAACGGCCAGCAGCACCAGGCCCCCGGCGAGGGCGAAGGATGTGGCCAGGCCCAGTTCCGGCCAGAAGTAGTTTGCGAAAATCAAGGGCCCGAAGCCCGCGCCGAGCCGGGAAAACGTGGAGGCCCAGCCAAAGCCCGTTCCGCGCAGCTCAGTGGGGTAGAGCTCTGAAACGTAGGCGTAGAGCACCGGGATGGCCACCTGCACCACGAACCCGAACACTAGCAGCCAGAACACTGCCGCAGTCGGGATGTCCACCACGATGGCCACGATCACCAGCGTCAGTGCGGACAGCGGCCCGGTGATGGCGAGGATCCACTTGCGGCCCACCCGCTCCACCAGCAGGGCCGCCACGATCACACCCAGGAGCCCGACGGCGGCCATGGACGCGGTGGTGACGAACGCCTTGTACTCGGCAAAGCCGGCACCAATCAAAATGCGCGGCATCCAGGTCAGGGACAGGTAGTACACCAACAGGATGGAGAAGAACAGCGACCAGGCAGCAGCGGTGATTTTCCAGTTGTACTGCCACACGAGCCGCAGCTGGTGCCAGGCGCTGCCGGCGGAAAGCCGCGGCACTTCCTTGGCGTCGGGGAGGCTGTAGGCCCGGGCTTCAGCGCCGGTTGCCGCCACCAATTCATCAATGACCCGGGCCGCTTCCTCGCGCCGGCCCTTGCGGATCAGGAACAGCGGGGACTCCGGAACGCTCCGGCGGACCCAGAAGACGAGGAGCGCCGGCAGTACCATCACCAGCATGGTCAACCGCCAGTCGCCGTACAGGGCTACGAGCCCGGCGGACACAAAGCCGGCCAAAGCGGCACCTACGGGCCACCATCCGTCCATGGCCGTCAGCACTTTGCCGCGCTGTTTGCGGGGAGTGAACTCACCCACCAGGGCGTAGTCCACCGGAATGCAGCCGCCCAACCCGAACCCGGCCATGAACCGGAAAATGCAGAACCAGATGAAGTCGGGGGAGAAGGCGCCCAGCACCGTAAAGAGGGAAAAGATCAGCAGCGTGGCAGTAAACGCCTTTTTCCGCCCGATGGTGTCCGCGATGGTGCCCCAGACGAAAGCGCCAAGAGCCATTCCGATCAGGTTGGACGTCCCCACCCACGCCACCTCGCCCGGGGTGAGTGCCCAGTGCTTGGAAAGCAGCGGAATGAGGATGCCGTTCAAGGTCACGTCCCAGGCATCGAACATGAACCCGAGGCCCCCGATCAAAAAGATCCTGCCCTGGACTTTCCATCGCCAGGGCAGTTCCTGGACCACCTGTTCGCCGCTCGGCACAGTGGTGTAAGTATTCATCGCCGCCTCCTGAAAGAACTTTAGCCGGGCCCGGTGGCGTTCACACTTCGGCGTGCACGGAGCCTTCACGCGGGGCAAAGTGCACTTCGCGATAAACTGGCCCTATCCCCACCAACCGCGGCACTGTTCCGCGACATAAGACGGAGACATTTGTGAGCTTCACGCAGCATGAGCGCGTATCCATTGACCGTGTTCCCATCCGCCGGGCGCTGATCTCGGTTTACGACAAGACCGGTCTGGAGGAGCTTGCCCAGGGCCTGCATGCCGTGGGAGTGAAGCTGGTATCCACCGGGTCCACGGCCAAGAAGATTGCTGCCGCGGGCATCCCTGTGCAGGAGGTTGAGGAAGTCACCGGGTCCCCGGAGATGCTGGACGGCCGCGTCAAGACCCTGCACCCGCGGGTTCACGGCGGCATCCTGGCCGACCGCCGCGTTGAGGCGCACATGGAAACGCTGGTCAACATGGAGATCGAGCCTTTCGATTTGGTGGTGGTGAACCTCTACCCGTTCGTGGAAACCGTCAAGTCCGGCGCCGCCCAGGACGACGTGGTCGAACAGATCGATATCGGCGGCCCGGCCATGGTGCGGTCCGCGGCAAAAAACCATGCTGCCGTCGCCATCGTGGTGGACCCCTCCTTCTACGGCCAGGTGGTCACCGCGGCCGCGGAAGGCGGCTTTGACCTGAACACACGACGGCGTCTCGCCGCCAAGGCGTTCGCCCACACGGCCTCCTACGACAACGCCGTGGCCACCTGGACCGCGAGCCAGTTCCTGGACGAAGACGGCGACGGAGTGATTGATTGGCCCGCCTACGCCGGCCTCTCCCTGGAACGCTCCGAGGTCCTTCGTTATGGCGAGAACCCGCACCAGCAGGCGGCGCTCTACGTGGACAAGGCCGCTCCGGCGGGCATCGCGCAGGCTGACCAGCTGCACGGCAAGGCCATGAGCTACAACAACTTCGTGGACGCCGACGCCGCCCTCCGTGCCGCCTACGACTTCGCCGAGCCGGCAGTGGCCATCATCAAGCACGCCAACCCCTGTGGCGTTGCCGTCGGTTCCGCGGATGCCGCTGATCCGATTGCCGATGCCCACACCAAGGCACACGCCTGTGACCCTGTGTCCGCGTTCGGCGGCGTCATCGCAGCCAACCGCACGGTGACCGCCGGCATGGCCAACACCGTCAAGGACATCTTCACCGAGGTTGTCATTGCGCCTGGTTTCGAACCCGAAGCCGTGGAGATCCTGTCCAAGAAAAAGAACATCCGCCTGCTTGCCCTGCCGGAAGGTTACGGCCGCTACCCGTCGGAGATCCGCCAGGTTTCCGGCGGCGTCCTGGTCCAGGTCACTGACAAGGTGGATGCCGACGGCGACAACCCCGCCAACTGGACCCTGGCCGCCGGTGAAGCCGCGGACGAGAAGACCCTCGCAGACCTTGCCTTCGCCTGGACCGCCTGCCGTGCCGCCAAGTCCAACGCCATCCTGCTGGCCCAGGACGGCGCAGCCGTGGGCATCGGCATGGGCCAGGTCAACCGCCTGGATTCCTGCCGCCTGGCCGTCGAGCGGGCGAACACGCTGGGCGTGACGGTGGAGTCCGACGTCGACGGCGCCGGCGGTGCCACCAACGTCGGGACGGCAGGCTCAGGCGCGGGCGGAGCACCCGAGCGAGCCCGGGGCGCCGTTGCAGCCTCGGACGCCTTCTTCCCGTTTGCGGATGGACTGCAGATCCTGGTCGACGCCGGGGTCCGCGCGGTGGTCCAGCCCGGCGGTTCGGTGCGCGACGAGGAAGTCATTGCTGCTGCTAACGCGGCCGGCGTCACCATGTACTTCACGGGAGCCCGTCACTTCTTCCACTAGGCCGCACCGCCGCCATGACGGCGTGGTCCCCGGTGGGATAAACACCGACGGCGCCTGTCCCCGCGAAGGGGCCAGGCGCCGTCGTTGTTTGAGAAGGTACTACGGGACTGGAACAAGGGCCGGTGCAAGGGAGGCGCTGGTGAACGCCGTCTGGATTTCCGTCCCCCAGTACGGGCCGTACATAACGCCGGCGCCCTTGTAGCCGTAGCTGTTGACTGAGTTCTGGTACCCGGCCATAAACGGGTCGGTGCCTTGGACGAGCCACGGCCCGCCGGAGGAGCCGCCGGTCATGTCGCAGGGAATGCCGCGGCTTTCAAACTGGGTGTTGGTGGTATCCGGGCTGGTGGTTCCGGAACAGCTCCAAAGTGCCTGCCCGTCGAACGGTTTGGAGGACGGGTAGCCGAAAGCCTTGATGGTCAGGCCGTCCCTGGGCCCGACGAAGAGGGGCTCTGAACCGCCCACCACCGCCGTAAGGGGCTCAGGATTCTTGTCCTGGGTGACCACCACGAAGCCGGTGTCGTACTTCATGCTGCCCGTCTCGTTCCACTCTTTCGGCAGGTGGTACGACGTTCCAACCCATTCCCCGTACTGCGCCGGGCCGTTCTCATACGCCGGGACGAAGACGAACCTTGTGGGTTTCGAGTTGGGACCGTCACTGAGGCAGTGCGCGGCAGTGGCCACAACGCTTCCGTTAGCTGACGACAGGGCGTTGCCGGAGCAGACGTAGTCGCCACTGCCCAGGGAAACAAACACCTTGCCAACGTGCTTAACAGGGGCCTCACGCACAGCGATGGTCAGCTTGCCCTTGGCCGGCTTCGGCTTCTTATCCTGGCCTTTTTCGACAGTATCGGGGTTGGCGGGGTTGCTGCGTTCGAATGCCTTGGCTGCCAACACCTCACCCGGGATCGCGTTCCGCATCCGCTCTTCGGTCCAGTACTCGGCAGCGCCCGTGCTCTCAAGCGCCCCGCCCACGGAGGCGGTGGTGTCCTTTTTGTCGGAACCGGCAGGTGCTGCGCTTGCTCCGCCCGCTGCGCCGAGTGCCAAAACGGCGGCTGCCGAGAGGGTCAGGAAGCCTAAGGCCGCGGACCTTGTGCGAGTCATGGTTGTCCTGTCTGAACTGGGAAAACGTGGGAAGCGCCGAGAGTGACGATGTGAATGTATCCTCTCAGTCAATTTTTGTAAATGTACTTTGACCAGCTCACAACGCGGTCTGGCTGGCCGGTTTCGGCGGGAGGGAAAGCGCTGGGACATTTCGGCAGGGCGGGCACCCGGGTGCGGGACGCCGTCGTACGTTTTCCATCGCTGTAATCCTGCCCGCGGGCCGGGTAACCCAGAAGCTCCAGTAGGGTTCAAACCCTTGTCCTCGGGTAGGTTATACATGGTGAAACTGAACAAATTTCACAACCCAAGCCGACCCACAGGGAGACGCCCGCGCATGTCCAAGATCATCTACACCCACACCGACGAAGCGCCGATGCTGGCTACCTATTCGTTCCTGCCCATCATCGAGGCGTTCGCCTCGACAGCAGGTGTGGAGGTGGAGACCCGCGACATTTCGCTCGCCGGCCGCATCATCGCCGTCTTCGGTGACTACCTGACGGCCGAGCAGCAGATCGGTGACGCCCTTGCTGAACTCGGTGAGCTGGCGAAGACGCCGGAAGCCAACATCATCAAGCTGCCCAACATCAGCGCTTCCATCCCCCAATTGAAGGCAGCAATTGCCGAACTGCAGGGCCAGGGCTACGCCCTCCCGGACTACCCGGACAACCCGTCCTCGGATGAGGAAACTGCCGTCCGCTCCCGCTACGACAAGATCAAGGGCTCCGCCGTGAACCCGGTCCTGCGCGAGGGAAACTCGGACCGCCGCGCACCCCTGTCCGTCAAGAACTACGCGCGCCAGAACCCGCACTCCATGGGTGCCTGGACCGCCGATTCGAAGACCAACGTTGCCACCATGGGCAAGGATGACTTCCGCTCCAACGAGAAGTCCGTTGTCATCGAGTCCGAGGGCACCATCACCATCCAGCTCGTCCGGAAAGACGGCTCAGTCAAGGTCCTGAAGAAGGCCTTCCCGGTGCAGGCCGGCGAGGTCATCGACGGTACCGTCATGCGCGCAGCCGCCCTGGACGAGTTCCTGAAGGCCCAGGTTGCCCGCGCCAAGGAAGAGGGCATCCTGTTCTCCGCCCACCTCAAGGCCACCATGATGAAGGTCTCGGACCCCATCATCTTCGGCCACGTGGTCAAGGCCTACTTCGCCGAGCT
This sequence comes from Arthrobacter sp. K41, assembly GCF_059089645.1. Lineage (NCBI taxonomy): Bacteria > Bacillati > Actinomycetota > Actinomycetes > Micrococcales > Micrococcaceae > Arthrobacter > Arthrobacter sp. K41. The sequence goes on along the minus strand of NZ_JBNHEW010000003.1, from coordinate 376,802 downwards.
CTTTGACACCTACGGCAAGCAGCTCGCAGCCGCAGGAATCAGCCCGAACAACGGCCTGGCTGCCATCCTCAGCAGCCTTGAGGACCTGCCGGAAGACGTCCGTGAAGGCGTCCAGTCCCTCATCAAGAAGGGCCTCGAAGAGGGTCCCGCCCTGGCCATGGTGGACTCGGACAAGGGAATCACCACCCTCAACGTCCCCAGCGATGTCATCGTGGACGCGTCCATGCCCGCCATGATCCGCAGCTCCGGCCACATGTGGGGCCCGGACGGCAAGGAAGCGGACACCCTCGCGGTGCTGCCGGACAGCTCCTACGCCGGCATCTACCAGGTGGTCCTCGACGACTGCCGTGCGAACGGTGCCTACGATCCCACCACCATGGGAACCGTACCCAACGTGGGCCTGATGGCCCAGGCAGCCGAGGAATACGGCAGCCACGACAAGACCTTCGAAATCCAGGAAGCCGGCACCGTTCAAATCGTGGACGGCTCCGGCAACGTCCTGATTGAACACCAGGTTTCCGAGGGTGACATCTGGCGCGCCTGCCAGACCAAGGACCTGCCCATCCGCGACTGGGTCAAGCTGGCCGTCACCCGTGCCCGTGCCTCCCAGACGCCGGCCGTGTTCTGGCTGGACGAGGAACGCCCGCACGACGCCAACCTCATCACCAAGGTCAACGAGTACCTGCAGGAGCACGACACCGAGGGCCTGGACATCCGGATCATGTCCCCGGTGAAGGCCATCGCGTTCACCCTGGACCGCATCCGCAAGGGCGAGGACACCATCTCGGTCTCCGGCAACGTCCTGCGCGATTACCTCACCGACCTGTTCCCCATCCTGGAGCTGGGCACCAGCGCCAAAATGCTCTCCGTTGTTCCGCTGATGAACGGCGGCGGGCTCTTCGAGACCGGCGCCGGCGGATCCGCCCCGAAGCACGTCCAGCAGCTGCTCAAGGAAAACCACCTGCGCTGGGACAGCCTGGGTGAGTTCCTGGCCCTGGCCGTGAGCTTCGAACACCTGGCCACCACCACGGGCAACGCCCGGGCCCAGGTCCTGGCCGACACCCTGGACCGTGCCACCGGCACTTTCCTGTTGGAGAACAAGTCGCCCAGCCGCCGCGCAGGCGAACTGGACAACCGTGGCAGCCACTACTTCCTTGCCCGCTACTGGGCCGAGGAACTGGCCAAGCAGACGGACGACGCCGACCTGGCCGCCGCGTTCGGCCCCGTCGCCGAGGAGCTCTCCTCCAAGGAGGAAACCATCGTGGGCGAGCTGGCCGAGGTCCAGGGCTCCCCGGTGGACATCGGGGGCTACTACAACCCGGATGACGCGAAGGCTTCCGCCGTGATGCGCCCGTCCGCGACGCTGAACAAGGTTCTCGCCACCCTGAGCTAGGGGCGGCTGCTGGCAGACTGACTGGCCAGGCACAAAGAGGCGGTGCTCGGGTTTTATCCCGGGCACCGCCTCTTTTATGTTGGCAGCTGCTTAGCAGGTGCAGGCACCTGACGCGACGCCGTTGGGGGCAGAGGCCCAGCGGTTAGTCCTTGTCTTTGCCCTTGCCCTCGTTGTTTTTCTTGTCAGCATTGTTTCCGGTTGCGGGCGCTGGGGCCGGAGCAGGTTCCGGTACACTGGCGGGCGCCGGGGCCGGTGCCGGAGCAGGTTCCGGTGCAGGTTCCGGTGTCTCGATGGCCGCCGCTGAAGCCTGGGCGGCCGCCTGGTCCTTGGCAATCCTCGCGTCTTCTGCTGCCTTGGCCGCCGACGCAATAGCCTCTTCCAGGTCGGCGCGGACGGCCGCAGCAATGGTGGTGATGGTTTGTCGGCGCTCCTCGGAAATCTGGCCCTTGCCCTGGGCCGCTGCGAGCTCCGCTTCCAGGCCTTCCAGGGCCTTCATGGCTGTGGCGGGATCGTTCCTTGAGGATGCCTCGCTCACCTCCAGGACCCGCGCCTGGAGTTGCCGTGCCGCGGCGACCTGAAGGCCGGTCTCGCTGGGTCCGCAGCCACTCACGAGCGCTGCCGCCACAACGGCAGCCGTGCACGCCGCGGCAACCCGGACATGCCTTGCCGTCAGCTTCAAGCTCACGGCTCCACGCTCTTCTGGAGTTCCTCCAGGTGCTCGCCAAGGACGCCGGTCACCGTGGGATAGGGCACGACGTCGGGCGCGGACTGGGCGGACAGGCTCGCGAGCACTGCTGCTACGGCTGCAGCCACCACCACGAGGCCAAGGAGCACTGCCAGCCACAACCGTCCGCGCCGGGGCCCGGGTGACCGCTCCTTTTTAGACTGTTTCCCTTTAACCCCGACGGCGCGGGAGACCGCTTGAGCCGGCTCTATGGGGCCGGCTGCCTCGCGGAGCTCATCCACGGACTCCTCAGCGGTGATGGAGGGCGGGTGAAACGGCATTGCCGGCAGCACCCTGGTTGTCTCGGGAATCAGCTCTCCCGGGGTGGACGCCGGCGAAACCAGTGCCTGCCTGAGGGACGTCTCGATGTCCGCGGCGGCCGGGCGCTCAAGTGGCTCGATGGCTGTCATGGAGCGGATCAGGTCAGCCCACTCGGCCGGCAGGTCCTCGGGGATCTCCGGCGCCCGGTGCAGCCGTGCCACGGCAGATTCAACGGCGCCGCCCGGGTATTCCACAGTCCCCTTGATGCATTCAAGCAGTACAAGACCAAAGGAGTAGATGTCAGAGGCGGAGGACAGGGGCTGGCCCAGGGCTTGTTCCGGGCTGAGGTAGGCGGCAGTGCCCACCATTGTTCCCGTGGCCGTCAGCCGGGTGGAGTCAGCGATCCGGGCAATGCCGAAATCTGTGAGCTTGGGACGCAGCGGCTCCCCGGGCCGGATCTGGACCAGCAGGATATTGGCCGGTTTGATGTCCCGGTGGATGATCCCGAGGCCGTGGACATACGCCAGCGCATCGGCGATACCAGCGCCGATCACTGCCAGTTCCTCCAGTGGTACCTGGCTGTGCCGGATGCGGGCCCGCAGGTCCTGCCCATCGACGAGTTCCATGGTGAGGAAGGGCCTGGGCTCATCAGGGATCCGGTCATCAATTCCGGCGTCGAAAAGCGTGACGAGCCCGGGATGGTTGAGCGTGGCCAGAAGCTGTATTTCCGCTTCCTGCCGCTTCAGTTCATCGGCGTCCGGAGCCTGCGGGGCAAAGAGCTTCAGGGCGACGTCGCGGCCCAGGTTTTCATCCCGGGCACAGTAAACCGATGACATTCCGCCGCGGCCAATAACCTCGCCCAACCGATAACGTCCGCCAACCACTTCATTCTTGATGGAGCTAGGCGATTCCGCCACCATGACCCGTTCCTCCCGGTGCGCTGCGGCACTGTCCTAGATCAAATTATACGGGCGGTGGAGTAAACGGACGATTAGCTGCCAGCTTATGTTCTGCGACACGCCGGGGGTCCGCCTTGATGCCGGAAAGGTTGGCAGGGGCAGGGCATACAGCCTGTCCGGAGCCACTCCATCGGCGGCGGTGCCGTTTTATGCCTACGACGCTTTTGTAACAAGCCGTTCATCGTTGGGGTAGCTGACCCCCAGTTGTGCCCGGACTCCATCGAACAGACGCATGGTGTTCAAGGTGTCCTCAAGCGGCATCACCGGGCTTTCGGTGAGGCCCTGCTGGATGCACCGCGTTACCTCGCGCAGTTCGTAGGTGTATCCGCGGCCCACCGGATCGAAGGTTTCAACGCGGCGTTCGTCCCAGCCGGTTCCAATGATCAGCTCCCGCGGATTGTTGATGGAGCCGATGCTCTGCAGGAAGCCTTTGCTGCCCGCGACGGTGGCGGTGCGCGGGCCGTGGGCGAGCAGCGACGATGTGAGCTGCACCTGTGCGCCGTGGTTGTAGCCGAGGGTCAGGGCATTCTGGGCGTCTACGCCGTCGTCATTTACATGTCCTGTGGCGCTGACTGTCTGCGGAAAACCGAGCGTTCCCAGGGCCCAGAGCAGGGGGTAAACGGAGATGTCGAGCAGTGCGCCGCCGCCATCCTGCCTGGCCCAGAGCCTGGCGGTGGGGGAGTAGGGGGCGGGGAAGCCAAGGTCCGCGGTGACCCAGTGGATGTCCCCGATGTCTCCGGAGGCTGCGATGTCGAAAGCCCGCTGCATGGCCGGCAGGAACCGGCTCCACACGGCCTCCATGAGGAAGAGGTCTCGGCTTCGGGCCACTTCGATCAGCTCGGCCGCCTCCCGGGCATTGATGGTGAAGGCCTTTTCGCAGAGGACGTGTTTGCCGGCGTTGAGCGCAGCCAGCACGATCTCATGGTGCTGGGCGTGCGGCGTCGCCACGTACACCACGTCCACCGCATCATCGGCGAGCAAGCGTTCGTAACCGCGGGCCCCGGCGTCGTCCCCGTATGCCCGGGCGAACCCGTAGGCGGCGGCGAAGGCGTCACCCGTGTCCTGCGCGCGCGAGCTGACGGCATACAGCTCGGCATCGGTCAACAAGGCGAGATCCTGTGATACCGACCTTGCTATCCCGCCCGTGGCGATAACTCCCCAGCGGAGGGGAGTCCCGGTGGCGGTACAGGGGTCCTGGTCGGACTGGGTGGACAACCATGGCTTGGCGATAGGCGCACTCATGGTGCCCATCCTCTCACCGCGGTGCTGGAAACCGGGAGCGTTGTTGCGCAGACAACGAAAGGCCCGGCCCCGCAACGCGGGACCGGGCCTTTCAGTGGTCAAACTGCTTACTTGGTGATCGGTTCGAGGACCGGGTCGCCTGCGTAGGCGGTCTTCACGTTTTCAGCGGTGACGATGACCGGCTCCAGCAGGTATGCGGGAACGGTCTTGACGCCGTTGTTGTAGGAGTCCTTGTCGTTGATCTCCAGTTCCTTGCCGGCCTGGAGGTCCTTCACCATGGTGATGGCGTGCTCAACGAGCTTCCGGGTGTCCTTGTTGATGGTGGAGTACTGTTCGCCGGCCATGATGGACTTGACCGACTCAACTTCGGAGTCCTGCCCGGTGATGACGGGTGTCGGCTTGCCGGCGGCCTTGACCGAGGTCAGGACTGCGCGGGCCAGGGTGTCGTTGGGGGAGAGGACGCCGTCCAGTGACTCGTTGGTGTAGCTGCCGGTGAGCAGCGTATCAGCGCGTCGCTGGGCGTTCTCAGCCTTCCAGCCCTGGGTTACAGCCTGTTCGAAGCTGGTCTGCCCGGACACTACCTTGAGGGTGCCGTCGTCGATCTTCGGCTGCAGGACACTCATGGCGCCGTCGAAGAAGACCTTGGCGTTGGCATCGTCGGGGGAGCCGGCGAACAGTTCGATGTTGTACGGTCCCTCCGGCTTCTTGGCCTTGAGGCCGTCCAGCAGTGCCTGGCCCTGGAGCTCGCCCACCTTGAAGTTGTCGTAGGCCACGTAGTAGTCCACGTTCTCGGTGTTCAGCAGCAGGCGGTCATAGGCGATGACCGTGGCGCCGGCATCCTTGGCCTGCTTCAGCTGGGTGCCCAGCTGCGAGCCGTCGATGGCGCCGACGATGATGACCTTGGCGCCCTTGGTGACCATGGCGCTGATTTGGTTCTGCTGCTCGGACACGCCGCCGTTGGCGAACTGCACGTCAGCCTTGAACCCTGCGCCGTTGAGGCCGTCATTGAACAGCTTCTCCGCCAGGACCCAGTTTTCACTGGTCTTCTGGGGGAGTGCGACGCCGATGGAGGAGCTCTGTTCGAACCCTCCTGCGCCTTCGGTTCCGCCGCCTGTGCTGGGCTCGGAGCGTCCGCAGCCCGTCAGCGCCAGTGCTGCGATGGCAGCAACCGCTGCGGCCTTTCCTGCTTTACCAATCATTCGCATTGTTGGTTCTCTTTCTGTGTTGGTGTAACGCTGTTCAGGCCAACGCTCAGGCTTCCCTGGCGATTGCTTCCTTGGTGGAGGTGGTCTCGTCCGGCTGGAGCGGGTTGCTGGGGCCGCCGCCGGAGGGGCGGTTAAAGTTCCTCGTCAGCATGCCGATGATCGACTTCTTGCCCTGGCTCTTGTTGTAGACATCGAACGCGACGGCAATCAGGAGCACCAGGCCCTTGATGATCTGGGTAAGGTCGGCCCCGACGCCGAGGAGCTGCAGGCCGTTGTTCAGCACGGCCATGACCAGGCCGCCGATGATGGACCCGACCACGGTGCCCACGCCGCCGGTAACTGCAGCGCCGCCGATGAACACGGCCGCGATGGCGTCCAGTTCCCAGCCCACGCCGTCGAACGGGCCCGAGGCGGTGGAACGGCCCACGAAGATCATGCCCGCCAAACCGGCCAGGATGGACATGTTCATCATGACCAGGAAGTTGACCTTCTTGGACTGGACACCGGAGAGTTCAGCAGCGTGGCGGTTGCCGCCCACTGCGTAGACGTGCCGGCCGAGGATGGTGCGGGAGGAGATGAAACCGTACAGCAGGACCAGGACCGCGAGGATCAGGCCGGGAATGGGGAAGGAAGTGCCCGGGCGGCCGGTGGCGAACAGGTAGGTGGCGTAAAGGATGGCGCCGCTGATCAGGACCAGCTTCAGGGCGGTGACCCACATTTCCGGAACTTCAGCACCCAGTGCCTTTGCGCGGGCCCGGGAGCGCAGTTCGCCCCATACAACGAATGCCGCGGCCGCGATGCCCAGCAGCAGGGTCAGGTTGTTGAATCCGGTGTCCGGGCCCACCTCGGGAAGGTAGCCTGCGCCGAGGTACTGGAAGTCGCTGGGGACCGGAATGGTGTTGGACTTGCCCACGAACTGGTTGAAGCCGCGGAACAGGAGCATGCCGGCAAGGGTGACGATAAACGCCGGTATGCCCACGTAGGCCGTCCACCAGCCCTGCCAGGCGCCGATCACCGCACCGAGCACCAGGCCCAGGAGGACGCCGGCGTACCAGGGGATGCCCCAGTCACGGATGGCCAAGGCCACGGTGACTCCCACAAAGGCGGCCACGGAACCGACGGAAAGGTCGATGTGCCCGGCGATGATCACCAGCACCATACCGATCGCCAGGATCAGGATGTAGGAGTTGCCGTTGAAGAGGTTGATGACGTTGCCGGGAGTGAGGGTCCGGCCGTCGGTGGCAATTTGGAAGAAGATGATCAGTGCCACGAGGGCGAAGATCATGCCGAATTGGCGGGTGTTTCCGCCAAAGAGCTTCTTGAGGGCGTTCATTGTGTCAGTCCTTGTGTCCGGAATGTTCTGGGCTGGTCCAGGGGTCAGGCGGCTTTGCGGGCGGAGGTCATCAGTTTCATCAGGCTTTCCTGACTGGCCTCGTCTTTGTCCAGGACACCGGTGATGGCGCCTTCGAAAATTGTGTAGATACGGTCCGAAAGGCCCAGGAGCTCGGGCAGCTCCGAGGAAATGACGATGACTCCCTTCCCCTGGTTGGCCAGTTGCTGGATGATGCCGTAGATCTCGTACTTGGCGCCAACGTCAATGCCGCGGGTCGGTTCGTCCAGGATCAGCAGGTCGGGGTCGGTGAACATCCATTTGGCGAGGACCACTTTCTGCTGGTTGCCGCCGGAGAGTTTGGCTACGCCTTCCTCCACTGACGGAGTCTTGGTCCGCAGTGACTTGCGGTACTGCTCTGCCACGGTGAACTCCTGGTTCGGGTCCACCACGGAGTTGTGGCTGATCTTCCGCAGGTTGGCTGCCACCGTGGTGGTTTTGATGTCGTCCAGCAGGTTCAGGCCCAGGGATTTGCGGTCCTCGGTGACGTATCCCAGTCCGGCGTCAATGGCCTGCCGGACTGATTTCAGGGTGATCTCCCGGCCGTCCTTGTAGACCTGGCCATTGATGAACCGGCCGTAGGAACGGCCGAACACTGACCGGGCAAGTTCGGTACGGCCCGCGCCCATCAGTCCGGCGAAGCCAACGATCTCACCGCGGCGGACGAAGAAGCTTGAGTTCTTGCAGACCAGCCGGTCCTGGACGTTCGGATGGCCCACGGTCCAGTTCTTGACCTCGAAGAACACCTCACCGATGTTCGGGGTGTGCTCCGGGAAGCGGGATTCCAGGGTCCGGCCCACCATGCCCTTGATGATCCGGTCCTCGTCCACGCCGTCCGCTTTCACGTCCAGCGTTTCGATCGACTTGCCGTCGCGGATGATGGTGATGGAGTCGGCGATCTGCTCAATCTCGTTGAGCTTGTGGGAGATGATGATGCTGGTAATGCCCTTTGCCTTCAGGCCGAGCATCAGGTCCAGCAGGTGCTGGGAGTCGGACTCATTCAGCGCCGCCGTGGGCTCATCAAGGATAAGGATCTTGACGGACTTGTTCAGGGCCTTGGCGATCTCCACCAGTTGCTGCTTGCCGACGCCGATTTCCTTGATGGGGGTGTCCGGGTCCTCCTGCAGGCCGACGCGGGCCAACAGGTCCAGGGAGCGCAGCCGGGCTTCGCCCCAGTCAATGACGCCGCGCTTGGTGGGCTCGTTGCCCAGGAAGATGTTCTCCGTGATGGAGAGTTCCGGAATCAGCGCAAGTTCCTGGTGGATGATCACGATGCCCGCGTGCTCGCTGGCCCGGATGTCGCGGAACTGCTGCACCTGGCCCTGGTAGACGATGTCGCCGTCGTAGCTGCCGTAGGGGTACACGCCTGAGAGAACCTTCATCAGGGTGGACTTGCCTGCACCATTCTCGCCGCAGATGGCGTGGATCTCGCCGGCCTTCACCCGCAGGTTCACATCGGCCAACGCTTTAACGCCGGGGAATTCCTTGGTGATGGACCGCATCTCGAGGATGATCGGGTCCGAATGCGTGGTCTGGGACGTCATATGCCCTAACCCTCCAATGCGATGACTTCTTTGTCCGGCCGGGCAAAGCGCAGGGCCGTCTGATGCAAAAGTAAACTGGATCACGCGGGTTGTCGTCAAGTCTTTAACGCATATCCCGAATAACGAAACGGTCTAGTTCTTCCGGATTCCCGCGTGCTGGAACACCAGCGCTGCCGCTCCGAGCGCCTCCGCACGGTCGCCCAGGGAGGACATGGCCAGTGCTGTTGTCTCGCCGATGACGGGAACCGCATGCCTTACCAGGCCCCTCCGGATGGGATCCAGGAAGAGCTCACCCAGGCCTGCCAGCGGACCGCCAACCACGATTACTTCGGGGTTGATCAGGTTCGCGACGTTGCCGAGCGCACGGCCGACGGCGAGCCCTGCGTCATCAAGGACGCGGAGGGTTGCCGAGTCCCGGGCCAGGGCCTTGCGCACGATATCTGCAGGCGTCAGTGGCCGGTCCCCGCCGCGGCTCAGCAGTTCGATCATGGTGGTGGTGGAGGCTATTGTCTCGAGGCAGCCGCGGTTGCCGCAGCGGCACACCAGGCCCTGTTCGTGGATGGTGGCATGGCCGATCTCGCCAGTGATCCCGACGTTGCCGTAGTAGGGCGCGCCGTTCAGGATGAGGCCTGCCCCAATGCCTGAGCCAATCTTCAAAAACAGCAGGTTGCTGACCCCCGTGTGCTGGCCCCATGTCACCTCCGACCACGCGCCCAGATTGGCGTCATTGTCAACGAAGACGGGGATGTTCAGCCGTTCTTCCAGGTGCTGAAGGATGTTGATGCCCACCCACTCAGGAAGGATGGCGCCCTGGGCCACTGTGCCTGAGCGCCGGTCGATTGGTCCGGGAATTCCGACGCCGGCACCCACCACGGCGTTCCGGGCCACCCCGCTTTCGTCCAGGAGTTTGTCGAGCAGGACCACTGCCGCCTGGATGCCTTCCTCGGCCTGGTGGCCAAGCGGCAGCGTGACGGATTCCTCGGCAATGACGTGATAGCTCAGGGAAGCCAGCACCACCCGGAGATGCCTGCGCCCGAAGTCGATTCCCACTGCCACTGCACCATTGCTGTTGAGCCTGACGTTGAGTGCCCTGCGGCCGGAACTGGTGATGGGCTCAGTGGAAGCCATGCCTGAATCGAGCATGATCTTGACGATGTTTGACACCGTTGCGGTGGAGAGCCCGGTCTGCCGGGCCAGTTCGGCCTGGGTGGAAGGCCCGCCCATCAGCGACTCGATGATCCGCTGCTGGTTCAATTGCCGCAGGGCAGATTGTGAGCCGGGATTTTTGGGCTTGCTCCTCGTTGAGCGCGAAGTTGCGGGCATGCTTGAAAGATTGCCTCATGGCACTCTTGTAGTCAAGAAGTTAACGCATGGATGCGTTTGAGTGGCCTCCGGGGCGGTTGGGCGAATTGCCCTCCATCGAGTGCGAAGAGGTGCAAAAGACCCGCAAGTCCGGTTGAGGGCGAAGCTAGTCTGGAGTCGAAGGCCTCCCGTGGAGGCTGATCCGACGATGGAAAGGCGGCGCCGTGTTGCTGGCACTCCTGCAGGCCAATGCTGTGGTGATGGATGTTGATGCCAACTGCGCCACCATCGAGGCAGCCGCAGAGGCCGCTGCTGCTGCCGGCGCGGCAGTGCTGGTGACCCCCGAGCTCTTCCCGGTTGGCTACGCGCCCCGCCGGGTCCGCGGTGAATTGGACCCCGCCCGCCTGCCGGCCCTGCACCGGCAATTCGAAGCCATCGCCCGCCGCCACCGCATCGGACTGGTCTACAGCCTTCCCGAAGTCACTGGGCAGGGGGAGTGGCACATAGGTGCAACCCTCCTGGACGCCGACGGCGGCACCCTGCTCAGTTACGCAAAGGTGCACCTTTTTGGCCCTGACGAGCGTGCAGCCTTCACCCCGGCCGCCCAGCCTCCCGCCGTCGTGGACTTCAACGGGATCCCCACCTCGATGGTCATCTGCTACGACGTGGAATTCCCCGAAGCGGTCCGGGCGGCGGCCGTAGCCGGCGCCGAGCTGCTCCTCGTGCCCACTGCGCTGGGGCACGGGTTCGATGACGTCCCGCAAGTGTTGCTGCGGGCCCGCTCGCTGGAAAGCCAAATGACCATTGCCTACGCCAACCATTCAGGGGTGGAGGAAGGCTTCCGGTTCCTTGGCGGCAGCGTCATCACCGGGCCGGACGGCAGGTTGCTGGGTGCGGCCGGCGGGGAGCCGCAGCTCCTTATCGCGGCGTTGAAGGAAGGCGCTGCCGCAAAGGCACGCAGCGAGGTGCCCTACCTTGAAGAACGCCGCCCCGATGTCTACCGTTCCTGGGGTGCCTGAGAACCGGGATCCGGATCGTCCTCATACTGCAGCGCAATCCACAGCTCGGCCCGGGACTGCGCAAGCCGGAGGTCCAGGTCCAGCAATTCCCCAATGGCGGTAATTTGGCGCCGCACGCTGTTGCGGTGCAGTCCCAGGTCCTTGGCCGTGGCATCCCAGCTTCCGTTGGCAGCAAGCCAGGACCGCAGAACCCGAAGCTGGGCCGTCCGGCGTTCAGGCTCCAACTCAAGGATCGGTGCCAGGAGCCGGGCAGCCAGCATGCTGCCGGCCTCCCTGCCCAGCAGTCCGGCAACGGACCAGGTCACCTCCTCCACTCGCACGCTTTTGCCCGTTGCCAGCACGCGGGGCCGGAGCGACGCGGCGCGGCGGTAGGCCTCCGGCAGGCCGGACAGCTCAGCGGGCTCACCCACCACCAGGCGCCAGCCGAGCTGCTCCACCTCGGCCACCAGCTGGTCATCCACCTTCAGCCGCGTAACTGCCGCGAAGCCGTAATCGGTCAGCTCAACCATTTTGCTGTCGAAGATCCGGCGCCACTGCAGCAGCTCCCGGACGGGCCCGTCCTCCGCCGTCGGAAGGCTGTCCACCCGCACGCCCTGGACCACCCGGACCGGGCTGGACCGTGTTCCCGAGACGCTTTGCGCCAGCAGATCCTTCAACACGTTCTGCTGCCGGCTGCTGCCCCCGCCCGGGCTCTCCGGGTGCAGCAGCAGGGCAGTGGCCAGCTGGCTGGGTGCCAGGGACCCGCTGGTCCGTTGGCGGACCAGCAGTTCCAGGAGCCCCACGACGGACGAGACCACGCTGTTTTGTGCGGGAGTCAGTGCCTTGTCCGCGCCCAGGATCAGGCTGCCCAAGGTCGCATCCTTGCTGCTGCGGAGGGGATGGCCGAAAATCAGTGCGGAGCCGGGGGAGTCGAACGTTTCCGTTTCCACCCGTGGTCCGCTTCCGGTGAGGAGTTTTTTGAGCAGGGGCTGGAGCAGGGAGAGGTCGACGCCGGCACCTGCTTTGGCGCGCACGCGGCCGTCGGCGCCAAAAAGGACCGCCCAGACGGGAACGCGCTGGGTCAGTGCCGCCAGGAGCTCATGCTCCGGCCGGGCCGAAAGCACGGCCCGCATGAGGTGGCGGTTGGTCTCCGCCAGCTGCCGGAACACCTGGGCGTTGCCGGACTCCAGGAGCTTGGAGAATTCCAGGCCCAGGGCGGCAAAGGGCACGCTGGCAGGCACCTCCACCAGGGTGAGTCCCTGCTCCCGGCAGGCAGCCGCCACGTGGTCCGGCACCGCGTCGTAGTAGGGCTCCAGTCCGAAGCCCAGGGCTGCGACGCCGGCATTCACCAGGCGGCGGACATACTCCTCCGCCCGGGCCGTGCTTTGGCTCCAGCCGCCGTCAGCGTTGACGCCTTCGCGAAACGGCAGGCCGGCGGTGAGGACAAACTCGCCGTCCAGGAGGTATGGAGTGGGGTCCTCCAACTCGCTTGGTTCCACCCACCGCAGGGGCACCTGGCCGTTGCCGGCGTCATGCACCACCCGCACCGCTGCCGGCAGGGCTGCGAGGAACTGTCCCAGCGTGACGGCGTCCAACTGGTCCGGGCTACCTTGGATGGCTGGTGCATTACGTCTCATGGGTGAAAACTATAGGGCACTTAGCACCTCTTTGAGATGAGGCTCACACCCCTAGTCTGGGTGAGGGGGAAAACCAGTTCAACCAGCCAACGACACGAACGGACGTCAACGATGACTGTGCCTACACTTTCCGGCCGGGCCCCGGGCGGCGCGCCCGGATCAGCGGCCCGTCCCGCCCTGGGAGCCCAGCTGCTGCGCCGCAAGCCCATCGCGCAGATGGTCAGCGAAGCCGAAAGCAACGACGGCGGGCCGCGGCTGGTCCGCAGCTTCGGTGTCCTGCAGCTGACCATGATCTCCGTCGGGGCAACCCTGGGTACAGGCATCCTGGTGATCCTGGGCGAATCCGTTCCGCTCGCGGGCCCCGCTATCTGGATTTCCTTCGCCATCGCAGGCCTGGCCGCGCTGCTGTCCGCAGTGTCCTACGCCGAGATGGCCGGGCTGGTGCCCGTGGCCGGTTCCAGCTACTCCTACACCTACGCCACCATGGGCGAAGGGATGGCGTGGATCTGCGGCTGGTGCCTGGTGCTGGAGTACGCCGTGTCAGTGGCCGCCGTCGCCGTGGGCGCCGGACAGTACGTCAACGAGACCCTCGCTGTCTTCGGTTCCGTCCTGCCGGATGCGGTGTCGCAGCCGCCCGGCGATGGCGGCGTTGTCAACATCCCCGCCATGATCATTGTGGTGCTGGCAACCATCCTTCTGGTCCGCGGCGCCAAGGAAAGCGCCTGGATCAACACCTCCATCGTGGTGGTGAAGGTGGGCATCCTGCTGTTCTTCTGCGCGGTTGCTTTCACAGCCTTCAATGCGGGCAACTTTGAGCCGCTGCTGCCCATGGGCGCCGCCGGTGTCTCCGCCGCAGCTTCCCGCGTCTTCTTCTCCTACATCGGCTTCGATGCCGCGTCCACCGCGGGCGAGGAAGCGCGGAACCCCAAGCGCGACCTGCCCCGGGCCATCATGTGGTCCATGCTGATTGTCACCACCATCTACGTCCTCGTGGCGGTTGCTGCCATCGGTGCCCGGCCCTGGGGCTGGTTCGACGGCACAGAAGCCGCGCTGGTGAAGATCCTCGAAGAAACCACCGGCCAGCCCTGGATCGCCCTGGTCTTCGCGGTGGGCGCTGTGCTGGCCATCGCCAGCATCGTCCTGACAGTGCTCTACGGGCAGACCCGCATCCTGCTGTCGATGTCCCGTGACGGGCTCATTCCCAAAGTGTTTGGCCGCGTCTCCCGCCGTACCGGCACTCCCGTGGCCGGGACGCTCCTGGTGGGAACCGCCGTCGCCCTGACTGCCGGGCTCGTACCGCTGGGGGCGCTGGCGGATGCCACCAGCATCGGCACCCTGTTTGCGTTCGCCCTGGTGAATGTCGCCGTCATCTACCTGCGCCGTACGCGCCCGGAGCTGGAGCGTACCTTCCGCGTGCCCCTCTTCCCGCTCACACCCATCCTGGGCGCTGCCATGTGCGCCTACCTCATGGCCAACCTCGGCGCGGACACCTGGGTTGTTTTCGCCCTCTGGATGCTCGTGGGCGTGGCCGCCTACTTCGGTTACGGACGCCGGAACTCAAGGGTGGCTGCCCTCAGCAACGAGGAGTACCGCGCGCTGTCAACAGAATCAACCACCGAACCGACCAAGGCGGAACTTCCATGACCATCGCCACCGAACTGCCGGCTTCAGACCCGTCCAGCACGTCGGCCACACCGGCAGCAGCCCCCGCTCCCGGCGGCGCCCCCGCAGGACCCATCACCATGCTGAACCCGGACTTCCCGTTCAGCTACGACCACTACCTGGCCCACCCGGAGGGCCTGGGCTCCGTGCCGCCCGAACTGCTGGGCACGGAAGTGGCCGTCATCGGTGCGGGGCTTTCCGGCCTGGTCACCGCCTATGAGCTGATGAAGCTGGGGCTGCGGCCGGTAGTGTACGAGGCCGACCGGATCGGCGGACGCCTGCGCACTGCTTCTTTTCCCGCCGCACCCGGCGTTGTGGCCGACCTCGGCGGCATGCGCTTCCCGGAATCCGGCAAGGCGTTCTACCACTACGTGGACCTGCTCGGCCTGGAAACCGAAGAGTTCCCCAACCCGCTGTCCCCGGCCACCTCCAGCACAGTCATTGAGCTGGCCGGCCAAAAGCACTATGCGGAAAAGCCGAGTGACCTTCCGCCGTTCTTCCGCGAAGTGGCGGACGCCTGGAAGGCAGCCGTAAATGACGGCGCCCGGTTTGCCGAGATGCAGCAGGCCATCCGTTCCCGGGACACGGCACGGATCAAGGAGCTGTGGAACGCGCTGCTGCCGCTGATGGACGAGCAGACCTTCTACGGCTTCATCGCGGCCAGTGAGTCCTTCAAAAAGGCCGGCTTCGCACACCGCGAGGCCTTTGGCCAGGTGGGCTTCGGCACCGGCGGCTGGGACACCGACTTTCCCAACTCCATCCTGGAAATCCTCCGGGTGGTGTACACGGACGCGGACGACCAGCACCGGCTTATCCGCGGGGGAGCGCAGCGGTTGCCTGAGGCACTATGGCAGCACGCGCCGTCGGGCATGGCCCACTGGCCGGAAGGCACTTCGCTGGCGTCACTTCACTCCGGCTCGCCGCGCGGCGCCGTGGGGAGGATCGGCCGGGAGCCGGACGGGAACCTGCGGATCCGTGAACGCTGGGGCCGTGAAGCCAGCTACCCCGCAGTGGTCACCACTTGCCAGTCCTGGCTGCTCTCCACCCGTATCCACACCGAGGAGGCCCTGTTCCCGGCGGAACTCTGGACCGCCATCGAGCGCTCGCACTACATGCAGTCCTCCAAGACCTTTGTCATGGTGGACCGGCCGTTTTGGAAGGACATCAATCCGGACACGGGCAACGAGGTACTCTCCATGACCCTCACGGACCGGCTCAACCGCGCCACGTACCTCCTGGACAACGGACCGGACCAGCCTGCCGTTATCCTGCTGTCCTACACCTGGAACGATGATGCCCTGAAGTGGCTGGCGCTGGACGCCGACGAGCGCGTTGAACTGATGCTGCACTCGCTGGAGCAGATCTACCCGGGAGTGGACATCGCCGGGCACATCGTGGGCCAGCCGATCACTGTCTCCTGGGAGGCCGATCCGAACTTCATGGGCGCGTTCAAGGCGAACCTGCCCGGGCACTACCGCTACCAGCAGCGGCTGTTCACGCACTTCAAACAGGACACCCTGCCCGAATCCCAGCGGGGGATTTTCCTGGCAGGCGACGACGTCTCGTTCACGGCGGGCTGGGCCGAAGGCGCTGTGACCACCGGGCTCAACGCCGTATGGGGCGTGGTGAACCATCTGGGTGGTTCCTCCGCGCCGGGCAATCCGGGGCCGGGCGAATTGCTCGAGGAGATCGGCCCCATCAGCCTGGACTGATTCAAGCGTGCATTTCCCGGTGCTGCGCCGCGAGCTCGACGTACCGGGCAGCGTTAGCCCGGACGCCGTCGTACTCCTCATCCGTAAGTTCGCGCCGGACCTTGCCCGGGACGCCCGCCACGAGTGAGCGGGGCGGGACGACGGTTCCCTCCAGCACCACGGCGCCGGCCGCCACCAGCGAGCCGGCGCCGATCACCGCCCCGTTGAGCACTGTTGCGCCCATGCCGATCAGGCAGTCGTCTTCCACCGTGCAGCCATGCACGACGGCGGCGTGCCCCACGCTCACGCGTTCGCCCACGGTGCAGGGGAAGCCGGGGTCCGCGTGCAGCACCACGTTGTCCTGCAGGTTGCTGCCTGCGCCGACGGCGATCGCGGCGGTGTCGGCGCGGACCGAAACGCCGTAGAACGCGCTGGCATCTTCAGCCAGGGTGGCGTTGCCGATGATCGAGGCCGTAGGGGCAACGAAGGCGGATTCGTGGATGGCCGGGGAATTGCCGGCGAAAGGGTAAAGAGGAGCCATGCGCCAAGCCTAGGACATCCGCCCCAGCCCAACCGGGTAGTGCGATGTGTCGATTTGGGCGTTCAAGTGGCGCAGCGCACACCTCGCAGAGGCCCGGCCGTCAGTTGAAGACGACAGTCCTGTTGCCGTCCAGCAGCACCCGGTGCTCTGCGTGCCACTGCACTGCCTGGACCAGAGTGCGGCCCTCGACGTTGCGGCCCATCTGGACGAACTGTTCCGGCGTGCGGGCGTGGTCCACACGGATGACTTCCTGCTCGATGATGGGGCCCTCGTCCAAAGCAGCCGTTACGTAGTGGGCGGTGGCGCCGATCAGCTTCACACCCCGGGCGTGCGCCTGGTGGTACGGCTTGGCGCCCTTGAAGGACGGCAGGAAGGAGTGGTGGATGTTGATGGCCTTGCCGGTGAGGTCCGTGCAGAGCTCGTCGGAGAGGATCTGCATGTAGCGGGCCAGGACCGTGAGTTCGATATCGTGCTCAGCCATGATGGCCCGGAGCTTATCCTCCGCCTGGCCCTTGGTGTCCCTGGTGACAGGAATGTGATGGAACGGGATGCCGTAAAACCCGGCGAGCCCGGCCAAGTCCTGATGATTGGACACGATGGCGGGAATCTCAATGGGCAGCGTCCCGGAGCGCTGCTGGAACAGGAGGTCGTTGAGGCAGTGCGCCGCAGTGCTGGCCATCAGCAGGGTCCGGACCTTTTGCCCCACGGTGTTGAGGCTCCACTGCATGCCGAACGTTTCTGCCACCGGCTCCAAGGCAACACGAAGCTCTGACGCGGGGACCGCCGTGGTCACCTCGACCCGCATGAAGAAATTGCCCGTGGCGGGGCTGCCGTACTGCTGCGAATCCGTAATATTGCACCCCGCCGCAAGCAGGGCGCCGGTCACCGCATGGACGATTCCCGGGCGGTCCGGGCAGGACAGGGTTACTACGTACGCTTGGTTCAGCTGCTCTTCACTCACGCCTACAAGCCTACCCGCGCGGTGGCGCCCGGATTTGGTACCCTGAAAGGGTCGCAACTGGCGTTGGGTGGCTAACCACCAGGGAGCGGCAATCACGAAGACCACGGATCGTACGCCTGGGCCGAGGGTCATGTCTTGCCGGAATTGGGGCTGCACCCCGTCAGTACCGCAGCGCCATGCCCGCGCTTTCACACCCTGTCATAAGGCACTGTGAAGGTGCGCCAGCCGGTAGCCTGACCTAAGCAGTGCCCGTATCCCCAGCCAGGAGTTCTTCGTGACTACTACAGCCACCTCAACAACCGCCGTGAGCAACCAGCCGCTGGCTGAGCTCGACCCCGAAATCGCAGCAGTCCTGAACCAGGAGCTCGGCCGCCAGCGCGGCACCCTGGAGATGATTGCTTCCGAGAACTTCGCCCCCCGCGCCGTGATGGAAGCCCAGGGCTCGGTACTCACCAACAAGTACGCCGAGGGCTACCCGGGCCGCCGCTACTACGGCGGCTGCGAGTACGTCGACGTCGCCGAGCAGCTGGCGATCGACAGGGTCAAGGCCCTCTTCGGCGCCGAGTACGCCAACGTGCAGCCGCACTCGGGCGCCCAGGCCAACGCCGCCGCGCTGTCCGCCATGATCACCCCGGGCGACAAGATCCTCGGCCTGTCACTGGCCCACGGCGGCCACCTGACCCATGGCATGAAGCTGAACTTCTCCGGCAAGCTCTACAACGTGGCTGCGTACCAGGTGGAGGAAGACAACTTCCGCGTGGACATGGACAAGCTCCGCGAGCAGGCCATCGCCGAGAAGCCCCAGGTCATCATCGCCGGCTGGTCCGCCTACCCGCGCCACCTTGACTTCGCTGCCTTCCGCTCCATCGCCGATGAGGTTGGCGCGCTGCTCTGGACCGACATGGCACACTTCGCCGGCCTCGTTGCGGCCGGACTGCACCCGAGCCCGGTGCCCTACTCCGACGTCGTCACCTCCACCGTGCACAAGACCCTTGCCGGTCCGCGCTCGGGTGTGATCCTGGCCAAGCAGGAGTGGGCAAAGAAGCTCAACTCCAACGTCTTCCCGGGCCAGCAGGGCGGTCCGCTCATGCACGTCATCGCAGCCAAGGCAGTCGCCTTCAAGATTGCCGGCACCCAGGAATTCAAGGAGCGCCAGGAGCGCGTCCTTGAAGGCGCCCGCATCATCGCCGACCGCCTCAACCAGGCCGACGTCGCTGAAGCCGGCGTCTCCGTCCTGACCGGGGGCACCGACGTGCACCTGGTCCTGGTTGACCTCCGCAACTCAAAGCTGGACGGCCAGCAGGCTGAAGACCTCCTGCACTCCGTGGGCATCACGGTCAACCGCAACGCCGTCCCGTTCGACCCCCGCCCGCCGATGGTTACCTCCGGCCTGCGGATCGGCACCCCCGCCCTCGCCACCAGGGGCTTCGGCGCTGCAGAGTTCACCGAGGTGGCCGAAATCATCGCCACCGCGCTGAAGGCCGGCACCAGTGCCGACGTCGAGGCCCTGCAGTCCCGCGTGGACAAGCTGGCCGCCGACTTCCCGCTCTACCCGACGCACGAGGAGTGGTAAATCCATGACTAAGACCACCCAGACCGCGAGGATCCTTGACGGCAAGGCAGCCGCGGCGGCCATCAAGTCGGAGCTGACCGAGCGCGTCGCAGCCCTGAAGTCCCGCGGTGTCACACCCGGCATCGCCACCGTGCTCGTTGGCGCGGATCCGGCATCGCAGCTGTATGTGTCGATGAAGCACAAGCAGTCCGAAGAGATCGGGATGAACTCGATCCAGCGTGAGCTTCCGGGGGACGCCACCCAGGCCCAGGTTGAGACCCTGATTGACGAACTCAATGCGGACCCGGCCTGCCACGGTTACATCGTGCAGCTGCCGCTGCCCAAGCACCTGGACACGGACGCCATCCTTGAGCGCATCGACCCCGCCAAGGATGCCGACGGCCTGCACCCCACCAACCTGGGCCGGCTGGTGCTCAACGTCAACGGCGAAATCACCTCGCCGCTGCCGTGCACGCCCCGCGGCGTCATCGAGCTGCTGGAACGCAACGGGTACAGCCTCGCCGGCAAGCATGTGGTGGTGGTGGGCCGTGGAGTCACCATCGGGCGTTCCATCGGCCTGCTGCTCACGCGGCGCGCTGTAAACGCCACCGTGACCCTGACGCATACCGGCACGGAAAACCTTTCGGAACTGCTGCGGCAGGCCGACGTCATTGTGGGCGCGGCGGGTGCCAAGCACGTCGTCAAGGCTGCGGACGTGAAGCCGGGCGCAGCAGTGCTCGACGTCGGGGTCACCCGCGAAACCGATCCCGAAACGGGCAAGAGCAAGGTCCACGGCGACATTGAGCCCGCCGCGGCCGAGGTGGCGGGCTGGATCTCGCCCAACCCCGGCGGTGTCGGCCCGATGACCGTGGCGCTGCTGATGACCAACGTGGTGGAAGCCGCGGAACGCCAGGCAGCGAACGCCGGGTAGTCCGGACTTCTCAACGACGGCGGCCCGCTCCCTGTGCACCCGGGGGCGGTCCGCCGTCGTACTTTAACCCGGGCAGGCTAAAGTCCCCTTCCACCTGCCCGGCAGCTCTACTAGTCTGCGGAGGGTGCACAACAAAGCCAGCGTTTCCTCCAGCGCCGCCGCCGGCGCCGTCGAACCAGCCGCGGAACACCCCACTGAAGCCCGCCGCACCGTCATCACCGCGGAGAACCTAACCAAGACCTACGCCGAGGTAACCGCCGTCGACGGCATCTCCTTCAGCGTCCCGGCGGGCGAGTCCTTCGGCCTGCTGGGACCCAACGGCGCCGGCAAGTCCACCACCATGAAGATGATCGGCGGGGTCACGCGTCGCTCCTCCGGCAGCCTCCGCATCATGGGCCTGGATCCGGATTCCCACGGGCCGGAAGTACGCGCGCACCTGGGCGTGGTGCCGCAGCAGGACAACCTGGACGAGGAACTGCGCGTCCGGGACAACCTGCTGGTGTACGGGCGCTACTTCGGGCTGCCCATGAGCTACCTGAAACCGAAGGCGGATGAGCTGCTGGAGTTTGCCCAGCTGACGGACAAGGCAAAGTCCAAGGTGGATGCACTTTCCGGAGGCATGAAGCGGCGGCTGACCATCGCCCGCTCGCTCATCAACGAACCGCGGATCCTGCTGCTGGACGAACCCACCACCGGACTGGACCCGCAGGCCCGGCACATCCTCTGGGACCGGCTGTTCCGGCTCAAGGAGCAGGGCGTCACGTTGATCCTCACCACCCACTACATGGATGAGGCCGAGCAGCTGTGCGACCGGCTCATCGTGGTGGACAAGGGCCGGATCATGGCCGAGGGGTCACCGGCGGAGCTGATCCGCGGCCACTCCACCAGGGAGGTGGTTGAGTTGCGGTTCGGGTCCGAACGGAACGCCACCATCTCCGCCGAGCTGGACGGCATCGGGGAGCGGCTTGAGGTGCTGCCGGACCGGGTGCTGATTTACGCGCACGACGGCGAGGCCGCCCTCGAGCAGGTAGCCTCCCGCGGCCTGCGGCCGCTGACCTCGCTGGTCCGGAGGTCATCGCTGGAAGACGTGTTCCTCCGGCTCACAGGCAGGAGCCTCGTTGAGTGAAAAGACCGGGCCAGGGGTAAGGGCAGGCCGGGCGGGTGCGCCGGCCAGCCCGCACGGCCCGGAGGCAGCGGCGGCGAAGGCGAGGCGCTGGGGCGCCTTCTACTACGCCGAACAGGTGCTCCGGGTGATGAAGGGGTACAGCTGGTCCATCATCATGTACAGCGTGGGCCACCCGGTGGCCTACCTGTTCGCCATGGGCGTGGGGCTGGCCACACTTGTTGACTCCCAGGGGGCGGGAGCCTTTGGGGGAGTGGGTTACGTGACGTTCGTGGCGCCGGCCCTTGTGGTCTCGGCAGCAGTCATGACGGCCGCGAACGAATTCACCTTTCCCGTGATGGACGGCTTCAAGTGGCGCCGGACGTACTACGGCCCGCACGCCTCGCCGCTGACGCCCCAGCAGATAGCTGCCGGCCACATCATGGCAGTGACCCTGCGGTTCCTGCTGCAGTCCGCCGTCTATTTTGCGGCCGTTGCCCTTTTCGGTGCTGCGCCCGGCGGCTGGGGCTGGGCCACCATCCTGGTTGCCACCCTGGCAGGGCTCTCCTTTGGGCTGCCGCTGATGGCCTACGCGGCGTCCATTACCGAGGATAAGGGCCAGTTCGCGCTGGTGATGCGTTTCATCGTGATGCCGCTCTTCCTGTTCTCCGGCACCTTCTTTCCGCTGGACAGCCTCCCGTTGATGGTGCGGTGGATTGGCTGGATCTCGCCGATCTGGCATGGCACCGAACTGGGCCGTGTCTTCAGCTACGGGTACCAGGAGCCGCCGCTGCTGACTCTCCTGCACGCCGTGGTGCTGGCGGGCCTGGCAGTGCTTGGCTGGTTCCTGACGCGGCGGCAGTTCGCGGCAAGGATGGGCCGATGAGCGCAGGCACGCACATGAAGAGCCCGGCGGACATAGCCCGCAACAGGACGTTCGGGCCGCTGTATTCCCGTAACGCCAGGGCGGTGATTTCCCGCGGCCTGCTGGCTACGAAGAGCACCAACTGGCTGGTAATGCTTTCCGGCTTCTTTGAACCGGTCCTGTTCCTGATCTCAATGGGAGTGGGGCTCGGCGCCATAGTGGGTTCCGTCCAGGGTCCCGGCGGCGGGGAGATCAGCTACGCAGCCTACATTGCCCCGGCCCTGCTGGCGGTCTCCGCGATGAACGGCGCCGTCTACGACTCAACCTGGAACGTGTTCTTCAAGATGAACTTCGCGAAGCTGTACCAGGGCATGCTGTACACGTCCCTGGGGCCGCTGGATGTTGCACTGGGTGAGATCTTCCTGGCCCTTCTGCGCGGACTTCTCTACGCGATGGGGTTCACCGCGGTGATGGGCGTGATGGGGTTGATCACCACGCCGTGGGCGCTGCTAATGGTTCCGGCCTCTGTGCTGATCGCCTTCGGGTTCGCCAGCATCGGTATGGGGATCACCAGCTTCCTGAAAACGTTCCAGCAGATGGATTGGATCAACTTCATCATGCTGCCCATGTTCCTGTTCAGCGCCACGTTCTACCCGCTCAGCGTCTACCCGCAGGCGGTTCAATGGCTGATCCAGGCCATGCCGCTGTGGCACGGGGTGGAACTGCTGCGCCAGATCAGCGTTGGCATCTTCACCCCGGCAACGCCCCTCCACATCGGCTACTACCTGGTGATGACCGCCGTCGGAATGCTGCTGACCACCGTGCGGCTGCGGGCGCTGTTCCTGAAGTAGCTGGGCCTAACCAGGTAGCAGTAACTGTCGTTTTCAGCCCTCAAAACGACAGTTACTGCTACTTGGATGGGGGTGTTCGCCGGGGGTGGAAGGCGGCGGAAGCATACTCCGGTGTTTGAGAGAATGGGTGCATGCAATCTCTGGGCAGCTCCACATCATCCTCCAAACCCGCCAGGGGCGGGTTTTCCATGTTCCGGATCAGCGGACCGGGGCTGATGGTCCTCGTCACCGCGTTCGTTGTGGCAGTGATCTTCGCCGCCAACCAGAACGACGTCGTGGGCTGGGTTGTTGCCATCATCGCCGCCTTCTGGCTCGCGCTCGCATGCTTTGTTGTCTTCAGTATCCAGAAGGCCGCCAAGAAAGCCGGAGCCAAGCTGACCGAAGCCCAGAACGCGTTCACCACAGCCGCCGGACGCGGACCGTCCTCCTACGTGGACCAGGGCGGGACCCGGGTTGTTGCCGAGCGGAGCCAGGCCGAAGAGGTCCGGGACCTCAAGCTGGACCACTCCTTCAAAATCGTCCAGGTGCAGATCCGCGTGGTGGAGGAGGAGCGTGCCAAGGGTGCGGCCGCCAACCAGGACACCATCAACCGGGCCCTTGAAACCATTGAGATCACAGCCACGAATGCCAGGGACATGATCAAGTCCTCCGGCGGAGGCGGAGAGCCGGTCACCGGAACCATCATCGACTAGAGTGGAGCGGGTGATCTCGGCATTGAAGAAGGACCACCTTCGCATCGCATCCGTTAACGTCAACGGCCTTCGTGCCGCTTACAAAAACGGCATGGCGGCGTGGCTTGAGCCGCGCGAAGTGGACATCCTCTGCCTGCAGGAAGTCCGCGCGCCCGACGCCATCGTCCGGCAGCTGCTGGGTGACGGCTGGCACATCCTGCATGCCGAGGCTGAAGCCAAAGGCCGTGCCGGCGTCGCAATCGCTTCCCGCGAAGAGCCCCTCGACACTCGGAACGGCATCGGTGACGATTATTTCGCCGCCGCCGGCCGCTGGGTAGAGGCTGACTTCCGGTTCGCTGATGCCGCCGGGCGCCCGGTCCAGCTCACGGTTGCAAGCGCCTACGTCCACTCCGGCGAGGTGGGCACCGCCAAACAGGACGACAAGTTCCGGTTCCTGGATGCCATGAGCACCCGCCTGCCGGAACTGACCAAGCACAGCGACCACGCCCTGGTGGTGGGGGACCTCAACGTGGCCCACACGCCTTTGGACATCCGGAACTCCAAGGGCAACGTCAAGAAGGCGGGCCACCTGCCCGAAGAACGCGCCTACTTTGACCGGTTCTTCGGCGAGGAGATCGGCTGGCAGGACGTCCACCGCAACCTGGCCGGCGAGGTTGACGGACCCTATACCTGGTGGTCGCAGCGCGGAAAGGCGTTCGACAACGACACCGGCTGGCGCATCGACTACCACCTGGCCACCCCTGCACTGGCTTCGGCCGCCATCTCGGCGGTTGTGGACCGGGCCGCTTCGTGGGACACCCGCTTCTCCGACCATGCCCCGCTGGTAGTCGATTACCAGCTCTGAGCCCGAAGGTTTCCTCCCCATGACTAGCCAGACTTCCCCGGCAACCAAAAAGCGCATCCTTTCCGGCGCCAAGCCCACCGCGGATTCGCTGCATCTTGGCAACTACATCGGCGCGGTCCGCAACTGGGTGGACATGCAGGCGGAGTACGACGCCGTGTTCTTCATCCCGGACCTGCACGCCATCACCGTGGACTTCGACCCCGCTGAGCTGGCCAGGCGCACCCGCATTGTCGCTGCCCAGTACATTGCCGCCGGCATTGATCCGGACAAGAGCATCTTCTTTGTCCAGTCGCATGTGCCCGAGCACGCCCAGCTGGCCTGGGCGTTGAACTGCATCACCGGTTTCGGTGAAGCCTCCCGCATGACCCAGTTCAAGGACAAAACGCAGAAGTCCGGCGCCGACGCCGCAACCCTGGGACTGTTCGCCTATCCCACCCTCATGGCCGCGGATATCCTGCTGTACCAGACTGACCTGGTGCCGGTGGGGGAGGACCAGCGCCAGCACCTGGAGCTGACCCGGAACCTGGCCCAGCGCTTCAACACAAGGTTCGGTCCCACGTTCACAGTGCCGGAGGCCACGATCGTCAAGGAACGCGCCAAGATCTACGACCTCCAGAACCCCAGCGCCAAGATGTCCAAGACCGGGGAGTCGCCCAACGGAGCAATCCAGCTGCTGGAGGATCCAAAGATCGCCGCCAAACGCATCAAGTCCGCAGTGACCGACGCCGGGACGGAGATCCGGTTCGACACCGAAGAAAAGCCCGGTGTCTCGAACCTGCTGACCATCTACTCGTCCCTGACGGGCAAGTCCGTTGCGGAACTCGAGACCGAGTACCAGGGGAAGATGTACGGCCACCTGAAGGTGGACCTCGCAGAGGTGGTGGTGGAGTTCGTTACCCCGCTCCGTGACCGGACCAACGAGCTGATGTCAGACCCGGCGGAACTGGACCGGCTGCTGGCGCTCGGCGCCGAGCGCGCCCGCGAAATTGCGTCGGTAACCCTCGGCCAGGTTTACGAGCGCATGGGGTTCCTCCCGTCCTTCTCCCTCGCAGGAGTCCGCTAGCGCCATGCCGTCCAGCAAAGTCACCGCAAGGGAAGGATCCCGCTCCGCCAAGGCGGCGGGAATGTCCGCTAACCCTCAAGGCGACCCAGCGGAGGCCCCCGGTGGGAGGATTGCCACCACCAACCGCGCGGAAGACGTCAGCGTGGGCGTCATCCTGGGTTTCCCTCCGGACGTGGCTGAAGAGCTGCAGCGCTGGCGGGCCTCCTTCGGGGACCCGCTCGCGGACGTGGTCCCGGCCCACATCACGCTGGTCACCACCACTCCGACGCAGGACTGGGAAGCCACGCGGGAGCATGTCCGGGAAGTGGCCCGGAACCAAAGCCCCTTCATGGTCACCATCGCCGGCACCGGGTCGTTCCGTCCGGTTTCACCCGTGGTGTACATCAACGTGGAAGACGGTTTCTCGGACTGCGTGGACCTGCACGAAAAGCTCCAGCAGGGCCCGCTCCAGCGGGATCTGCCCTTCGCCTACCACCCGCACGTCACCATCGCCCACGACGTCGCCCCGGAAAGCCTCGACGAAGCCGAAACGGTGCTGAAGAGCTACAGGGCCACCTTCCCCGTAGTTAGCATGGGACTTTACGAGCATGATGCTGACGGCATCTGGCAGCTACGGGAAGAGCTGGACTTTGGGACCGAAACTGACAACGACGCCGGCACCGGACCCGCGGACGACGCCCCGGGCGCAGCAGCCCAAGCAAGCGGAAGAACAGCCACTTCCCACTGAACAGGCCAGGCTGAAGCTCGCCGTCATCCGGAAGCGGATGGAATGGGGCAAGGCCCGCAGGGCAGGCGGGGGCTCCTTCCCGGCACTGATGGCCATGTTCCAATGGATCCTTGCCAGGCTCAACGCCCTCCGGCCGATGCGTGCGTTCCGGCACTACAGCCTGCAGCGCGGGCCGCTGATGAGCGCCGGAATCGGCTTCAACATGTTTTTTTCCATCACCGGACTTCTCACCACAGGCTTCTCCATTGCCGGACTGGTGCTGCGCGGACAGCCCGCGCTCCTGGACATAGTCATCAGCAGTGCCGCCTCCAGCGCTCCCGGGCTCCTGAAGCTGAACGGCGGCCCGGGACTGGTGGATCCGCAGGAAATGCTGAATCCGGACGGACTGGGCTGGACAGCGGTAATCGGCTCGCTGGTCACCGTCATCACCTCGTTGCGCTGGATCTCCGGTATCCGTGACGGCCTGCGCGGCGTGCTGGAACTGCCGCCGCTGCTGGTCAACCCCATCCTCCTGAAGCTGCGGGACGCCGGGACGCTGCTGTTGCTGGGGGTGGCGCTGGTGATCAGTGCCGGCGCCTCCCTGGTGTTCGGAACCGCTGCAGGATGGGTCTCCGATGTCCTGCGGCTCGGCGACGCCTTGGCCGGGCCCCTGGCCACGTCTGTCAAAATCTCCGTGCCGCTGGTGCTGAGCTGGGCAACAGCTGTCATCATGTACAGGTTCGCCGCCGGACTGAAGCTCTCACGCCGTGCGCTGCTGGAAGGGACCATCCTGGCGGCAGTCGGCACCGGGGTGCTTCAGATTTTCAGCACCGAACTGCTGGCCGGCGCCAGCCGCAATCCCATCCTGGCGCCGTTCGCCATCATCATCGGCCTGCTGATCTGGTTCAACCTGGTGAGCCAGGTCTACCTCGTCTCGGCGGGCTGGGCCGCCGTCCGGGAAGCCGACCTCAGGCACCAGCCTTCGGCGCAGGAGAAGGGCATCTGGGGATCCCGGCAGGTCCAGCCCGGAAAGGTGCCCGTCTCGCCCGGCAAGGCACTTGTGCAGGCTGACAGTGCCGCCCCGGCTACTGGCCGGCGTCGAGGTACTGGTCGGCCCAGGCAGCGATAATCCGGGCGGCCCGTGCCGCCTGTCCCTTCCCTGTCAAGAGGTGGTCGCTGCCTTCAAGGGACACGAAGTTCCGGGGGTGCCGGGCCGTCTGGAAGATGGTGCTCGCATTTTCGATGCCCACGGTGTTGTCCGTGGGGGAGTGCAGCACCATCAGCGGCTTGTGAAGCTGCTTGATGCAGTCGGTCAGGTCAGCGTTCTCCAGGTCATCCACAAAATGCTTGCGGATCTCCACGCGCTTCCCGCCGAGGTCCACTTCCGCGCTGCCTTCGTTCAGGATCTTATCCAGGGCGGCGTCGAAAACGTGCGCCACGTGCTTGGGCGAGAAGGGGGCGCCAACGGTAGCGACGGCGTCGAGCTCGGGGATTTCCCGCGCAGCAGCCAGTACGGCGGCGCCGCCAAAGGAGTGCCCCACCAGCAGGGAGATTTGCTTCCCCTCGCTGCGCATGAATTCCGCCGCCTTCACCGTGTCGGCCACCTTGTGGCTGAAGGAACCCGCGGACCATTCGCCGGCTGAGCCGCCCAGGCCCAGGTTGTCGAACCGCAGCATACCCACCCCGCTGTCTGCCAGCGCCTTGCACATTCGTGAAGCGGAGGGCGCGTCCTTGCCCAGCGTGAAACCGTGGGAGAAGACGCCCCACCCTTTCACCGGTCCGTCGGGGACGTCGATGATGCCGGAGAGCATTTCGCCGGTGGAACCTGCAAAGGTAACTTTCTCAGAGCGGGACACTCCCGTCCCCTTTCGGTTTGGTACGAATGGCTGTGGGCCCACGCCACCGGGTTCCCTGGTCAGGGAGCGGGTTGGGGAGAAACGACGACGGCGCTGACCCCTCAGGTGGGGGACAGCGCCGTCGTCTGCTGGATCCTAGGTCAGATCTTGCGGGAGAGGATGGCCTGCTTGACTTCCTGGATGGCCTGGGTCACCTGGATGCCGCGGGGACATGCTTCGGAGCAGTTGAAGGTGGTGCGGCAGCGCCACACGCCTTCCTTGTCGTTGAGGATCTCAAGGCGCATGTCGCCGGCGTCGTCGCGTGAATCGAAGATGAAGCGGTGCGCGTTGACAATCGCCGCCGGTCCGAAGTACTGGCCGTCGGTCCAGAACACAGGACAGGAGGACGTGCACGCGGCGCAAAGGATGCACTTGGTGGTGTCATCGAAACGTTCACGGTCATCGGCGGACTGAAGGCGTTCCTTGGTGGGCTCGTGGCCCTTGTTGATGAGGAACGGCATGACCTCGCGGTAGGACTGGAAGAACGGCTCCATGTCCACAATGAGGTCCTTCTCAACCGGCAAGCCCTTGATGGGCTCCACGGTGATGGGCTTGGACGTATCCAGGTCCTTCAGGAGCGTCTTGCAGGCGAGACGGTTGCGGCCGTTGATGCGCATGGCATCCGAACCGCAAACGCCGTGCGCGCAGGAGCGGCGGAAGGACAGGCTGCCGTCCATTTCCCACTTGACCTTGTGCAGGGCGTCGAGGACTCGGTCAGTGCCGTACATGGTGAGGTGGAAGTCATCCCACGTGGCTTCCCCGGAAACTTCCGGGTTGTAGCGGCGCACGCGCATGTGCACATCGAACGTAGGGATCTCCCCGCCACCGCCAACGCCGGCAGGCAGTTCAATTTTTGAGGCTGGCTCAGCGGTTTCAGCGGTCATCTTAGTACTTCCTCACCATCGGCTCGTAGCGGGTAAAGACAACCGGCTTGGTGTCCAGGCGGATGCCGGCCGTTACTGCAGCGTCTGCTGCAACCGTTCCGTCCGCCGGGGCGAGGTCGTCCTTGTACGCCATGGAGTGCTTCATGAATTTCTCGTCGTTGCGTTCCGGGAAGTCCTCGCGGAAATGTCCGCCGCGGGACTCCTCGCGGTGCAGGGCCGCCACGGTCATCACCTTGGCGAGCTCCAGCAGGAAGCCGAGTTCAACGGCCTCAAGCAGGTCAAGGTTGAAGCGCTTGCCCTTGTCCTGGACGTTAATGCGCTTGTACCGCTCCTCGAAGGAGGCGATATCGCGCAGCACCTGGTTCAGGGTCTCCGCGGTGCGGAACACCTGCATGTTGGCGTCCATGGTGTCCTGGAGTTCCTTGCGGATCACGGCCACCTTTTCTTCGCCGACGCCGTTGCGGGCAATGTCCAGCAGTTCGGTGGTGTAACCCACCGGGTTCTCCGGCAGTTCCACAAAATCGGCCGTCCTGGCGTATTCAGCCGCGGCGATACCGGCACGCTTGCCGAACACGTTGATGTCCAGCAGCGAGTTGGTGCCCAAACGGTTGGAGCCGTGGACGGAGACGCACGCAACCTCGCCGGCTGCGTACAGGCCGGGAACCACGGTGTCGTTGTCCTGCAGGACTTCGGTGGTGATGTTGGTGGGGATGCCGCCCATGGCGTAGTGCGCGGTGGGGAACACGGGAACTGGCTCCGTGTAGGGCTCCACGCCGAGGTAGGTGCGGGCAAACTCGGTGATGTCCGGAAGCTTGGCATCGATGTGCGCCGGTTCCAGGTGCGTGAGGTCCAGGAGGACGTAGTCCTTGTTCGGGCCGCAGCCGCGGCCTTCGCGGACCTCGTTGGCCATGGAACGGGCCACGATGTCACGGGGCGCCAGGTCCTTGATGGTGGGGGCGTAGCGCTCCATGAAGCGCTCACCCTCGGAGTTGCGCAGGATTGCCCCTTCACCGCGGGCGGCTTCGGACAGGAGGATGCCCAGGCCGGCGAGACCGGTCGGGTGGAACTGGAAAAACTCCATGTCCTCCAAGGGGATGCCGCGGCGGAACGCGATGCCCATGCCGTCACCGGTGAGGGTGTGGGCGTTGGAGGTGGTCTTGAAGACCTTGCCGGCGCCACCGGAAGCGAACACCACGGACTTGGCCTGGAAGACGTGCAGCTCGCCTGATGCGAGGTCGTAGGAGACCACACCGGCAACGCGCTTCTGCTTGTACGGCGTGCCGTCCGCACGGACTGCGTCCTCTTCCACCGTCAGCAGGTCCAGGACATAGTACTCGTTGTAGAACTCGACGTTGTGCTTGACGCAGTTTTGGTACAGCGTCTGCAGGATCATGTGGCCGGTGCGGTCCGCGGCGTAGCACGCCCTGCGGACGGGGGCCTTGCCGTGGTCGCGGGTGTGGCCGCCGAACCGGCGCTGGTCGATCCGTCCCTCCGGCGTGCGGTTGAACGGCAGGCCCATCTTTTCCAGGTCCAACACAGCGTCGATGGCTTCCTTGGCCATGACCTCTGCCGCGTCCTGGTCCACCAGGTAATCGCCGCCCTTGACGGTGTCGAACGTGTGCCACTCCCAGTTGTCTTCCTCGACATTTGCAAGGGCTGCACACATGCCACCCTGCGCCGCACCAGTGTGCGAGCGGGTGGGGTAGAGCTTGGTCAGTACTGCTGTGCGGGCGCGTTGACCGGATTCGATCGCGGCGCGCATGCCAGCGCCGCCGGCACCGACGATGACGACGTCGTACTTATGGACCTGCATACCAGACGCTCTTTCTCTCAATATTCGCAATAAAACAAGGGGCGGGCGTTGCCCGCTCCGCAAAACAGGGCCCGCGGTTAAACCCGCGGGCCCGGGATGCCGCCGATACTAGGCAGGGCAGAATCCGCCCGGCAGGGGAACGCCGTCAACCACGGGACACGGGTCGAAGGTGAAGATCACCAGGGTGCCCAGCACGATGATGACCACAGTGGCCGAGTAGAGGACGGTCTTCAGCCAGCGGCGGGTTGAATCCTTTTCCGCGTAATCGTTGATGATGGTGCGGACACCGTTGGTGCCGTGCAGCATGGCCAACCAGAGCATGGTGAGGTCCCAGAACTGCCAGAACGGGTCGGCCCACTTGCCGGCAACAAAACCGAAGTCGATGGCGTGGATGCCTTCACCCACCAGGAGGTTCACGAAGAGGTGGCCGAAGATGAGGACTACAAGCACTACCCCGGAGAGCCGCATGAACAGCCAGGCGATCATTTCGAAGTTGCCCCGGCTGCCGCCGGTGCGGCGGTACTGGGGGGCAATGCGCCCGCTGCGCGGGCTCTCGATGGTTGCGGACATGGCTTAGTGACCTCCAAGCGCGAGGGACAGGTGGCGGATGGAGAAGGCGACCATGGTGACTACCCAGAGGCCAAGGACTGCCCAGAGCATCTGGCGCTGGTACTTGGCGCCCTTCTTCCAGAAGTCCACCGCGATGATGCGCAGGCCGTTGAAAGCGTGGAAAACGATGGCGGCAACCAGGCCGGTTTCACCCAGGGCCATCAGCGGGTTCTTGTAAGCACCGATCACCGCGGTGTAGGCCTCCGGAGACACCCGCACCAGGGAGGTGTCCAGGACATGGACCAACAAGAAGAAAAAGATCACTACACCGGTGATTCGGTGTCCTACCCAGGACCACATGCCTTCACGGCCGCGGTACAAGGTGCCAGCTGGTTTTGTCGGCACTGATAAACCTCCCTGCAACACAGCGGCGCTGGCATGGGATCCACGCGGGGGGAACGCCTGCTGCGAGAGCACTCGTAGCTCGGAGCCTAAATTTAGGCTCAGGCACCAGCTTATTCAATTTAGGGAGGCCTTGGTGCCCGCTGGCGGCAAGGAATCCCCCAATTTAAGAGACAAATACCACATTCACCTCCCCGCCGTGCTTAATTGGGGCGGGCTGTGGAGCCGGACGGGCCGCCGGAAGCGGGTCGGCTAAAGTAGGCCTTGATGAGTACAGACAAAGTGACAAGCCCGGTTTCACCCCTTGACCGCTTCATCGCGGTGATCCCGGCAGGCGGAGTGGGGACCCGCCTTTGGCCCCTGTCGCGAGCCGCAGCTCCCAAGTTCCTGCACGATCTCACCGGTTCAGGCAGCACACTGCTGCGCGCCACCTACGACCGGCTGCACCCGCTTGCGGGCCACCGGGTCCTGGTGGTTACCGGCCAAGCCCACCGTGAAGCAGTATGCCGGCAGCTTCCCGAGGTCCAGGATGCTGACCTTGTCCTGGAGTCGGAGCCAAAGGATTCAGGGGCTGCGATCGGCCTTGCTGCTGCCATCCTCCATGAGCGCGATCCGGACACCATCATGGGCTCCTTTGCCGCGGACCAGGTGATCAGCCCGGACAGCCTGTTCCAGCAGGCGGTGCAAGAGGCGATCCACACTGCCGCCGCAGGCAAGATTGTGACCATCGGCATCAAACCCACCCACCCGTCCACCGGGTTCGGCTACATCCGCTCCGGCCAGGACCTGCGCATCGAGGGTGCACCTAGCGCCCAGGACGTCGTGGAGTTCGTTGAAAAGCCGAACGAGGAAGTGGCCCAGCAGTACGTGGACAGCGGCAACTACGTATGGAATGCCGGCATGTTCGTCGCTCCGGTTGCTTTGCTGCTCAAGCACCTCGAAGCGAACCAGCCCGAACTGTTCCAGGGACTGCAGGAAAT
Organism: Arthrobacter sp. K41; assembly: GCF_059089645.1. NCBI lineage: Bacteria > Bacillati > Actinomycetota > Actinomycetes > Micrococcales > Micrococcaceae > Arthrobacter > Arthrobacter sp. K41. Next base: position 344,163 of record NZ_JBNHEW010000003.1, on the reverse strand, counting down.
TGCGCGCGCCTGGGACACTCCTGCCCGGGATGAGGTCACGGCCCGCGTGTGGCCCACGCTGCCCAAGATCGCCATTGACTACGCCGTTGCCGAACCTGCCGCCGAGGCCGGGGACGTCGCCGTCGTGCCCGGTTCCTTCCGCTGGGACGACGTCGGTGACTTTGCATCCGTGGGCCGGCTGAACAGCGCACGGGAAGTGGACGATGTCACGGTGCTGGGGGAGGGCGCCCGCGTCTTCACCGAGAACTCCAGCGGTGTGGTGGTCAGCGACACTAAGCGCGTGATTGCCCTCATCGGCATTGAGGACGTTGTCATCGTGGACACCCCGGATGCCCTGCTTGTGACCACCATGGCCAACTCGCAGCGGGTCAAGGCGGCGGTCGACGCCCTCAAGGCCAGCGGGGATACCGACGTTCTCTAAGGCGGTTGTTGCGGCATCGCGGTTCCCGGATGTAACGCGGGGACCGCGATAACCCGTATTCCGGTGTCCCTCGCTAGAGTGAACCAGTGCGCAATTACACTACGGAAGCCGAGCCCACCGCACTGGTGGCTCCATGGCTTGAGCCGCTCCTGCCGGAACTGATCGACTTCCGCAGGGACCTGCATGCGCACCCGGAACTGTCCTTCAAGGAGTTCCGGACCACGGACAAGCTGGCAGACCGGCTCGAGGCCGCCGGCCTGAACCCGCGCCGCCTGGAGGGCACCGGACTCACCGTGGACGTGGGCGAAGGCCCAATCGCCACCGCGCTGCGGGGCGATATCGATGCCTTGCCCATCATCGAGGAAACCGGCCTGCCCTTTGCCTCGAAAAACCACGGCGTCACGCACGCGTGCGGCCATGACGTCCACACCACCACCATGCTGGGCATCGCCCTGGTGCTGCACCGGATGCACCTGGAGGAGCCCCTGGGCGCCACCGTCCGCATCATCTTCCAGCCCGCGGAGGAAACCATGCCCGGCGGTGCCCACTCGTGCATCGAGCAGGGCGTCCTGGACGGCGTACCCAGGATCCTGGCCCTGCACTGCGATCCCCGCATCGAAGCGGGCAAGATCGGTACCCGCATCGGTGCCATCACCTCGGCGTCGGACACCATCCGTATTGAACTTTCCGGCCGCGGGGGCCACACGTCCCGTCCGCACCTGACCGAGGACCTTGTGTTCGCCCTGGCCCAGATCGCCGTCAATGTTCCCGCCGTCCTGTCCCGCCGCGTGGATGTCCGGAGCGGGGTCTCGGTGGTGTGGGGCCAGATTTCCGCCGGCTCGGCGCCCAATGCCATCCCGGGGACCGGCTATATGGCCGGGACAATGCGCTGCCTGGACCGCGAGGCGTGGCACGCCGCCGGGGAGCTGCTGGATGAGGTGGTGCACCAGGTGGCTGCCCCCTACGGTGTTGACGTGCGCCTGGAGCACACCAGGGGAGTGCCTCCGGTAGTCAACTCCGAACACGAGACGGCCATCATCGAAGCATCGGCGCGGGCGGAAATTGGCGAAAGCGCCGTAGTGCTTACCCCGCAGTCCATGGGCGGGGAGGACTTCGCCTGGTTCCTCGCCGAACTGCCCGGCGCCATGATGCGCCTTGGCACCAAGACGCCCGGCGGCGAGGAATATGACCTCCACCGCGGCGACTACATCCTGGACGAGCGTGCGCTGGGCCTCGGCATCCGCGTTCTCACGGCTGCCGCGCTTCGCACTATCCGCGACCTCTAAAAACCAAGGCGCAGGCGCAAGCGCAGTCGCAATCCGCGCACTTAGCCCGGCCGCCCGGCACTTGCCATGTCGCCCGCTACTAAGTTGTGCACAATTCAATTGCCCACTAAGCTGCTTCCATGACTGATGCTCCACGGCTGGACCGCCAAGTGTGCTTTGCGCTCTACTCGGCGTCCCGCGCAGCAACCGCGGTCTACCGGCCCGTCCTGGAAGAGCTCGGCCTGACCTATCCCCAGTACCTGGTCATGCTGGTGCTCTGGGAGGACGAACCGCGCGGCGTGAAGGAACTGGGCCAGGAGCTCGGCCTGGATTCCGGTACTCTCTCGCCCCTGCTGAAGCGCCTGGAGTCACTGGGCCTGGTGGAGCGCCGCAGGTCCGGGGAAGACGAGCGCCGTGTCGCCATCCACCTGACGGCCGCCGGGCGGGAGCTCAGCGGCAAGGCCGGTGCCATCCCCAAGCGCCTGGCCGAGGCTGCAGGTCTTACGCCCGCGGAACTGGATCAGCTCCACAACACTCTGGGCCGTTTGACGGCCGCCCTCCAGCGCAGCCGCTGACAGCATCAGCCGCCACGTTTTTCAACCACCAAGACAGGACGGATCACCGTGAAACCTCTCTACACTGCAGAAGCACTCGCCTCGGGCGAAGGGCGCGACGGGAATGCGCGGACCAACGACGGCAAGCTGGACGTCACACTGTCCAGCCCCGTGGAGCTGGGCGGAAACGGCCAGGGCACCAATCCCGAGCAACTCTTCGCAGCCGGCTACGCAGCCTGCTTCCACTCCGCACTCCGCCTGGTGGGCCGCCAGGAACGGGCCGACCTGACAGACTCTGCGGTGGCTGCCAAGGTCCACCTCGGCAAGCTGGACGATGCCGGCTTCGGCCTCGCCGCGGAGCTGGAGATTGCGCTGCCGGCGCTGGATCTTGCCACCGCAGAGGCGTTGGTGGCCAAGGCCCATGAGATCTGCCCGTACTCCAACGCCACACGGGGAAACATCAGCGTGGACATCAGGATCATGGAATTCGCTGCATGAGCCTCGGAACCCTTCCGGCAACGACCCGCGAAATCCGCCTGGCCTCCCGTCCCGTGGGCCGCCCCGACGCCGGCAACTTCGAGCTTGCCGAGTCGCCGCTGCCCGGGCTCCAGGAGGGGCAGATCCTGGTCCGGAATCTTTACATGTCCGTCGACCCCTACATGCGGGGACGCATGAACGACGTTAAGTCCTACTCTGCGCCCTTCGCGCTGGACAAAGCGCTCGACGGCGGCGCCGTAGGCGAGGTGATCGCGTCCCGTTCCACCGAACACCAGGAAGGGGACGTTGTGGTGCACAACCTGGGCTGGCGCGAGTATGCAGTGGTGGACGCAGGTACGGCACAGCAGGTCCGCACAGCCCTTGCTCCGGCGTCCGCCTTTCTCGGTGCACTGGGCATGACAGGGCTGACCGCCTACGCCGGACTGCTGAAGGTGGCCGAATTCAAAGCGGGTGACGCGGTGTTCGTCTCCGGTGCCGCGGGAGCGGTGGGTTCACTGGTTGGCCAGATTGCCAAAGCGATGGGTGCCTCGCGGGTGATCGGATCCGCGGGCTCGCCAGCCAAAGTGGCCCGGCTCCTTGAGCTCGGCTTTGACGCCGCCTTCGATTACCACAACGGCCCAGTGCGAGGGCAGTTGAACGAAGCAGCCGGCCCCGGCGGCATCGACGTCTATTTCGATAACGTCGGCGGCGAGCACCTTGAGGCAGCCTTGGCCGCCCTCAACGTTGGCGGCCGCGTGGCAATGTGCGGAGCCATCGCCCAGTACAACTCAACCAAGCCGACTCCTGCTCCGCACAACCTGATGCTGGCCATCGGCAAGCAGCTCACCCTCAAGGGCTTCCTGGTGGGCGGCCAGCGCCAGCACGCGGCTGAGTTCGCCGGGAGGATGGCCGGCTGGCTGGCAGACGGCACCGTGCAGTACGACGAAACCATCGTTGACGGGCTGGAAAATGCGCCGCAGGCCTTTATGGACCTGCTTGACGGGGCCAACACCGGCAAGATGCTGGTCCGCCTCCAGCCCGCGCTGTAACAGGCCGGGCTTCAGCCAGGGGTGCCGCGCGGAGGCGGCGCCCCTACTGGTTGGTAACAACTTGTCAACAATCTCCGCGATCCGGAGCCACTGTGCTATTGGGACGTGGCGCAGGCCACTAAAGTAGTGGCATCAGTGCGCTCCGGCGCAGTGCTGCGGACCTCAGTGAAAACAGAATTTCAGTGCAGAAACGGACACTCATTGAATTCGAGCCGTAGCGCCACTCTCTTCATCCTGGAGGAAAATTGAAGACATCACTGCGTGCACAATTCAAGCGCGGTTCAATGGCCGGCCTGGCTACCGTCAGCGCCTCCGCCCTTCTGTTGACCGCCTGCGGCGCAGCCCCCGAAGCCGGAAGCACCTCGACCGCCGGGGCCAGCGACTACACCGGCTGCATCGTCTCCGACTCCGGCGGATTTGATGACCAGTCCTTCAACCAGTCCTCCTACGAGGGCCTGAAGAAGGCTGAAACCGACCTCGGCATCAAGGTCAACCAGGTGGAGTCCAAGACCAACAACGACTTCGAGCCCAACCTGCGCGCCATGGTCACGGCCGGATGCGACCTCACCGTCACCGTTGGCTTCCTGCTCGGCGACGCCACAAAGGCGCAGGCTGAGGCCAACCCGGACAGCCACTTCGCGATTGTCGACTTCGGCTACGAGACTCCGATTGCCAACGTCAAGCCAATCATCTACGACACCGCCCAGGCTGCGTTCCTCGCCGGCTACCTTGCCGCCGGAACCACCAAGACCGGAACGGTGGCCACCTTCGGCGGCATCAAGATCCCCACCGTGACCATCTTCATGGACGGCTATGCCGACGGCGTGAAGTACTACAACGAGCAGAAGGGCAAGGACGTCAAGCTCCTTGGCTGGAACAAGGACGCCCAGGACGGCAGCTTCACCGGCGACTTCGAGAAACAGGATGTGGGCAAGCAGCTCACCCAGAACTTCCTGGACCAGGGTGCCGACATCGTGATGCCGGTGGCCGGGCCCGTTGGCAAGGGTGCCGGTGCTGCCTTGAAGGAAGCCAAGGACGCCGGCAAGGACGTCAAGCTGATCTGGGTGGATTCCGACGGCTACCTCACGGCCCCTGACTACAAGGACATCATGCTGTCCTCTGTCATGAAGCAGATGGGCGACGCCGTGGAGACCGTGGTCAAGGAGGACAAGGAAGGCAACTTCGACAACACCCCGTACGTGGGCACCCTCGCCAACGAAGGTGTGCAGCTGGCCCCGTTCCACGACCTCGAATCCCAGGTTCCCGCCGAGCTGAAGAGCGAGCTGGACCAGATCAAGAAGGACATCGTTGACGGCAAGCTGAAGGTCGAGTCCGCCGCCAGCCCCAAGGCCTGACCCGCATCTGAAGCGCCACTCCCGGTTGGTCAATGACTGGCCGGGCGGTGGCGCTTTTTGCTGTGGCCTTCCGCTTTCGGGCCACCGCCCGCTCATCCCAGGACTGCACCCACTAGGCTGGTGCTGCAGCCACATATCCCGTCCGGTCGATCACTGGACGCTTCGAGATTGGTCAGAGTTTTGAAACTTGAACTCAGAGGGATCACTAAACGCTTCGGAACCCTGCTCGCCAACGACCACATCGACGTGGTGGTTGAACCCGGACAAATACACTGTCTGCTGGGCGAAAACGGGGCCGGAAAATCCACGCTGATGAATGTGCTGTACGGCCTTTATGAGCCGTCCGAAGGCGAAATCCTCATTGATGACAAGGCCGTGTCCTTCCGCGGACCCGGCGATGCGATGGCGGCGGGGATCGGGATGGTGCACCAGCACTTCATGCTGGTCCCCGTCTTCACGGTGGCCGAGAACGTGGCGCTCGGTGCCGAACCCACCAAGGCTGCCGGCTTCCTCAACCTGGAGGAGACGCGCCGCCGGATCAAGGAAATCTCGGATCAGTACGGCTTTGACGTCGATCCGGACGCCCTGGTGGAGGACCTGCCGGTTGGTGTCCAGCAGCGCGTCGAAATCATCAAGGCGCTGGTCCGCAACGCCAAGGTCCTGATCCTCGACGAACCCACTGCCGTCCTGACACCCCAGGAGACCGATGAACTGCTGGACATCATGCGCCAGCTCAGGGCCGCGGGCACGTCCATCGTGTTCATCTCCCACAAGCTGCGGGAGGTGAAGGAAGTTTCGGACACCATCACCGTGATCAGGCGCGGCAAGGTGGTGGGGACCGCGGACCCCGCCGCCCCCACAACCGAGCTTGCCTCAATGATGGTGGGACGCGCCGTCAGCCTGAACCTGGACAAGGCACCCGCCCAGCCGAAGGAGACGACCTTCGAAGTCCGGGATTTGACGGTCATCGCCCCCAACGGCCACCACGTGGTGGACGGGCTCAGCTTCAGCATTGCCCGTGGGGAAATACTGGCCGTGGCAGGCGTGCAGGGGAACGGCCAGACAGAACTCACCGAAGCCATCCTCGGCCTCCAGGACCGGGTCTTCGGCTCCATCAAGCTGGACGGCAAGGAGTTGCTGGGCAGGTCCGTCAAGGAAGTCCTGCACGCCGGCGTCGGATTCGTCCCGGAAGACCGCAAGGTGGACGGACTGGTGGGCACGTTTTCGGTGGCCGAAAACCTGGTCCTGGACCTCTACGACAAGCCTCCCTTCGCCAAGGGCATCAGCATGAGCCCCGCGAAGATCCTGGAGAACGCCAAGGCCCGCATCGGCGAGTTCGACGTGCGGACGCCCTCAGCCGCGGCCGCGGCAGGCACGCTTTCCGGCGGCAACCAGCAGAAAGTGGTGATGGCGCGCGAACTCTCCCGGCCGCTGCGCCTGTTCATCGCTTCGCAGCCCACCCGCGGCGTGGACGTGGGCTCCATCGAGTTCCTCCACCGCAGGATCGTTGCCGAGCGGGACCAGGGCACACCGGTGATGATTATCTCCACCGAGCTTGACGAGGTCATGGAACTGGCGGACCGCATCGCGGTGCTCTACAAGGGCAAGCTGGTGGGCGTGGTCCCGGCCGGCACCAGCCGGGATGTCCTGGGCCTCATGATGGCAGGCATTCCGCCCGAGGAACACGCACACTCCGCGGGGCACCCGCCCACCGCCGCAACGGCCTCCACGTCCGACGCCGAAGGAGGCGACCTTGTCTGAGCAGCATCCCCCCAAACACGCTGCCGAAGCGGGCGGCAGCAAAGCCCACCCGGCCACCCCTGCCGAGGAGGAGACAGCCGCCGTCGTATCCGTTGATACCGCGGGCGGCGCCATGGAACCTTCGGCGGTTCCGGCCACTGCCCAAAGCGGACAGCTTCCCGGCGGTCCGGAGACGCTGCTCCGGAAGATCTTTACCGGCAGCGGCATGGTTTCGGTCCTCGCGGTCCTGCTGGCGCTCATCATCGGCGGGCTCCTGATTGCCAGCACTGACAAACAGGTAGCCACCACGTCCACCTACCTCTTCGCGCGTCCCACCGACTTCCTGACAGCCGTGTGGAACGCTGCCACCCGCTCCTACATTGCCCTGTTCCAGGGCTCGGTCTTCAACCCGCGCGGCAACAGCGTGGCGGCCCAGTTCGCACCGTTCATGGAAACACTCACCATTGCCACGCCGCTCATCACGGCCGGCCTTGGCGTGGCACTTGCGTTCCGTGCCGGACTCTTCAACATCGGCGGGCAGGGGCAGATCATTGTGGCCGGCATCCTTGCCGCCTGGGTGGGCTTCGCGCTGCACCTGCCCCTGGGGCTGCACCTGCTGCTGGTCCTGGTGGCCGGCATCATCGGCGGTGCCTTCTGGGGAGGCCTGGTGGGGCTGCTGAAAGCCCGGACGGGCGCCCATGAGGTCATTCTCACCATCATGTTCAACTACATCGCGCTGTACTTCCTGCGGTACCTGCTGAACACCCCGGCCTTCCAGCGGCCAGGGGAGACGAACCCCATCTCGCCCATCCTGGATCCCACGGCCGTATACCCGCAGATTTTCGGCACCCAGTACCGGCTGCACCTTGGTTTCCTCCTGGCCATCGCCGCCACCGTCCTGGTGTGGTGGCTGCTGAACCGGTCCACCGTGGGCTTCGAGTTCCGTGCCGTGGGCGCCAACCCCAAGGCTGCCCAGACGGCCGGCATCAACGTCTCCCGCTCCACCATCCTGGTGATGGCGATTGCGGGCGGACTGGCGGGAATGTCCGGCGTCGCTCAGGTGGCGGGAACGGAAAAAGTCCTCACCGACGGCGTGGCCGCCACCTATGGGTTCGACGCGATCACGGTGGCCCTCCTGGGGCGTTCGACGCCGTGGGGAACCTTTGCCGCCGGCCTGCTGTTCGGCGCCTTCCGCGCCGGGGCGGTCCAAATGCAGATCCAGACCGGAACCCCCATCGACATCGTCCTGGTGGTGCAGTCCCTGATCGTCCTCTTTATTGCGGCCCCGCCGCTGGTCCGGGCAATCTTCGGCCTGAACCCCCGCCGCAGGAAGCCTGCCCGCACGGCCAAGTCCCGTCAGGCAGCCACAACCGGAGGTGCCGCATGAGCACAAAAGTATCGTCACCCCGCCCGGGACAACCACAGCCGGATCACACTCCGAAAGACACCGGCCCCAGCGCCGTCTCCGCCAAACCGGTGACCTGGAGGACGCCCGTCCTGCTCACGGTCTTCGGCCTGATCGCCCTGGTTTTCTTCGGTTTGATGGCGCCCAACCAGACCGCGAGTTTCGGCATCTCCACCGGCGAGGACTTTTTCCAGCTGCCGGCCCTGGCGGTGAACGCGTTCACTGGCGGCATGGTGTTGTCCGTCCTCCTGCTGGGCCTGGCAGCCTACGCGGTCTACCTCAAGACCAAGGACCGGCCCGCGCCCGGCTGGCTGACCGTCACCTTCATCGTCCTGTTCGTGGCCGCTTTCCTCATCTGGGTGGTGGGCGGTGCGCGTACCCCGAGCATCTCGCTGGCAGGCCTCATCGCCGGGTCCGTCACCCTCGCCGTCCCGCTGGTGTTCGGTTCCCTGTCCGGCGTCCTGTGTGAGCGGGTGGGCGTGGTCAACATCGCCATCGAGGGCCAGCTCCTGGGCGGCGCGTTCACTGCCGCCATCGTGGCGAGCATGACCCAGAACCCCTTCATCGGGCTGCTTGCCGCCGCCGTGGCCGGGGCAGTGGTTTCCATGGTGCTGGCGCTGTTCAGCATCAAGTACCTCGTGAACCAGATCATCGTGGGCGTGGTGCTCAACGTCCTGGTCTCCGGCGTCACGGGCTTCCTGTTCAGCACCGTTATGCAGGCCAACAAGGCGCAGTTCAACTCACCTCCCGGGCTGGACATCATCGAGATCCCCGTCCTGTCCAGCATCCCCATCATCGGGCCCATCCTTTTCCGCCAATCGGTGGTGGGATACCTGATGTACGTTGCGGTCCTGGTGGTCTGGGTAGGCCTCTTCAAGACCCGCTGGGGCCTGCGGGTCCGCGCTGTGGGCGAGCACCCACAGGCGGCCGACACCCTGGGCATCAACGTAAATGCCACCCGCTTCTGGAACGTCACGCTTGGCGGGGCAATTGCCGGCATCGGCGGATCCTTCTTCACCCTCGTCGCGATCGACAGCTTCACCAAGGAAATCTCCGGCGGACGCGGCTTCATCGCGCTGGCCGCGCTGATCTTTGGCCGGTGGAACCCCATCGGCGCGTTCTTCGCCGCGCTCCTGTTCGGCTTCGCAGACAACCTGCAGAGTATCGTCACGATCATCGGCACCCCGGTGCCCAGCCAGTTCATGGCCATGCTGCCCTACCTGGTAACGGTCCTCGCCGTCGCCGGACTGGTAGGCAAATCCCGGGGCCCGGCAGCGAGCGGTATTCCCTATGTCAAGGGTTGACGGCGGCGTGGGATCCGGAAGCGGCGTGGACTGGGCCGCACTGGAGGCTGCCGCCGTCGACGCCATGGCCAAGGCGTACACGCCTTACTCGAAGTTCCCGGTGGGCGCGGCAGCCCTTACCGAGGACGGCAGGATCGTCAGCGGCTGCAACGTGGAAAACGCCAGCTACGGGCTGACGCTCTGCGCTGAATGTGCGCTGGTGGGCAACCTGCACATGACCGGCGGCGGCCTGCTGCGCGCCTTCTATTGTGTGGACGGCGGGGGCAACGTCCTGATGCCGTGCGGGCGCTGCCGCCAGCTGTTGTACGAATTCCGCGCCCCCGGCATGGAGCTCATGACCACCCAAGGCATCAAGACCATGGACCAGGTGCTGCCAGACGCCTTTGGTCCCGAACACCTGGAGGAAACCCGGTGACAGACAACCGCGCAGCGATCAACAAGGCCGAGGCGTTCGACGCCGTCGACATCATCCGGACAAAGCGGGACAAGGGCGCACTGAGCCCGGAACAGATCGATTGGACCATCGACGCCTACACCCGGGGAGTCATCGCGGACGAGCAGATGGCCGCCCTCAACATGGCCATCCTGCTCAACGGCATGAACCGCAGTGAGATCGCGCGGTGGACGGCCGCAATGATCGCTTCAGGCGAGCGGATGGACTTCTCCAGCCTGCGCCGCCCGGACGGCGGGCTGAAGTACACCTCCGACAAGCATTCCACCGGAGGCGTCGGGGACAAGATCACCCTGCCCCTGGCGCCACTGGTGGCAGTCTTCGGCGTGGCCGTCCCGCAGCTCTCCGGCCGCGGACTCGGCCACACCGGCGGCACGCTGGACAAGCTGGAAGCCATCCCGGGCTGGCGGGCCTCGCTTACCAATGAGGAAATGCTCGCCCAGCTGCAGGACGTGGGCGCCGTCATCTGCGCGGCCGGCGCGGGCCTGGCCCCGGCGGACAAGAAGCTTTACGCCCTCCGCGACGTTACCGGCACCGTTGAGGCCATCCCGCTCATCGCCTCGTCCATCATGAGCAAAAAAATTGCCGAGGGGACCGGAGCCCTGGTTTTGGACGTGAAGGTGGGAAGCGGCGCCTTTATGAAGGATGAGGCCACTGCCCGCGAACTTGCCGAAACCATGGTGGCGCTCGGCAAGGATGCAGGGGTCAACACCGTTGCCCTTCTCACCAACATGAGCTCCCCCCTGGGCCTGACCGCGGGCAACGCTATCGAGGTGGAGGAGTCCGTCGAGGTGCTGGCGGGCGGGGGTCCCGACGACGTGGTGGAGTTGACGGTCCGGCTCGCCGAGGAGATGCTCGCCGCTGCAGGGGTCCACGACGCCGATCCCGCAGCTGCCCTGAAAGACGGCCGCGCCATGGACGTCTGGAACCGGATGATCGAGGCCCAGGGCGGCGACCCCCGCGCCGAGCTTCCGGTGGCCCGGGAATCCGAGGTGGTCTACGCGCCGGCCGACGGAGTGCTGGTGGAACTCGATGCCCTTGCGGTGGGCGTGGCAGCCTGGCGCCTGGGCGCCGGGAGGGCCCGCAAGGAGGACGTGGTGCAGGCAGGCGCCGGCGTCCGGATGCACGCCAAGCCGGGCGCCATGGTCCGGGCGGGCGAGCCCCTGATGACACTGCTCACCGACACCCCGGAAAGGTTCGCCCGCGCCAAGGAAGCGCTGGAGAACGCAGTAGTCATTGCGCCCGAGGGATCACGGCCGGCACAGCGCCTGATCATCGACCGCATAGCATAGGGACCCATGCAGGCCATCAATGACTTCATTCTCGCCGCGGCCGGACAGCCCTGGGTGCTGCTCCTCGTCCTGGCATGCTGCATCATTGACGGCTTCTTCCCGCCCATCCCCAGCGAGTCCGTGGTGGTTGGCCTGTCCGCGGTCGCTGCCACCGCAGATGTTCCCAATCCCTGGCTCCTGATGATGGTGGCTGCCCTGGGGGCCTTTTCGGGGGACAACATCGCCTACCTGATCGGGCGCAGGGTGGGCACGCGGCGCTGGGCCTGGATGCGGGGTCCCCGCATGCAAAGTGCCTTCCGGTGGGCGGGCCGGGAGCTGCGCAAGCGCCCCGCCTCGCTCATCCTCGTGGCACGGTTCGTCCCCATCGGGCGGGTTGCGGTAAACCTCACCGCCGGCGTCACACGCTATCCGCACCTGCGCTTCGTGGGGCTGACCGTCCTGTCGGCCAGCCTCTGGGCTGCCTATTCGGTGGGAATCGGCCTGTTCTTTGGCCAATGGTTTGAAGACAACCACCTCCTGGGTGCCGTCATCGCCATCATCTGTGCGGTGGCGCTCGGGATCGTGGTGGACATCATCATCAACAGGGTCCGGCGCAGGTCTCCCATGATGGAACGGATGAAGGAACCGGAAGCGTAGTTGAACCGTTGTCCGGGTAGGACGGGGCGTAGCGAAGTGCGCCGCGGCCGTGGGACACTTAGGAACGATTTCCGCTTCGGCTGCGCCACTTCCGGCCGGTGCCATTTTGCATAGGAGCAAGACCGCGTGGAGTTTATTAATGAGGCCGTGCTCCATGCAGCTGGTCAGTGGTGGATATACCCAATCCTGCTCCTGTTTTTCTTTGTTGACGGCTTCGCCATGGTGGTCCCCAGCGAGACCCTCATCGTGGCCCTCGCCGCATTCTCCCGGCACAGCGGGGAACCCAATCTCTGGATCCTCGGCCTCACCGCACTGATAGGCGCCATCGCCGGGGACAACATGGCCTTTATGCTCGGACGCAAGATCGGGCTGAACCGGTGGAAGTGGATGCGCCGGCCCAGGGTGCAGAAGGCCTTCGGCTGGGCGCGCTACGAGCTGGACAAGCGTGGTGCCGTGCTGGTCTTCACTGCCCGTTACATTCCCTGGGGCCGGGTAGCCGTCAACTATGTCGCCGGAAGCACCGGCTTCTCCCACCGCCGCTTCTTCCTGCTGGACGCCTTTGCCTGCATCACCTGGGTTGGGTATTCCATCGGCATCGGCCTGCTGGCCAGCTCCTTCCCCTGGCTGCACCACAACCCCCTGCTCAGCGCGGGCATTGCGGTGGTGTTCGCGATTCTGCTGGGGATCCTCATCGACCACCTGCTCAGGTTGTGGCACAGGCACCTCGCCCGTAACGACGCCCAGGAAGTGGACGGGTGGCTCGACGGCGGTCCCAACGGGGCACGGGACAACCAGGCCGGCGGCACCGCCGCCCTGGCACCGGCAGCAGGAGAGGGCGAACCGGCGGCCACCTAGCCGCTGGCAATGAACTGCCGCCCACCCTAAGGTGGGGTACGTGACTGAGCCTATTGTTGACGCTGCCCCTGCCATCGATTTTGACCTGAAGAACCTGCCCAAGGTTTCACTTCACGACCACCTGGACGGAGGACTCCGTCCGGCCACCATCATCGAACTGGCCGAGGCAGTCGGCCACACCCTCCCGTCGACTGACCCCGTCGCGCTCGGCCAATGGTTCCGGGAGTCCGCGGACTCCGGATCCCTGGTCCGTTATCTTGAGACCTTTGACCACACTGTTGCCGTCATGCAGACCGCTGAAGGGCTCTTCCGCGTGGCCAAGGAGTTCGTCGAGGACCTCGCTGACGACGGCGTGGTGTACGGCGAAGTGCGGTGGGCGCCCGAACAGCACCTGCAGAAGGGCCTCACCCTGGACGAAGCCGTTCAAGCGGTGCAGGAAGGCCTTGAGGCAGGAGTCGAGGCCGTGGGGGAGACGGGCCGCGAAATCCAGGTGGGCCAGCTGATCACCGCCATGCGCCACGCGGACCGTGGCCAGGAGATCGCCGAACTCGCCGTCCGCCACCGCAACAAGGGCGCAGTGGGCTTCGACATCGCCGGAGCCGAAGACGGCTTCCTGCCCTCCCGCTTCAAGGACGCCTTCACCTACCTCGCCCAGCAGAACTTCCCGGCCACGGTGCACGCCGGGGAGGCGGCCGGACTGGAGAGCATCCAGTCCGCCCTGGTGGATGGCCGGGCGCTGCGGCTGGGCCACGGCGTCAGGATCGCCGAGGACATCACCGTGGAGTTCGACGACGATGACGGGACGGAGGACACCATCGGACTGGTGACCCTCGGGGACCTGTCCAGCTGGGTCCGCGACCGTGGCATCGCCCTCGAGGTCTGCCCGTCGTCCAACCTTCAGACCGGTGCCGTCGCCGGGTTCGGCGAGGGCATCGAGAGCCACCCGCTGGACATGCTCTACCAGCTCGGCTTCAACGTCACCATCAACACCGACAACCGGCTGATGAGCGGTGTCACCCTGACCGACGAGTTCGACCTCCTGGTGGAAACCTTCGACTACGACCTCGATGACCTGCTGGAGCTGACCCTGAACGCCGCCGAAGCATCCTTCCTGCCCCTTGAGGAAAAGGAAGCGTTGGTGGAGTACATCAACGACGCCTACGCAAACCTTGGCTGACAGCCCGGATTCGGGCAGCGCCCCGACCGGGGAGCCACTGGGGGAGCTGCTGGGGCAGATTGCCGCCCTGCGCGAGCACTGCCCGTGGATGGGCGCGCTGACCCATGAGTCCCTGGTGGAGTACCTCCTTGAGGAGGCTTACGAGGTGGCGGAAACCATTGAGGCCGGGACGGGCATAGACGTTGACGACGCCGAACTCCGCGGCGAGCTGGGCGACGTACTGCTTCAGGTGGTCCTGCACGCCCGGCTTGCCGAGGAGCGCGGATCCTTCACCTTCGATGACGTCGCACGCGGCCTGAGCGCCAAGATGATCCGCCGGAACCCGCATGTCTTCCGCCCCGACGGCTCCCTGCAGGACAGCTTTCCGGCCACGGTTGAAGAGATCGTGCAGAAGTGGGACGCGGTGAAGCGGGCAGAGCGGCCGGACCGGCATGACCCGTTCGAGGGCATCCCGTTGGCGCTCCCCGCGCTGGCCCGGACGCAAAAGTCCATCGACCGGGCCGCGCGGGCAGGGCTTCCACAGGCTCAACCATCCGTGGAAGTTCCCGCCTTCGCGTCCGAGGACGAGCTGGGCGAGCTGCTGCTCGCCGTCGTACAGTCCGCCCATGCCGGCGGGTTGGACGCCGAGCGTGCCCTGCGCGGTGCGGTGCGGAACTACCAGCAACGCGTCCCCGGGCAGCAGCAGGAGTTATAACCGCACCATCATGACGTCCGGGGGCTGGATAGGTTTCCGTAACCCGGAGCACTCTCGACTACGCTGGTCCGTGACGAGTACGTCGAGTTTTCAGCTGTATTTTCCGCGTTAATCGCCCATAAGGAGCAAATTCATGGCGCTTATCGATGCCATCCACGCCCGCGAAATCCTGGATTCCCGCGGCAACCCCACAGTAGAAGTTGAAGTACTGCTCTCAGACGGCCAGATCGGCCGCGCAGCAGTTCCCTCCGGTGCTTCCACCGGCGAGCACGAAGCCGTTGAGCTGCGTGACGGTGACAAGGGCCGTTACCTTGGCAAGGGCGTCCAGAAGGCTGTTGACGCCATCATCGACCAGATCGCACCGGCCCTGACCGGCTTCGACGCCACGGACCAGCGCAGCATCGACCAGGCCATGCTGGACCTGGACGGCACGCCGAACAAGGGCAAGCTGGGCGCCAACGCCATCCTGGGCGTCTCCCTCGCCGTCGCCAACGCAGCCGCCGCCTCCGCTGACCTGCCGCTGTACAAGTACCTGGGCGGCCCGAACGCTCACGTACTGCCGGTCCCGCTGATGAACATCCTCAACGGCGGCTCGCACGCCGATTCCGACGTCGACATCCAGGAATTCATGGTTGTCCCGCTGGGTGCCGAGACCTTCTCCGAGGGCCTGCGCTGGGGCGTTGAGGTCTACCACGCCCTCAAGGCCGTCCTGAAGGAAAAGGGCCTCGCCACCGGCCTGGGCGACGAAGGCGGCTTCGCCCCGAACCTGCCCTCCAACCGGGCAGCACTTGACCTGATCCAGGAAGCCATCAAGAACGCCGGCTACACCCCGGGCAAGGACATCGCACTGGCCCTGGACGTCGCCTCCTCCGAGTTCTTCACCGACGGCGCCTACCAGTTCGAAGGCAAGGCATTGACCTCCGCCGAGATGAGCGCCTACTACACCGAACTCGTGGCCGACTACCCGCTGGTTTCCATCGAAGACCCGCTGGACGAGAACGACTGGGACGGCTGGAAGACCCTCACCGACTCCATCGGCGACAAGGTCCAGCTGGTGGGTGATGACCTCTTCGTCACCAACCCGGCCATCCTGCAGCGCGGCATCGACACCAAGACCGCCAACTCCCTGCTGGTCAAGGTGAACCAGATCGGTTCGCTCACCGAAACGCTCGACGCCGTCAGCCTGGCCCAGCGCGCCGGCTACACCACCATCACCTCGCACCGCTCCGGCGAAACCGAGGACACCACCATCGCCGACATCTCGGTGGCCACCAACGCCGGCCAGATCAAGACCGGCGCCCCGGCCCGCTCCGAGCGTGTTGCCAAGTACAACCAGCTGCTGCGCATCGAAGAGGAACTCGATGACGCCGCACGCTACGCCGGCCGCAGCGCCTTCCCGCGTTTCAAGGGCTAGTAGCCGCATAACCGACGAGGCGGTGGCTATGGTTGAAAGACCATAGCCACCGTTGTTGTTTCGGCAGTATTAGTTTCAGCCCAGCTAGTGGCGGCCCCGGCAGGCTGCGCGTTTCAGGAGTGTCATGGCTACCCGCCGTCCCAAAGTTCCAAAGGTCGCCTCTTCCCGTCCGGGAGCGCTGTCGAGCCAGGAAACGGCCGACGCCGACGTCATTCGGGCGCCCTTCGGTTCCGCCAAGGAAAAGCCTGCCACCGGCGCCGCCGGGCCGAAAGCCGCAACCCCTGGACCAGGCAAGGCAGCGGCCGGCCATACATCCGGCTCCAGGGATGCCCCGGGGCCACACGGCGGAACTGCGCCTGCCGGCGGCGGGAAGGGCAGCAGCGCCCGAAGCAAGTCCCCGGCTGCCGGCACTGAAACAGGTGAAGACCAGCAGCCAGTACCAGCGAAGGCGTTTTCCGGACGGATGCTCGCGCTGGCAGTGGTCATGATTGCCATCACCATCATGCTGGCGCCCACCGTCAAGATCTTCTTCGACAAAAGGGCTGAGATCGAAGCCCTCAATGCGGACATCGCCGCCCGTGAGGCCGAAGGCGACAGCCTGCGGCAGCAGGTTTCCCGCTGGAAGGACCCCAACTACGTGAAACAGCAGGCCCGCGACCGCATTAACATGGTTATGCCGGGCGAAACCGGCTACTGGGTCTTCGGCAGCGATTTGCCGGCCGGAGACAACAGCGGCCACACCGGTGCAGCAGCACAAGACCCCGCCGATCTGCCGTGGGTGGATTCCCTGTGGGAGTCGATCACGCGCGCGGCCACAGACTGAACCGCAAAAGGAAGGACGGCCCGCGACAGTGGAACTTAACACGGCAGCCGCCCGGGACGAATCCCGCCAGCCATCAGCACGAGACCTGGAAGTACTGAGCCGCCAGCTGGGCCGGCCGGTCCGGGACGTCGTCGAGATTCCCGCCCGCTGCGTCTGCGGCAACCCCCTGGTGGCCGCCACCGCTCCACGGCTCGGCAACGGGACCCCGTTTCCCACCACCTTCTACCTGACCCATCCGGTCATTACCTCTGCGGTTTCCCGTCTGGAAGCAGCCGGAGTGATGAACGAAATGAATGAGCAACTGGCAGGTGACGAGGACCTGGCCGCTGCCTACCGCTTAGCCCACGAGGCCTACCTGGCTGCGCGTGCGGCCATCGGTGAACGCTCCGGCATCGGAGCTGTCCCCGAGATCGACGGGATATCCGCCGGCGGCATGCCCACCCGTGTCAAGTGCCTGCATGTTCTGGTGGGCCAGTCCCTCGCGGCCGGTCCGGGAGTGAATCCGCTGGGGGACCGCGCCATCAGTGCAATCAGCGAGTGGTGGACCGCGGACAGGTGCTACTGCGACGGCGCCTGGGACACCACAGGGGAAGCCCCGTCCAGGGACCTCAGCCGGCACGGACCGCAGGGCCTGCCGGACATCGTGGGCCGGCCCGCACCCGTCCGGAAGACCTCCGGGACCGCAGGAGCTGGGAAATGACGCGCGTTGCCGCCATCGATTGCGGTACTAACTCCATCCGCCTCCTGATCGCGGATATCGACCGCAACAACCCAACTGCCGGGCTCAAAGACATCGTGCGCGAGATGCGGGTGGTTCGGCTGGGCCAGGGGGTGGACGCCACCGGTGAGTTGGCCCCGGAAGCCCTGGAACGCACGTTTGCGGCCACCGCTGACTACGCCCGCCTTATCCAGGAACACGGCGTCGGGAAGGTGCGCTTTGTTGCCACCTCCGCGAGCCGGGACGCGAAGAACCGCGACGTCTTCGTGGACGGCGTCCGGGACCTGCTGGGCGTGGAACCTGAGGTGATCTCCGGCGACGAGGAAGCCGCGCTGTCCTTTGCCGGAGCCAGCAGCGTACTGCCTGTCCTTGATGGCCAGGAGGTGTTGGTGGTTGACCTCGGTGGCGGAAGCACCGAGTTCGTCCTCGGCACGGCCGCCGGCGTAACCGCAGCCAGGTCAGTGGACATCGGGTGCGTGCGCCTGACCGAACGGCACCTGCGGCAGGACCCGCCCACCGCTGAACAGATAGCCGCCGCGGTAGCCAACGTGGACGCAGCCATCGCCCGCGCCCGCCAGGACGTGCCCCTGGAACAAGCCACCGCCGTCGTCGGCGTTGCCGGTTCCATCACCACCATCACCGCCCATGCCCTCCGCCTGCCGGAATATTCGCCGGATGCCATCCACGGCACCGAGCTGTCCCTGGACACCGTCCGCGCGGCCGCGGCAGACCTCCTGAATATGACGCGTTCGGACCGCGCCGCCCTGCCCTACATGCACCCGGGCCGGGTGGACGTCATCGGCGCAGGGGGACTGGTTTGGGGCCGGATTCTCGAACAGCTGGCCGGGCTAACCGGCGGACGCATTGCAACAGCCACAGCAAGCGAACACGACATCCTCGACGGCATAGCCCTGAGCATTGGCTGACGGCCCATGCGGATCCACACTGCCGGAATGAGGCTGCCGCTCGGACGGGCCGGGGCAGCCCTGCTCGCCCTGGTCCTTGCCGGCGGTTGCCTCGCCGCCGGCCTGTCCACTGCCCCAGCCGCCCAGGCCGACGAATGGCGCGACAAACAGTACTGGCTCGCCGAGTCGGGCATCACCAAGGCCTGGGAGGTCTCCAAGGGCGCCGGGGTTAAGGTGGCGGTGATCGACAGCGGGGTTGACGCCCAGCATCCGGACCTCAAGGGAGCCGTCGCGGGCGGCTATGACGCCTCCGGTTCCGGACAGCCCAACGGCCAGAAAGGCGTGGGCTCCAAGACGGAACACGGCACACTGGTGGCCACCATGCTTGCAGGACGCGGCCACCAGCCCGCCGACGCCACCGCCTCGCCGTCGCCCGGTCCCGCAGCCCTTCCCCCGGATGGAATCGTGGGTGTGGCCCCCGAAGCCCAAATCCTCGCTGTCTCCACCTGGCTGGGCTCGCCGAACCCTTCGGGCAAAAGCGACCAGGACCAGATCCCCGAAGCCGTCCGCTGGGCGGTAGACAACGGGGCGAGGGTCATCAACATCTCCCTGGGCAGCACCACTCCGCAGTGGCCGCAAAGCTGGGACGCGGCCTTCCTCTACGCCGAGCAGAAAGACGTGGTCATTGTGGCCGCCGCCGGCAACCGGGTGGGCGGCAACATTCAAGTGGGCGCACCGGCTACCATCCCTGGCGTCCTGACGGTCGCAGGCCTGGACCGCAAGGGTGCGGCCAGCGTTGACGCATCCTCCCAGGGCATCAGCATCGGCGTCGCGGCGCCGGCGGAAAACCTGCTGGGCGGGGTGCCCGGCGGCAGCTACGCAGAGTGGGCGGGAACGTCGGGCTCGACGCCCATCGTTGCCGGCGTTGCGGCACTGATCCGTTCCAAGTGGCCGGCCATGAGCGCCGAGCAGGTCATCAACCGGATTGTTACCACTGCAAAGGACGCCGGAGCTCCGGGCAGAGACCCGCTCTACGGCTACGGGGTGCTCAGCGCGGAGGCGGCCCTGAAGGACGACGTGCCCGAGGCGGAGGCAAACCCGCTCGGCTCCATCGCCGAATGGATCCGCGTTCACCGGCGTGGCAACTTTGCCACCCCCGCGCCGCTTCCCACCACTGAAGCACCAAGTGCAGTGCCCACCTTGCCGGAGGCAACTGTACCTGCGGCCGAGCCGCCTTCCCGGAGGGACAGCGCACTCGGCGGCGCCGTCGTGATCGGTTTCAGCCTGTTGTTCGTGGCGATCATCGCGGCGGCGGTCATTCAGCTTCGCCGGGCGGCGGGAAGGCCGGCGGGGCCGGCAGAGGAACCGGACACAGATGCGATGGACAGGGTGGACTTCGGCCGGAAAACCTGAACATTGCAACGTCCGGGCAGTTAGTGAAGATTTTCACAAACTGCTGTATCCTTGTGCTATGGCAACCACCCCAGAGCTCCAGGACCGTCCCAGGGTACTCGTCGTCGGCGGCGGGTACGTCGGCCTGTACGTAGCACTCAAACTGCAGAAGAAGATCGCGAATGCCGGTGGCATCGTCACCCTCGTGGATCCACTGCCCTACATGACCTACCAGCCGTTCCTCCCCGAGGTGGCCGGCGGCAACATCGAGGCGCGCCACGCTGTGGTCTCCCACCGCCAGCACCTCAAGCAGACTGAACTGATCCAGGGCCGCGTGACCTCGATCGACCACACCAACCGCACGGCCGTGGTGGCTCCCGCGGACGGCGGCGCGCACTTTGAGGTGCCCTACTTCGACGTCGTCATGGCCGCAGGTGCCATCACCCGTACGTTCCCCATCAAGGGCCTCGCGGACAAGGGCATCGGCCTGAAGACCATCGAGGAAGCTGTTGCCCTCCGCAACAAGGTCCTGGAGCGCATTGAAGTTGCCTCCACCATGACCGATCCCGCTGCCCGCGCCAAGGCCCTCACCTTCGTAGTGGTGGGTGGCGGATTCGCCGGCATCGAGTGCATCACGGAGATGGAAGACCTCGCCCGCGCCGCAGTCCGGGACAACCCGCGCATCAAGCAGGAGGAAGTCCGCTTCGTCCTGGTTGAAGCCATGGGCCGGATCATGCCCGAAGTCACCGCCAAGCAGGCGGAGTGGGTTGTGGAGCACCTCCGCAGCCGCGGCATCGAGGTACTCCTCAACACGTCCCTGGACAACGCCGAGGGCAGCCTTAAGCTCATCAACCTGCCGGACAAGACCCCTGCCCAGGAGTTCGAAACGGACACCCTCGTGTGGACCGCCGGCGTGCAGGCCAACCCCATGGTCCGCTCCACCGACTTCCCGCTGGAGCCCCGCGGCCGCGTCCGCGTCCTCCCGGACCTCCGCGTGGCCGGCGATGAAGGCATCATCGACAATGCCTGGGCAGCCGGCGACATCGCCGCGGTGCCGGACCTCACCGGCAAGGGCCTGCCGGACGGTACCTGCGTCCCCAACGCCCAGCACGCGCTCCGCCAGGCCAAGCGCCTCGCCAAGAACCTGTGGGCCTCCCGCTGGGACAAGCCGCTGAAGGACTACAAGCACAAGAACCTCGGTGCTGTTGCAGGCTTCGGTCAGTGGAAGGGTGTTGCCAACATCAACCTTGTTGGCAGCATCGGACTCAAGGGCGGTCTCGCCTGGCTGGCGCACCGCGGCTACCACGGCC
Source organism: Arthrobacter sp. K41 (assembly GCF_059089645.1). Lineage (NCBI taxonomy): Bacteria > Bacillati > Actinomycetota > Actinomycetes > Micrococcales > Micrococcaceae > Arthrobacter > Arthrobacter sp. K41. Next base: position 322,926 of record NZ_JBNHEW010000003.1, on the reverse strand, counting down.
TGGCGATGCCCACGTTCGAGCGCAAGTTCCGCGTGATCCTTAACTGGATTTTGAGCTTCTTCGCAGGCCGCGACACCACGCAGCTGATGGACCTGGACAACCCGCGCGGTGCCTTCGTGGCAGCGGCCACACCGGCCCCCAAGCCAGCTGCCGCGCCCGCTGCGGACGCTCCTGCCCCGGTAACCCGCGGCTCGGGTTCCACCGCCACCACCAAGACGGAAGCGGTCCCGGCCAGCATCAAGTAGGCCGGCCCTGCCCTAGCGCGCACGACGGCGGCTTTCCCTTTGGGGGATGGCCGCCGTTGGCGTTTTCCCGGCAGCGTCAGCCTTGAGCGCCAGCCCGGCGGACGCCTGCAGCGCCGGGGGTGGGGCTTCTAAACTGGGCAGCATGACTGGCGAGAAGAACCTCCAGGCCCTGTTGTCCGGGATGCATCCAATCCAGCGCCCCGGTGAGTACGTCTACGTGCTGTGGCCGCACAACCGGCCGCTCGTGCCCGCGATCGAAGCTGCGGTGCGGGAAGCTGAAGGCCTCGCCGTGGTTCTGCCCCGGGAGCTGGCGGACCGTGAAGGGTTGTCCTACGGGTTCGTGGCCGCCTGGATCACGTTGCAGATCCACTCCTCACTGGAAGCCGTGGGACTCACTGCGGCCGTCAGTAAGGCCCTCACGGATGCCAGGATCAGCTGCAATGTCCTTGCCGGCCTGCACCATGACCACCTGCTCGTGCCGGTTGCCGATGCGCTCCGTGCCCTTGAGGTGCTGTCGGAACTCGCCGGGCAAAGCGCCCAGGTGGGGGAGGGCGGGCAGATGCCGCGTCCCGAACTCCTGCTGCGCGGGGAGACACCGGAGGACCGGGATGCGATCCTGGCACTGACAGCGGAGGCGTTCGCCGTCCCGCCTGCCACCGGCCTGCCGGCGGAAGGGGAGCCGGTGGAGGTCAGTGTGCTCCGGGCGCTTTTTGACGCCGAAGAGTACTTGCCGGCTCTCAGTGTGGTGGCGGTGCTTGACGGCGAGGTGGTGGGGCACGTCATCAGCACCCGCGGATGGGTGGGCCGCCAGCAACTCCTGGGCCTTGGCCCCATTGGAGTCACTCCGCGGCTCCAGAGGCACGGCATTGGTTCGGCCCTGATCACGGAGAGCATCGCCAGGGCAAACGCAGCGGGGGAGATCGGCATCGCCTTGCTCGGAAGCCCTGACTACTACTCCCGCTTCGGCTTTGTCCCGGCCGCATCGCTGGGCGTGCTTCCGCCCGAGGAAGAATGGGGCGACAAATTCCAGCTGCTGCCGCTCGCACTGTGGCCGGGCGGCGTCCGCGGGACGTTCCGGTATGCCGCACCGTTCTCGCGCCTCTGACGGGATACCATTGAGCCGTTGCCCCAGTAGCCCAATTGGCAGAGGCAGCGGACTTAAAATCCGCGTGTTGTGGGTTCGAGTCCCACCTGGGGTACGTGGCGAAACCGGCCGCAGCAGCCGTCAGAAGAAGAAGCCGTCCGCACTGCGAGCGGCTTCTTCCGTTTAATTCCACATATGCAACGACTGTTATAAGGATGTGACCTCTCTCACTTATCTTCCCTGTGCATATGCATTAGCTTGAAAACTAAATCAGGAACACCTGATTTTTCGTGTCAAAGGCCGTTCGCACCTTTAGATCGAGGAGCTTGTAAATGACTTCATTCCCCCAGGCGGGAACCCGTGTTGCCAAGCTGACAGCGCTTGGCATCGGCGTCGCCTTTATGGCAACGGCTTGCGGCGGTTCGTCCACACCCACGGCGTCCGAGACCGCCACCGGGTCAGCGGCAGGAATTGCGTGCCCGGCACCCGGCTCCACCGGCGGAAGCACCGCCCAGGCCACCGGCGCCGGTGGTGCCGTCCCGCCGTCCAAAGGCACAACCGAAACCCCACTCAAACTCGGTTCCCTGCTCCCCACCACAGGTTCGCTGGCCTACCTTGGCCCACCTGAAATTGCCGGTGTCAACCTCGGCGTCAAGGAAGTCAATGATGCCGGCGGCGTCCTCGGCAAGCCTGTGGAAGTGATCCACCGCGACTCGGGCGACACCAAGACTGATATCGCAACCCAGTCCACTTCCGCCTTGCTCGGCCAAGGGGTCAACGCCATCATCGGTGCAGCCTCCTCCGGTGTTTCCAAAACGGTCATCAACCAGATCACGGGCGCCGGCGTGCTCCAGTTCTCACCCGCCAACACTTCACCGGACTTCACCACCTGGGACGACAAGGGCCTGTACTGGCGCACCGCACCCTCGGATGTCCTCCAAGGCAAGGTCCTGGGCAACTACATGGCCACCTGCGGTGCCCAGACCGTGGGCATGATCGTCCTGAACGACGCCTACGGCACAGGGCTGGCGACCAACATCAAGGCAGCTTTCGAGTCGGCCGGCGGCAAGGTGGTGGCGGAGGAGCTCTTCAACGAGGGCGACACCCAGTTCAGCAGCCAGGTGGACAAAGTTATTGCGGCAAAGCCGGATGCCATCGCCCTGATCACCTTTGACCAGGCCAAGAGCATCGTGCCGCTAATGACGGGCAAGGGTGTGAAGGCCAACCAGATGTTCCTGGTGGACGGCAACACCTCGGACTACAGCAAGGACTTCCAGCCCGGCACCATGGAAGGCGCCCATGGCACCTTCCCGGGAACCTTCGCCAACGAAAGCTTCACCAACAAGCTGCTCGAAATCGATCCGGCGCTGAAGGACTTCACCTACGGCGGCGAATCCTATGACGCCGTGAACCTGATCTCACTGGCATCCGAGGCAGCCGGCAGCACCAGTGGTGTTGAAATTTCCAAGCAGCTCAAGGCAGTTTCGGAGTCGGGTGAGAAATGCACCAGCTTCGCCTCCTGCGTTACCCTGCTTCGCGAAGGCAAGGATATCGATTACGACGGCCAGTCCGGCCCCGTAACGTTCTCGGACGCCGGTGACCCCACCGAGGCCTACATCGGCATCTACGAGTACACCAATGAGAACAAGCTCAAGCCCCTCCAGTCGGAGTTCGGCAAGCTGTAATGCCCCACTCGTAAACAACAAAGAGCCCCTGTCCTGCCGGACAGGGGCTCTTTGTTGGCTTGCCGTTACTCCACGGTATCGGCCAGCGTGCCCAGGTAGAGCTGGATGACCTTCGGGTCCTTCATCAGTTCACGGCCGGTGCCGGTGTAGGCATCCCGGCCCTGGTCCAGGACGTAGCCGCGGTCGCAGATCTGAAGGCAACGGCGGGCGTTCTGTTCCACCATGATTACCGAGACGCCGGCCCGGTTAATCTCGTGGACGCGCAGGAAGGTTTCATCCTGCTTGACGGGCGAAAGTCCCGCGGACGGCTCGTCAAGCAACAGCACCGCCGGATCCATCATCAGTGCCCGTCCCATCGCCACCATCTGCCGCTCGCCGCCTGAGAGGGATCCGGCGCGCTGGGCGCGGCGCTTCCCGAGCTCAGGAAAAAGGCTGGTGACGAAGTCGAACCGCTGGGCGAAGTCCTTGGGTCGCTGGAACATGCCCATCTGCAGGTTTTCCTCGATGGTGAGGGTGGCGAACACGTTGTTGGTTTGCGGGACGAAACCTACACCACGGCTCACCAGCTTGTTCGCCTTCAGCCCGGTGATGTCCTGGCCCCGGACAACCACGGTGCCCGAGTGGACCTTGACCAGGCCAAACATTGCTTTCAGCAGCGTGGACTTGCCGGCTCCGTTGGGGCCGATGATGCCGATCAGTTCGCCTTTGCGGGCCTCGATGCTGCAGCCGTTCAGGATGTTGACCCCGGGGAGGTAACCGGCCACCAGGTCGGTGACCTTGACCACCGAGTCGCCTTCCGTCACGGGCTGGGCGGCCGGTGCCGCGCTGGTGCTGCTCATTGGGTGTCCTTCTCTGTGGTGCCGGTCTCGGTGCTTCCGTGGCGGCCGTGGGGTTCGTCGCGCTGGGGCTGGCCTTCCCCGCTACGGGCAGGGTTGCTGCCCTCGGCGGCCAGAACGTCGACGGAGATGATGCCCGCGTTCTCTGTTCCGACAATGGATTCTTCGTCGGCCACCAGTTCGGCCGCGAGTTCCTTGAAGCCTTCGGAGTCACCCAGGTCCACGTCATGGTGCGCACCGAGGTAAGCGTCGATGACCGCGGGGTTCTTCATCACTTCCCCTGGCGGTCCTTCCGCAACCACCTTGCCCTCTGCCATGACCACTACCCAGTCGGCAATGTGCCGGACCATGTGCATGTCGTGTTCAACGAACAATACCGTCATGCCCTCGGCTTTGAGGTTCTTGATGTGATCGAGCAGGGACTGCGTCAACGCCGGGTTGACGCCTGCCATGGGTTCATCAAGCATCACCAGTTTGGGCCGCACCATTAGGGACCGGGCCATCTCCAGGAGCTTGCGCTGGCCTCCGGAAAGGGAAGCGGCGTAGTCGTCCTTCTTGGCGTCGAGCTTGAATTTCTCCAGCAGGACATTCGCCTCTTGGGTGATCTGTTTCTCCCGGCCGCCCCAGATGCCTTTGAAGAGTGCCTTGGCGAGGCTCTCACCGGGCTGGTTCGCCGCTCCCAACCGCATGTTCTCCATGACCGTGAGCTTGCCCATGACCTTGGTGAGCTGGAACGTGCGCACCATCCCCATCCGGGCAACCTTGTAGGGGGACACCCCGGCCAGGCTTTGGCCTTCGAACTGCCATTTGCCGCTGTTCGGCGTATCGAAACCGGTCAGCAGGTTGAACAAAGTGGTCTTGCCGGCTCCGTTGGGACCGATCAGGGCCGTGATCTTATGGCGGGGAATCTCCAGGTAGTCGACGTCCACTGCATTGATGCCGCCAAAGCTCCGGGTCACGTTCTCGGCGACGACGATAGGGTCCCGCTTCTTGCAGCCGGGGCCGGTTTCACCGGCGGCTATGGGACGGGTATCGGTCATGTAGTCATATTCGCCGGCACCGGTGGTGGTGGTTTTTTCGCTGTGCTTGCTCATGCGAACGCCAGCTCCTTTTTGTTTCCGAAGACGCCCTGCGGCCTGAAGATCATCAACAGCATGAGGGCTATGCCAACCAGGATGTACCGCAGCTGGCCCGCCTGAACAGTGTTCAGCCACGTGACGGCTCCAGACTCGATCAGGCCGTACAGGATGCCCTGGGTCAGGGAAAGGACCACCCAGAAAATCATGGCGCCAATCACGGGCCCGAGGACGGTGGCCATGCCGCCGAGCAGGAGGCAGGTGTAGAGGAAGAACGTCAGTTCCGTTCCGTAGTTTGCCGGCTGCACCGATCCGCGGGGGAGGGTGAAGACCATGCCGGCGAGGGCGCCCAGCACACCACCGATAATGAGGGCCTGCATCTTGTAGGCGTAAACGTTCTTGCCCAGTGAGCGTACGGCGTTTTCGTCTTCGCGGATGCCTTTGAGTACCCGGCCCCAGGGGCTGCGCATGAGCAGCCATACGAGCGTGCAGCACAGGATGACCAGCGCCCATGCCACCACGCGGATGAAGAAGTCGCGGCTGTTCATCCCGAAATAGGAGCCTTCAGGGAAGGGGTTCATGGAGTAGAACCCTCCTTCGAAGGCTGCCAGGCCGTTGGCGGACCCGGTGACCGAAGTGAGCTGGTTGGTGGTCACGATGTACCGGACAATTTCTGCCGCTGCAATGGTGACGATGGCGAGGTAGTCGGCCCGCAGCCGCAGCGTGGGGATGCCCAGCAGCAGCGCGAAGATGGCGGAGGCGACGACGGCGATCAGCAGGCCCACAAAAAACGGGACGCCAAAGGTAAGGGTTGAGATCGCGAAGCCGTAGGCCCCGACGGCCATGAAACCCGCTTGGCCGAAGTTAAGCAGCCCGGAGTAGCCGAAGTGGACGGCGAGGCCGAGCGCGGCCAGGGCGTAGGCCGCCGTCGTCGGGCTGAAAATCTCCGCGGCGGCGCTGGCAAGAATAAATCCAAAGTCCATGGCTGTCTCCTAACCCACGCGCTCGCGTCGGCCCAGGATTCCCTGCGGCCGGAACAAGAGGACAACGATCATAATGAACAGGGCTCCCACGTACTTGAGGTCGGCAGCGAGGCCAAACACGGTGGTCAGCTCCACGAAGATGCCCACAATGATCGAACCGATCAGGGCACCAAAGACGGTCCCAAGGCCGCCGAGGGTGACGCCGGCGAAGATCAGCAGCAGGATCGCCGAGCCCATGTCGAAAGTGACGCCCGGGCGGTAGTAGGCCCAGAGGATGCCGCCAAGAGCGGCAAGCATGCCGCCGGTGATCCAGACGAGCCGGATCACGCCGTCGACGTCGATGCCTGAAGCAGCTGCGAGGGCGGGGTTGTCCGCTACTGCACGGGTGGCTTTGCCCAGCCGCGTTTTCAGCAGGACGATGCCGATCAAGGCGATCACCACGGCGCTGATCCCGAGAGACCACAGGTTATTGGGCGAGATGGACACCGGGCCGAGCTGGATTTCCGGGCTTTGGGCGTACGGCAGCTGCTGGGTGGCGCCGCCGAAGAAGAACTGGATGACGTACCGGACAGCAAGGGCGAGACCGATGCTGACGATCATCATCGGCACCAGGCTCGTGCCACGGCGGCGCAGCGGCCGCCACAGGCCGCGGTCCTGGACATAGCCGAACAACGCGCCGCCCAGCAGTGAGAGGATGACGGCCAGCCAGAAGGGAAGTCCTATTGCGTTGAAGGCAAACACCAGCACGGCGCCGAGGGTGACCATCTCACCGTGGGCGAAGTTTGTCAGGCCCGTCGTGCCGAAGATGAGTGACAGTCCTACGGATGCCAGTGCCAGGAGCAGGCCAAAGCTCAGGCCGGCGACGAGGCGGTTGAGGAGGTTCTGCCCGAAGTCCTGCTCCTGGACCACAATGCCTTTGCCGAACGCAAAGATCACCGAGAGGTTGGAAGTCTGGCTGAAGGTGACCTCGCGGGGATTTTCCTGGCCCTCGGCAAGAGTGATGCCCTCCGGCAGGGTGGATTCGTCCAGTTCCACGGTGTAGGTGCCCTGCTCCGGCACGCCGATGCTCCAGGACCCGTTCGCGGACGACTTGGCGGTGCCGGTGAAGTCACCGCTCTTGGCGGTGATGGTTACGTCAGCCAGGGGAGCGCGGGTATCATCCCGGAGGAAGCCGCTGATGTTGTTTTGGAAGGTTTGATTCGACGGGGATGGTGTCGGCGAGGGGGAAGTGGCCTGGGATGCCGGGGCCGCCACGAGGAGGATTGCCAGGATGGATGCGCTGATGGCTCCCATCAGTCTTCGCAACCTGCGGCGTCCTCGGCCGGGCAGGCCTTGGGATGTACTTCTCAAATTAAAAACCTCCACTTGGGGGGCGGTCTCGGCTGCGCCATTGCAGCCGCTGCGAACGGATGCAGGGCTGGGATGATGCCATAAGGCCTTGCACCCGTCACGTATGTGAGGTCCGTCACCCTGCTTGGCTTATGCTACAGCCCGAAAGTACCTGTAAATGCCGTGATCAGCGGCGTCAGGATAGCGATCAGGTAACAACTGGGCTTGGTTGGGGAGCCCGAGCGGTGGGGAAGCGTTGGAAAACCTTTGTTGAGCAGAGGTGTTTCCTTGCCGGCAGCACGGAGGCAGAACACGCCGGTGCGGCACCATGGGCGGCGGATGACGTCACAGTTGGGTTGCACCCGCCGGCCTACGGAACTTTTAGCGGTGCGAACACGTGAAAATTGGTAGCGTAAACCATAAGGTTCACAACACATCCCTATTGGAGGAATCCCGCAATGGCACTTGGCGGCAACCCGATCTTCAACGGAAAAAGCTTCCGTGGAGCCACCCAGGCACCGCCTGTCCCGCAGGCTCCCTATGGCCAGGCTCCCTACGGCCGGCAGCCGTATGGCCAGGCTCCCTACGGCCAGCAGCCGTACGGCCAGGCTTCCTATGGTCAGCAGGGCTGGAACGCACAGCAGCCCATGACTGACGCACAGCTGCAGCAGATGTACAACCAGCCTGCAGCGGGTCCGGCAGACACCGGCCGGATGACCTTCGACGACGTCATCGTCAAGACCGCTGCCTGCCTTGGCGTCGTGGTAGCCGGCGCTGCCGTTACCATGTTCGTCAGCATGGGGCTTGCGGCGCTCCTGATGATTGTCGGGGCACTCGGCGGCTTCGTTCTTGCCCTGGTGAACACTTTCAAAAAGCAGCCCTCGCCGGCGCTTATCCTGGCCTATGCAGGACTGGAGGGCCTCTTCCTCGGCGGCCTGACCCGTATTCTCGACGCGCAGTTCCCGGGCGTCGGCCTGCAGGCAGTGATCGGCACACTGTCCGTGTTCGCGGTGACCCTTGTGCTGTTCAAGAGCGGCAAGGTCCGGGCCACACCCAAGGCCATGCGGTTCTTTATGATCGCGATCATCGGCTACGCGGTCTTTGCGCTGATCAACATGGTCATGATGATGACCGGTGCGGTGCAGGAGCCCTTCGGCCTGCGCACCAGCGTAGAGATCTTCGGTATACCGCTGGGTGTCCTGATCGGCCTGCTCGCCATCGGCCTGGCTGCCTTCTCGTTGATCATGGACTTCACCAGCATCGAGGCGGGCGTCCGCAGCGGCGCCCCGCAGCGCTTCTCCTGGACCGCCGCGTTCGGCCTCACCGTCACCCTCGTGTGGCTGTATGTGGAAATCATCCGCCTGCTGGCCATCCTCCGCGGGGACGACTAACCGCCTAAGCGGCAATCTGCCGCTTGATCCGGTGCATTAGCCCGAAACCAGTTGGGGGCCCTACCGAAAGGTAGGGCCCCCAACTGTTTGTACGAGGTTTAAGCGATCCGCAGGGCGCCGTCTGCCGGGGTCACCGTGAAGATGTCCGGCACAGCGAAACCGGCGCCAGCGAAGGCTTTGACCACGGCGTCGCGCACCTTTTGTTCCGCCCCCGCCGGAGTCAGGGCAATGGCAGCGCCGCCGAACCCGCCGCCGGTCATCCGGGCGCCAAGGGCCCCATTGGCGCGGGAGGCCTCTACCGCCAGGTCCAGTTCGGGGCAGGAGATTTCGAAGTCGTCGCGCATTGAAGCGTGGCTTGCGTCCAGGAGGGATCCGATGGCCGCCGGCCCCTGGTCCGAAAGGAGGTCCACAGTCTGGAGGACACGGTCATTCTCGGTGACCACGTGGCGCACCCGGCGGAACGTCACTTCGTCCATAAGTCCCGCTGCTTCCTCGAGTCTGCCCACCTGCACGTCGCGCAACGCCTTGACGCCGAGGGCCTCGGCGCCCAGCTCGCAGGACGCACGGCGTGAGGCGTATCCGCCGTCGGCGTGCGAATGTGACACCTTGGTGTCGATGACCAGCATGACCAGGTCCGCCGGTTCCGTCTCGAACGGAACCAGGCTGACGGTCTGGTCCCTGCAGTCCAGGAAGACGGCGTGGCCCTTCGACCCGCGCAACGAGGCGGACTGGTCCATGATCCCGGTGGGCGCCCCAACGAAGTCGTTCTCGGCCCGCTGGGTGGCCAGGACCATGTCCTCCGCCTGCAGCCCTGCCCCCGTCAGGTCGTTCAGGGCAGAGATGACGGCGCATTCGATCGCGTGGGAGGAGGACAGTCCGGCGCCGAGCGGGACATTTGAGTCCAGCAGCAGGTCAACGCCGGGCACATCGATGCCCCGCTGGCGAAGCGCCCACATGACGCCCAGCGGATACTTGGTCCAGCCCTTGGCCGAACCGGGCTGCAGGGCATCCAGCGAGGTGGTCACCACGCCCTGGTCGCCGTAGGTGGACAACAGACGCACGGAACTGTCGCGGCGGACCGCGACCGCCACGCGGGCGGTCCGGTCAATCGCGAAGGGCAGGACAAACCCCTCGTTGTAGTCCGTATGCTCCCCGATCAGGTTCACGCGTCCCGGCGCCTGCCAGACGCCGTCGGGAACCCCGCCGAACTCCCGGCCGAAACGGGCGGCCAGCTCCCCGGCTCCGGCGGCTTCCGGAGTGGACAAGGGGTCAGATGCGGCGCTCAAGCGGACGCTCCTTCGGGCAGGGCAGCCTGGAAGGGAGCGGGGGAGGGTGGTGAAGCTGGAACAGTAACGCCGCGAAGGCGCTCGGCCACGCTTTCCGGGGTGGTGTCATTGATGAAGGCGCCCATGGCAGTCTCAGAACCGGCGAGGAACTTCAGCTTGTCGGCGGCGCGCCGCGGCGAGGTCAGCTGGAGGTGAAGATAGCTGGCGGGACGCAACAGTGAGTCCAGCGGGGCCTGATGCCACGCGGAAATGTAGGGAGTGGGTGTGGGGTACAGCGCGTCCAGCCGTTTGAGCAGGTCAAGGTAGACGTGGGCCAGTTCATCCCTTTCCTCCCCGCTCAGCGCCGCCAGGTCGGGCACCTGGCGGTGGGGAACCAGATGGATCTCAAGCGGCCAGCGGGCAGCGAAGGGAACGTAGGCGCTGAAGTTCTCTCCTTCCACGACCATCCGGCTGCCGTCCTCGCGTTCGGAGCGCAGCAGCGAGCCCGTGAGGGTCTCCCGGCCGTCCGCCGCATCATAGAACCTTCGGGCAGCGGCTCCCAGGACACCCGCGCGCGGAGTGACAAACGGGTAAGCATAAATTTGGCCGTGGGGATGGTGGAGGGTTACACCGATGTCGGCGCCCCGGTTTTCGAAGGGGAAAACCTGTCTGATTCCGGGAAGCGTGCTCAGGGCTTCAGTGCGCTGCGCCCATGCCTCAATGACAGTGCGGGAGCGCGCTTCGCTCAGGCCGCTGAAGGACCCGGCATGGGCCGGGGTGAACGCCACCACTTCGCAGCGGCCGTAAGCCGGTCCCGTTGTTCCCCAGGCCCCTTCCGCCGGGACCGCCCCCAGAGCCGGGCCCAACGATGGAAAACGGTTTTCAAACACCACGACGTCGTAGTCGTCAGCCGGTATCTCCGAAGGATTGCCGGCGGTTGTGGGGCAAATCGGGCACTGGTCCGCGGGCGGCAAATGGGTCCGGCTTTGTCGGTGGGCGGCAATCGCGACCCATTCGCCGGTGAGCGCATCGAAACGGACCTCGCCGGGTTCGCCCCGCGGAGGCAGACCGCGGTGGTCCATGATGGTGTCCGCGGTCCGCGCTTTGGGAGCGTGCGCGTCGTCAAAGTAGATCAGCTCCCTCCCATCGGAGAGCCTGGTGCTGGTGATTCCCGTCATGGATCCCGTCCTTATGGCGTAGCTGCAACTGGTTTCATTCTGTCATAGGACGCTCAAAAAAGAATAGAAGCAAACAAAACAGAACATTTCTCGCGGGTGCGGGAGCAACGGACGAGCTGTACGGTATTGCACATGACTACCGAATCACCCCTCGAAACCAGTGCCGCTTCAGGCTACCGGGCATATGCCACCGGCCGGCAGTATGAACTCCGGCGGGGAGACGCCCTCGCAGTGGTTACCGAACTGGCCGCCGGGCTTCGCCTGTTCAGCAGGGCGGGGGTCCAGCTCACGGAGTCTTACGGCGACTATGAGATCCCGCCCGGGGGATGCGGGATTACGCTGGCTCCCTGGGCCAACCGGGTGGAAGACGGGCAATGGTTCCTTGACGGCAAAAAGCAGCAGCTGGCCATCACGGAAGTGGCCCGCCACAACGCCAGCCACGGCCTCCTTCGCAACGCCTCCTATGCACTGGTTGACGAGGCCGAGCATTCGGTAACCCTTGAAGCCACCATTTTTCCCCAGCATGGTTATCCGTTCCTGGCGCGGCACCGTGTGCAGTACTTTCTCACCGAGGATCTCGGCCTGGTGGTCCGCCAGACCCTGGCTAATGATGCCAAGGCACCTGCGCCGTTCGTCCTGGGGGCACACCCGTACCTGCGGCTGGGGGACGCCGATATCGAGGAGTTGGTGCTGACCGTCTCCGCTGACACGCAACTGCTGGCCGACGAGCGCCTCATTCCGCGCAGCAGCGCTCCCGTCCAGGGCGAGACCGATTTCCGGGACGGCCGGCGCATTGCGCCGCTCAGCGTGGACGTTGCCCTTACCGGACTGCGCTTCGAGGACGGCAAGGCCCGGCATGTCCTGGCGGCGCCCGATGGCCGTGAGGTGAGCCTCTGGCAGGACGAGTCCTGCCAGTACGTCCACATCTATGTCAGCACCCAGTACCCGGGGCGCAGGCGGGCGGTGGCAGTTGAACCGATGACCGGTCCGGCCAACGCCTTTAACTCCGGCGACGGCCTCCGTTGGGTTCAGCCGGGCGAATCCTTCACTATGTCCTGGGGCATCGACTACCGCCCGGCCGCCGGCGGCTAAGTTTCCCATTAGCCCGCGGCTGGTGAATTATTAGGCTATGACGCCAGCCGAGGATCCCGTTTCGCCCGACCCTCAAACCCCGCTGCGGCAACCACTTGCTGCACCGGCAACCGGAACTACGCCACTGCGGGTCCTCACGGACCGCGAACTGGACCAGGACATTCCCTATGGGGTGCGCATCGCCGCGTCCTGGGCGTGGCGTGTGGGGCTCATCCTCCTTGTCGGTGGTGTGCTGGTATGGCTGCTGCGGGGGATCAGTTTCCTCATCATCCCGGTGATGGTGGCCGCTCTCCTGGCCGGGCTCCTGAGCCCGGTTGTGAGCTGGCTGAAACTGAGCAAAGTGCCCGCCGGCGCTGCCGTGGCCATCACTGTGGTTGGTTTCCTCGGCCTGATCGGCGGATCACTGGCGCTGGTGGGCAGGCAGCTCGTTGCCGGCTTCGGTGAGCTTTGGTCCGAAGCGCTGACCGGCATCAGGCAGATCCAGAACTGGTTGTCCGAAGGACCCCTCCACCTGACGGCCGACCAGATCGACAAGTACCTGCAGGAAGCCAGTACCGCTCTCCAGGACAACACCAGCAGCATCCTCAGCGGTGCCCTGTCCTTTGGCAGTACCGCCGGGCATTTCGCGGCCGGACTGGTGCTCGCTCTCTTCGTCCTCATCTTTTTCCTGCTCGAAGGCGACCGGATCTGGGCCTTCCTCGTCCGGCTGCTGCCGCGGAAGGCGCGGGCGGCGACCTTCGGTGCGGGGCGGAAGGGCTGGACGTCAATGGTGAGCTATGCGCGCATCCAGATGTTCGTCGCCTTTGTCGATGCAGTGGGCATCGGCGTGGGTGCGGCCATCATCGGCGTCCCCCTTGCCCTGCCCCTGAGTGTGCTGGTGTTCATCGGTTCGTTTATCCCCATCGTGGGTGCACTGGTTACCGGCGCCATCGCAGTACTGCTGGCTTTGGTCGCCAACGGCCCCATCAACGCCCTGATCATGCTCGGCATAGTGCTGCTGGTGCAGCAACTGGAAAGCCACATCCTCCAGCCCCTGGTGATGGGCAAGGCCGTTGCCTTGCATCCAGTAGCTGTGATCCTGTCCGTAGCGGCCGGCTCCTACCTCGCAGGAATTCCTGGCGCGCTGTTCTCAGTGCCGGTCCTCGCCGTCGCAAATTCTGCCGTTCGCTACATAGCAGCCAGAACGTGGGAACATGAACAGGTGCTGGCAACGCCTGAAAGCCTGGTGACTGCCGGCGCCGGCCCGGACAACACCATTACGCGTGTTGACCCGCCGGACGCCCTTAAGGGCGGCAAGGACGCCGCAGCCAGCACCGAAGCAGAACAACCTGACGCCCGTCCCAAGGACGCGGCGCCGGGACCGAAATCCAGAGGAGATTAGTCCGTGAACATCCTTGAAACCCTTCCCGTCACGCTGGACGATGTCCTGGAGGCGCAGAAGTTGCTCGATGGGATTATTGCGCGGACGCCGGTGGAATCATCCCGGGCACTGGGCGCCATTATTGGCGGCGATGTCTACCTCAAGTGCGAAAACCTGCAGCGGGCAGGGTCGTTCAAGGTCCGCGGCGCCTACGTGCGCATGGCTCGTTTGTCCGGGGAAGAAAAAAAGCGGGGCGTTGTGGCTGCCTCCGCAGGCAACCACGCCCAGGGTGTCGCCGTAGCTGCCAAGAGCCTGGGCATCAAAGCCAGGATCTACATGCCGCTGGGCGTGGCACTGCCCAAACTCGCTGCCACCCGCGGACACGGGGCAGAAGTCATCCTGCACGGGCACAACGTCGACGAAGCGCTCGCAGAAGCACAGCGGTACAGCGACGAGACCGGCACCGTCTTCGTCCACCCGTTCGACAATGTGGACGTCGTCGCGGGCCAAGGCACGCTGGGGCTCGAAATCCTGGAACAGGTGCCCAACGTTGACACCGTCCTCATGGGCGTTGGGGGCGGCGGACTCCTGGCGGGTGTCGCCGTCGCCATCAAAGCCCGGGCCAGGGAACTGGGCCGGGAGATCCGCATCATCGGCGTGCAGGCGGAGAACGCCGCGGCGTACCCGCCCTCATTGGCTGCTGATGCGCTCGTGCCGTTGAAGAAGGTGTCCACCATGGCCGACGGCATTGCCGTGGGCCGCCCGGGGCAGCTTCCCTTCAGCATCATCCGCGAGCTCGTGGATGACGTCGTCACGGTCAGCGAAGATTCCCTGGCACGGGCGCTGATTTTCCTGCTGGAGCGGGCAAAGATGGTGGTTGAGCCTGCCGGCGCTGTGGGTGTGGCTGCCCTCATGGACGGCAAGATCGAAAATCCGGGGACTACCGCCGTGGTCCTCTCCGGCGGCAACATCGACCCGATGCTGATGCTCAAAGTCATCCAGCGTGGCCTCTCCGCTGCGGGGCGCTACATGACCGTCCGCATGATGCTGGACGACCGTCCGGGTTCCCTTGCAACCATTGCCCGGATCATTGCCGAGAACGACGCCAACGTCACAGGTCTGGACCACACGCGGGTGGGCGGGTCCATCAGCATGGGTGACGTCTCGATCACCGTGAACCTGGAAACTAAGGGCCACCAGCACGGGGAGCAGGTCCTCAGCGCACTCCGCGCCGAGGGTTTCCAGCCCATCGTGGTGCATTAGGAGAAACATGGCCGGACTGATGGGCAGCGGAGGCTATGGGGAACGGCAGACCATTGCCGCCCGGGCAAAAGGCGGCTTGCTGGTGCTCGGCGGCTTCGTTGCCTTGTTGTTCGCCATCGAACTGTTCAACGCTCTGATGCTGCGCTCGCTTAACCGGACGTTCGGCCTGCGCCCACGGAGCGCGGACGGGCTGCTGGACATCTTCACGTTCCCGCTCCTGCATGCCAACCTGAACCACCTGCTGTCCAACAGCCTGCCGCTGATCATTTTCGGCTTCCTGGTGTTTCTTTCCGGGCTCCGGGTCTTCCTGACAGCACTGGCCTTCAGTTGGCTCGGGTCCGGGGTCACGGTCTGGCTGATCGGGAACGGCGGCATCACCGTGGGGGCATCCGGCCTGGTATTCGGACTGTTCGCCTTCCTGCTGGTTCGTGGGTTCTTCAACCACAGCTGGCGGCAGATCCTGCTTGCCGTTGTCCTGTTCATGGGCTACGGCAGCATCCTGTTGGGACTGCTGCCCTTCGTTGCGGGATACGTCTCCTGGCAGGCCCACCTTGGCGGTGCTGCCGGCGGGGTGGTGGCCGCCCTGCTGCTAAGACCGCGCAAAGGATCAGCAGGCAGCCGGGCTTGAAGCCGGGGCCTTAAAACAAAATGCTGGCCGCCCGTTTGGGGCGGCCAGCATTCATGTCAGGCTGACGACTACGCGGCGTATGGCTTGGCCGAAAGGATCTCGACTTTGATGTCCTTGCCGTTAGGTGCTGTATAGCTCAGGCTGTCGCCTTCCTTGTGGCCCAGGATGGCCGCACCCAGCGGCGACTTCTCGCTGAACACATCGAGATCGGAATCGCCTGCGATTTCCCGGGAGCCGAGGAGGAAGGTCTCTTCGTCCCCGGCGATCCTGGCCACAACAATCATTCCGGGCTCCACAATTCCGTCGTCGGCCGGGGCCTCGCCGACGTGGGCGTCCCGAAGCAGGGCGGTGAGCTGGCGGATGCGGGCCTCGATCTTGCCCTGCTCTTCCTTTGCCGCGTGGTAGCCGCCGTTTTCCTTGAGGTCACCCTCTTGCCGGGCTGCCTCGATCTTCTGGACGATCTCCGCCCGGCCAGCGCCGGAAAGGTGGTCCAGCTCTGCCTTCAGGCGGTCAAAAGCTTCCCGGGTAAGCCAGGCTGCTGCTGCGCTGTTGGTGGTAGACACGGACTTCTCCTCTAATGGTCTTACATGCAAAAGACCCCGCCACGGTGGCCACTTGTGGAACAGCAACCAGCTCAGCGGGGTAAAGGTATTGCTCCATTGTAGTCAACCCAGTGGATTTATCCCAACGAGCAAGCGGCGCGCATCACATCTTCGCGCCGGACTCCCCGGGAATCCAGCAGCTGTCCACCACGCCGGACACGGACAGTGACTCAGTCCTGACCGGCACCCGCTGCGAAACTGTACGTCCGCCGTCGGCTGTTCCATCAGGTTCCGAGGGAGGAATGTCCACGACCTTCCACCCCACCACGGCGTATTTCGAATCCAGGGCCTTGACGGCGCACTTCACGGATATCCCGTGTTCCCTGGTCACCTGGAAGTCCACTTCGGCGAGCGTGGCGTCCGTGGTGACGTAGCCGATGTCCTTGAAGCTGACGTCATTCAAGGAATTCGACGTGGAAACCCAGGCCATAAAACCGATGCCGGCGGCCAGTGCAACGCCTCCGCCAATGCGCTTGGCGGCAGGGGAGAGCCGCCGCTTCTTAGCACCATAACGATTGGCTAGGCTAGTGTTCGCGGGCTCGGAATGGGCCGACTGTTCCGGAGAAGTCACCAGACCAGTTTAGTGCCCCTTCCGCCG
Organism: Arthrobacter sp. K41; assembly: GCF_059089645.1. Taxonomy (NCBI): domain Bacteria; kingdom Bacillati; phylum Actinomycetota; class Actinomycetes; order Micrococcales; family Micrococcaceae; genus Arthrobacter; species Arthrobacter sp. K41. Next base: position 306,311 of record NZ_JBNHEW010000003.1, on the reverse strand, counting down.
GAGCCTTCCCGGCCAACCGGGGCAGCAGGATCCCAAGCGCCCGCCCGTACAGTGAACCGTTCAGCAGCGATCAAGCCGCAAGTAAGAATAAGGAGCCGTCCTTTCAATGACAGCGTCCAGCAACTCCCACGCGCCGCTCCGGCTGCTCGCCGTCCATGCCCACCCCGACGACGAGTCCAGCAAGGGTGCCGCGACCATGGCCATGTACGCAGCGTCGGGGGTGGACGTTATGGTTGCCACCTGCACGGACGGTTCACGGGGGGACATCCAGAACCCGGCAGTGGAAGGTGAGCCCCATCCCAAACGGGACATGGCCGGCGCCCGGCGCCTGGAAATGGAAAGCGCTGCCCGGATTTTGGGCATCAAGCAGCAGTGGCTGGGCTTCGTGGATTCGGGCCTGCCCGAAGGGGAACCCCTCCCGCCGCTGCCGGCCGGGTCCTTCGCCACCCTGCCGCTTCACCAGGCAGCCGCCCCGCTGGTCCGGCTGGTGCGCTCCTTCAAGCCACACGTCATCCTCAGCTATGACGAAAATGGCGGATATCCGCATCCGGACCACATCATGGCCCACCGGGTTGCCGTTGAGGCCTTCGAGGCTGCCGGTGATCCAGCGCGTTATCCGGAAGCCGGCGAGCCCTGGGAACCGGGCAAGCTGTACTACGACCGGGCTTTCAGCCCGGAGCGGTTCCGTGCCCTGCACTTCGCCCTGGAGGAAGCGGGACTGCAGTCCCCTTACGCCGAGCGGCTCGCCGCGTGGCTGGAGTCGGACGCCGAGGGCCACACCCCGCCGCCGGCACCCCATCCCACCACCACGCAGATTGATTGCGGGGACTTTTTTGAAGTGCGCGACGACGCGTTGCGGGCCCACCGCACGCAGGTGGACCCGTTGGGGTTCTTCTTTGCCGTATCCCCTGAGATGCAGCGCCGGGCGTGGCCTTGGGAGGACTACTCGCTGATCAAGTCCAGGGTGCCGTCAGAGCTCCCCGAGAAGGACCTCTTCGCAGGGCTAAGATAGAACCGGCAGGCAATTTCTATGCCGCGTAGAAGAGGTGCCCGGATTCGGGCCGCCGTATCTGCTGCCTGCTGACATCGCTCCACAGAAGGTTTTCAACGTGCAACGTCTGCTCCTCAGCCTGGCTACCACCCCCTCGCCCCTGCCCACACCTTCCCTGCGTGAGGGGATCTCCGAGGACCAGGTCACACCGGGTCTGCTGGGATTCATCATGACGGCGTTTTTTGTGGTGGCCACTGCTTTGCTGATTGTGGACATGGTCCGCCGGATCAGGCGGGTCCGCTACCGGGCCCAGGTGGAGGAGGAGCGCATTGCCGCAGCAGCCGCCGCTGACGTTGAAGCGGCCGAAGCCGCAGAGGCAGGCCCGGGGGTGGCAGGTCCTGCTGCAGGGGGGCCTTTCCCGGGCCCGACCGACGGCGGAGCGGAAGCCGACCCGGGAAAACGCCGGCACTAGAGGCAGCAGGGGCTGCCCGCTTCCTAGCTAAGCACCGCCAGGGTTATGGCTGTGAAGTGCGCAGCGAAGGCCACCACGGTCAAGGCGTGGAAGAGCTCGTGGAAGCCAAAGTGGTGGTAGCTGAAGTTGGGCTTCTTCATGGCGTAGAAGACGGCGCCGGTGATGTAGAGGACGCCGCCCGCGCAGATGAGGACGGCGGCGGGGGCGCTGGCCTGGAAGAACTGCGGGAGGTAGAAGAGCGCACCGCAGCCCAGCGCGATGTAGATCGGAACGTAGAGCCAGCGGGGCGCCTCAGTCCACAGCAGCCGGAACAGCACGCCCAGGATGGCGCCTGACCAGATGACCCACAGCAGCAGGACCGCCTGGGGCCGTTCCAGGAGGGTCCACGCCAGCGGGGTGTAGGTGCCGGCGATGACCAGCATGATGTTTGTGTGGTCCAGCCGCTTGAGTACCATCTTCACCCGCGGGGACCAGTTGCCACGGTGGTACACAGCACTGACGCCGAACAGCAGAACGCCGGTGGCCGCGTAGATGGCCGAAGTCAGCTTCCGGTCGACCGTCGGAGCCAGCAGCACCAGGACCATCCCCGCCGCAAGTGCCAGTGGTGCAGTCACCGTGTGGATCCAGCCGCGCCACTTCGGCTTGATCATCAGGAGCTCGGCAAGGCGCACGGCTGCATCGTCCATGGCACCCGTATCGGCGCTCGTTCCCGCGCCGGTTTCCGCTCCGGGTTTGTCCTGAGGCTGCGGGGTCCGGAAAGCGTCCGGGGTGTCGCTGTTCATGGCTCCAGAATAACTTACGGGCCGGTAAGTTACTGCCCAGTAACAGGTGATTGGCCTGCGCACGGGCGAAGGGAGCTTCACCGTCCGCGGCTGACGGTAGCCTAGGATGTGCAAGCCGAACGTACAGCAAGGAAGTCAGGTGAGAGACCGCGTGGAGTTGCCCGGGTTCCTCTACGGCTTTTATGAGCGACGGCTGCTCAGGGATCTCGCGCGCGACCGCATTCCCCGCCATATCGGCGTCATGGTGGACGGCAACCGGCGCTGGGCGAAGCAGTTCAACGCGCCCACCAGCCAGGGCCACCAGGCCGGAGCGGACAAAATCCATGAATTCCTTGGCTGGTGCCAGGAACTCGGCGTCAAGGTAGTCACGCTGTACATGCTCTCCACGGACAACATGAACAGGTCCAGTGAAGAACTCGACCTCCTCATGGGCATCATTGCCAACACCCTGGACCGGCTGGACGAGGACGCCAACATCTCGGTGCACGCCATGGGCGCGCCCGAGCTGCTGCCGGACTACCTTGCGGAGCGGCTCAACAAGCTCACGGCGCGGACGCCGGTCCGCGAAAGAATCCACGTCAACGTGGCGGTGGGTTACGGTGGGCGGCGGGAAATCGTGGACGCCGTCCGTGAACTCCTGCACGATGCCGTCGCCAAGGGCACGGACATCGGCAAGCTCGCGGATGATCTTTGCGTGGACGACATTTCCCGGTTCCTCTACACCCGGGGCCAGCCGGATCCGGACCTGGTAATCCGCACCTCCGGCGAACAGCGGCTCTCCGGGTTCCTGATGTGGCAGAGCGCTTACAGCGAGTTCTACTTCTGTGAGGCCCTGTGGCCGGCCTTCCGCAAAGTGGATTTCCTGCGCGCCCTCCGGGATTACGCCGGCCGGCAGCGGCGCTTCGGCTCCTGACCGTCCGGGTTCACCGACAGTTCACGCGGAGGCAACAGGAATCGCCGTGTAATGGTTGCGGAAATTACTTCCGATGGATTTACGTTATATTCATCAGCAGGCAAACCGCCGGCTGATCGGGGAGGCCAGTACATGGAGCGATACATCGCACCGGTTGTATGGGAGGCCGGACCCGGCCTCGTGGCCGAGCCGCCTCACCACTAACAATTCCGGGCATGTGCCCGGGGCTGGAGTCGATGTGGCTACTTCTGAACAACTGCCCGCGGTCCCTTCGGACCAGGGACAGAAAGCTGCCTCTCGCGCCGTGCGAGCCAATCCAGAGACCGGCACAGCAAAAGATGCTGCGGCCGGTTTTGCTGTCTCCGGAAGGAAAGCCGCCATCCACACGTTCGTGATCGACACCTCCGTCCTGCTGTCCGACCCTCGTGCGCTGCTGCGCTTTGCGGAACATGAGGTCATCGTGCCGGTGGTGGTCATCACCGAACTCGAGGCCAAGCGGCACGACCCCGAGCTTGGCTACTTCGCGCGGAAAGCGCTCCGGCTCCTCGATGACCTCCGGGTCAAACACGGCGGCCTCAGCACATCCATTCCCATCGGCGACGACGGCGGCAGCCTCATGGTGGAACTGAACCACATCTCCGCCGAGGTGCTGCCGCTGGGGTTCCGAAGCGGCGACAATGACAGCCGCATCCTCGCCGTCGCCAAGAACCTCGCCAACGAGGGACGGGACGTCACCGTGGTGTCGAAGGACCTTCCCATGCGGGTCAAGGCGTCCGCCATGGGGCTGACGGCCGACGAATACCGCAACGAGCTGGTCAAGGACTCCGGCTGGACGGGTGTCGCCGAAGTGGAAGCCGGCGAGCAGGAGATCACTGCCCTGTACGGGCACGAACCTGTGTTCATTCCGGCAGCGGCGGAAATGCCGGTGAACACCGGACTGGTCCTGCTTTCCAACCGCGGGTCCGCGCTGGGCCGGGTGGGGCCGGACAAGCAGGTCCGCCTGGTCAGGGGTGACCGCGATGTGTTCGGCCTGCATGGGCGGTCCGCGGAACAACGGCTCGCCATTGACATGCTGATGGATCCCGCCGTCGGCATCGTCTCCATCGGCGGCCGGGCGGGGACGGGCAAGTCGGCCCTGGCCTTGTGCGCGGGCCTTGAAGCGGTCCTGGAGCGTCGTGAGCACCGCAAAGTGATAGTGTTCCGGCCCCTCTACGCAGTGGGCGGACAGGAACTGGGCTACCTCCCCGGGTCCGAGTCCGAGAAGATGAATCCCTGGGCACAGGCAGTCTTCGACACCCTCGGGGCACTGGTAAGCCAGGAAGTGGTGGAAGAGGTCATGGACCGCGGCATGCTCGAAGTCATGCCCCTCACCCACATCCGCGGACGCTCCCTGCACGACGCCTTCGTCATCGTTGATGAGGCCCAGTCGCTGGAAAAGAACGTCCTGCTGACGGTCATGAGCCGCATCGGCCAGAACTCGAAGATCGTCCTCACGCACGACGTCGCCCAGCGCGACAACCTCCGCGTCGGGCGCCACGACGGAATTGCCGCCGTCGTCGAAACATTGAAAGGACACCCGCTCTTCGGCCACATCACCCTGACCCGCTCAGAACGTTCACCGATCGCAGCCCTGGTGACGGAACTGCTCGAAGGCTAAGCCGGAGTGCGCTTGAAGGGCCGTGGTTCCGTTCGGCGGGCCACGGCCCTTTGCCGTCGCTTAGACACCTCCCGGCGCGCCGCTGCGGTCGCTGGGCGACCTGCGCATCGCTGGTCGGCGATGCGCTCCTACGCAAAGGACCGTAACCCGCCTCGTGGTCAGGTCACCTTCAGGAAGTCCGCTGCTGCTTGGTGGCCCTCAACCTGCAGCTCCCAGTCCGGCCTCTTGAAGGTTTCGGGGGTGAGGCGGACGTGCTGGACTGTTTCGACTTTGGTGCCCCAGGCATTCCTGGTGGTGCCATTCAGTTCGTAGCCCAGGGAGCGGGAGACGCCGAGCGAGGCTTTGTTCCAGCCGGCTGCTTCTGACTCGGCTACTTCTGCGCCCAGCCAGTCGAACGCATACAGGACGACGGCGGCGCGCATCTCCTTGCCCAGGCCGCGGCCCTGCGCGGACTGCCGAAGCCAGGACCCGGTGGTGACGGTCCTGAGCTTGACGAAATCCTTGGCTCCCACATCCTGGCAACCGATCAAGTTGCCCTCGTACCAGATGCCCAGGAGCAGGGTCCAGGCCTCCGGGGAGCACTCGGCGCGGCAGTGCCAGTACCAGCGGGCCATGTTTGGTCCCAGTTCGCCTGCCGGGAGCTCCGTCCAGGGAGTGCTGAACGGGCTTTTGCCGGCCTCGTGGATCCCGCTTTGGGCGGCAGCAACAGCTGCCGGGATGTCCTGGTCCTGGATGAGGCGGAGTTCCAGCCGGGGCGTGGCGAGCCGAAGACCGAAAAGTGGCCACACGTCGATCAGTGAAGTCATTCGCGAAGCCTAGCGGACGGGCATCGTTGCGGTGTGCCAACGTCAGGCCGGGACATACCAGGGGATGTGCTGCCGGACGTCGGTCAGGCTCATTGACTGGGCCAGGAACAGGTCGTCCAGCATGTACTCATCCACGGCGATGATGCGGAGCCAGTGGCCGTACTCTTTAGTTCCCGCTTCCAGTGACTGGCTGGCCACGCACACGCCGGTGCCGAGGTCCACGCGGATCCGGGATCTGCCGGGCAGGCACAGCGGCGCTGACGGATGCAGGGGACGGTAGGCAGTTGTGGGCGCCACAACTGCTTCAAGAACAGGGCGTCCCTCGTGCTCCTGCTGCCGGACCTCCTGGATGTCCACCGTGTTGCTGCCGGGAAACTCCAGGGGCACGGGGGCGTTTCCAGCCAGTTCCACCGGGTCGAGGGCCGCGGAGAACCGCCCGTTGCCGAACCCGGGCTCGCCATAGGCCGCCTCAGGCCGCCGCCGCACCAGGCCATGGCCGTCGTAGACGGGGGTTACCAGGTGCGGGGGGAGCAGCCACGATGTACGCGTGGCACTGACGTAGAGGCCGTCCTTGGAATCGTTGATCCCCGTTGTGCTGTGCAGGACACGACCATCGGCGGTCTCAAGGCGCAGGGCGCCGGGGCGTCGCAACCACGCACGGACTAGGGGTGTTGCCGGGCTGGGGGCAGTGCTGAAGGGCTCGTCCCAGTACTCGAAACGCAGGGACTGCCATTTCCAGGGGGAGGACCTGCAAAGGTTGCGGAACAGCGCCGGATCGGCAGCGGCTGGATCGCTTTCCGGGTTCAACCGGTGCCGGGAGCCCCACGTCGACATATCCACAGTTTACGCGCGGGCGGTGGGTCGTCGAGCGGGATTCCAGTAGCATCCGAGGGTGATCCAACGACTGGGCGAACTCTGGCAGCATTCCCCGCCGGCCTTCTGGCTGGTGCTTGCGGCCTGCGCCTACTTCGCCGTGATGGCCGTACGTCTCACCGTAATCGACGTCCGGCATCACCTCCTGCCCAACCGGATCGTATTTCCGTCCTATGCCGTGGCCGGCCTATTGCTCCTTAATGCCGCAGTCATTGCCGGCGCCGTTCCCGGCGCCCTGCAGCGTCATGACGGTGCCATCCCCGGCCTGCTGGCTGTGCCGGCGCTGCGCGTGGTGGCAGGGGCCGCGATCCTGTGGCTCTTCTACTTCATACTGCGGTTTGCGTACCCGCCGGGCATGGGCTTTGGGGACGTAAAACTCGCAGGTGTGCTGGGGATCTACCTCGGCTATCTTGGGTGGGGACACCTCTTTGCCGGCACCTTCCTGGCCTTCCTCCTGGGCGGCCTGTGGTCCATCGCGCTCCTGGCCGCCCGCAGGGGGACACTGAAATCATCCATCCCGTTCGGCCCGTTCATGCTCGCCGGGGCAGCGGCTGCAATGCTGCTGCCTGCCTGATCCCGGATATCCGGCCGTGGCAGCCAGTTCGGTAGCTGGCGGAATGCCTGCCCCTGACTATGTCCTGAAACTCCGCAAGAAAATCGGCAACGATCCGCTCTGGGTTCCCGGGGTCCGCGGTGTGGTGCTTGATGACGCGGGAAGGGTGCTGCTCGCCCAGAGGGCCGACAACAGGCAATGGGCGCTGGTCAGCGGAATGCTTGAGCCAGGGGAGCAGCCGGCGCGCGGCCTGGTGCGGGAAATTTTCGAGGAAACGGCGGTAGTGGCTGAACCGGAACGCGTTGTCTCCGTGGGGGCAGTAGGTCCGTTTACGTATCCCAACGGCGACGTCTGCGAGTTCCTGGACGTCATATTCCGCTGCCGCTATGTCTCCGGCGATGCCAGGGTTAACGACAACGAATCACTGGCCGTCGGCTGGTTCGCCCTCGACGAACTCCCTGAGCTGATGCCCGGTCACCTCACCAGCATCCACCGCGCCCTGGCGCCGGCCGACGCCGCCCACTTCGAACCCTGACCCTCGCTCCGGACACCCGTACCCTCCCAGGTCGGTCAACGGCGCACCCGGCAGCGCAGGTGAAGCACCCGGTTGCCCTGGATCACCACGTCAGGATCCTCCAACAGTTGCTGGGTGTAAACCGACCCGAAGTAGCGCTTGCCGGACCCAAACACGACGGGCACGACGTCCATGCGCACCTCGTCGACCAGGCCCGCGGCAAACACCTGGCCACCGACGTCGCCAGCAGCAACCTCCACCAGGCGGTCACCCGCAAGCTCCTGCGCCTTGGTCACGGCTGCCTCCACGCCGTCGACGAAGTGAAACGGTGTTTCGGGGTTCCAGCCCTCAGGCTCCGGCCGGTGCGTTACGACCACCACGTGGTCGACCCCGCCCGGAGGCTTCCCGTCCCAGCCGTCCGTCATGTCGAAGACGTGGCGCCCGACGATGGTCGCTCCAATCTGGTCCCAGTACGGCCTGGTGTAGTCATAGGAAGTCTGTGACACCTTCAACTCGCCGCTGTCGTCCAACGGCACCTCACCGCTGGACAACCAGTCGAACAGGGGCCTGCCCATGGGGCTCTCCTTTGCTTCAGGTGCCCCAGAGTAGCTCAGGCTCAATCCTTCCTGCAGAACGACGGCGGCCGCCCACCTTCGCTGGAAGGTGGGCGGCCGCCGTCGTGCTGGGAAGTGTTATGCCTTGTGCGGCGGGCGCGTCATGGACATGACGTCCAGTGCCGTGTCCAGCTGTTCTTCGGTGACCTCGCCGCGCTCCAGGAAGCCCATGGCGACGACGGTCTCACGGATGGTAAGCCCCTCGGCCACTGCCTTCTTTGCGATCTTTGCGGCGTTTTCATAGCCGATGTACTTGTTCAGCGGGGTCACGATGGACGGCGAAGCCTCAGCGAGGAAACGGGCGCGCTCCACGTTGGCGGTGATGCCGTCGATCATTTTGTCCGCCATCACGCGGCTGGTGTTGGCCAGCAGGCGCACAGACTCCAGCAGGTTCGCGGCCATCACGGGGATGCCGACGTTCAGCTCGAAGGCGCCGTTGGTTCCGGACCAGGCAATGGCGGTGTCATTGCCGATGACCTGCGCGGCCACCATGATGGACGCCTCACAGATGACCGGGTTGACCTTGCCGGGCATGATCGATGACCCGGGCTGCAGGTCCGGAATGGCGATCTCCCCGAGGCCGGTGTTGGGACCGGAGCCCATCCAGCGGAGGTCGTTGTTGATCTTCATGAACGAGATCGCGATATTGCGCAGCTGGCTGGACGCCTCGATGAGGCCGTCGCGGTTGGCCTGCGCTTCGAAGTGGTCACGGGCTTCGGTCAGGGGAAGCCCGGTGTCCGTGGCCAGGAGTTCGATAACGCGCTCCGGGAAGCCGGCCGGGGTGTTGATGCCCGTGCCCACAGCGGTGCCGCCCAGGGGAACTTCGGCGACGCGGGGGAGTGAGGCGTTGATGCGCTCGATGCCGTAGCGGACCTGCGCTGCGTAACCGCCAAATTCCTGGCCGAGCGTTACCGGCGTCGCGTCCATGAGGTGGGTGCGGCCGGACTTGACCACGTCCTTGAACTCCACGGCCTTGCGCTCCAGGGATTCGGCCAGGTAGCCGAGGGCCGGGATGAGGTCGTTGATCAGGGCTGATGTGGCAGCAACGTGCACCGACGTGGGGAAGACGTCGTTGGACGACTGGGAGGCGTTGACGTGGTCGTTCGGGTGGACAACCTTCTCGCTGCCGGCAGCCTTCAAGGCCCGCGAAGCAAGTTCGGCGATGACCTCGTTGGTGTTCATGTTCGAGGACGTGCCGGAGCCGGTTTGGAAGACGTCGATGGGGAAGTCGCCGTCGTACTTGCCGGCGGCCACCTCATCTGCCGCGTCAGCAATGGCCTTGGCAAGCTCGCCGTCGAGCACACCCAGTTCAGCGTTGGCCTGGGCCGCAGCCTTCTTGACCCGGGCCAGCGCTTCGATGTGGGCGCGTTCCAGTGTCTTGCCGGAAATGGGGAAGTTCTCCACTGCCCGCTGCGTCTGCGCGCGGTACAGTGCGTTCACGGGGACGCGGACTTCGCCCATCGTGTCATGTTCAATGCGGAACTCTTCAGTGGAAGTCATGGGGCTAGCTTAGGGCGATCCGGCGCCCCATCGAAAACCGTGAAGAGCATGCTACGGGCGGCCTCCCGCGCCGGTCTCTAAAGCTCGCCGATCCCCGAAACCACGTTGGCGCGCCCCTCCGCCAGGCTGTAGGAAAGGCCAATGACGGCAGTGCGTCCGCTTTCAATTGCGTCGGAAATCACACGGGAGCTGTCCGCCAGCCGCTGGGCCGTCTGCTTGACGTGCTCCACCACCATGTCGTTGACCTCATGCTTGTCCTGGCGGATGGAGGTCAGCACCGAAGGGGTGATGCGCTCCACCAGGTCGCGGATGAAGCCCGGCGGCATCTCTCCGGTGTCCACGGCTGCCTTGGTTGCGCTGACGGCGCCGCAGCTGTCATGCCCGAGGACAGCGATCAGCGGCACCCCGAGGACACCGACGCTGTACTCCAGAGATCCCAGGACGGCGTCGTCGATGACTTGCCCTGCGGTGCGCACCACAAAAACATCGCCCAGTCCAACGTCGAAAATAATCTCGGCGGCCAGCCGTGAGTCGGAACAACCGAAAATCACGGCGAAGGGGTGCTGGTTTTCCACCAGGGAGGACCTGCGCGAGGCGTCCTGGTTGGGGTGCGACGTCTCGCCGCTGACAAAACGTTCGTTTCCTTCGCGCAGACGGCGCCAGGCAAGTGCAGGAGTCAGGTAAGTAGCCACGCGACTACGTTACGGTGCAGTAGCCGCCGATGGTGAAACTGTGACGGCGGGGCTGCTTTCCATGGACTTCACGACGGCGTCTGCCAGGGTGGCGAATTCGTCCAGGTGGGCAGCCCCGGCGAGGATGACGGTGGTCCCGCGGTACTCAAGCACCATCGACTTTTCGCCCTTTCCCGTGTCCCGCAGCTGCCATTGCTGGCCGCCTGCGTTCCGGGAACCGGTGACCGGGGCGTTCCCGGTCTCCTGAAGGAGCCAGGTGGGGTTGGCGGCACGGGTCTGGACCAGTCCGATGAAGGACTCCTTGGGCGTAATGTAACCCACCTCCCAGGCCGGCACACCGCTGCCCGTGCCGGCTTCCCACCGGGCGTAGTTGGCCCGGAAGGAGTTGCCGGTATCGGGCGCCGCCGGTGTGAATCCTGCCACGTCTGTGGCGTTCCGGGCCGCTGCACTGACATCGACGTTCGGGCGGTAGCCGTCGCTCTTGGGGGAGGGGTTCATCAGGACGATGGGCAGGAAGGCCGCAATGCTCACCACCAGGGCAATGATCATGCCGATCACCGAAGCGTTGGCCCGCTTGGCTGCTGCCGCCGGAATAACAGGCTTAACCGGGCCCTGTCCGTGAGCCCCGCCCGGTCCGCTGTTGCTTCCGGATCCTGCTGGTGCGGGGGAAGGGGTGGTCTTTTCCTGCGATTCTTTCACCCCTCTATAGTCGCCCATTCCGGTGTGCAACTCACACCCGGCCCGGGCGGAGCAGGCCCGCCAATGAACGTCACCTTCGCGTACATTGCGCGGTGGCGTCATTCCGCCGCCGGAAAGCGGTGCCGCGACTATGATCGGTATCAGAGGAATCACCGCCGGCTGTTCCGGCCGGCGGGTTCAATGATCGCCACTCGAAGAAGAGGTTCACGTGTCACAAGCGTCCATGACCCAGAAGTACTCCACGATCTCCCCGTCCCTGGCGGTGGGCAACGATGAGCCGGACCGCAACCTTGCCCTCGAGCTAGTCCGCGTTACCGAAGCAGCAGCAATCGCCGGCGGGCACTGGGTTGGTTTCGGCGACAAGAACACGGCCGACGGTGCTGCCGTAGACGCCATGCGCTCCTTCCTCCAGACCGTCCACTTCAACGGCGTTGTGGTCATCGGCGAAGGCGAAAAAGACGAAGCGCCCATGCTGTTCAACGGCGAACGCGTCGGCGACGGTACCGGCCCGGAGTGCGATGTGGCGGTTGACCCCATCGACGGAACCCGGCTCACCGCCCTGGGCATCAACAACGCCCTGGCCGTGCTGGCTGTGGCTGAGCGCGGCTCCATGTTCGACCCTTCCGCGGTGTTTTACATGGAGAAGCTTGTCACCGGCCCGGAAGCGGCGGACATGGTGGACCTCCGCCTTCCCGTGAAGCAGAACCTGCACCTGATTGCCAAGGCCAAGGGCGTCAAGGTCAACCAGCTCAACGTCATGATCCTGGACCGCGACCGCCACCGCCCGCTGGTGGAGGAAATCCGCGAGGCCGGCGCGCGCACCAAGTTCATCATGGACGGAGACGTTGCCGGCGCCATCGCTGCTGCCCGCTCCGGTACCGGGGTGGACGCGCTGATGGGCATCGGCGGAACCCCCGAAGGCATCGTTGCTGCCTGCGCCATCAAGTCCCTGGGCGGCGTTATCCAGGGCCGGCTGTGGCCCACCAGCGATGACGAGAAGCAGAAGGCGCTCGACGCCGGCCACGACCTGGATCGCGTCCTGTCCACGAACGATCTCGTCTCCAGCGACAACTGCTACTTCGCAGCAACAGGTATTACTGACGGTGACCTTCTCAAGGGCGTCAGGTACTCCAAGGACAAGGTCCTGACCCAGTCAATCGTGATGCGCTCCAAGTCCGGCACCATCCGCTTTGTGGACGGGGAGCACCAGGCCAGCAAGTGGGAAGGGTACGCCCGCAAAAGCTGATTCTTTTCCTGCTTGAGACAGATCCCCGGAGCCCTGCACGGCGGCTCCGGGGATCTGCCGTTTGAGGCGTTGGTATAGGGTTGAAGCCATGATTCCTGCTGTTGTGCCCTGTACTGACCGCGCCCTTTGGGACGAACACGTTGACCAGTTCCAGGGACATCCGCAGCAGCTGTGGGGGTGGGGCGAAACCAAGGCCATGCACGGCTGGTCCGTGGACCGGGTGCTGGTCAACGACGACGGCGAAACGGCAGGCTGCGCCCAGCTGCTCATCCGCCGGCTGCCGTTCCCCTTCCGCGCCCTGGTCTACATTCCACGGGGTCCGATGTGTTCGGTGGAGAACGCCCCTGCCGTGCTTGGCCACCTGGCAGAGTATGCGGCCGTCCGCCACCGCGGCGTTGCGTTGAGCATAGAACCCGACTGGGACCAGGACTCGGACTTCGCCGGTGCCGTCGCCTCGGCCGGCTTCCGGGCAACCACCAACACCGTCCTTATTCCGCGGACGCTCATCCTGGACCTCACCCGCACTGACGACGAACTGATGGCGGAGATGTCCAAATCCACCAGGGCGAACATCCGCAAGGCGATGCGCAGCGATGTGGAGTTCCGCAAGGTCAAAAATGACGCCGAGCTTGAACAGGTTCTGGCGATCTACCACGAGACCGCCGAGCGTGCCGGGTTTGGCATCCACGAAGACCAGTACTACCGGGACATCTTCAAGAACATGGGCGACGGCTCGCCTGTCGTTGCCGCGTTCGACGGCGAGGAGATGCTTGCTTTCGTCTGGCTCGCAAGGAGCGGCTCCACCGCCTTTGAGCTGTACGGCGGGGTCTCCGCCGAAGGGCAAAAGCAGCGCGTGAATTACGGTGTGAAATGGGCAGCGCTGCAGGCCATGCGGGAAGACGGCTGTTCCCGGTACGACTTCAACGGCCTGCTCAACGACGGCATCTCCGACTTCAAGAAGCAGTTCGCCAAGCACGAAAACATGCTCCTGGGCACGTGGGAAAAGCCGCTGTCGCCGTTCTACCCCGCCTACGCACAGGCCATGCCGCTGGCCCGCCGGGGGCTCCAGACAGGTCGGCGCCTGCTGAAGACCGCAGCCGGCCGGGTCCGGCCCCTGATTCGGAAGCTGCGCCCGGGCAACTGACCCTGCATGGTTGCCTTTTGTTACAACAAAGGGCGACGGCGGCACCCGCGCGGGTGCCGCCGTCGCCCTTTGGGGTTGTCGGTCAGCTGCGCACAGCAGTCCGCTGCAGTCCTGTGGTGACAGCAAATGCCAGCGCCGGCCCGGTGCTGCCCGCCACCGCGTGAACGTTGACCGGGGCTTCGGCGGCCGCCAGGAAGGCGCTGCCGCCGCGGGAAAGCTGAAGATCGCCCTTGGGCGAGTCCAGATAGACATCTCCGGCAACGACGATCACCACAGCGGCGCCGGACTGGGCCAGCGGGACGGGCCCGGCGCCGGGGGCGAGTTCGATGCGCTGCAGTTGGAATTCTTCAAAGGGCGGGCGGAAAAGCTCCTGGTCCATCACGGACCGCTCAGCCTCGAGCATCGGCACTGCCACGGGCTGGAAGTCGATGGTTTTCAGCAGTTCGGGGACGTCCACGTACTTGGGGGTGAGCCCTCCGCGCAGGACGTTGTCGGAGGACGCCATGACCTCAACACCGAGGCCGTGCAGGTAGGCGTGGACGTTGCCGGCAGGAAGGTAGACCGCCTCACCGGGCTCAAGGGAGATGCGGTTCAGCAGCAGCGAGATCAGGACGCCGGGATCGCCGGGGTACTTCTCGTTGAGGCTGATCGCGGTTGAGAGTTCGGCGTCGAAGGGAGCCAGCGAAGCTCCGGAATGCAAGGCCGCCACCACCAGCGCTGTACCCTCAGCCACGGCCTGGCCGCCGGAGATCAGCCGCTCAAAGGCCGTACGCAGGGCGGCGCGTTCATCCTTGTCGTCAAGATCCGCCAGCAGGGCGGTGATCAGTGCCGGCACCCCGCGCCCGGCTGCATCACAGGCGGCGGCAACGTGCTGCAGGACTGCCCGGCTGGCGGCGGCCGGCCGGAAACCACACAGCGCCTCAAACGGTGTCAGGGCAAGGATCATCTCGGGTTTGTGGTTATCGTCCCGGTAGTTCCTGTCGGGGGCATCGGCTGCGACGCCCTCGGCGTTTTCCCGGGCAAAGCCCGCCTTCGCCTGCTCAAGGCTTGGGTGCACCTGGAGGGACAGCGGCTGGGCAGCCGCCAGGATCTTGGTGAGGAAGGGCAGCCGGGGACCGAAACGCGCCACGGAGTCCGCACCCAGGAAATGTTCCGGGTCCCTTTTGATCAGGGCGTCCAGAGGAGCCGTGGAGCCGTCCTCGGGCAGGTGGGCCAGGGACGGTGAGTCCGGGTGCGCTCCGATCCACAACTCGGCTTCCGGGCCGCCCGACTCGGGACGCCCCAGCAGGGCGGCAATCGCCGTCGTCGATCCCCAGGCATAGTCCCGGAGGACGTTCTCAATCTCGTACAATGCGGTGTCCGTTCCGTAGGTGAATGTGGTGGCGGCGGCTACAACGGGGCGCACTGGCCGTTGGCTGCCACAAGTTCCCGGATGGCCTGCTCTTCGCCCTGGCTCTTGAGCTCGTTGAGCATCTCTTCGGTGATCGGCTCGCCGTCAGGAGTGGTGGTCACAGGAGTGAAGTCCGCAGCCGGGGGAGACTGCTGGGTCCGGATTCCGCCGGCAACGGGCAGCGCGGTGTCCAAACGTGCCGGTGCAGCCTGCAGCCCTCCGCCGGCGGTGCGCGGCACCACCATGGCGTCATCCGGCAGCCCGGCGGACTGGGCTTCCGGAGCGGGAGCCAAGAGCTGGTCCACGCGCTCATGGATGACGTCGAAGTCGGGCACGGTGGAGAATGACGCGTCAAAATCCGGCGGGCCGATGGTGAGGCGTTTGATCTCCTGGCCTTTTGCCTTCATGGCCAGGTCCACAAAGCTTCCCAGCTGCGAGGAGGAGATATTGGAGTCCACCACCTTTGTTCCGGCGTTGGCGATTTCCTCGAACTTGCTCAGCAGGGTAGCGGGGTCCAACTGCTTGAGCATGGCCTGCTGAACACACTGCTGGCGCTGGATACGGGCGTAGTCATCAACGAATTCGCGCGACCGCCCGTACCAGAGTGCATGGTAGCCATCCAGCCTCTGATCCCCGGCGGGGATCCAGCCCAGGGGCATCCCGTGGATGCCGTTGGCCTCATCAATGGTTTCGCCGCTGATGGGCACCCAGCCGCCGGCCTTGATCCTGATGCCGCCCATGGCGTCAATCAGCTTGGAAAACCCCTCCATATCCACCAGCACGTACGCCTGCACCGTGATTCCCAGCGTTCCGGACACCGCCTCGAGCGTGGCCTGCGCCCCGGGATCTGCAACGCCGGGGTAGAGGTCGGCGTGCGAGTTGTTTACTTCGGTGTTGATGGCGTTGATCAGGCAGGCGTCACCGCAGTCGTACCCGTCAGGGTAGATCGCCCGCATGGGGGAGTCCTCGCTGAACTGGGCGTTTTGGAGGTTCCGGGGCACGGAGATGATGGCGGTTTGGCCGGTTTCGGCATCCACGCTCAGGACCGAGAGGCTGTCGGTGCGCCTGCCGGTGCGGTCGTCGCCGGCGTCACCGCCCATCATCAGGAAGTTGTAGCGGCCCTCCACGGGGTCGATAGCGGGGCCGGCGGAAAAGATGCTGCCGATCGCGTTGCGCCCCACGTTGAGCAGGTAGGCCGTGTAACCCAGGGTTCCGCTGCCCAGGACCATCGCCACAACCAGCGAGATCACGACGGCGGGCCGTGCCGGTGGTGCCAGCAGGACCGGGCGGATGAGCCGCAGCGTATTGATGAACAGGAGTGCCCACCCGGCGGCGAGTGCCGCCAGCAGGATCACGATGACCAGCGAGGCAATCGGGTGGGTCACGATGTTGATGAGCAGCGGCCGGTTGAAGACCAGCAGGAGCACGGCCAGCACCAGGGCCGCCCAGACGCACAGCGTGACCCGAAGCGCAGCGCGCCCCAGTTTGCGGTCGCCCGCGACGAGCTGAGCGCTGCCCGGCACCGAAAGAGTCAGGAGCACAAGCACGAAGCCCCGCTTGGTCCGGACCGGGGAGGAGGCGCTCACCGGGTAGCGGACCGGATCGGTCAGCGTCGCGTCAGAAGCGGGCGGCGGGAGCTTTCTGCTGGACACGGCCGCCTTCCTAACGGCTGCCCCGGAGCGGGCCGTTGCCTTCGGCGAAGACCTCGCTGACCTTCTGCCGCAGGTTTGCCCCCTTGCGCGACGCTACGGCATTCAGGTCTGCGGCGAACTCCAGTAGGTCGGCGCGCAGCGACGCCGCGAGCTCGTCCGTGCCTGCTGCAAGCATCCGGACCGCCAGGAGGCCGGCATTGCGTGCACCGGCGATGGAAACGGTGGCTACGGGAACACCGGCGGGCATCTGCACAATGGAGAGCAGCGAGTCCATGCCATCCAGCGTCTTGAGCGGGACCGGCACTCCGATCACGGGGAGCGGAGTGACGCTGGCCAGCATCCCGGGCAGGTGGGCGGCACCGCCGGCGCCGGCAATAATCACCCGCAGCCCGCGCTCGTGCGCGGTCTGGCCGTAGCGGATCATCTCAGTGGGCATCCGGTGGGCGGACACAACGTCGGCTTCAAAGGGGATGCCGAACTCCGCGAGGGCGTCAGCGGCAGCCTCCATGACCGGCCAGTCCGAATCCGAACCCATCACTAGCCCTACCAGCGGGTTGCCGGCGGAACCCCGGGCGGGGCTGGTTTCGGCGCTCATGCCTTCTCCTCAAAAATTGCCGGGGGTTCTTCTGCGGGTACCCGCCCGTCGCGGATGATGCCTGCCACGGTTCCTGCACGGCGCCGGACGGCGTCAACCTCGTCCGTGGATGACCCCACGAGGTTCACATGGCCAATCTTCCGGCCCGGCCGTACCGATTTGCCGTAGCAGTGCACCTTGGCCGCCGGCTCGCTGGCCAGCGCCAGCGGGAAGGCGGAAAACAGGTCCTGGTTCTCGCCGCCCAGGAAGTTCTTCATCACCACTACCGGAGCCAGGACGTCCGTTGCCCCCAGCGGCAGGTTCAGGACCGCACGGAGGTGTTGTTCAAACTGGCTGGTGACGGACCCGTCCTGGGTCCAGTGCCCGGTGTTGTGGGGGCGCATGGCCAGTTCATTGATGAGGAACCCCGCACCTGTACCAGGAGTTTCGAAGAGCTCCACGGCAAGGACCCCTGTCACTCCCAGTTCATGGGCTATGCGCAGGGCGGCATCCTCGGCGGCCGCGGCAACCTCCACCGGGATGTCCAGGGCGGGGGCAATGACTTCGTCGCACACCCCGTCAACCTGGATGGTGTGGACCACGGGCCAGGCGCGGGCTTCGCCGTCCGGGGTCCTGGCCACAAGCGCGGAAAGTTCCCGGGTGAAGTCGACCTTCGCCTCCGCGAGAAGCGGGCTCATGGCCTCAAACCATTCTGTGGTTTCGGCAGCCTCTTCAGCTGAGGAGATGATCCGTACGCCCTTGCCGTCATAGCCGCCGCGCGGCGTTTTCAGGACTACCGGCCATCCCGTGTCCTCGCCAAAGTTGATGAGCCCGGCCACATCGGCAACCGAAGCCCACGCGGGGTTGGGAAGCTCCAGCCGCTCAATGGCGGCGCGCATCACCAGTTTGTCCTGGGCGTGGACCAAAGCGTCGGGGCCGGGCTGGACGTTGACCCCGGCTTCCTGCAGGGCCCGCAGATGGGCCGTGGGGACGTGCTCGTGATCGAAGGTCATGACGTCCAGGCCCTGGGAGAACTCCAAAAGGGTCTGCAGGTCCTTGTAATCACCCACTGGTGATAAGGCCACCGCCGAGACGGCGGAGACGTCGTCGCCTTCGGCAAGGACACGCAGTTCAAAGCCGAGCGCAGTTGCGGCTGGGGCCATCATTCTCGCGAGCTGGCCGCCGCCAACCACACCTATTACTGGAAAAGTCACATGTGCCAGCCTACCGAAGACCGCAGGGTATCCCGCTTTTTGGGACGCGGCGGGGAAGCAGTTTTGACTCCGCCGGTCCGTTCCTGCCCCACGTTAGGGGGCTGCCCTCCAGCTTCAGGGGCTAAAATGGGCCTCCGGCCGTGTGGCCCATTGTTTCAACGGCCATGGAGGGTCATGTTTAACACGCTTACAGATCGCATCCGGGGGCTCGCCTCACTTTTCTGGCGTGAGGTGGCCAAATTCGGAGCCGTAGGCGGTGTGGCATTCGTCATCGACAACGGCCTCACGTATTACCTCATGCACGGCCCCATGACGGACAGCGAGGCCAAAGCCAGGTTTGTTGGCGCCTCCGTAGCCACGATATTTTCCTGGATTGCCAACCGCCTCTGGACCTTCCGGCACCGCAGGCAGGACAACGTGCTCCGTGAATTCCTGATGTTCATCCTTATCAACGGCATCGGCATCGGCATCTCCACCGGCTTCACTGCCCTGGCGAAGTACGGACTCGGCATAACAGACAAGAACATGCTCTTCTTCGCGGGAGTGGCAGGAATCCTGGTGGCCACGGTGGTCCGCTTCTTCGCCTACCGGTTCCTGGTGTTCAACAAGGAACTGGACCAGGAGCCGGAGTTCTCCCACGACCACGAACTCATCGAACTCCACCACCATTCCGCGGATGCCGGCGCCGGCGTTCCGGAGCGGGAGCCTGTAACAGAAGACCCCGCCCGGCCCAAAAACTAGACCGGCCTGAAAGCGGGGCCGGCCCGGAAAGCCGGGCCAGCCCCCCATCAGGGATGTTGCTCAGAAGCCGATATCAGGTGCCGTGGATGCGTTCCGCGGCGAGCAGCTTCTCAGTGGGCTCCACGTCGGGATGTGTCATCACCACTGAGCCCCCGTGCCGCCACGCGCCCAAGGCATTGGCCAGCGCCGCCTCCAGCCCGTCCCGCCCCGGAATGTGCAGCCGCACGGCCTCCCCGTGGGACACTGCGAAGCCGTCCAGCAGATCCTGGTGGGAGTGCCGGCGGCCGTCCTGGGCAACGATCGCACAGGCCAGGGGGTCGGCTTCGGTGTGCTGCATAAAAACGTCACCGTGGGAGCGCACGTCCGCCGCGTAATCAAGGCAGCCGGCGGGCAGTTCACCGGCCCAGCGCATAGCCAGGGCCGGCAGTGCCACGGCCACGACGGCGCCGTACTTCCCTGCTGCCGCTTCCGGAGTGGCCGTGGCCAAAAGGTCCGCCGCATCACCGCTGAGGACCGTCTCCATGCCCAGCTGCCAGGCGGCCAGGGCCCAGACCAGGCCTTTCCAGTGCGCGGGCAGGTCCAGCGCCAGCCGCATGCCGGGTTCGGCGTCCAGCTCGTCCTGGAGCAGGTTGCTGGTTTTGGCCACCCAGTTGTCCAGCACCTTCCCGGAGAGCTCTACGCGCTCCGAGTCCGGGCCGTACCAGGTAAGGCGCGGGGCGGTGGAGTTGCCTGAGCGGAGGCTGGTCATCAGATCGATTGCCGGGGTAGTCATGCCCTAATCCTGCCACCGCAGAGGAGCGCGGTCACCGGTGCGTCACCCCGACAAAAACGTGAGGCCGCTCAGGTGATCTTCGTCTCGTCAGCAGATGGGGCACTTTGCCGTACAGGGGCCGGGAACCGGGCTTACGGCGGTGTTTCCGGAGCGGAAGCGCTGCATAAACGGTGCGGGAATGGGTAACCCGCCAAAAGTTCGGGCGTGGCGTGCACCATGTTGGGGGCTGTTGGTGATTATTATCCGGGCAGCGGCTTGACTCACCCAAGTTACACGCGTGTAATTAGATGTCTAAAGGCACCTGCGTAAATACCGGCACACAACCGAGTGTCCACGTATCCAGGCAAGGGTTGCAACATCAGGAGGGTCGCCGTGGGGCAAGCAGAGCGTATCCAGGAAGATGCCGTCGTGGCCGGTCAGGCAACGGCAAAGTACCGTGCGCGGGGCGTTCCCAGCGATTGGTATGTCGATCCGGCCGATCCTGACGCCGCGGAGCGGTACAACACAAGCAACAGGGACTCCCAGGAGGACCAGGCCACAGCTTTCCTTGCCGCACATGAGGCACTTCTGAATGGCGGGCAGGACCCCGAGGATGAGCTCGACCCGCCCATGGAGCTGGCTGCGGCCGGAACGGCACAGCCTGTATGGATTGGACTGCCCTTCCAGCAGGACCTGGGTGATGAAGGCGAACTTGGGTGGCAGACGGACGCCCTCTGCGCCCAAACCGACCCCGAGGCCTTTTTTCCTGAAAAGGGAGGGTCCACCCGGGATGCCAAGAAGGTTTGCGGTGCCTGCAACGTGCGGTCCCAGTGCCTCGAATACGCCCTGGCCAATGACGAACGGTTCGGCATCTGGGGAGGCCTTTCCGAGCGTGAGCGCCGGCGGCTAAGGAAGCGAGCAATCTAATTCTTCAGGATGTCCACGTCACTGCCGTTGTGGTTGCCCACAACGGCAGTGCCTATCTCCCCAGAACCCTGGCAGCTTTGGCGGATCAGACCCGGGCTGCTGACGCCGTCATCGGCGTCGACACCGGCTCCCGCGATAATTCCAAAGCCCTCCTTGAACAGGCCCTGGGCGCGGCGCGCGTAGTAAGCCATCGCGGAAAGAACGGCATGGGTGCTGCGGTATCCGCGGGCCTCGCCGAACTCGCCCCTTGGCGGGCCGATCACGGCAACGGCAGTTCTGAGTGGATCTGGCTGCTTCACGATGACGCCGCACCCGCGCCGCAGGCCCTCGCCGAACTGCTCCTCGCCGTCGAGCGCGCCCCCTCCGTAACAGTTGCCGGCTGCAAGCAGCTGGACTGGCACGCCGGACGCAAGCTGGTGGACGTGGGCCTCTCCACCAGCCGTTGGGCGGAGCGGCTGACCCTCATTGACGCCGATGAACTTGACCAGGGGCAATACGACGGCCGCAGCGATACCTTCGCCGTCAATTCCGCCGGCATGCTTATCCGCCGCGACGTCTGGGAGCAGCTTGGCGGCTTTGACCCCGCACTCCCCGGCAGCGGCGACGACGTCGATTTCTGCTGGCGCAACCGCTTGGCCGGGCACCGCGTGGTGGTCGTCCCCGCGGCCAGGATGTTCCACGTAGTGCACCGGCCCCATGCGCTGGGCAACGCCGCCGCGGCCCGTAAAGCGCAGGTCCATTTGAGGCTGAAGCACGCGACGCCGTGGATGGTCCCCGTCCACGGCGTCGCCGCCCTCCTGGGCAGCATCTTCAAACTGGTGCTGAGCATTGCCGTAAAGGATCCCGGGCACGGCATTACACAGCTGGCAGCAACGTTCGCAGCGCTCGGCCGCCCGCGCGCAGTGATGAGGGCAAGGGCGAACGCCAGGAACAGCCGCCGCATCCGCCGGTCGGTAATCCGTAAGCTTCAGACACCCCGCCGTGAGGTCTGGAGCCACCGGCGTTCCCTCATGGAGGCGCTTGGTTCGGACGGGAGCCCGGCGGATTACCTCGAACAGGACCCGCTGGCGAACCAGCCCACCGGCGACGCCGAGGACGACTTCGCAGCGCTTGCCACCAGCAAGCGCGGCTGGGTGGGCAACGGAGCCCTGGCCACGGTCATTATCGCGTCCATTACCTCGCTGCTGGGCTTAGCCGGACTTTTCGGCGCCCCTGCCGTTACCGGCGGGGCGCTGATTCCGGTCTCAGCCGGCCTTGACGACATCTGGCACCACGCGTCCAGCTGGTGGATTTCCCTGGGTGCCGGGCTTCCCGGACGCGGGGATCCCTTTGGGTATGTCCTCTGGGTCCTGGGTGTGCTGGGGGGCGGTGACGCCAATGCCGCCATGGCCTGGCTGCTGCTGCTCGGCATGCCGCTGTCCGGCCTCACCGCATGGTTTGCTGCAGGCGGCCTGACCGTCCGCCGCCGCCTGCGCCTGGCAGCAGCTTTATTCTGGGCCGCGGCCCCGGCCCTGCAGGTGGCCCTCAACCAGGGCCGGGTTGGAGCCCTTGTTGCGCACATCATGATTCCGCTGCTGGTCCTGGCCTTGCTGCGGGCGACTGGCTCCGCTGTGGGACAGGGACGATTCCAGCAGCCGGCTGCCGGTGACCGCCGCTTCACCGGGCCGACGCCGGTGAAGCCCGGAATCAATGGAGTGCCGTCGTGGACGGCTGCAGCGGCGGCCGGCCTGGTGCTGGCTGTTGTGACGGCGTCCGCGCCGTCACTGCTGATACCTGCGACAGTGGTCATAATTCTTTGCTGGCTTCTCCGCGGGCGCCGGGGCCGGACAGTATGGTGGGCATTGCTGCCCACTGCGGCCCTGTTTATCCCGTTCGGGCTTTCAGCGCTTGACAGGCCGCGGGCCCTGCTGGCCGATCCCGGCCTGCCGCTGGGTTTTGATGCCGCCCCGCTGTGGCAGCAACTGCTCGGCCAGCCGCTCGAGTTCGGTCCCAACAGCGGGCTGGCCGGACTGCCGTACTTCGCGGGCAGCACGGTGCCGTGGGCCCTGTTGCTGGCCCTCCTTGCTGGTGTCCCCGTGGTGCTCCTGGCAGTGGCTGCCACCGGCATGCCCGGTAAACGGGCCGGAATGGCCAGGTCCCTGTGGGTGGTTGCCACTATCGCGCTCGCCGGAGGCTGGTTGGCCGGGCATGTGGCTACCGGCATAAATGCCGACACCATGGTCACACCCTTCCCTGGAGCGGCGGTTTCCGCAGCGGCGTTTGCCCTGCTCGCTGCCGCGGTCCTGGGAGCCGAGCGGCTGCTGGACTTCGCGGACCGGGCAGCGGCGGGCACTGCGAAACCCAGGAGGGCACTGCAGTCCGCGGCGGCATGCGCCATGGTGCTTCTGCTTGCCGGCCCCCTGGCAGGAATGGCTGCATGGTCGGCGCAGAACCTTCTCCGTCCAGCTGCAGCCACGGCCCAAATGCCCACGGCCTCCACCGCATTGGGCACGCCCCGGCTTGTCGAGGCAACCGGCGTGCGCACCCTTCCGGCGACAGCCACGGACCGCGGAACCGGGCCTGAACAGACACGCACCCTGTCCATCAGCACCGGCGAGAACGGCACGTATGATGCTTCCCTCATGAGGGGCGCGGGCACAACCCTGGACAGCCTTTCAACCATCGCCTCAGTGCGTAACATCCTGGGCGCGCCGGGATCAGAAACAGTGCGCGACGACGACGACGTCACCTCCGCGGTCCGCCGCGTGGTGGCAACGCTGGTAGCTGGCAAAGGCGTGGACCCGCGGACCGACCTCGAACAGCTGGGGGCCGGATTTGTGGTTCTCCGGGCAGCAGATACGGCAGCCCAGCTCACCGCCAGCAGGATGGATGCCGTCCCCGGGCTCATCGCGGTGGGGCAGACAGACACCGGATGGCTGTGGCGGATCACTCCACTGAACCAGCCGGCCCTCCATGCGGCGGACGTGGCCCACCGGGTACGGGTTGTTGACGCAGAAGGCGCCACCACCGCCCTCGTCCCGTCAGGGTATGACGACGTCGATGCCGCTGTTCCCGAAGGGCCGGAGGGCCGTCTGTTGGTACTGGCGGAACGGGCGGATCCCGGCTGGAGTGCATGGCTGGACGGCCGCAGGCTGACCTCAACAACTTCCGGATGGTCGCAAGCCTTTACCCTCCCGGCTTCGGCTGGCCACCTCACGGTGCGGTACGAGAACCCGTGGGCCCTGTGGTCTGGAATCGCGCAGTGCACCGTTATTGGTCTGACCATCATGCTTGCCATCCCGATGCCTGCCCCGCGCCAGAGGACAGGTCTTTCACGGAACGAAGGATCGCTGCGTAAGGAACACCAGAATGCATAGAACCTCCACGTCCGCGGAAGCATCGGGGCCAGGCGGTGCGACGGCCGTCGAACCCGCGAAAAGCTCTGAACCTGCCCGGCGCCCGGCGGCCTGGCGCAGGAAGGCGCTGGTGACCAGCCTGGCGTCTGCCGCCGTCGTCATCGCCAGTGCCGGCGCCGTAGTGGCGGCCGGATCAATCCTTCCGCAGCCCGTGTCCAGCCGAGCCGTACCCGCGGGTGAATCGGCAGTGCCGGCGGGCACCAGTGTTGGGGTCTGTCCCGGTCCGGCCAGGCTGCTGGAAGGTACTGAAGCGGGCACCGATCCGCAATTCAGCCCGGAGTCGGCAACGGCCGCAAGCTCGGTCACCGGAGCAGTACTCAGCGCAGGAGGGGTGCTGCCGGCAAGCCGGCTGTCGGAACTCAGCGGAGCAACAGCGGTTGAGATCGGAAAAGAGCAGGCCCCGGCAGCTGCCATCGCAGGAGGTGCGCAGGAGCTCCTCGCCGGCGTGGTGGCCGGCCAACGGGTGGACCAAATCAGCGTGCTTAGCGCCGATGCCGTGGTAAACCAGCAGGCCTCGGCGGCAGCGGCCATGAAGTTCACGGCAACCGACGGCGACCTGCAGGGAATTGCTGCAGCCAACTGCCTGCAGCCGTCGAATGACCAATGGCTCGCGGGTGCCAGCACCACCGTGGGCCGAACGTCGGTGCTGGTCTTGACCAACGGGTCTTCCACTCCGGCCACCGTCAGCCTCGAACTTTTCGGGTCCTCGGGGCAGATCCAGGCACCCGGCAGCCGGGGGCTGCTCGTGGCACCAGGGACATCGCGGCCGGTAGTCCTCGCCGGGCTGGCTCCCGGAGAGGCGCAGCTCAGCGTGCACGTACGCAGCGCCGGAGGCCCCGTCGCAGCCATCATCCAGCAGAGCGCCCTGCGCGGGCTGACTCCTGGCGGCGTGGACTTCATAACCCCGGGAGCGGCGCCGGCGGTCCGGCAGGTGATGACCGGAGTCGATATCCAGGACCCTGGCCAATCAGCTGCGCTGACCGGAAGGCCAGGGTACGAGGACGCCGGGCCAGCCCTGCAGCTCACCGTCCCCGGCCCCTCAGACGCCGTGGTGGAGGTCAAGCTCTACGGGCGCGACGGCCAGAGGGCACTGCCCAATGGGGGAGTCATCACAGCCAAGGCGGGCACCGCCACGGAAATTCCGCTGGCCGGCGTCCCGGCAGGCCACTACACGGTGGAGGCATCGTCGGATGTCACCTTTGTCGCTGCCACCCGGGTGACCCGGGGCCTCCAGGACGGCAAGGCCGCAGACGTCGCGTGGGCAGCATCGGGAGTAAGACTCGGCAGCCAGCACGTGGTCCCCGTTCCCCAGGGAGGCCAGCGCCACCTTGTTTTCGGTGCCCTGGACAACCGGGCCACCATCACCTATTCCGCCATCACTGCCGACGGGAAGGTCCGGGCGCCGTCCACCGCAGACATTGCCGGCGGAACCACCGCCTCCATCGCCATTCCGGAAAATGCCGAGGATTCCGCCGTCGTCGGCTATGTGGTGTCGGCTTCCGGCGACGCTGTGTATGGAGCTCTGTTGCTGCAGCAGGACGGGCGTGACGATGTGTCGACGCTTGCCTTCCTGCCGGCAGCGGCGGGACAGGAAACGGTGCCTGTCACGCTGAGTTACTGAAGATCCGCCGATGCCTGTCAGAGCCGATGCCTGATGTAAGCAGTGACTGGTGCGGATGCAGCGGGATCAGTACCGGCGGCGGTAGACGGGGTCAAGGGTCTCCGGGGCAACACCCAGCATTTCAGCCGTATGCTCCACCACCACGTCATGGACCAGGTCGTGGAGTTCGTCCACACTCCCGCACGCCTGCTCAACCACCCGGCGGTACACCGTGATCATCGGCCCGTCCCCGTCGGTCGCCGGGGTGTAGGAACCCATGGGGGCGGTGGTGCCATTTGCCGCCAATTGCTCAAGGTCCGGCGGGATTTCATCGACGCCGAAACGGACACCGTCAAGGGTCTTGCCCCAGATGTCATGCAGGCGCTGCGCGGAGTCCAGCACCATGTCATCGAAGCGGTCCGAACGGGTGCGGTAACCGGGATGGGTCGGGAGCATCACTTCCCCGCGAAGGCCCCGTCCGTGGCGGTTGCGGCGGCGCATCATAAAGCTCTTGCCCGGCGCCGCGCTGCCCGGGTCAGTGTGGGCATCCGGATCAGCCAACCGGACCGAAAAGCCTGACTCATGGTTCGATGACTGCATATATCGACTGTAAACCCGGGGGCGGATTTACGCGACACATGGGCTGCATGCACCGGTGCGCGTCGACCCGGGGCGGCAATACCGTGTTTTACCGCCTGCACGGAGTAGTCTGTGATGTCGTGGGAGCTATCCGTCAGTGTTCAAGATCTGCGTGCCGCCAGTCAGCGGTAGCCACTCTGACGTACGTCTACGCGGATTCCACGGCGGTCCTTGGTCCGCTGGCCACCTACGCCGAACCCCATTGTTACGATCTGTGTGAGCAGCACGCTGATTCTCTGACTGTCCCGCGGGGCTGGGAGGTTCTGCGCCTGGCCATGCCCTCCACGCCGCAGCAGCCCGGCCCGGATGACCTCCTGGCACTGGCCAACGCGGTCCGGGACGCCGCTGCCCTGCCTGCCCAGGCGCCGCCGCCGTCCGGTCAGCGCGGCTCCCATTCGGCGCTTGAAGCCCCGGCCGGCGCTGAAGGAACCCGCAGGGGCCACCTCCGCGCCCTGCGGGAACCGTCCTGAGCGGCATCTGGCGGTAGGCTGGAAGTTGCACTTCCGTCCGCTACCGGCGCCGGCGCGCCCGCCAGGAGCATGAAAAACAATGCCGAATATCAGTCCTGAACTCCTGTCCGTTCTGCGTTGCCCGGTAACAGGGTCCTCCCTGGTGCAGGAAGGCGGGGAACTTGTTGCAGCCGTCGCGGGCGAGTCCGGCGTGAGGCCCCGCTATGCCATCGAGGACGGGATTCCCCTCCTCCTGCCGCCCGAACTCCTGGCGGCAGCGGCGGCAGCTGGTTCGGACCAGCACGATTCGGACCAGCACGATTCAGCCGCCGGCAGACGCCGGGCCGTTTAACCCCCCACCAGTACAAACCACCGGCGCACACGCCGCGGCTCCCCGGCCCGGCACCGCAGCAGCATCCGGCTCCTGGCCGGACAGAGTAAAGGATTCACCATGGCTTTTGATTACAAGGTTGCCGACATCTCGCTGGCAGAGGCAGGCAGGCACCAGATCCGCCTGGCGGAGCACGAGATGCCCGGCTTAATGTCCCTCCGCGAGGAATTCGGCCCCACCCAGCCGCTTAAGGGTGCGCGGATCGCCGGGTCGCTGCACATGACGGTACAGACTGCGGTGCTGATCGAAACCCTTACCGCCCTGGGCGCCGAGGTCCGCTGGGCTTCCTGCAATATCTTCTCCACCCAGGATGAAGCCGCGGCTGCCGTAGTGGTGGGCAAGGGCACTGTGGAGGACCCCCAGGGTGTCCCGGTGTTTGCATGGAAGGGCGAGACGCTCGAGGAATACTGGTGGACGGCGGAGCAGATCCTCACCTGGCCCGGCGCCGAGACCAACCCGGAGCTCGGCCCCAACATGATCCTTGACGACGGCGGAGACGCCACCATGCTGGTGCACAAGGGCGCCGAGTTCGAGGCCGTGGGCAACGTTCCGTCCAACGACCCCACGGATTCCGAAGAATACGGCATCTTCCTTGACGTGCTGCGCCGCTCCCTCGCCGCAGACCCGCAGAGGTGGACCCGCACGGCCGCCGCCATCAAGGGAGTCACCGAAGAAACCACCACCGGCGTCCACCGCCTGTACCAGCTGGCTGAACAGGGCAAGCTCCTCTTCCCCGCAATCAACGTCAACGACTCCGTCACCAAGAGCAAGTTCGACAACAAGTACGGCATCCGGCACTCCCTTCCGGACGGCATCAACCGCGCAACGGACGTCCTCATGGGCGGCAAGGTCGCCGTCGTCTGCGGCTATGGCGACGTCGGCAAGGGCGCCGCGGAAGCGCTGCGGGGCCAGGGTTCCCGCGTGATTGTCACGGAGATCGACCCCATTTGCGCCTTGCAGGCCGCCATGGACGGCTACCAGGTGGCCAAGCTGGAGTCCGTCCTGGCCCAGGGCGATATCTTCATCACCACCACCGGCAACAAGGACGTCATCATGGCCGAGCACATGGCCGGCATGAAGAACAAGGCGATTGTGGGCAACATTGGCCACTTCGATAACGAAATCGACATTGCCGGACTCGCCCGAATCCCGGGCATCAAAAAGGTGGAAATCAAGCCGCAGGTCCACGAATGGGTTTTCGAGGCCGGCACCGAAGCCGAGCGTTCCATCATCGTCCTGTCTGAAGGCCGCCTGCTGAACCTGGGCAACGCCACCGGGCACCCGTCCTTTGTGATGAGCAACTCCTTCGCCAACCAGACCATCGCCCAGATCGAGCTGTGGACCAAGAAGGACCAGCCCGAGGGGGAGCGCGAGTACGAAAACCAGGTGTATGTCCTGCCCAAAGTCCTGGACGAAAAAGTTGCCCGCCTGCACCTGGGTGCGCTGGGCGTGGAGCTGACCGAATTGACCAAGGACCAGGCGGAGTACCTGGATCTGGACGTCGCCGGTCCGTACAAGCCCGAGCACTATCGTTACTAAGAAGTGAACTGCCCGGGTGCCCCGAGCACCCGGGCTGTTACTTTCTGCGCCTAGGATCAAAATATGGAGCCCGAAGTCCAGTCCCGCCGGCCGGGTCGTGTGAAGAAGATACTTGTGGTGGTGGCCGTCTGCCTCCTCGCCGCCGTCGGCGGGGTGTTCGCTGCAGTGGCACCGGGAATTGCCCGCGGAGCCATCGAGTCGGAGTCGGGGTCCGCTGCCAGGACATCACCCGGCATCGCAGCGCCGGTGATTGCCCCGGTCAAGTTCGACGCCGTGCCGGTTAACGGCGCCAAGCAGGTGAACCCGGCAGCCCCGGTGTCCCTGAAGGTGTCCAACGGCACCATAGAACGCGTCACCCTCACCAGCACCTCCGGAGAGACGGTGGAGGGCCGCATCGACGCCGCCGGCACAGGCTGGACGGCCTCCGGGCCGCTGAAATTCAATACGGACTACAGCTACACCTACGTCGTGAAGGACGGGGCCGGCCGCGAGACCAGCACCACCCAGGCCTTCAGCACCGTTTCCAGTTCCCACGAGGCCGATGCCGCTATCTACCCGCTGGATGGCATGAAGGTGGGTGTCGGGCAGCCGCTGCAGGTTATCTTCAGCGAACCCGTGCTTAACCGTGAGGCGGTGGAAAAGGCCATCAGCATCACCAGCAGCGCAGGCCAGGTGGGTGACTTCCACTGGCACAGCGACACCATGGTCCGGTACCGCGCGGAAAATTTCTGGGCGGCAAACTCCACGATCACCATGGACATGCAGCTGTTCGGCATGGACCTCGGCAACGGCCAGATCGCCAACTTCAACAAGAAGGTGAACGTCGCCATTGGTGACAAGAAGGTGGCAGTGGCGGATGCAGCAGCCCACACCTTCACGCTCAGCGTCAACGACCAGGTGGTCAAGACGCTGCCGGTGAGCATGGGGGATAAGCGGTTCCCGTCCGCGCGCGGGTACGGGGTGCTGATGGAGAAGAAGCGCTATGACCACTTCCGGGCCTCGAGCATCGGGCTGAAGCCCGACGATCCGGCCTACTACGGGGACGTTGACGTCGAATACACCATCCGGCTCACCCTCAGCGGTGCTTATATCCACCAGGCACTGGAATCTGCTTACCCCTTTATCGGCAATACCAACGTCTCACACGGCTGCATTGGATTTGCCCCCGACGGTGCCGCGTGGGTTTTTGACAACATGGGCACCGGCGACGTTGTCCACATCGTCAACACCGAGGGCGATTACGCGGCCCACGACGACGGTTTTGGCGACTGGAATATTCCGTGGAGCGAATACGCCAACTAGGCGCTCAGCCGCTGAAAGGCAGCCGGTGCAGGCGCTCGGCTGTCTCAGCGCTCCGCCGTCGTGCCCCGGACAACCTCGCCAGGTCCCTGCTCCGCCGCTCGGCCACCACCGCGGCAAGGTAGTCACCGGGAGTTGTTCCGGCAGGCGGCGGCGGGGCCACGTGCGCCGCGAGTTCGGTGGCGATCGACCCGGCCATGCCGGCCCTGGACAGCGGGGCCATCCGGTTGGCCTGGCGGAGGAACTGGGAAGCCCGGCGGGCCGTCGCATCCGGAATCCTGCCGATATCCGCCGCCGAGGCCCAGGACTGGAGCCGGGGCGGAACGGGCACCGGCGGGACTTCTTCCAGCGGTACCCGGCGGCGGATGGCATATGTCCCGGCCATCAGGTCGCCCAGCCTGCGGGACCTGTGGTTGAACAGCGCCACGGCAATGGCCACCCCGCCCAGCGTCAGGTAGATCTCAAGGAATCCGGTCAGCCCGCGGATCAGGGCGTGGCGGAAGCGGATGGCACCGCCGTCCTCCCGCACCACCCTCAGCCCGGTTGCGAGCTTGCCCAGCGACAGCCCTCGGCTAAGAGTCTCAACAGCCACCGGAACAACCACCAGGCAGAACACCACGCTGGACACCACCATGGCCCGCACGGCGGCTTCGTCGAGTTCTCCAGCCGCGCCCGCTACTTGAATCAGGATCACCGCCAACAGGACAATGCTCAAGGCCATATCCAGCAGCAGGCCCAGCGCGCGCGCTGCAAACGATGCGGGGCGTAATTCCAGGACCACTGCCTCACCGGTGATGATCGAACTCACGCTGTTCCTGTCCTTGCTGCTGATGGGACAGTCACAGTCTATGGCGGCCCGCTAGGCTGGTTCCGTGGATATGGACGCGTTCTCCGCCGTCAACGCGGACAAGTGGTCCCGGCTGCACGAACTCGCCCACAAACGCAGGCTCAGCGGGCCGGAAGCAGATGAACTGCTGGCCCTGTACCAGTCCGCGTCATCCCACCTTTCGCTCATCCGGTCGGTGGCTCCGGAGAGCGGCCTGTCCGCCTCCCTGTCCGCCACACTTGCCCAGGCGCGGACCCGTTTTACCGGTGCCCGCTCCAACGTGATGGAGGACCTGGCAAGGTTTTTTGTGGTGGCCCTTCCGGCCGCTTTCTACCGGCTCACGTGGCTTACCCTTGCCTGCGGGGCGGCCTTTGTCCTCATCGGCGCAGCCTACGCGTTCTGGATTGGCACATCCCCCGAAGCGTTGCGGGCGGTGGCTTCCGAGGCGGCGGCAGAACAGTACGTCGAGGAAGACTTCATCAACTATTACTCGGAGAACCCCGCGGCGTCCTTCGCCGGTGCCGTCTGGACCAACAACGCCTGGATCAGCGCACAGGCAGTGGCCTTGGGCATCACCGGAGTATGGGTGCCCATGATCCTGTTCAGCAACGCGCAGGGGGTGGGTATCGCGGCCGGCATTTTCGCGGCCGCGGGGAAGACAGACGTTTTTTACAGCTACATCCTGCCGCATGGCCTGATGGAACTCACGGCCGTGTTCATCGCCTGCGCAGCCGGTCTTCGGATCTTTTGGGCGATGGTATCGCCGGGGCCGCGCACCCGGGGCCGGGCGGTAGCGGAGGAGGGCAGATCCCTCATTACGGTAGCCCTGGGCCTGGTTCTTGTGCTGTTTGTCTCCGGCCTGGTGGAAGGGTTTGTCACACCAAGCGCGCTTCCGGCCTGGGCAAAGATCACCATTGGAGCGGCGGTGCTCGCCGGCTACTGGCTGTATGTCCTCGCCTGCGGACGACCAGCCTACCTGGCCGGGGAGCGCGGCGACCTGCGCCGCGAGGACGCAGGCTATTCGCAAGTCGCTGCCTGAACCGTTGCCTGAATCGTTGTAATCCTTCCGGGGTGGTTCCGCGTCCGCGGCGGAGCCCGGACGGTAGGCTCGTCAACAGACAAAGCGCGCCGGGGGACCACAACCTGGCGCAGAAGCCCAAGGGAAGCGACGCTGCTGTGAAAGACGAAACTCCTGCCCGCGCCAGGCGCACCGAGCCCCGGCCGGAACCTGTCCTGGACACGTCAGGGGACTCCGACGAACCGGCCTTTTCCTGGATGACGTCCGCCGGTACAGGCGCCGGCAGTTCTGCAACGCACGGGTCTAATGACCCGGGCTATGAAACGTCCGGAGAATCAACCCGCAGCTCCGGCGAGGGCGACGTGGCAACAAGCGCAGGCTCAACCTTAACAGCCGCAGGTTCAACTGCAACAGGTGCCAGTTCCTCCGTAACCGGCAGCGGCGCAGCCGCAGCAGTCGCCGGCGGTTCGTCCGCTACTGGTATCACCGATGCTGCCGCCGCCCCCGCGGACCGCAAAGCCGTCCAACCGGAGAGCCGGGCGGGCCGCAAAGCCGCGAAGGCCGCCGCTGACGATGCGGATCCTGCACCCGGGCGCGGCAGCTCGCCTGTTTTCAAGGAGCCGCTTCCCACCTCCGCACTGCAGGTCCGTCCTCCGGAGGAGGAGGTGGAGCGCCGCAACGCCCAACGCGAGAGCGCAGCCAACGCCAAGCCGGTGGCTCCGCGGGTGATGCAGGTCCTGCTTGCCATCTTCTTCCCCCTGATCCTGCTCATCCTTGCGGTACGAGCGGTGACCAGTCCGCTGTTCCTCTGGGTGGAGTACAACCGCCCCGGATTTCCGGGTGACGGCTACGGGTTCAGCACCGACGACAGGATGACTTACGGCTCCTACGCGGTCGACTACCTCAGTAACTGGTCCGGACCGCGCTACCTGGGCGACCTGGTGCACCGCAGCGGCGACAAACTGTTCAAGGACGGCGAAGTCAGCCATATGGCGGACGTCAAGCTGGTGATCCTCTCCACCTTTGGCGCCGGAGTGCTGCTGGCCCTTGTCAGCATCATCGCTGTCCTCTACCTGCGGAAGAAAACCAACGGGGGAGTCCGCAGGGGATTGTTTGCCGGCTCCATCATCACCTTGGTCCTTATCCTGGGCCTGGGTTCCCTGGCAGTGCTGGGATGGCAGCAGTTCTTCACCGAGTTCCATCGGATCTTCTTTGCCGACGGCACGTGGACGTTCAGCCTCGATGACACCCTCATCCGGCTGTTTCCCGGCCAGTTCTGGGTCGACGCAGGAATTGTGATCGCAGCCCTGGTGCTGCTGACCGCGCTGATTACCCTGATCCTCACCTGGCCTACGCGCCGGCGCCGCGGCCTCGTCAAGGAACGGCCTGACGGCACCCGCCAGTCAGCCGACCACTCGGCCGAGCCGGCGGCGCGGCATGGGGCGGCTCAGGAATAGAGTCCGGCGATCTCGCTTTCATAGTCATGCACGACGGCGGCGCGCTTCACTTTGAGGGACGGCGTCAGGTGCCCTGACTCGACAGTGAACTGGGCGTCCAGCAGGGCAAACCTGCGGATGGATTCGGCTTTGGACACCTGCCGGTTGGCCTGGTCAACCGCCTCCTGAACTGCAGCAATCACCCGCTGATCCGCGACGGCGTCCCGGACAGCAAGTGAGGGCAGTCCCTGCCCGGAACACCAGTGCGTGAGGCCTGCGGGGTCCAGGCTCACCAGCGCGGACACATAAGGCCTTCCGTCGCCGAGCACCACGGCGTGGGCCACCAGCTGATGCGCGCGGATTTTTTCTTCCAGCGGCCCGGGCGCAACATTTTTGCCACCGGCGGTGACCAGCAGGTCCTTTTTCCGCCCTGTGATGGTGAGGAACCCCTGGGGGTCAAGTTCCCCGAGGTCGCCGGTACGGAGAAATCCGTCCACGAAGGCCTCTGCGTTCGCGGCCTGGTTGGCGTGGTAGCCCCGGAAGACGCCAATGCCCTTGACCAGGACCTCGCCGTCTTCCGCTACCCGGATGGTGGTGCCGGGGATGGGAATGCCTACTGAACCCAGCCGGGTACGGGAGGGGGTGTTGACGGTGCACGGCGCCGTGGTCTCGGTGAGGCCATAGCCTTCAAGGACAGGAATCCCGGCCCCGTGGAAGAAGTGGGCGTCCTCCGGTGACAGGGCACTGGCCCCGGACACCGTGTAGCCCACCTGGCCGCCGAAGGCCTGGCGGAGCCGCGGGTAAAGCAGCCTGTCGAAAATTCCGTGGCGGATGCGGCAAAACATCCCGGGACCGCTGCCCTCGCCGCGGCTGCGCTTGTCCTGTTCCTGCGAGTACTCAATGGCGGTAGCCGACGCAGCGTCGAAAAGCCGGGCTTTTCCGGCCGCTGCGGCTTTGTGTGCTGCGGTGGCGCGGAGCTTCTCGAAAATCCGCGGAACCACCAGCAGGAAGGTGGGCCGGAACGATCCCATGTCATCGGCCAGCTGCGCCGCTCCTGTGTGCCCGAGCGTGGCTCCGGCGGTCAGGCACACAACCTGGACCGCGCGGGCGAGGACGTGTGCGAGCGGCAGGAACATCAGCGTTCGGGCCTGGTCCTGAAGGAGCAGCTCCGGAAGGAACGCAACGATGTTGCGGGCCACCAGGGCAAAGTTGCCGTGGGTGATTTCGCAGCCTTTGGGATTTCCGGTGGTACCCGAGGTGTAGACCAGGGAGGCGATGTCGTCCAGTCCTGCCCGGCTCCTATGCCGTTCCAGCTCCGCGTCGGTGACCCCCGTTCCGGCGGCGGCCAGGCTCGCGAGGTCCGGGGCTTCACCCTTGAAGTCCATCCGGCCCACGTGGATGAGCCGGTCCCGCAGGAGCTCGGAGCCGGTCAGGACATCTGCCACCAGCTTCACCTTCGCATGGTCCTCGGCGAAGACGCGCCGCACGCCGGCGTCATGGAGGGTCCATTCCACCTGGCTGGCTGAGGACGTTTCATAAATGGGAACGGTCACACCGCCGGCGAACCAAATGGCGAAATCCACCAGGGTCCATTCATAGGAGGTGGCGGACATGACCGCCACAGTGTCGCCGGGTTCGAGCCCGCCGGCGATGAGGCCCTTGGCCAGCGCGCTGACGTCCTGCAGAAACTTCTGCGCCGTCACGTCATACCAGCCGTTGGGCCCCTTGCGCCGGTACAGGGCGTGGGCAGGGTTGGCCGCCTGCTGCTCCAGCAACAGATCCGTGACGTTGCTGGCGGCATCAAGCTCAACCAGCAGTTCGGTGCTCGCTTCTCTCACAGCAGGTCTCCGTTCCGCTGCCATGCCGCGGCAGCGGCTCCGTCGGGGTCTCCTGCCATCCTGCCCTAGATCCAGGAAGGCATCCACATCCGGAGCCGCCACTCCTGGTACGGGATGACCTCAGCCGCCCAGACAGGATAGAAAAAGGCTGTCAACAGGACTGCTGCGGCCACGAACAGGGCCACCAGGTACAGGCCGGACCGGCGGCGCCACGGCGGGTCCGTCGTCCTGCCCAGGACCAGCCCCAGGCAGTACACGAGGGCCAGTACCAGGAACGGTTCAAAGGACACCGCATAGAAGTAGAACATGGTCCGCTCCGGGTACATGAACCACGGAAGGTAGCCTGCGGCCACTCCGGCCAGCACGGCTCCGGCCCGCCAGTCACGGCGCCCGGCCCACCAGAACAGGAGCACCACCAGCGATATGGCTGCCGCCCACCAAATGATGGGATTACCAACAGAAAGTACGGCGGAGGTGCACTTGTCCACGTCGCAGCCCGGGGTGCCGCGCTGGGGCGACTCATAAAAGAACGACGTTGGCCTGCCCATCACCAGCCAGCTCCAGGCGCTGGCCTCGTACGGATGCTCCGACCCCAGGCCCTGGTGGAACTTGTAGGCTTCGAGGTGGTAGTGCGCCAGGGACCGGACCGATTCCGGCAGCCAGCCCCATTCGGCGGACGGATTGCTCTGTGCCCAGCGGCGGAAGTAGGCGTCGTCGGAGCGGAACCAGCCGGTCCAGGTGGCGGTGTAGGCCAGCGCGGCAACCGGAACCATAGCCAGGAATGCCGGGATGCCGTCCTTGATCACGCCGCCGCTGATCCAGCCGCGGATTCCCGCTACCCGCCGTGCGCTCATGTCCCACAGGACGGTAAGGATTCCGAAAACGGCCAGGAAGAACAGCCCCGACCACTTCGTTCCCACGGCAAGCCCCAGGAATACGCCACTCGCCAGCCGCCACCAGCGGATGCCCAGCCAGGGTCCGGAGAGCAACGCGGCGGTGCCGGGAAGCCCACCGTTGGCCGAGGCAACCTTGCCCAGCCGCGCCGCAAGCCGGCGTCGGCCGTCATCCCGGTCCATCAGCAGGGCGCCAAACGCTGCGAGGATCCAGAACATCAGGAAGATATCCAGCAGTGAAGTCCGGGACATCACCAGGTGGTGGCCGTCCACGGCCAGGAGGAGTCCTGCCGCGCCGGCCAGGGGAAGCGAATGGAAGAGTTTCAGCGCTATGAGCGACAGGAGCAGGACGGACAGGGTTCCGGTCAGGGCAGCAGCGAAACGCCACCCGAAGGAATTGTCCGCGCCGAAGAGCCACATGCCCGCGGCGATCATCCACTTTCCCACCGGGGGGTGGACGACGTACTCGGGAGTATCCAGAAGCAGCGCGGGGTTACCGGCGTTGAATGAATCATTGGCTTTGTCCGGCCAACTGCGCTCATAACCGCTGACGAGGTAGGAGTAGGCATCCTTGACGTAGTACGTTTCGTCAAAAACCAGCTTGTGCGGCGTCTCAAGCCGGAAGAACCTCAGGACCCCGCCGGCTGCGGCAGTCAGGACAGGGACCAGAAAAAACCAAAGCCGCAGCGACGGCGGGTAGTCCCGCCAGCTCTGGACAGATCCCAGGAGCCGCGCCTGCAGGGACTCAGCGGTGAAGGCATCAACGGGACGGCTGACCCACGGGCGGGCAGGAAAGGTTGCGGGCCGGCCCTCAACGTCGGGGGTGGAACAGCCGGACGCCGGGGGCGTGGGGTACCCGGCCCCGGCCGGCCGCGTCGAGGTCTGCGTCACGAGCCCCATGCTACCTTTTGCGGCTGGCCGCGCTCCTCAGCAGTAGGCTGGTGGCGTGGAAACTAACCCCAGCCCCTTCCCTGATTCCGGCACTCCCACCCACGATGAGGAAACCGGAGAACAGCCGGTAAGGGTGGCGGATGCAGGAGCTGCGGCGCCGGCGGATGGGCGGATCGTGCTGGCGGCCACACCGATAGGAAACACGGGCGATGCTTCTGCCCGCCTCGTGGAGCTGCTGGGCACCGCGGACATCGTCGCCGCCGAGGACACCCGCCGCCTGCACCGGCTGGTGCAGAGCCTGGGCGTCACCGTAGCGGGGCGGGTGATCAGCTATCACGAGCACAACGAAGCAGCCAGGACCGCCGAGCTTCTTGACCAGGTGCGGGCAGGCAAGACACTGCTGATGGTTACCGACGCAGGGATGCCCTCGGTGTCCGATCCGGGGTTCAGGCTGGTGGAGGGTGCCGTCGACGCCGGGCTCAAGGTCACTGCCGTCCCCGGCCCGTCAGCTGTACTGACGGCGCTCGCGCTGTCCGGCCTGCCCACGGACCGCTTTTGCTTTGAAGGATTCCTCCCGCGGAAGGCAGGCGAGCGCGCGTCCCGCCTGGCGGACCTGGCGGGGGAGCGCCGGACGATGGTGTTCTTCGAAGCGCCGCACCGGCTGGAGGTGATGCTGCGGGCGCTGCGCGAGCGTTTCGGCCCCGACCGCCGCGTGGCCGTGTGCCGGGAACTGACCAAAACCTACGAGGAAGTGATCCGGGGCTCCCTTAACGAGCTCCTGCAGTGGGCAGAAACCACCGAGGTCCGTGGTGAAATTGCCGTCGTCCTGGCAGGCGCACCGGAACAGGAAGCTGGAACGCCGGAGGACCACGTGGCTGCCGTCAATGAACTGGTGGCCCAGGGAATCCGCCTGAAGGAGGCTGTTGCAGCCGTCGCGGAAGACGTCCGGGTGAGCAAGCGGGAGCTTTACTCCGCTGTTCTGGCCGCCCGGTAGCCGGCCCCAACAGCCCGCCGGGGCTGTGCAGGTGCACAGCCCTTCAGTGGTTCTGCAGTGCGTGAAGGCGTAGACCGGCTGGTGGCGCAGCAG
The DNA here is from genome assembly GCF_059089645.1 of Arthrobacter sp. K41. Lineage (NCBI taxonomy): Bacteria > Bacillati > Actinomycetota > Actinomycetes > Micrococcales > Micrococcaceae > Arthrobacter > Arthrobacter sp. K41. The sequence goes on along the minus strand of NZ_JBNHEW010000003.1, from coordinate 268,305 downwards.
TAGTCTGGCAACTAATCAGCCAGGACGACGGCGGCTACTCCGGCCGCCGCCGGGGCTGCAACACCCCACCGACGAGGGAGTCATCGTGACTGTCACTGCACAGCCGGCCGTTTCCGCAGAACGCGAAAGCGCCCTTTTGGCCTCTGTTCCTACCGGCCTGCTCATCAATGGTGAGTGGCGGGCCGCCGCAACAGGTAAAACCTTTGATGTCGAGGATCCGGCTACCGGCAAAGTGCTGCTGAGCATTGCCGACGCCGGCCCCGAGGACGGTGCCGCGGCGCTGGATGCCGCCGTTGCCGCCCAAGAGTCCTGGGCAAAGGTCCCGCCGCGCGAGCGCGGCGAGATCCTGCGGCGCGCGTTTGAGCTCGTGACCGGGCGTGCCGAGGACTTTGCCCTGCTGATGACCATGGAGATGGGCAAGCCGCTGGCAGAGGCCCGCGGTGAAGTCACCTACGGCGCAGAGTTCCTGCGCTGGTTCTCCGAGGAAGCCGTCCGTGCCTTCGGCCGCTACTCCGTGTCCCCGGACGGCAAGTCCCGCCTGCTGGTCACCAAGAAGCCCGTGGGCCCCTGCCTGCTGATTACCCCGTGGAACTTCCCGCTGGCCATGGCCACCCGAAAGATCGCTCCCGCTGTTGCCGCGGGCTGCACCATGGTGCTGAAGTCCGCGAACCTGACCCCGCTGACCTCCCAGCTGTTCGCCGCCGTCATGATGGAGGCGGGCCTGCCCGCCGGTGTCCTGAACGTCATCCCCACTTCAACAGCGGGTGCCACTACCGGCCCGCTGATCAAGGACTCCCGGCTGCGCAAGCTCTCCTTCACCGGTTCCACCGAGGTTGGGCGCCGTCTGCTCGCCGATGCCTCCGAGACTGTCCTGCGCACGTCCATGGAGCTTGGCGGCAACGCGCCGTTCGTGGTCTTCGAGGACGCCGACCTGGATGCCGCCGTTGCAGGCGCCATGCTGGCGAAGCTGCGGAACATGGGCGAGGCCTGCACCGCTGCCAACCGGTTCATCGTGCACGAGTCCGTCGCAGCGGAATTCGCGGAGAAGTTTGCCACGAAGATGAAGGAGATGACCACCGCGCGCGGAACCGAACCGGAGTCCAAGGTGGGCCCGCTGATTGACGCGAAAAGCCGGAACAAGGTCCACGAACTGGTGTCCGACGCCGTCTCCTCGGGCGCCAAAGCAGTGCTGGGCGGGGGGCCCGTGGAGGGCCCGGGTTACTTCTACCAGCCCACCATCCTCTCCGGCGTCAGCGAAGGCACCCGCATCCTGTCGGAAGAGATCTTCGGCCCGGTTGCCCCGATCATCACCTTCAGCAGCGAAGATGACGCGGTCCGGCTGGCCAACAACACCGAATACGGGCTGGTGGCCTACGTCTTCACCAAGGACCTCAACCGCGGCATCCGGATGGGCGAACGGCTGGAAACCGGCATGCTTGGCCTGAACGCGGGGGTCATTTCCAACGCAGCGGCACCGTTCGGCGGGGTCAAGCAGTCAGGACTGGGGCGCGAAGGCGGCCTCGAGGGCATTGAGGAATACCTCTACACCCAGTACATCGGCATCGCCGACCCCTACGCCGGGTAGTCCTTTTTCGCCAGCTGGCAGAGCCGCCGCACGCCGGGGTCAGGAACGCGCAGACCAGCGGGCTGACCAGAAGCGTGCGGCGGCTCCTGCTGCCTGGACCGCTGCTGCTTGGGCACCACGGAACGGCGCCACGAGCAGGCGTCCCAGTAACCCGATCACCGACGGCGGCACCCACAATGCACGAAGCCTCCGCAGGGTGGGGGCATGGGCGCGCAAGGCTGATTCAAGTGCTGCGATCCGGGCGCCGGTCACGTCCTGGCCATCAGTTGAGGCCCGGGGGCCGGCTTTGCCGTTGCCCGCCGGCGCATCTGCCTCTGCCGGCGGGGGACCGTACTCGCGGCGTTCGAAGTTTGCGGTCAGTGCTGCAGCGGCCCGGTGGGCAGCATCGTCCATTCCGCCCTGTTCCCCGAGCAGCGCGGACTCCCGGAGGCGGGCGCTGTAGGCGCGCGGGGTTTCGCTGGGCTGCGGTGGCAGGCCGTAATCAGTCCCCAGGTCCATCATTTCGCTCCACGCCAGAACCGCGGCCGTGCCTGGATCCACCGCCCGAAGCCGGCGTGCCCTGATGCCCTGCCGGGCCAGGCGCGGCGCAACTGCCAGAAGGGCAACTGCCAAGGCACCGCCCAGGCCCAGGAGCAGGGGCAGCAACTGCACGCCGGTATCTGTGCCGCCTTCGCCTCCCCCGGGAGCGGGCAGGGGAGCGGCGCTTGGTGCCGGCGCAGGAGCAGGGATCGCGTCAGGGACCAGATCGTCGTTGTTCTCAAGCGCACCCGGCGCTGAAGGGGCTGATGCCTCCGAGGCGTAGTCGGGAACGACCCCACGGGAGGGCGTGGGCTCAAACGGCACCCATCCCAAACCCTGGAAGTACAGTTCCGGCCAGGCGTGGGCGTCCCGGGCGTCCACCTCGTACTCGGGCAACGCGCCCTCGCCTGCCACGGAGACGGTGGCACCCGTCAACCTGCCGGGGGCATAGCCAACGGCGATTCGGCTGGGAATTCCTTCCAGCCTTGCCATCACGGCCATGGCCGACGCGTAGTGGATGCAGTACCCGCTTTTCTCATCCAGGAAATCGGCAAGGACCGAGAGGCCGTTTCCGTCATAGCCGCCCTGCACGGGCGACTGCAGGGAATAGGTAAACTCCGCGGAGCGGAGGTACCTCTGGATCGCCATGGCCTTTTCATAGGGCGTGGCGCGGGAACCGGCCACCGTGCCCGCCGTAGTCCGGACAATCTCGGGAATATTCCCCGGGATCCTGGTGAAGTCGTCCTCGATGCCCTGCACCGCCGCCGAAGACCGGGCCAACTGCCCGGCAGTGAGCTTCGGAACTGAGGACCGAACTAGGTATTCCTGCCGCCGGGAGGTGGTGTCCGTTCCCTTGATGCTCAGGGTGGCCGGATCCCAGGTCCACCGGCCGTTAAGGCCGCGCACGGATTCCGGGGGATATGGGGCGGGCAGGTAGGGGCTGGTGAATGTTCCGGCATCAATCGCGGTCACCACCGGCTGCTGTTCGTCCGCAAGGACCACATAGCCGGGGTCGATCTGGCTGCTAAGGGAGCGCCGGGAGGCGTTGCGGTCATCCGGGCCCCACGAGTCGCCGTCAAAATGGTCCACGGTGACTGAGCGCAGGTACAGCGGTTTCGTGGAATTGGTGGCGTACGTGATCCGTCCGGTGCCGGCAGGAGTCCGCAGGCTGTTGCCCAGGGTGATCATCGGGTTCAGGCCCGTTGACGCGCCCCAGGGATTAAGGCGGGAACCCTGCGGGAAAGTGCCCTGGTCAAAGCCCGGAATTGCCAGCGGCACCAGCAGGGTGGCAACCAGGGCAACCGACCCTGTCAGAACAGCCCGCCGGACCTGGCCCGGGTTGCGGGCGGAATCAGCCGCAATCCGGGGGTCTGGGACAAACCACTGGCTGCAGGCCAGGATCATCAGGTATCCGGCCACGGCGGCAGTGAAGCCCCAGAACCCAACGCTCTGGGGCTTGATCATGGCCGGCACCACGAGGATGGCCAGCAACCCCGCACCCGTGGCGGCAGGCATGCCCAGCGGCACCGCGAGCGCGTCCACAAGGATCACTGCCAGGCCCAAAACGGCGCAGATCACCATCACGATGCCCACGTTGGGGGCTACGGGGGCAGTTTCTGACAGCACGGTTTCGCTGGCCCGGCGGATCAGCCGATTGAGTTCAGCCAGGCTCGCCCCGGTGGGGATGATGCCGGCAAAGCTGGAGCCGCGGAAAAACGTCAGGGTCAGGACGGTGCCCAGCGCAAGGAACCCGCCGGCGGTGACCAGCAGGGGCTGCGCCCGCACCGCACGCAAGGCGGCCAGGGCAAGACAGACCATCAGCACCGTGGTGAGCACGGGCCAGTACCAGCCCCAGCCCCGCAGAACCCCGTTCAAGGACAGGGCAGCCCCGGCCACGCCCACGGCAATGGAACCTGCCATCATCCACGGGTAGGGCCCAACTGGGGGACGTCCTGCTGCGTTTACTGCCGGCGCTGCCGGTTGCTGGTCCATTCCGGTCTTCCGGGGCGGCGCAATGGTCATCCTGCCACCTCCGCTCCGCGGCGGACCTCTGCGGACTGGGTTTCCGGCAGGGCCGGGTCCTGGTCGAAGTGGCTCCAGGCTGCTGCAACGGATACCGACGGCGGCACGGCAGCCGCCCGCCAGCCTCCCTGCCGGAGCTTTTCGAGTGCGTCCTCGAAATCCGCGGGGCGGTCGGTGGCAATGATGGCGAACGCATTGGTGCCGTAACCGGCGGCCGGGGCGAGGGACAGGGCTTCCAAGGGTGAGATCCTTCCCAGGACAGCGATTACCGGTCCGCGCATGCGGTGCGCTGACAACTTGTCCATCAGGTTGTCATCAAAGGGTGCCGGACCGGAGTCCTGGTGCCCATGGAAATCCCGGGGGCCGGGAATGTCCTTCCGCCCGGCCTCGCGGCGGGAATGCGGCCCTGTGAGCTGGATTGCCGCGAGGCTTTCGGCGATGGACTGAAGCCCGGATGCCCCCCTGTATTCCTCTACGCCGGGTTCCGGGGCCGAGGGCGAACGCAAAAACGCCGGTTCCCCGCGGACGTCCAGCACGCGCAGGCCGTAGTTGCGCTCAGCGAGGTGGGCACTGATGGACATGGCGGCAACCACAGCCCACTCGAAGGTTGCGCTGCTGACCATGGAGTGGCCGCCCAGTGCTGCGCTTCCGGACGGTACTGCCCCTGACCCGCCGGAGAAAGCGGTAAACCTCTGGTCCAGGATGATGGTGGCCTCGGGCGTCGTGACCGATTCCTCCTGCCGGACCATCAGGGAACCGTGGCGCGCTGTGGCTGCCCAATGAACCCGGCGCATCGGGTCACCGTGGCGGTACTCGCGCGTCATGACGTCGTCGTCGCTGGGGTTTGCCCGGATCCTGGTCGCGGTGACCCCGTCGTTGCCGCGGGCACCGGCGAGCCCTGTCAAGGGGAGCGCGACGGCGGCGGGCGTCACGGTGAGGGTGTCGCCGTCGTCTATCGCCTGCCGGTGCAGGGACAGCCCGAAGGGATCGGTGAACTCCGCCGTCACTGGACCGATAAGGAACTGGCCGCGCTGCGTGGAGCGCAGGTGGTACTCATACCTGCTGGTGCCGCCGGTAGCCGAACGGGACGGAAAACGGAACGCGGGCGACTCACCGAACCGTGCCGGCAGCCTTTCCTCCATCGTCGCCCTGCCGGTGGCTGCGCCCGTCCGCGCCACTGCAAGCCGCACGGTGGTGGGGGCCGAGGTTTCCACCGGTGACGGGTTGAACTCCCGGTACACCTGGAAACGCGGTTTCACCAGGCGGATCCCGGCAAGGGAAACCAGCGGAAGGACGAGCAGCAGTACAGCCAGGCTTAGCAGGTCCCTGCGGCCCATCACCTGTGCCGCGGCAAGTGCCGCCGCGCCTGCCACCAGCATTCCCCAGCCCCGCCGCGTAAAGAGGTGTCGGGGCAGTTTGTCCGGCAGCACCATGGAAAACCGCCTAGTGGTTCCGGCTCAGGCCCGGGACGGGGGTGTTCCGGTTCATTGACCCCGAAGTCCTGGTCCCTGTATCAGCGGGCCTTTGCGTGACCGGCAGCCTGGACAGGATGCCGCGAAGGACGCTGTGCGGGGTCTCTCCGGCTCCGGCGGCCTTGCGGTCCAGGATAATCCGGTGGGCCAGGACAGCTTCCGCAACCTGCACGACGTCGTCAGGGAGCACAAAGTCACGGCCGTCAAGGGCTGCGGTGGCCTTGGCAGCCCGCAGGAGCTGCAGCATGGAACGGGGGCTCGCGCCCAGGCGGAGCAGCGGACTCTCGCGGGTGGCCCTGCCCACGGATACCGTGTACTCCTTCACGGCCTGCGAAACGTAGACCTGCTGGACGGTGGCGATCATGGCAGCGACATCGGCAGTGGTTACCACGGCCGAGACTTTTGCCAGCGGCGACGTTGCCTGATGGGTCTCAAGCATCTCGATCTCAGAGTCCTTGTCCGGATAACCCATTGAGATGCGTGCCATGAAGCGGTCCCGCTGGGCTTCGGGCAACGGGTACGTGCCCTCCATCTCGATCGGATTCTGTGTTGCCACCACCATGAAGGGTTCATCCAGCCGGTAGGAAGTACCGTCCACCGTCACCTGGTGCTCTTCCATGCATTCGAGCAGGGCGGACTGGGTTTTGGCTGAGGCACGGTTGATTTCGTCACCAATGACGATGTTGGCGAATACCGCACCCGGTCTGAACTCGAAGAGCCGGGACGACTGGTTGTAGATGGAAACACCGGTCACATCGGAGGGCAGCAGGTCCGGCGTGAACTGGATCCGGTTGACGGTGCAATCGATGGTCCGGGCGAGAGTTTTGGCCAACAGCGTCTTTCCCACGCCCGGAACATCCTCCAGGAGCAGGTGCCCCTGGGCCAGCAGGACGGTCAGCGCCAGCTTCGCGGCGTCGGACTTACCGTCGATCACTGTGTTGATGGTGGTCAGGATCCGCTCGCTGGCGGCGTGGAATGATGAGGGGTCCATTGCCGTTTGCCGGTGCCCGTTGAGGGGGCTGACCGGGTCTGCGAACCCCGCCAGACTGCGGTTCGCAGCGCTCACATCGTTGGCAGTGCGTCGGTGGGATTCCATCGGCAACCTTTCAGCCAGGCATTCACCTGGACGGACAGCAAGCCCTGCCTTCGCCCGTCGGTGGGCGACCGCATGTGTTCGTACCAGACTACTAACACAACTGCTTCGGCTGACAGAGAGTTCCAATAAATCTGGGGGACTGTTCCCGGTTAGGGTGGATGGATGTGCAATCCGCTGATCCCCGCCGCTTACCGGGCTAACGCCGGAGACGGCGGCCAGGAAGCCGGAACTTCCCCCAAACGGGAATATCCGCCCGCGCCCGAGCCTTTGCCGGTGCCTGTAATGGACAACCACACGCATCTGGATTTCCCGGACGGGAAGGCTCCGGTGGGCATCAAGGAGGCGCTTGACGCGGCGGCGGCCGTGGGGGTCCAGGGTGCGGTACAGGTGGGCTACGATCTCGAGTCCTCACGGTTTACGGTGCAGGCGCTGGATCTGGATCCGCGGCTGCTGGGAGCTGTGGCGCTGCATCCCAATGACGCTCCACGCTACGCCGAGCGCGGTGAGCTGGAAGCGGCCCTGGCGGAAATCGAGCGGCTCGCCGCCCACCCCAGGGTCAGGGCCATCGGCGAGACCGGGCTCGATTTTTTCCGCACCGAAGGGGAAGGCCTGGCACACCAGCGGAATTCCTTCCGCCGGCATATCGACATCGCCAAGCGGCTGGACCTGACGCTGCAAATTCACGACCGGGATGCACACCGCGACGTGGTGCAGGTGCTGACGGAAGAAGGAGCTCCGGAACGGGTGGTTTTCCACTGCTTTTCCGGCGATGAGGAGCTGGCAGCTGTCTGTAATAAAGAGGGCTGGTGGATGTCCTTCGCCGGCACCGTGACCTTCAAGAACGCAACCAACCTGCGGGCCGCGCTCGCCGTGGCGGATCCCGACCTGGTCCTGGTGGAAACAGACGCCCCCTTCCTGACACCCCATCCCCACCGGGGCCGCCCCAACGCCAGCTACATGGTCCCGTACACAGTCCGTTCCATGGCCGAATTGACAGGTACGGACCTGGCAGAGCTGTGCAACCGAATCCAGCAGAACACGCTGCGGGCCTACGGATCCTGGGATTAAGATCACAACGCGGCGGAACCTGAGTTGCATACCGGGTATTCACAAATATTGGTCCCTTTATAACGCTACGGTTACAGTAGGAATTCATTAGCCGGGGTCGGGGAAGGCCGCCGGGTAAATGCACTCGATTCGCAGCAGGTTTCTGCCGACCCTGGTTCCAGCCTGCCTGATGCCGTAGTGTGGCGCCGCAATGATGCCCGGACCCGCCCTTTTGGGATAGTGCCGGGCCTTTTATTGCGCTATCCCCGTGCCCGGAAGGACCTAAAGTAACGGGCAATCGTGGTCAAGTTCTCCACAACGGACGGCAAATTCAGCTACATCAAGGTTGGGACCCAGCTCCTGGTGCTGTGCGCACTGGTGGTGGGTCTCGTAGCCTTCGTGGGCAATAACAAAACCATCACGCTGAACGTCGACGGCAAGGTAACGTCCGTTCAGACCTTTGGTGGAACAGTCGGCCAGGTGGTCAAGAGCGCCAAAGTCGAGCTGAAGCCGGCCGACAGGGTCTCGCCGGCCGTGGATGCAACCGTCCAGAACGGGACGGTCATCAACGTCAACATGGCCAAGGAAGTCAAGGTCAGCCTGGACGGCTCTGAAAAAACAGTGAACACCACGGCCCAGAATGTCGCCGGACTCGTGACGGAGCTTGGTGTCGCAAGTGCATCATTGGTTTCCGTTCCCAAGGACGCCCAGCTCTCGGTAGCAGGGTCCTTCGTTTCAATTTCCACCCCCAAGTCCGTGAGCATTGTTGCTGACGGCAACGTGCAGACCGCCACGACAACTGCCGCCAACGTCGGCAAGGTACTGGAAGATGCAGGGCTTACCCTTGGCGCCAATGACCGGATTTCCCAGCCTGCGAATGCGCACGTAGTGAACAACATGGTCATCAAGGTCTCCCGCGTGGACACCAGCCAGACTGCGGTCACCACCGAGGACGTCGCCTTCCCGTCGGAGGCCAAGGAAAGCGCTGAGCTGCTGAAGGGCGAAAAGGAAGTTACCCAGGCTGGTACTGCCGGCAAGATGGAGAAGACCTACAAACTGGTGCTGGTTGACGGCCGCGAAGCGTCACGCACGCTCGTGTCCGAAGCTGTCACCGTGCAGCCCGTGACCGAGAAGATCACCGTGGGCACCAAGGCCAAACCTGCGGCTCCGGCAGCTGCGGCTCCGGCAGCGCCGGCCCCCGCTCCGGCGGCCAGTGCAGCTGCCAACACCGGTGCCGCCGCCCCGGCGATGATGAACGAGGCCATGTGGGACAAGATCGCCAAGTGCGAATCAGGCGGAAACTGGTCCATCAACACCGGCAACGGCTACTACGGTGGCCTGCAGTTCGATATCCGGACCTGGCTTGGATCCGGCGGCGGCGCCTACGCCCCCAACGCCAGCCTCGCCACCAAAGCACAGCAGATCGATATTGCCAACCGCGTTTACGCCCAGCGCGGCCTGCAGCCGTGGGGCTGCGGCTGGGCTGCCACCAGCTGACGCCACCTGACCCAGGCGCCTGCGGGGCAAAGCGGCCGGCTCCGGATCTTCCGGGGCCGGCCGCAGCACTTAACGACGCCGGGCGCAAGTGGCGCGCGGGATAGGATACCTAGGTGACTGAACCCATCCCCGCCGCGCCCGCACCGTTGTTTGGTGCTTCCGACATACGCCGGCTGGCGGAAGAGATAGGCGTCCGGCCAACAAAGACACTGGGCCAGAACTTCGTCATTGACGGCAATACGATCCGCAGGATTGTGGCCGCGGCGGGTGTCGGCCCGGACGAGACAGTCCTGGAAGTGGGGCCCGGCCTGGGATCGCTGACTTTGGGGCTGCTGGACGCGGCCGCCTCGGTGGTCGCGGTGGAGATCGACCCCGTACTGGCCGCAAAGCTTCCGGCCACGGTCAAGGAGTGGCGCCCGGCTGCAGCTGGAACCTTCCACCTGGTGCAGGCCGACGCCATGAAGGTCACAGAACTCCCGGTCCAGCCCACCGCCCTGGTGGCCAACCTGCCCTACAACGTAGCAGTGCCCGTGGTGCTGCACCTGCTGCAGCACTTCCCCAGCCTGCAGCATGGGCTGGTGATGGTGCAGGATGAGGTGGCTGACCGCCTTGCTGCCGGCCCCGGCTCCAAAACCTACGGCGTGCCCTCGGTAAAGGCTGCCTGGTACAGCCGGATGCGCAAAGCCGGCGTCATTGGAATGAATGTCTTCTGGCCCGCACCCAAGATCCACTCCGGGCTGGTGTCCTTCACCCGCCACGACCCTCCGGCCACCACAGCAACCCGTGAGCAGGTTTTCGCCGTGGTAGATGCCGCTTTCGCGCAGCGCCGCAAGACGCTCCGCGCCGCCCTCGCCGGCTGGGCCGGAAGCGCGGCAGAAGCCGAGCGCTGCCTGCTGGCCGCCGGCGTCGACCCCACAGCCAGGGGTGAAGTGATCGACATTGCAGCCTTCGCCAAGATCGCGGAAGCCCGCGGGGCGCGGCCGTGAAGGCACCGGCGGGACGGTTTACCGCCAGAACCGTCCGCGCCAAGGCTCCGGGGAAGGTCAACGTCTCCCTCGACGTCGGGCCACTCCGGCCCGACGGCTACCACTCCGTGGCCAGCGTGTACCTTGCCGTATCCCTGTATGAGGAGGTGGCGGCCACCAGCACCGAGGCCCCCGGCATTACGGTCAGCCTCAGCCCGGACAGCACGCTGGACCTTGACGACGTCGATATTCCGCTGGACCGCAACAACCTGGCGTACAAGGCGGCAGCCATCATGGCGGACGTCTCAGAGCGTGCCACCGGGGTCCATCTGGAAATCACCAAACGGGTGCCGGTGGCAGGCGGCATGGGTGGCGGCTCTGCTGACGCTGCCGCCACGCTCCTGGCCTGTGATGCCTTATGGAACAGCGGGCTGTCCCGTGAAGAACTCGCGCACCTTGCCGCGGAGCTTGGCGCCGACGTCCCCTTTTCCCTGCTTGGCGGAACTGCCGTGGGCCTGGGCCTCGGCGATGAGCTGTCCCCGGCCCTGGCCAAGGCGCAGACCGACTGGGTGCTGGTCACGGCGGATTACGGGCTGCCCACGCCCGAGGTGTACAGGACGCTGGACCGCCTGCGGGCAGCAGAGGGCATTGACGTTGCCGAACCCACAGGGGTGGATCCGCAGATCCTCACAGCCTTGCGCAGCGGGGATGCCGAAGCCCTGAGCCGGGTCCTGGTCAATGACCTCCAGCGGGCGTCCATCGAACTGGCTCCCTCACTGCGCGATACGCTGGGAATTGGCGAAGCGCACGGAGCCATTGCAGGCATCGTCTCCGGCTCAGGCCCCACTGTGGCGCTGCTGGCCGACGACCCCGTGGCTGCCGAAGGCCTGGCGGAGAACCTGCGGCGCTACGGCCTGACCGCACTCGCCGTCCACGGCCCCGTCCCGGGGGCCCGCATCATGTCCGACACCCTTCTCTAAGACGTTCAGTTCCTACTCAGCAGCAGAAAGCAGTTCCCTTTGGCACACCTTCTTGGCGGCGAGAACCTGACGGTCTCCTACGCAACCCGCACCGTCCTTGACGGCATCACCCTCGGACTCGAAGAGGGCGACCGGATCGGCATGGTAGGCCGGAACGGTGACGGTAAGTCCACCCTGATGCGCCTGCTGGCGCTCCGGTCCACCCCCGACTCCGGGCGCGTTACCAAACGCGGTGACGTTAATGTCGGCTACCTGGACCAAAGCGACGTGCTCGACGGCGACCTGACGGTTGGCGCGGCGATCGTAGGGGACCAGGCGGACTACGAGTGGGCACGGAACCCGCAGATCCGGGAGATCATGGGCGGGCTGGTGTCCGACGTCGACTGGCACGCCAACGTCCACGCCCTGTCGGGCGGGCAAAAACGGCGCGTTGCCCTGGCCAAGCTGCTCATCGAGGACCACGACGTCATCATGCTCGACGAGCCCACCAACCACCTCGACGTCGAAGGTGTCGCCTGGCTCTCCCGGCACCTGAAGACGCGCTGGCGGGCGAACCAGGGCGCTTTCCTGGTGGTCACCCACGACCGCTGGTTCCTGGACGAGGTCTGCAACAAGACCTGGGAAGTCCACGACGGCATTGTGGACCCCTTCGAAGGCGGTTATGCAGCATACGTGCTGGCCCGCGCTGAGCGTGACCGGTCAGCGGCCGTCATGGAAAGCAAGCGCCAACAGCTGGTTAAAAAGGAACTCGCCTGGCTTCGCCGCGGCGCGCCGGCACGCACCGCCAAGCCCAAGTTCCGCATCGAGGCGGCCAACGCCCTCATCGCCGACGTGCCCGAACCCCGGGACTCCACGGCCCTGAGCAAAATGGCCACCGCACGCCTGGGCAAGGACGTGCTGGACCTGGAAAACGTCTCGCTGGACTTCCTCGGCGGTGAAAAAGGACAAAAGCTCTTCGACAACATCACCCTTCGCCTCGCCCCAGGCGAGCGGCTCGGCCTGGTGGGCGTCAACGGCGCCGGCAAGACCACCCTCCTGAAGCTGCTCAACGGCCAGATCGAACCCACCTCCGGCAAGCTCAAGCGCGGCAAGACCGTGGTCACCGCCGTGCTCACCCAGGAAGTCAAAGAGCTCGACGACGTCTCGGACCTGCGAGTCATCGAAGTGATCGAGCGTGAAAAGCGTTCCTTTAGCGTGGGCGGCAAGGAGTTCACGGCCGGCCAGCTCGTGGAACAGCTCGGCTTCACCAACGAGAAGCAGTGGACCCCGGTCAAGGATCTCTCCGGCGGCGAGCGCCGCCGCCTCCAGCTGCTGCGCCTGCTGGTTGGGGAGCCCAACGTGCTGATGCTCGATGAGCCCACCAACGACCTCGACACTGACACCCTCGCCGCCGTCGAGGACGTCCTTGACGGCTGGCCGGGCACGCTCGTCGTCGTGAGCCACGACCGCTACCTGCTGGAACGCGTGACCGACCACCAGATGGCGCTGCTGGGTGACGGCAGGATCCGCGCCCTGCCGCGCGGCGTCGACCAGTACCTGGAACTGCGGGAAGCAGCCCTGGCCGGTTCCACCATCACCGGCGGCGGCAACCCCGTCACCAGCAACGGGTCAGCTTCCCCGGCCGCCGCTCCTGCCGGCCCGTCCGAAGCCGAAAAGCGCGACGCCCGCAAGGCCAAGAACCGCATCGAACGCCAGCTCGGCAAACTCGAACAGCAGGAAAAGAAGCTTCACGACCAGATGGTCAAGAGCACCGCCGACAACGACTTCGACGCCCTGACCGAACAAAACAAAAAGCTCAAGGACCTCGCCGGCGAACGCGAAGCCCTCGAACTCGAATGGCTGGAAGCCCTGGAAGTCCTCGGCGAATAAGCCAAACGGGACGCGCGGCAGTAGTGGTGCAGGAGGCCTTCGTGCAGTCGCGCAAGAGAAGCCGGACCAGTCAGCTCCCGGACATGAGCTCCGGGTCCTTTTTGAGGCCGGTGAGGCCGTTCCAGGCGAGGTTCACGAGGTGTGCCGCGACAGTCTGTTTGTCGGGCTGGCGGCTGTCCTGCCACCACTGGCCGGTCATCGCAACCATGCCGACCAGCATCTGGGCGTACATCGCCCCGTCCTGGGCGCTGAAGCCGCGGCGGTCGAACTCGTCGGAGAGGATATGTTCCACGCGGGCGGTGACGTGGGAGAGCAGGGTGGAGAAGGCGCCCTCGGGCTGTGACGGCGGGGCGTCGCGCATCAGGATACGGAACCCTTCAGTGCGGTCCTCGATGTAGGTCAGTAGAGCAAGGGCGGCGCGTTCCACGAGGACCCGCGGCTTTGCCTCCTGGGTGAGGGCTGTGGTGATGGCGTCCAGGAGGATGCGGAACTCGAAGTCCACCACCTGGGTGTACAGCCCCTCCTTGGATCCAAAGTGCTCGTAGATGACCGGTTTGGATACTCCCGCGGAGGCTGCGATTTCCTCGATGGTGGTGCCGTCAAGTCCCCGGACTGCGAAAAGGCCCCGTCCGACGTAGATCAGCTGGCTCCGCCGCTGAAGGCCGGTCATCCGTGTCCGCGGAGGGTTGTTGCTCACATTTCCATCATGCACTACGCGTCCCCGGCCGAACTGCAGTGGCCCGGCCGCGCCCGCAGGAGGGCAGGCGGGGGCCGGAACGGGGCCGGAACGCGGCAGGACCGGGGGATGAACGGCCCGTGTCGCGCGGCGCCCCGAACCCGTGGCAAAATAACTACTTGTGCCCAGGCAAAGCGCCGCGGCACGGTCCGCTCTGGTGTAATGGCAGCACCCCGGCCTTTGGAGCCGTGGAGTATAGGTTCGAATCCTATGGGCGGAACTGCTGTGCGAGGAGCGTTCAGTAGGATGACATTCGGTGCCGGGACGGCCTAGGGCCGCGCGGGCACCGCAAACGCCAGCGTCACTTAGCAAGGAGAGCCTTACGTGATCCCCGAGAATACCGGACCGGCCGCGGTCATCGTTCTGGCGGCAGGCGCCGGTACGCGGATGAAATCGCGCACTCCCAAGATCCTTCATGAGATTGGCGGCCGGTCCATGGTGGGCCACGCTCTCCTGGCTGCACGCAGCGTCAATCCGCGGCAGCTCGCCGTCGTGGTCCGCCATGAACGTGATCTGGTGGCACGCCACCTTTCAGAGCTTGACCCCGCCGCAGTCATCGTGGACCAGGACGACATTCCGGGCACCGGGCGTGCAGTGGAGGTGGCCCTCGAAGCCCTGGACGGCCACGACCGCCTCACGGGAACCGTTGTCGTGACCTACGGTGACGTTCCCCTCCTCTCCGGAGACCTGCTGGCCGAGCTTGTGGCCACCCACGAACGTGAGGCCAACGCAGTCACCGTCCTCACGGCGGTCCTGGACGACGCCGCCGGTTACGGCCGCATCCTGCGCGGAGACGACGGGACGGTCACCGGCATCGTCGAACACAAGGACGCTTCCGACGCCGAGCGGCTCATCCGCGAGGTCAACTCGGGCATTTACGCCTTCGACGCCGCCGTCCTCCGCGACGCACTGGCACACGTCACCACCGACAACTCCCAGGGCGAGAAGTACCTCACCGACGTCCTCGGACTGGCCCGGCAGGCAGGCGGCCGGGTCGCGGCCGTCGTCACCGCCGACCGCTGGCAGGTTGAAGGCGCCAATGACCGCGTCCAGCTTTCCGCCCTGGGCGCCGAGCTGAACCGCCGGGTCGTGGAGGCCTGGATGCGCGCAGGCGTCACCGTGGTGGACCCGGCGACCACCTGGATCGACTCATCCGTGACCCTCGACGAGGACGTCCGGATCCTGCCCAACACCCAGCTGCACGGTGCCACCACGGTGGCGAGGGACGCCGTCGTCGGCCCCGACACGACACTGACCGACGTCACCATTGGTGAGGGTGCCAAAGTAGTACGGACCCACGGTTCAGGGGCGGTCATCGGCCCGGACGCCGCCGTCGGGCCCTTCACCTACTTGCGCCCCGGCACCGTCCTGGGCGAAAGCGGCAAAATTGGTGCCTTCTATGAGACCAAGAACGTCACCATCGGCCGCGGCTCCAAGCTGTCCCACCTGGGCTACGCCGGCGACGCCGAAATCGGCGAGGACACCAACATTGGCTGCGGGAATATCACTGCCAATTACGACGGCGAGAAGAAGCACCGGACGGTCATCGGCTCGGGCGTCAGGACAGGCTCCAACACAGTCTTCGTTGCCCCGGTCACCGTGGGGGACGGCGCCTACAGCGGCGCCGGCGCGGTGATCCGGAAGGACGTGCCGGCCGGCGCGCTCGTGCTGTCGGTTGCCGCCCAGCGCAACACCGAGGGCTGGGTGGCCGCGAACCGCCCCGGCAGCCGCTCCGCTGAACTGGCCCAGGCAGCCACCCAGGATTCCTCAAGTACCCCGGCACCTACAGAAGAGGGCAAGCGATAATGAGCGAAATTACGGCGCGCGGCGAAAAGAAGCTGGTGCTGGCCACAGGGCGTGCCCACCCCGAACTGGCCCGGGAAATCGCCAAGGAGCTCGGCACCGACCTCCTTCCGGTGGACGCCTACGACTTCGCCAACGGCGAGATCTACGTCCGTGCCGGCGAGAGCGTCCGCGGAACCGACGCTTTTGTCATCCAGGCGCACCCCGCGCCGCTGAACAACTGGCTCATGGAACAGCTGATCATGATCGATTCGCTGAAGCGGGCCTCCGCCAAGCGCATCACCGTGGTCTCACCCTTTTACCCGTACGCCCGGCAGGACAAGAAGGGCCGCGGCCGCGAACCCATTTCGGCGCGCCTGGTGGCAGACCTCTACAAAACCGCCGGCGCCGACCGCATCATGAGCGTGGACCTGCACACCTCCCAGATCCAGGGCTTTTTTGACGGCCCCGTGGACCACCTGATGGCCATCCCGCTGCTCGCCGACTACATCCGCACCCGCGTTGATGCCGAGAACATCACGGTGGTTTCGCCGGACACCGGCCGAGTGCGCGTCGCGGAGCAGTGGGCAGAACGCCTGGGCGGCGCCCCGCTGGCGTTTGTGCACAAGAGCCGGGACCTCACCGTTCCCAACCAGGCTGTTTCCAAGACAGTGGTGGGCCAGATCGAGGGACGGACCTGCGTCCTGATCGACGACATGATCGACACCGGCGGAACCATCTCCGGTGCGGTGAACGTGCTGAAGAACGCCGGGGCCAAGGACGTCATCATCGCCGCCACGCACGCCGTCTTCTCCGAACCGGCTGCCCAGCGCCTCTCAGAGTCCGGCGCCCGGGAAGTGGTGGTCACCAACACGCTGCCGCTCACCGCCTCACAGCGGTTCCCGCAGTTGACGGTGCTGTCCATCGCTCCGCTGATCGCGCGTGCGGTCAGGGAAGTGTTCGACGACGGCTCGGTCACCAGCCTGTTCGACGGCAAGGCCTGACCGCGCGCGGACCGGACCCGGTTTCAATAAGTTGGCTCAGCGCTGATAGACTCTTCAGCGATACCTTGGCGAGGGAGAGCGCCGGTAACCCCCACGGGTACCGGTCCGCAGTCTCCGTTATCGACTGGGTCTGAATCTCCCTTCGAAAATGGGTCCGGCCACGGCCGCCCGGCGTTGAAGGTCGCAACAGACCTCCGCCCTTGCTGAACACCGTTTAGTTATCAAGGAGATATCCATGTCTGAGCAGAAGCTCGCAGCAGAACTGCGCACCGAATTCGGCAAGGGCTACGCCCGCCGTGCCCGGATGGCCAACCTGATCCCCGCCGTCATCTACGGCCACGGCGCGGAGCCCATCCACGTTACCCTCCCGGCCAAGGCCACCACCCTGGCTGTCCGCACCGCCAACGCCCTGCTGTCCCTGGACATCAACGGCGAAGGCCACCTGGCCCTGGTCAAGGATGTCCAGCGCGACCCGATCAAGCAGATCATCGAGCACATCGACCTCCTGACCGTCCGCCAGGGCGAGAAGGTCACCGTTGACATCCCGGTCCACGTCGTCGGTGAGCTTGCTCCGGGCAACGTCTTCAACCAGGAACTCACCGTCATCTCCCTTGAGGCTGAGGCAACCCACCTGCCCACCGCCGTCGAGGTCAGCATTGAAGGCCGCACGGCCGGCGAGCACATCCACGCGTCCGACCTGGTCCTGCCTAAGGGCGCCGTCCTCCTGGCCGATGCCGATGCCCTCGTAGTGAACATCTCCGAGGCAACTGAGTCCGGCGACGAAGAAGGCACGGAGGAAGCTGCCGAAGCTGCTTCCGAGACCGCAGCCGAGTAATCAGCCTGCACTCTGCAACAGTGGCCGGATCCTCCTGGGGTCCGGCCACTGCCGCATCCGCCGCGAAACCCCCGCCCAGAGCGCCCTTCGCCCCACCTTAGGATTGATTCATGACTGACACCTGGTTGATTGTTGGCCTCGGAAACCCGGGAGCCCAGTACCAGGGCAACAGGCATAACGTCGGACAGATGGTCCTTGACGAACTCGCCGGACGCGTGGGAGCAGGATTCAAAACCCACAAGGCACGCGCCCAGGTGGTGGAGGGCCGTCTCGGCATCGGCGGTCCCCGCGTTGTGCTGGCCAAGCCCATGAGCTACATGAACGTCTCGGGCGGCCCCGTATCTGCACTTGCGGGCTTTTACGGCATCGCCCCGGACCACGTGGTGGCGGTACACGACGAAATCGACATCCCCTTTAACACGGTGAAACTCAAGACCGGCGGGGGAGAAGGCGGCCACAACGGGCTGCGGGACATTTCCAAAGCGCTTGGCACCAAGGACTACCTCCGCGTCCGGGTGGGGGTTGGAAGGCCGCCGGGCCGGATGGACACGGCGGATTACGTGCTGAAGGATTTCGGGACGGCGGAGCTGAAGGAACTGCCTTTCCTGCTGGACGAGGCAGCCGATGCGGTGGAACTGCTGCTGCGGGAAGGGCTTACCGCTGCCCAGCAAAAGATCCATCCAGCGAAGTCAGAGCGCTAGCAACAAAAAAACTTTAAGTCCCGGTACCTGTTTCCTTGTCTGTGCCACGAGGTAGTCTTTTTCGTATGCGGGGGAGCAATGGGGCTACATCCCGCTATCGCGGGACGTAGGGGATAAGTTCATGTCAATCGAGCCACTTAGCTGGGGACGTGGGTCAACTTCTCACGACGTTGGGCTGCACAGTAGTGAAAGCTCCGGCGTGCCCGGAGCGCAACCGTGGTCGGCGCCGGCCCGGAGCGCGAACCTCGAAGCCGTCCGCGCAGCGCTGGTCAGCGAGGACTCACTGGGCGCTGTCATCACCGGCGGCAGGGGCGTGGGGAAGTCTTCCCTCGCCCGCGCCGCAGTCTCCGACCTCGGAGCGGACGTCTGGTCCCTGCAGCTGCGAAGCGGGCCTGCCGGCGCCAACACGCCCTATGGCTGCCTTTCCTTCCTGCTGGCCCGCCTGCCGCAGGCCTACATGGGATCTCCCACTGCAATCCTCCGCGGAATTACGTCACTGATCCGCAGTGACGCGGCCGGCAGAAGCTGCGTCATCACCCTGGACACGTCCGGAAGCATTGACGACATGAGCGCGGGCGTGCTCTTGAATGTACTCCTGACCGGTACCGCCAAGATCATCGCAGTCGCGCCAAAGATCAGCGATCTTCCCGCCGACTTCCACTGGCTGCTCACGGACAGGCGCCTGACCGAGGTCCGGCTCAGCAACCTCAACGAGCTGCAGACCCGCCAGGTTCTGTTGTCCCTGCTCGGCCACCGGGTCTCGGCGTCGCTGGTCAGCACCTATCACCACATGGTGGGCGGAAACCCGTTGCTGCTGAAAGCGCTCGTCACCGAACAGCGGCTCTCGGGCAACCTCGTCCTCTCAGACTCTGTCTGGACCCTTCGCGACAAAGTGGTGCTCGACGGCGCTGCAAGCCTTGATGACATCGTCCGGTCCCGCTGGTCCCGGGAAACGCCGGAGACACGGGAAGTCATCGAGATGCTGTCCTGCGCCAGGCGGGTGGAACTCTCCAGGCTCACGGCCGTGTACCGCTCCGAAGTAGTGGCGGATATGGAGGACGCCGGCCTGCTGGAGATCGACGACTCGGACCACCGCTGGGTTTCCCTGCGTGAGAAGTACATTGGCGACGTCGTACGGTCGTGGCTAAGCATTGCCCGGCGCCGGGAACTGCGGAGCACCCTCCTCGGCGGTAGGGAACCGGACCCTGCGGACATGACAGTCGAGGAGCTCATGGCCTTCGCCGCATGGACGCACGAGTGTGAGGCAGAGCTGAGCCCCGCGCTGGCCCTGGCAGCGGCCGAAGCGGCCGTCCAGCTTTTCGATCCACGTTTTGCCCTGGCCTATGCGGAGATGCTGAAGCGGTCGGACCAGGAGTGGGTACCCGCCCAGCGCCAGAAGGCGGCCGCCTATCTTCAGCTGGACCTGCCAGTCCAGGCCCTTGCTGCCTTGGACGACATCTCGCAGCCGGAGCTGGACAGTGTGGGTGTCGAAGAATACGCCCGCGTCGTAGCGGCAAAAGCCAAGGTGATGGTGGCGCATCCGGAACAGGCAGGCAAGGTTCCGGCCCTGCTGGGTGAAGCCCGGAAACGCCTGGATGCCGCGGCAAGTACCGCCGCCTGGCCCCACCCTGCAGTGGCTGCGGCGAACCGCGTAGCCCTCAGCGGGTTCGAATACCGCGCCTTCGTCGGCGACTACGCGGCCATGGTTCCGGAGCTGGAAGAAGCAGCAGACCCGGCCCGGAACCCGGATGTTGCCTACCGGATGCAGTCCGCCGTCGTCCTGATGACGGCATTGGCCCTGACCGGGCGCGAGATGGACGCCCTAAGCCTGATGCGGCAGCTCGGAGGGCAGATTACAGACGCCTCGCATGTAGTGGGGCTGCGTGAGCAGTACACCAGGGAGGCCTATCTGGTGCTGCTGACGGCCGGGCAATGGCGGCGGTGCATCGATCTTCTGGGTCCGGCCGGCGGCGGAGAATACGACCGCCTCCCGTATCGGAGTGCTTCCACTGAACTTGCTGCCGGCCTCGCCTACGTCTACTCGGGCCGGGGCGGGGCTGCCCTGGACCCGCTGATTTCCGCAGTGGCGCAACTGGAGCTCCAACCGCTCCAGACTGCCCTCCGCTGTGCCTATGCGGCTACAGCACTTGCCTACGCGCAAATTGGCAACACGGCCCAGGCACGCAAGTTCCTCACCAAACTCCAACGGACAACGGGCACGTCGAGCTTCGCCACGGAAAGCATCATCGAGTTCTGTGCTCTGCTGGCGGGACGCTGGCTGGGCGACGCCGAGGCCGTTGCCGGGCTGAAGCAGTCTGCCCGGCGGAACCTGGGATCAGGTCTATACACATTGGCCGGGATCAGCCTGCTGGCAGCAACCGTCAACGGCAGCGACGCCGATTTCCGCCTCCTGGAGGAGATCACGGCTCACCGGCAAGGCCCCCTTGCGGAGATCGCCCGGCTGGTCGCGGTGGGAAGCCGCAGCAAGGATGCCAAGACCCTGCTCGGTGCGGGGGAAATCGCCGCCACCCTCGAACTGGACACCATGGAGGCCCGCTGCATGGCCCTCGCAGTCGATTTTGCGAGGCAGGACGGAGATTCCATCTCCGCCCGGACCGCGCAGGCACGGCTGGACATCCTGGCTGCAACTGTGGCAAACCTTCCCATCGTTCCCACCAGCGGCAGTCCGCTGCTCACGGCGCGGGAGCGCCAGATCGCACGGTTGGCCGGCCGCGGCGCGTCCAACCGGGACATCGCCCTGGAAATGGGTGTCTCCGTCCGAACGGTGGAAGGCCACTTGTACCAGGTCTTCACAAAGCTCGGCGTAACTTCCAGGGGTGATCTGACTGGACTCGTCTAACGGCCACAAACCGGCAGCCGCCCACCGCCCCGTTACCGGCCGGCGTGAGCCCCTGGACCGGATCTGCAACATCGTCCGGAACGGGACCAGCCAGGCGGTATTCGTGATGGCAGGGCCAGGGATCGGCAAAACGTCCCTGACAGAGGCCATCACCGAGCGGCTCGCGGGGGACCTGAACATCGTGCAGATCCACGGCAGCTCCGCACTGGCCGTTGTTCCGTTCGGCGTCCTGACCCCCTACACCGGAGAGTTGACCGCTGAAGAGTCGGTGTCGCCCGTGGCGGTCCTGCGTTCGATGTGGACGTATTTTGAGAAGCTGAAGGCCGGCCGGGGTGCGCCTGTCCTTTTGGTCGTGGATGACGCACACCACCTGGACGACGCCTCTGCCGGAGTAGTCGCCGACCTGATCTCCGCAGGTTGGGCAACAGTGGTGGCTGCTGCCAGGCCCCGGCCCGGGCTGCCGCAGCCGCTGGAGCAGCTGTGGTACGACGGCCTTGCCGAGCGGGTGGACCTTCGGCCCCTCAACAGGGAACAGATTGAGGAGGTCCTTGCCCACGTCCTCGACGGGACAGTGCCACCGGCCACGGTGAATTCCGTGTGGACCGCCTCGGGTGGAAATCCGCGCATCCTCGACGCCCTGCTGCACGATGCAGCCGAAACCGGGGTGCTGGCCAAGCGGAACGGCATCTGGATGTTGCTGGGGCCGGTGCCGGTGGACGGCGCCCAGCTGACGGCAGTGGTGACCAAGGACCACATCAGGCGCGGTCCGGAGGAGCAGGAAGCCCTGAAACTCATCGCACTTGCCGGGCCTGTAAGCCGCAAGGTGATCGAGGACATCAGCGGCGCCGCGGTAGTGCGGTCCCTCCTTGACCAGCAAATGATCATCGAGAGTTCGGGAGTCCCGGCCGAGCTCTCCCTGTGGAACGCCCTTTTCGCCGGCGCCATCCGAAGCACGCTGTCCGTGTCCCGGAGCCTGCAGCTGCTCGAAAAGATCCGCGCCCACCAAAACGGCACCGTGTTGCAGGGGGAGGGGATGCTGCGGTCCGTGGAGTGGGCTTTTGAATGCGGACTCCGCGTACCGGATCCCGCAATGCTCGACGCCGCCCGCGAGGCCCTGAGGCGGTTCCGCAACGCCAGCGCGCGCACCATAGCCGCCAAAATCCAGGACCCTGATCTCGTGCCCCTGGCCCAGGCCATCCAGGCACGGGCACTCTACAACCAGGGGGACTATACCCAGGCTGCCCACCTGCTTGATGCCTGCTGGCGCCAGCTTTCCGGCGACTCCGACGCTCCTGCAGTGCTCCTGCTCCGGGCAGCAGCACACCAGGCCAGCGGCCAATCTCTGAGCGCCCTGGCCGATGACCTGCGTGAACACGTCCAGGAGCATGCCGAAAGGAACGGCCGTCCCCATGAGCGGCTCCTGCAGGCCATGCGCTTCCTGCAGCTCGGTGCCGCTGTGGATGCCGGAGCGCTGGCCACTGAGGTCCGGGAAATCCGGAGCAACGCCTCCGCGGAAACCGGAGGCGAAGCGGTCAGGGTGCTCGGAGAGGCGCTGTTAGCCCATGCCCTTGCTGCCACCGGCCGCGCCGGTGAAGGACTGGACTTCGCGCTCCTCGCCGCCTCGGACCTGCCGCCGCTGGAGGACAGCTTGTTCTTCTTTCCCGAGTTTGTGCTGGGACGGCTTGTGACCGGCTACCTGGCCATGGGCGAGTGGGAATCGGCCGAGCGGGAACTGGACAACTACGCCGCCGGACACACACCCGGATCCGAAACCTTCAACGGAAGCCTGCAAATGCTCCGCGGCTACTCACTCCTGCGGCAAGGCCGCATGGAACGGGCCTACCAGGTGCTGCTGCCTGCCGTTGAGGCACTGCGGCTGAACGACCCCCTTCAATTGTTCCGCTTCGGTTCCTCCCTGGGCTTCTACGCTGCCGCCCGGCTGGGGGATGCAGCACAGGCGAAACGGCTCGAACAGGACTTCACTGACGCAGTGGCCGGTGGTCCGGCCCACGAGCTGCTGGCCGCAGCATATGGTGCCGCCGCCGCCGAATACCTCACCCGTGACGGCAAAGGGCTGGCCGCCCTGCATACCCTGGCCACCACACATGATGCCACCGCCAGGGCGGGAAGCCTGCTCGAAATCCTGGCAATCTGCTGGGACCTGGGGGACCCTTCAGTCATCCCCATGGTGCAGTCGGTGGCAAAGACCGTCGAAGGCCGCTGGGCCGAGGCGATGCTGACACTTGCCAAGGTCTGGGAAGCAGCTGACGGGGACGCCCTGATGGAGACGGCAGCGGCACTCGAGGAATCAGGCTTTGCGAACCTCGCGCGTGAAGCCTATGCCCGGGCCCACACCGTTCTGGAGCACGCAGGAGAACGCAGGCGCTCCAGGCAGGCGGTGGCGCTGCGCGAGAAGTGCGACCATGAGCTGGGGGAGCGGTTCCGGGAGGGCCGTTTCATTGCTGCGGCTCCCGCCGTCCACCTTACCCGCCGGGAGCAGGACATCGTGGGGCTGGCGGTGCAGGGTCTGACGGACCGCGAAATCGCCCAGCGGCTGATGGTGTCTGTCCGGACCGTGGAGGGGCACCTCTACCGCACCTACGTAAAGCTGGGCGTGCGCAGCCGCGACGAGCTGGAGTCGGCCCTTCCCAAATAGGCGCTGCCGGAACCCACCCCGCCACCAGCGGGGCGGTCCTGCGCGCCCGCCGCCCGGCTGCCCAGGGCGGCCGTATGGGTACTGCAGGCGATCACGGTAGTCCCTGACCACGGAATTCGAGTACACCGTACTCGTGCATCGCGGTGGCCCCAAAGTGTCTACTTAAGAAGGCAAAAGGATACGGCCGGAAGCGGCCGCCAAGAGTTGCCAGCAGCGAACAAGGTCCTCGTCCCAATCTGCCGGCCCACCCGGGCCGGGTTGAACGGGGCCGGCAACGTCAGAGTCTTCTGAGACCGAGGCTCTCCCCCCAGCCGTTGCCGGCCCTCTGTTTCCGCGGGCTGAAGCCCGGAGCGACTGTGGCGGCTGCCCCCGGGCGGCCGCCACAGCCGTGCTGTGGGACAATTGAGTGTCATCCGTTGGCATCTCAAGGAGTTAGTTTTGGCCGTAGTATCAACGCCAGCCACGCTGGAACGCGCCTTGCCGGTCATGGATAACGCAGAGGTGCAGCGCATCCGGAACGACTTTCCGGTCCTGGACCAACTGGTCAACGGACGCCCCCTGATTTATCTCGATTCCGGGGCTACGTCGCAGAATCCGCTCAGTGTCATCGAGGCGGAGCAGGAATTCTATGAACAGCGCAATGCCGCCGTGCACCGCGGCGCACACCACCTCGCCGTTGAAGCCACCGAGGCGTTCGAGGACGCCCGGCAGACCGTGGCCGACTTTGTCAGCGCTGCCTACTCCGAGATCATCTGGACCTCCAACGCCACCGAGGGCCTCAACCTGCTCAGCTACGCCCTGTCCAACGCCGGCCTGTGGGCCGCCCAGGGGCGGGGCGACGCCCGGCTGAAGGACCTGGCATTGAACCCGGGCGATGAGATCGTGGTAACCGAAATGGAGCACCACGCGAACCTCATACCCTGGCAGGAACTTGCGTTCCGCACCGGGGCAACCCTCCGCTACATCCCAGTTGACGACGCCGGCAGCCTTCGCATGGACGTGGCGGGGGACATCATCAGCGGGCGGACCAGGGTGTTGACTTTCAGCCATGCCTCCAACGTCCTGGGCACCATCAACCCGGTCCGGGAACTCACCGCCCTGGCCAGGAACGTCGGCGCACTGGTGGTTCTGGATGCCTGCCAGTCCGCACCGCACATGCCCTTGGACGTCAAGGAGCTGGACGTTGACTTCGCAGTCTTTTCCGGCCACAAAATGCTTGCCCCCACGGGCATCGGGGTGCTGTACGGGAAGCAGGACATCCTGGACATCCTGCCGCCGTTCCTGACGGGCGGTTCCATGATCACCACCGTGACCATGGAACGCGCCGACTACCTCCCCGCCCCCCAGCGTTTCGAAGCCGGAACCCAGCGGATCTCCCAGGCCGTGGCCCTCGCGGCCGCAGCCAACTACCTGACGGAAACAGGGCTGGACCGGATCCACCGGTGGGAAGCTGAACTCGGCCAGCGGATGATTACCGGGCTGGAGTCCATCCCGGGGACTCGGGTCCTTGGTCCCGCCGCCGGCCAGGACCGGATAGGGCTGGCCGCGTTCGACGTCGAAGGAGTCCATGCCCATGATGTGGGCCAGTTCCTTGATTCACTGGGAATTGCCGTCCGGGTTGGGCACCACTGCGCCCAGCCGCTGCACCGCAGGCTGGGACTGACGGCCACCACCAGGGCAAGCGCCTACCTGTACAACACCACTGACGACGTTGATCAGTTCCTGGATGCCGTTGCAGGCGTACGGGCCTACTTCCGCGCCTAGACATTAACGCAGACGCCCATCGAAGGTATGACATGAGCCTTGACCACCTGTACCAGCAGATTATCCTCGACCACTCCAAGGCCAGGCACGGCAGCGGACTGGCCGTAACCGAGGCGCCGGACGGCGCCACGACAGGGCAGTCGCACCAGCTCAACCCGGTGTGCGGCGACGAAGTAACCGTGCGCCTGGCCGTCACCGACGGCAAAGTGGCGCAGCTCGCCTGGGACGGCGCGGGCTGCTCCATCTCCATGGCGTCGGCCTCCGTCCTCTCGGACTTGGCCGAGGGTATGACGGTGGCCGAGCTGCATGAGGTGATTGACAGCTTCCGCGAAGTCCTCCGGTCCCGGGGCAAGATACCCGCAGATCCGGAACTGCTGGGCGATGCGGCAGCGTTCGAAGGAGTGGCCCGCTACGCAGCCCGGGTGAAGTGCGCCATGATTTCCTGGGTTGCTGCAGAGGATGCGCTCAACCAGGCAGCTTGACAGCAAAGAAGTCCGGGCCTCCTTCCAATTGGAAGGAGGCCCGGACTTTCTTTATTTCATCCTCAGTGGGACCTGGCTAAAACAGCGCCATGATGCCGATGATGGCGGTAGCCGCCCCGAGCACCATGGAGACGCTCACCAGCACCACGTGGACCGTGAGGAACTTCGTGGCCTTGCCGGCGGCGTCCCGGGCGCGGGGATCCTTGAGAACCCGGCGCAGGAACTGCGGCCATACCACCAGGGACCATACTCCGGCGATAATCAGGACCAGCGCGGGGAAGACGGGCAGCTCCACGAACTAGTGGCTTTCCAGCCAGGCCTGCGCCTGCTTGGCCTGCAGGTTCAGCGCCTTGGCAACCATGGGCTCGGCGGCGTCGGCAATTTTCCCGCCGAGGAACGGAACCGAGGACTTGACGGCACCTTCGAGCTCAACGCGCGTGCCGCCGTCGGCCGCAACCAGCCGCTGCACTGCGGTGACGTCCACCGGGGCGCCGGCCACCTTCAGCGAGATGTTGCTTTGGCGGGAGCCGTCCGCTGCGGGGGCATCCCAGCTCTCCACCTGCGTCACCTTGAGGTGTTCGCCCACGAACTTGCGGGCGAACTCGGGAAGCCTGGTGGTGGGGAGGGTGCGGACGGACGTGGCGCTGAAGGCGCCGGCGATGTCGCCGTCAACGGTGAAGGACTCAAGGCTGCCGCCCACCAGCTGGCTGACGTGGCGCTGGAAATCCTCGTTCACCAGGACAGCTGCAACGCTGGGGACGGAGTGCGGAAGGGTGGTGGTTGCGCTCAGGGCCATGGGTCCTCCTGGGACGTGGGGAACGGATTAAGCTCCAAACATCCTACGGGGTACGCGCAGTCCGCTCCGCATCCGACAGTTTCCGCGCCGCCGCGGTGATGTTCCTCGCCATGGCCGGAAAGATCAGGCCGTGGAACGGAAGGACAGCGAGCCAGTACAGCCGCCCGCTCAGGCCTTTGGGAAAGAAGATGGCACGCTGCCGGTACCGGCTGCCGCTTCCGTCCGGCTCGACGGACAGTTCAAGCCACGCCCGGCCCGGGGCGCGCATTTCTGCCCGAAGCCGCAGCAGTTTTCCGTGGTCGATCCGTTCCACCCGCCACCAGTCCACGACTTCACCGGCGGCGAGCGTGTGCGGATGCCGCCGCCCGCGCAGCAGGCCGGCGCCGCCTGTGAGTTTGTCCAGCCAGCCGCGCACCTGCCAGGCGAGCGGCAGCGAGTACCAGCCGTTGCGGCCGCCGATTCCCTCGATGACCGTCCACACATGGGCGGGATCCACCTCGCCGTGGAAGGTCCTTTGATCGATGTAGACCTTGTGACCCGCCCAGTCGGGGTCGCTTGGCAGGGGGTCGGCAGCCACACCGGCGTTGGCCCACGTGGTCTGCACCTGCCCGTCGCGCTCCTTCCCGAGGGCCAGGGCGACCGCGGTACGGTAGGCGGTGAGGCCGCCGTCGGGCTGCGGGATGACCTGGTCGATGTCGTGCTCGTTGGCCACGGCGTCGTGCTGGAGGGACTGGACCAGGGGCACGGCCATGGACAGTGGGATGGGCGTGGTCAGGGCAACCCACATGCCGGCCAGTTTGGGCGCGGGGACGGGCAGCGCCAGCACCATCCGGTAGGGCAGCCCGGCTTCCGCGGCGTACTCCTTCATCATCCCGGCATACGTGAGCACCTGGCGGCAGCCGATGTCGAAGGTGCGGTTAATTGGGCCGTCCAGGGAAGCCGCGGACACCAGGTAGTAGAGGACATCCCGCACGGCAATGGCTTCGATGCGGTTCCGGACCCAGCTGGGCGCGGGCATCAGCGGCAACGTCTCGGAAAGGTGCCTGATCATCTCGAACGAAGCGGACCCGGAACCGATCACCACGCCCGCCTGGAACACGATCGCATCCACCGGGCTGTCCAGGAAGACTTTGCCCACGGCCTCGCGGGAGCGCATGTGGGTGGACAGCTCCACGCCTTGGGGATGAAGCCCGCCCAGGTAAATGATGCGGTCCACGCCGGCGCCCGCGGCAGCTTCGGCCACAGCCAGCGCCATGGCCTGTTCCTTGGCTTCAAATCCCGCCCCGGCGGCCATGGAGTGCACCAGGTAGTACAGGACGTCGACGCCGGTCAGCGCAGCCCGCAGCCCGCCGCCGTCGTCCAGGCTGCCCTCCACGACGTCCACCTTGTCCCGCCACGGGACACCGGCGATCTTTGCAGGGGAGCGCACCAGGACCTTGACGATGAAGCCCTCTTCCAGGAGCTTAGGCACCAGCCGGCCGCCGATGTAGCCTGTGGCCCCGGTGACCAGGACGGTCTTTGCCGGGCGATGGGTGCTGCTGGTTCCGGTCATGCTGTCTCCTCTTCGTCCTTAAGGTGTTCGGAGCCGCGGTGCGCCTGGACGGGTGGATAGCGGCCTGCTGCGCGTTGCCAGCCTAGCCGGACCAGCCCCGCCCGCCATGTCGGTGCGGAGGAGTAGGCTGGGTTTACCCGGGATTCGAAACGAATTTCGGGTTTTCGCGTTGCGCTTTTTCGCTGAATACCACAGGAGCTTCTGCCATGAGCCATCCCGGCCCGTCCACCGCCGGCCATACCAGCGCGGGCCCGTCGCTGGACGGACTGCGCCGCGCCCTCGCCCCGGACCAGACCTTCGCCCGTGTCCGGGCAGAGGCTGCCCGCGGCTTCGACGTCCGGGGCCAGGACTACCAGATCAGTGCGCCTGCCGGACTGCGGCCGGTGCTTCTTGCCGAGATGGCCGACGGCATAGCGGCCACTGCCCCGGCAGGCGGAGCGCCCCGCGACGCCAGCCCGGGGGTGGTGCTCGCAGTCACCGCCACCGGCCGGGAAGCAGAGGATCTGACGGCCGCGCTGCGCGCCTACCTCCCCGCGGACGCCGTGGCTGAATTCCCCAGCTGGGAAACCCTTCCGCACGAGCGGCTCTCCCCGCGGTCGGACACAGTGGGACGCCGCCTTTCCGTGCTGCGCCGCCTGGCGCACCCGGAAAGTTCGACGGCGGGGCCGCTCCGTGTAGTCGTGGCGCCCGTCCGTGCCGTGGTACAGCCCGTGGTGGCCGGCCTGGGCGAGCTGGTTCCGGTCACCTTGAAAGTGGGCCAGGAGATGCCGTTCACCGAAGTGGTGCGGAGTTTGGCGGACGCCGCGTACGCCCGTGTGGACATGGTGACGCACCGCGGGGAGTTCGCTGTCCGCGGCGGCATCCTCGATGTTTTTCCACCCACCGAGGACCACCCCATCCGGGTTGAGTTTTTCGGCGACGAGGTGGACCAGATGCGCTGGTTCGCCGTCGCCGACCAGCGCTCGCTGTCCTCACCCGGGCTGCACCACCCCACGGAACTGCACGCCCCGCCGTGCCGGGAAATCCTCATCACCCCGTCCGTGATGTCGCGGGCGGCCACCCTGAAGTCCCAGCTGCCGGCTGCCGCGGACATGCTGGAAAAGATCGCCGGCGGCATCACCGTGGAGGGGATGGAATCCCTGGCGCCGGTACTGGTGGACGCCATGGTCCCGTTTGTGGAACAGCTCCCGGCCGGTTCCATCTCGGTAATCATCGAGCCTGAAAAGGTCCGCACCCGCGCCCACGACCTCGCCGCCACCAACGAGGAGTTCCTGGAAGCGGCCTGGTCCACGGCCTCCGACGGCGGGACCGCACCGCTGGACCTCAGCTCACAGGCAAGCGCTGCACTCCATTCCGCCAGCTTCCGTTCGCTGACCGAAACGCGGAGCTCCTCGCTGGAGCATGGCGTTTCATGGTGGTCCATCACCTCCCTGGCCCAGGACGAGGAGCTGCTGCCGGACATCGACGTACTGAACCTGCACGCACGCGAACCGCGGGGTTACCAGGGCGATGTCGCGGAAATGATGGAGTTCATCGGCTCCCACGTGCGCGACCAGTGGCGGATCGTTGTGGCCACAGAGGGTCCCGGACCCGCCCAGCGGCTGGCTGAGCTGTTCCACGACGCCGACATCCCCTGCGCCCGCGTGGACAGTCTGGACCACGAGCCCCAGGCGGGCATCATCGAGGTGACCACTGCCGCCGTCGGACGCGGTTTTGTCCTGGACGGGCTCAAGCTCGGCCTGCTCACCGAGGCCGATCTCCTGGGCCGGACGTCCGCGGGATCCACCAAGGACATGCGCCGCATGCCGTCCAAGCGCCGCAACGCCGTGGACCCGCTGCAGCTGGTGGCGGGGGACCACGTGGTGCATGAACAGCACGGCATCGGGCGGTTCGTGGAGCTGATCCAGCGCAAGGTGGCAGGCGGCGGGGACGGCGTGCGTGAGTACCTGGTCCTGGAATATGCACCGTCCAAGCGCGGCGCCCCGGGTGACCGGCTGTTTGTGCCCACCGACCAGCTGGACCAGGTGACGCGTTATGTTGGGGGCGACACTCCCGTCCTGAGCAAGATGGGCGGCGCCGATTGGGCCAGCACCAAGTCAAAGGCCCGCAAAGCCGTCAAGGAGATCGCCGGTGAGCTGATCCGGCTGTACTCGGCCCGCATGGCCTCGCGCGGACACGCCTTCGGGCCGGACACCCCCTGGCAGCGTGAACTCGAGGAAGCCTTCCCGTACGTGGAGACCCCGGACCAGCTGACCACCATCAACGAGGTCAAGGCGGACATGGAGCGCGAGATACCCATGGACCGGCTGGTCTCCGGCGATGTGGGTTACGGCAAGACGGAGATCGCCGTGCGCGCGGCCTTCAAGGCGGTGCAGGACGGCAAACAGGTGGCGGTGCTGGTGCCCACCACCCTGCTGGCCCAGCAGCACTACGAAACCTTCACCGAACGCTTTTCCGGCTTCCCCCTCCGCGTCAAGCCCCTGTCCCGCTTCCAGGCAGCCAAGGAAGCGAAGGAGACGGCGGAGGGCGTCAAGAACGGTGCCGTTGACGTGGTCATCGGAACCCACCGGCTGTTGTCCAAGGACTTCGAGTTCAAGGACCTGGGCCTGGTGATCGTGGACGAGGAACAGCGGTTCGGGGTGGAGCATAAGGAAGCCCTCAAGAAGATGCGCACCAACGTGGACGTGCTTGCGATGAGCGCCACGCCCATTCCGCGCACCCTTGAGATGTCCCTGACGGGTATCCGCGAGACGTCCACACTGGCCACGCCCCCGGAGGAGCGGCACCCGGTGCTGACCTACGTGGGTCCCTATACGGACAAGCAGACGTCCGCCGCCATCCGGCGTGAACTGATGCGCGAAGGGCAGGTGTTCCTGGTCCACAACCGCGTGTCCACCATCGAACGGACCGCGGCGAAGATCCGCGAACTGGTTCCGGAGGCCCGGGTGGAGGTGGCGCACGGCAAGATGTCCGAAAGCCGACTGGAGCAGATCATCGTGGACTTCTGGGAGCGCCGCTTTGATGTGCTGGTGTGCACCACCATCATCGAAACCGGCCTGGACATTTCCAATGCCAACACCCTGATTGTGGACGGGGCGGACAAGTACGGCCTGTCCCAGCTTCACCAGCTCCGCGGCCGTGTGGGCCGCGGCCGCGAACGCGCCTACGCCTACTTCCTTTATCCTTCTGAAAAGCCGTTGGGTGAAGTGGCGCTGGAGCGGCTGAAGGCGGTGGCCACGCACAACGAACTCGGCGCCGGCATGCAGCTGGCCATGAAGGACCTGGAGATCCGCGGCGCCGGCAACCTGCTCGGCGGCGAACAGTCAGGCCATATCCAGGGCGTGGGCTTCGACCTCTACATCCGGCTGGTGGGCGAGGCGGTAGCAGACTTCCGCGGCGAGGCCGAGGAAAAGGCCGCGGAGATGAAGATCGAACTGCCGGTCAACGCGCACCTGCCGCACGACTACGTGCCGGGGGAGCGGCTGCGCCTGGAGGCTTACCGCAAGCTGGCCTCCGCGCTCACCAACGAAGCCATCGACGAAGTCCTGGCTGAGCTTGTGGACAGGTACGGCGAACCTCCGCTCCCGGCGCAGAACCTGGTGGCCGTCGCGCGGTTCCGGGTGGGTGCCCGGGAAGCGGGCCTGTCCGATGTGGCGCTGCAGGGCAACTTCATCAAATTCTCTCCAGCCACGCTGCCGGAGTCCAAGGTCATGCGCCTGAACCGGATGTACCCCGGATCCCAGTCCAAGCCTGCCCTGGATGCCGTGCTGATCCCCAAGCCGAAGACCGCAAAGATCGGCGGCCGGGACCTGCAGGACGCGGAAATCCTGGAATGGGCCAACGGCGTCATCCGGAACATCTTCTCGGACCAGCCACTCGCTGCTCCGGCAGTCAGCGGTTAGCAGTTGATGGGAGGACACCACGCCGCGTCGGGAGCCGCGGCGTGGGTAGCTATTGCCTCAACGGGGCCGTACACGCTGGGCTGGTATCCGCTGGACGCCACCGGCATCCTGATCGGCGGAATGGCAACGGCGGGCACCGCCCTGGTGTGCGACTGGGACCACCGGCACAGCACGGTAGCGAACTCCCTGCCGCCGCTGTCCAATGTGATTGCCGTGGGAATCGAGAACGCCAGCGGCGGGCACCGGCAGGGCACGCACTCAGTTCTGGGCGCGGCTTTCTTTGTGCTGCTGGCCACCCTGGCAGGCCAGGTCCAGGTGCAGACGGACTGGGGGCTGCTGTCCGTGGGCGCGGGGCTGCTGTGCATGTTCATGATCAACATCGCGGCCAAAGCACTCAAGCTGTTCCCCAAGTCCGGCTTCATCAGCAACTGGATTTTCGCGCTCACCATGGCCGGGCTGGTCACCTGGTACGCGCCGGAGCAGTGGACCTGGCTTCCGGTTTCGATGCTGACCGGGGTGGTGGTGCACATCGTGGGCGACCTGATCACCACGGGAGGCGTGCCACTGCTGTGGCCTGTCGTCATCCGGCCGCCCAAACTTATGCGCAAGGTGCCGCTGCTGCGCCAGGTCTGGCGGCCCAACGGCGCCCTGTCCCTGCCGCTGCTGGGCCGTGCCGGGTCGAAGCGTGAGTGGCTGCTGCTGATCCCTGTGAGCGCCTATGCGATGGTGGGGCTGTGCGTGGCCGGCTGGTCCATCGCGCAGGGCCAATGGGCCAGGGTTGCGGCGGCAGCCGGAGCCTGGATCAAACTCTGGCTTTAAACGCGCAGAAACCCCCGGGACGCGTCCCGGGGGTTTCTGCGCGGTACTTGCCTAAGGTCAGTGCTCGCCGGCGGAGTCCGAGCGGCCGAGGATGGTCTGCGGGATCCAGTACGCCAGGGCGAACAGACCCACGCATGCGGCCATGGGCCAGGCGTTGTCCAGGGTGAGGAAGGACAGCGAGTAGATGGCGCCGAAGAACAGTGCCATGCACACCACGAACAGGACGATGCTCGTGCCGAGCTTGTTCTCGTTCTGGGGGGTCTGCAGAGCGCCGCCCTGGCGGGACTCTGAGCCCTGGTTGGAAGCCGTGATACTGCTGGACATTCGTTCCTCCTTGGCCCGCGGGCCTCAATCTGTGGCGGCCCGGCCCGCCGTCAGTAGGACGATGAACCCTGTTCGCCCTTGACGATGGCAATGCCGGAGCTGGCACCAATACGTGTTGCACCTGCAGCAATCATAGCCTGCGCGTCTTCGAGGGAACGCACCCCGCCCGAAGCCTTCACACCGAGGTCCGGGCCTACCGTCTTCCGCATGAGGGCGATATCCCCGGCGGTGGCGCCGCCTCCATTGAAGCCCGTTGAGGTCTTCACAAAATCGGCGCCGGCCTCCACGGCGGCTTCACAGGCCAGAACTTTCCCGCCGTCATCAAGCAGGGCAGTTTCGATGATGACCTTCAGGATGGCCCCGCCGGCATGGACGGCCTCCGCCACCGCGGAGATGTCCTCAACCAGCGCCCCCTTGTCTCCGGCCCGGCCAGCGGCGATGTTGATCACCATGTCCACCTCGTCCGCGCCGTCCAGCACTGCGCCACGGGCTTCGAAAGCCTTGACGTCGGTGGGGGTGGCACCCAGGGGGAAGCCCACCACGGAGCAGGTCAGGACACCCGAACCCTTGAGGGCCTTCTTCACGGTCTTCACCCAGATCGGGTTAACGCACACTGACTTGAAATGGTATTCCACGGCTTCGGCGCAGACCTTGAGAACGTCAGCTTCTCCCGCCTCCGGCTTCAGCAGGGTGTGGTCGATGAAGGATGCGATGTTGCCGGATCCGGCGACAGCAGTTTGAACGGAAGGGGTGGCTTCGTTGCTCATGATGGTCCTCTCCAAGGCCCGTGTGACCGGGCGCTGTGGCGCCCGTGGCTCGCTTCGGGAACCATCTTGCCACAGCCGCTGTTGCCGGCATCGGGCAGCCGGCGGGTGCAGGCGGCGGTCAGGCAGCCGCCGGCAAGGCAGCAGGAGCAGAAGCCGTCAGGAGCTGCGTCGCGCACGCGCCGGCTGCGGAAGCAGCGGCAACGAGCAGACCCAGCCGGACGCCGTCGTACGCAGCGGCGTCACCGATGGCCCAGATGCCCGGGACCGACGTCCGGAAGTCCCCGGTGATGACAATCCCGCCGCCGGCCTCCGTCCGAAGGCCGGCACTGGCGGCGAGGCCGTCCCGGGACACCCGTTCCTCGGCAAGGACCACCAGGTCGCCGTACATGCTGCTGCCGTCCTCGAAGATCACACCGGAAGCGGCGAAGCTTGACGCTGATCCAGCGGGCATGACGGCGGCAGGCCTGGCGGTGGTGCGGATGGGGCGTACGCCCCTTGCCCGGAGCACTGCTTCCGCCTGGCCCGCCGCGGCGCCGGTACCCACCAGGATCCCCAATGGACGCCTGCCCAGTTCCCTCGTGACTTCGCTGACGGCCTCTCCGACGCGGGCGGCGTCGTCAATGGTGGAGTAGCTCAGGCAGCGGCCGGCGCCTTCCACCGGGCTGGCCACCGGTGCGGATCCGGTGGCTATGACCAGCTGGTCATAGCTGAATTCCATGCCGTCTGCCGTCGCAACCGTCCGGTTCTCCGCATCGATGTGGCTTGCCGGCTGCCCGAAGCGGACGGAGACCTGGGGGAGCAGCGCCAGTTCCAGCAACTCCTCCGGGGCGTCGTCCCGGTTGCTCAGTACGGTGATGGTGCCGGCGAACCGGGCCCGGTGGAGCTGGCTGACCAGGGCCTGGGCGGCAGGGCCCGCGCCCGCGATGACAATGCGGGTGGCGGAAACGGTGGAGGTGGAGGGTGCCGGAGCGGACATGTGCTGGCCCTTTCGCTGGCGGCCGGGGGATCCGGCCGGAACTTCATGATGGAACCCAGCGTAGGCCCGCGCTTTTTCCGGAGTGTTTCTCCGCAGTTGCCGTTTATGGTGCCCGTGTTCGCCAGTATTTACCGGCCGGTAACAGAACCGGTGATGTGGCTCTCATTCCTCCGCCAGTAGACACATCCGGCACCCCTGCGGCTAGACGCGGATGCGGTAGCCCCGTTTCACCACTGTCTCCACCAGGCGGCCGTCGGGCAGCGAGGACCGCAGGCGGCTGACCGTCATGTCCAGTGCGTGCACCGATCCGCGCAGTTCCAGCAGTTCCGACAGCGATTCGCGCGACAGCACGGCGCCGCCGGCACCCAGCAGGGCGCGCAGGAGCAGCAGCGGAGCCGGGGCCAGTTCCACGGCCTGGCCGTCGATGCGCAGGCTGCGTCCCCGGAGTTCGATGTTCCCGGACCTGGTGTCCAGGCGCCGGACGTGGTTCAGGGCGAGGTGCTCACACACCAGCCTGATGAGCGCACCCATCCGGAACCGTTCCGGGACCAGGGGCGTCACGCCGGCGTCGAGCAGGGGCTGCGCCGTGACCGGGCCCACCACCGCGGTGGTGACGTTGGTCTTCAGGCTTTCGATCAGCTGTTTGTAAACGCCCATCTCGTGGGCGGTGCTCCACATGGCGTCGACGGCGGGCGCGCTGGTGAACGTCAGGACGTCCAGGTTTCCGCTGCACGCGGCCTCGATGAGGCGGGGAAGCCGGTCCGCCCCGTCAGGTTTCACCCAGCGGTACGGCGTCACGGTCAGGACTGTGGCGCCGGACATGCGCAGGCGCTCCAGCTGCCGCACATCGGTATATCCGTGCAGCTGCACGGCAACGGTCGTGCCCCGGACACCCTCGGCGAGCAGCATGTCCACCAGGGTGGCGGTGGTTTCGTCGCTGCTGATTCCGACGTCGGCAAGTCCGGCCGCGCGCACGGCGCCGCGGGCTTTGGGCCCCCGGACGAACATCCGGCAGGCGCCGAGGGTCTCCAGCAGTTCATCGCCGATGCCGAAGGAGTCCGCGGCCTCGCACCAGCGGCGCATCCCGTAGGCAGTGGTGGCGATGCAGAGGTCAGGTTTGGCCGCGATGATGGCACGGGTGTCCTCGATGAGGCGCATATCCTCCTGCACGGGGGCAATTTTCAGGGCGGGCGCATGCAGCACTTCCGCTCCACGGCGTTCCAGGGCCTCGATCAGGTCCTGGGAACGCCGGTGCGAGGTAACACCGATGCGGAAACCCTCCAGCGGGGCCTCGGCGGCGTCGGGCGCTTCTTCAACCCGCGGAACATCAGCCGGTGCAAGTGCAGTCATGGAGGTCAATCCTTTCACGAGCCCAGCAGCGAGGCCGCCAGCCTGTCGAGGTCGGCGGCGGCCTCAGCGTGCCCGCGGTTGGCTTCCGCCACGCGAACAACCTCGCCGATGACGAGTACCGCCGGGTTGCTGCAGCCCGCAGCCGCCCCGGTGATGGTGCCGAGGTCCGCAATGGTGGTTCGCTGCCCGGGCCGGTAGCCGCGCTCAACAACGGCCATGGGCATGTCAGGGCGCATCCCGGCCCGCCGCAGTCCGGCGGCCAGTTGGTGGAGGGTGCCGATGCCCATCAGGACAACAATGGTTCCGCCCAGGCCGGCAAGGTGGTGGTGCTCCTTGTCGGTCAGCGGGGCGTGGCCGGAGACCACGGTGAACATGTGGCTGACTTCCCGGTGGGTGACCGGGATCCCGGCTGCCGCCGGAACGGAGATGGCGCTGGTGACGCCGGAAATGACATGTACGGGAACGCCGGCTGCAACGCAGGAGGCCACTTCTTCACCACCGCGGCCAAACACGTACGGATCACCGCCCTTGAGCCGGACCACATTGTTGCCGGCGAGGGCGCTTTCCACCATGAGCTTTTCAATGTCGCCCTGGCTGACCTTATGGTGGCCGGGCTTCTTGCCCACATCCACCAGTTCGGCCGAGGTCAGGTGGGGCAGGTCCTGACAGGGGGCCAGCCGGTCATAAAAAACGACGTCGGCATCACGGAGGGCCTTGACGGCACCGACCGTGAGCAGCTCTGTTGTTCCGGGGCCGCCGCCCACAAGGGTGACGTGGCCGGCCGGCCCGGCCGCAGGCTCGGTGGCCACGGGAATTCCAACGGCACGGCAGCGGTCCAGCAGGGACTCCCAGCCCGGCTGGCCGTCGTCGACGGCGGCAACAAGGAAGGGGTGCTCGGGCAGCGGGCCGTCGTGGCCGGCACCGCGGGGGGTGCTGAGGCGGGAGACGACCGCACCGGCGGCTTCGTAGCGGCGGACCGCCTGGCGGGCGGCGTGGTCCGAGCCTGTGACCAGGACTTTCCGGCCGGTGAGATCGATGCTGAG
Organism: Arthrobacter sp. K41; assembly: GCF_059089645.1. NCBI lineage: Bacteria > Bacillati > Actinomycetota > Actinomycetes > Micrococcales > Micrococcaceae > Arthrobacter > Arthrobacter sp. K41. Next base: position 230,904 of record NZ_JBNHEW010000003.1, on the reverse strand, counting down.
CTGCATGGTTATGCCTCGTTCCTGATGGGTTCCGGTGTGCCGGGACGGACCGCGATCGACGCTCCGAGGAGGACTTTGCCCTTTTCTTCCCGGGTGGCGGGACGCATCTGGCCACGCTCGTCGGGGACGAAGGTGATGGAGTCGTCCTTCTGGTCGGGGGCGTTGACGAAGGAGCGGAACCGGCGCAGGCGCTCGGGATCCTTGAGGGTATCGGCCCACTCGTCGACGTAGGTGTCCACGTGTTTGGCCATGGCAGCCTCGAGGTCCTCGGCGATGCCCAGGGTGTCCTTGACCACCACGTCCTCAACGTGCTTGATGCCGCCGTCGAGCTCTTCCTGCCAGCGGGCTGTGCGCTGGAGGCGGTCCGCGGTGCGGATGTAGTACATGAAGTAGCGGTCGATGTACTTGATCAGCGTTTCGTCGTCGAGGTCCTTGGCCAGCAGCTGGGCGTGGGCCGGGGTGGCGCCGCCGTTGCCGCCAACGTACAGGTTCCAGCCGTCAGCGGTGGCGATCACGCCCACGTCCTTGCCGCGGGCTTCGGCGCATTCCCGGGCGCAGCCGGAGACACCCATCTTCAGCTTGTGCGGGCTCCGGAGGCCGCGGTACCGCAGCTCCAGCTGGATGGCCATGGCCACCGAGTCCTGGACACCAAAGCGGCACCAGGTGGACCCGACGCAGGACTTCACCGTGCGCAGGCTCTTGCCGTAGGCCTGGCCGGACTCGAAACCGGCGTCCACGAGTTCCTTCCAGATTTCCGGGAGCTGCTCAAGCCGTGCCCCGAACATGTCGATCCGCTGGCCGCCGGTGATCTTGGTGTAAAGGTTGTACTTTTCGGCCACTGCTGCGATGACGCCCAGTTTTTTCGGCGTGATTTCACCACCTGCGATGCGCGGCACCACCGAGTAGGTTCCGTCCTTTTGCATATTGGCCAGGGCGCGGTCGTTGGTGTCCTGCAGGGTGCCGCGGCCGGCGTCCAGGACGTAGGCGCTGTTCTGGCTGGCCAGGATGTTGGCGATGGTGGGCTTGCAGATGTCGCAGCCGGAGCCGGTGCCGTACTTGGCCATGATTTCCTCGAAAGAGGTCAGCCCGAGGACGCGGATGGCGTCGAACAGTTCCTGGCGGGACAGGTCAATGTGCTCGCAGAGGGCCTTGGAAACCTCGACGCCGGACTTGGTCAGTTCGGTCTCGAGCAGCTTCTTCAGCATGGGCACGCAGGAACCGCACTGGGTGCCGGCGCGGGTACAGCCCTTCAGTTCACCCAGTTCCTGGACGGGAGCGTTGCCTTCACAGGCGCCGCAGCCGTTGATGGCGTCGCGGATGCTGCCGGCGGTGACGTTGTTGCACGAGCAGAGGGTGGCGTCGTCCGGCAGTTCGGTTTCCGGAGCTTCGCCCCCGCCGGCCGCGGAGAGGAACGCGCCGGGCTCGGCGGGAAGTTCGCGGCCCAGGAGCGGCCGCAGGCTCATGTACGGGGACGCGTCGCCAACGAAGATGCCGCCCAGGAGGGTCTTGGCATCATCAGTGGTGACAATCTTCTGGTAGACGCCGCGGGCGGGATCGGCGTACACAATCTCGAGTGCGTGCTCGGTCTTCGCGAACGCATCGCCGAAGCTGGCCACATCGACGCCGGAGAGCTTCAGCTTGGTCGCGGTGTCGAAACCCGGGAAGGTGGCATTCCCGCCATGCAGGCGGTCGGCCACGATCTCTGCCATGGTGTTGGCGGGCGCAACCAGGCCCAGGCACATCCCGCCGTAGTTCGCCACTTCGCCGATGGCCCAGATGCCGTCCACCTCGGTGGCGCAGTATTCATTGATGACCACGCCGCCGCGTTGGCCCAGGGAGAACAGCTGCTCTTCCCCTTCTGCGGCGCGGAAGAGTTCGTCGCGCGGCCGGACGCCGATGGCGACGATCACGAGGTCGGCACCGATGGTGCGGCCGTCAGCCATGAGCACGCCGGTGACCTGGCCGTCGTCGTCGGACAGTACTTCCGAGGGGAAGACCCCGCCGTGGACTTCGAAGCCCTTGGATTTGATGAGCCGACCCATGGCCTGGCCGGCGCCTTCGTCCAGCTGTGTGGCCATCAGCCACTGTGATCCGTCGATAACGATCGGGTTGGCGCCCAGCTGCTCGGTGCCGGCGGCTGATTCGAGCCCGAGGAGGCCGCCGCCGATCGTGACGGCGTTAACCTTGCGGCCCAGCTTTGCGGTGAGACCGGCAATGGCCTTGTTGATGGCCCAGACGTCTTCGAGCGTGCGGTATACGTGTGTGTGTTCGGCGCCGGGAATCGGCAGGCGGGCGGCATTGGAACCCGTGGCAACCACCAGCTCGTCGTATTCGAAGACGCTGCCGGCCGCGGTTTCCACTGTCCTGGCTTCGGAATTGATCTTGACCACGCGCTCGCCGGTCTTCAGCGACAGTGCCTCGTGGTTCCACATGGACGCCTCACCCAGGGTGAGGTCGTAGTCCATTTGGGTGAGGGCCTTGGACAGGGCCACACGGTCGTAGGGCAGGTGGGTTTCCTCGGTGAGGACCGTGACATGCCAGCCGTCGAGCCCGCGGGCATGCATGGCGTCCACGAAACGGTGGGCCGCAGGGCCGCCGCCGGCGACGACGATGCGGCGCGGAGTCTCTGTGCTGGAAGTCTGTTCGGTCACTGTGGGCCTTTCGCATGGGCGGCAGACGGTTTTCTGCGGCCTTCCGGTGTCGAGCTGTCCGTCCAGACTAGGGAGCCGCAGTTTCGCTTCAGTTTCCCGATTGTTTCGCCAACTTAACTTCTGCATCACGAACGGGTTTCCGGCGGCGTGAGGTGTCTTTTACGCGCCGGACACATTCTCTGCACCCCTTTGAAACACCTTCGGCCTAGCATGGAACGCGGCTGCAGAGGCGGCCAGACGCAGGAAGCTCAGCAGAGGAGAGAAGCCGATATGACGGCAACACTGGAACTTGGGGCACTCGCGGCCGGCATCGACGGACCCGTGACGGGCGCTGCCGCCGGCTGGCACCGCGTCTGCCCGGTGGATGACCTGGAACCTGCCTGGGGTGAAGCAGCCCTCGTCGCGGGACGCCAGATTGCCCTCTTCCGCGCCGGACCCGGCGAAGTTTTCGCAGTGGCCCATGAGGACCCGGCCACCGGAGCGCACGTTATGGCACGGGGGATCCTGGGATCAAGGGGCACCCGTCCCACCATCGCTTCACCGCTGCACAAAGAGGTCTACGACCTGGAGACGGGCGAGTGCTTCAGCACCCCGGGCCTGGGCCTGGCAACGTTTAGCACCCGCATCTGTGACGGTTTCGTCGAAGTCGAACTCTAAGCCTTTCAGCCGCATGGCCCGGCCCTAAAGCCCCAGCGCCTCGCTGACGTCCTGCAGTACCTCGTCCAGCGCCGCCCGGGCGGCCTGCCGGGCCTCCGGCAGTTCGGCTGCGGTGCCTACATGCTGGATGACTTCGAGGTAGCACTTGAGCTTGGGCTCGGTGCCGCTGGGCCGGATGATGACGCGGGTGAGGTCCCGTGTGAGGTAGACGAGCCCGTCGGTGGGAGGGAGATGTTCGCTGCCCTCGGCCAAATCGGTGAAGACCTCCACCGCGGATGATCCGAAGGATTCCGGCGGAGTGACCCGGAGGCGGTTCATCATGGCGTCCAGGAGGCCGAGGTCCGCCACGCGGATGCTGAGCTGGTCGCTCGCGTGCAGGCCGTGATGGAGGTACAGCTCGTCCAGGGTGTCGAAAACCGTTCTACCGTCAGCCTTCGCGGCGGCAGCGAGTTCGGCAATCAGCACTGCTGCGGAAATTCCGTCCTTGTCCTTGACCACGTCAGGTGCCACACAGTAGCCCAGGGCTTCCTCGTAGCCGTACAGCAGGCCCGGCACGCGGGAAATCCACTTGAACCCGGTAAGCGTCTCCTCATGCGCGTAGCCTGCGGCCGTTGCGATCCGGGCCAGGAGCCGCGAGGACACGATTGAGTTCGCGAAGACACCTTGCCGGCCGGTTTCGGAGTCGTTCCCGTCAGCTGCCGCCAGCCGCGCTGCGATGTGGGCGCCCAGCAAGGCACCGACTTCGTCTCCACGCAGCATGCGCCAGGCGCCGGTATCCGGATCCTTGGCCGCAACTGCCGCCCTGTCGGCATCGGGATCATTGGCGATGACGATGTCAGCGTTCAGCCGTTCAGCCGTTTCAAGGGCCAGGTCCAGTGCCCCGGGCTCCTCAGGGTTCGGGAAGCTCACGGTGGGAAAGTCCGGGTCCGGTTCTGCCTGTTCGGCCACCAGGGTCACGTCGGTAAAGCCGGCGGCCTTCAGCACAGCCTGCGCCGTTTCGCCGCCGACGCCGTGCATCGGGGTGAGTACAATGCGCAGGTCCCGTGCCGGGAAGCGCCCGGGCAGGGCCAGCGCGGCCGTGGCCTGCTCGTACCCCGCAGCCAGGGAGCCGTCGAGTACCGTCCATCCGCCGGGGGCAAGAACCACGGACTCCAGTGGCCCCACGGCGTCGATGCAGGCCGCGATCTCGGCGTCGTAGGGAGCGACGATCTGGGCGCCGTTGCCGCTTTCCGGGACGGCGTGGCGGCCCAGGTAGACCTTGTAGCCGTTGTCCTGGGGCGGGTTGTGGCTGGCGGTGACCATAACGCCGCCGTCGCATTCCAGTGCCCGCACGGCGTAAGCCAGCAGGGGAGTGGGCAGCGCGGCCGGCATCAGGAAGGTTTCTATCCCGGCTGCGGTGAAGATAGCGGCGGTTTCTTCCGCGAAGATGTCCGAGTTGTACCGGGCGTCATAACCGACGACGGCGCGCGGCCGGGTTCCCGGAGATGTCCTGCCCACGGCTTGGAGCAGGAAGTCCGACAGACCCGCGGCGGCCCGGCGGACCACCGCCCGGTTCATCCGGTTGGGTCCGGGACCCAGGGCCGCCCGCAAACCTGCCGTGCCGAACTGCAGTGTCCCGCGGAAGCTGTCCTCGAGTTCCTGCCGGGCGGCCGGTGCGCCCTCTTCGACAAGCCGGACGAGTTCCAGGAGTGAAGCTGAAGTCTTGGGGTCCGGGTCTTGGGCGGCCCATTCGCGGGCCTCGTTGAGCAGGCGGGAATCGGCATCGGAAGACGTCATGGCCCTAACGCTATCGTCATTGGGCCCCGAACCCCTGCTGCCCGCCGCGTAGACGGTGGAAATCCCCCGCCCGGTGGGGGCCTCCACGGGCCTAAAGCTTGGCGATGATTCCGGCGAGCAGTTTGGAAATCCGCGGGCCGGCGGCCTGTCCTGACTCAAGAACTTCCTCGTGGCTAAGCGGCTGGGGGCTAATGCCGGCGGCAAGATTGGTCACCAGTGAGATGCCGAATACTTCCATTCCGGCGTGGCGCCCGGCGATGGCTTCAAGGGCGGTGGACATCCCCACCAGGTCGGCGCCGATCCGTTTGGCGTACTGCACTTCCGCAGGCGTTTCGTAGTGCGGGCCGGGGAACTGGGCGTAGACGCCTTCGTCCAGGGATGCGTCGACTTTCCGGGCGAGCCCCCGGATCCGCGCAGAGTAAAGATCTGTCAGGTCAACGAATGTGGCACCTTCCAATGGGGAGGCCGCGGTGAGGTTGATGTGATCGCTGATCAACACCGGCGTGCCGGGGGACCAGTTTTCGTTGAGCCCGCCGCAGCCGTTGGTGAGGACCAGGGTGCTGCAGCCTGCTGCCGCTGCAGTCCTGATGCCATGGACTACTGCGCGGACGCCCTTGCCTTCGTAGTAATGGGTCCGGGCGCCCAGGACCAGCGCACGCTTGCCCTCCTTGGTAAGCACCGAGCGGATGGTGCCCACGTGCCCAACCACTGCAGGGGCGTGGAAGCCGGGCACTTCCTCTGCTGAAAGGGTGGCGGTGGTTTCACCGATGAGGTCGGCTGCCTCACCCCAGCCCGAGCCAAGCACCAGGGCGATGTCGTGGCTGTCCACCCCGGTCTCCTCGGCGATGTACTCGGCGGCGGCGCTGGCGGCAGCGAAGGGATTGGTCTTCAGGAAGTCTGTTGTACTCACTGGTACAAGCTATCCTGCCGTTCCGCCTGCGCCCACCCCGCCGCCGGTTTCCTCAGAGACCGTTTTCTTTGGACGTCAGGGGAGGATGCAGGACAATGAGTGATTGTGACTACGCATCCAGATTTCAGCTCACCCCGGATCGCAATCCTTGGAGGTGGTCCCGGCGGATATGAAGCTGCCATGGTGGCCGCCTCGCTCGGGGCGCAGGTCACAATCATTGAGCGGTCCGGGCTGGGCGGTTCGGCCGTGCTGACTGACGTTGTCCCTTCCAAGACGCTGATCGCCACGGCGGACCTGATGACGCGCGTCGCCGAGGCAGGGGAGCTGGGTGTGAAGTTCGACGTCGGCGGCGGCGACTTCGTGCCGGTGATGCGGGCGGACCTCAAGCACATTAACCACCGCCTCCTGAACCTTGCGCGCAGCCAGTCCAAGGACATTCATGACGGCCTGAGCAACCTGGGCGTCCGCATCCTGAGCGGATCGGGCCGGCTCGTGGACGACCACACCATCGAGGTCCTCACGGCTGAAGGAACGGAAACCGTCGAGGCGGACACCATCCTGCTCGCGTTGGGCGCCCATCCGCGCGAGCTGCCCACGGCACGGCCGGACGGCGAGCGGATCCTGAACTGGACACAGATTTACGATCTCGACGAACTGCCCGAAGACCTGATTGTGGTCGGTTCGGGTGTGACCGGGGCCGAGTTTGCCTCCGCCTACAACGGCCTGGGTTCCAAGGTGACACTGATTTCCAGCCGTGACCGGGTTCTTCCGGGGTCAGACGTGGACGCAGCAGTGGTGCTTGAGGAAGTCTTCGAGCGCCGCGGCGTCCGGGTCTTGTCCCGCTCCCGTGCCGAGACCGTGGAACGCACCGACGACGGCGTGGTGGTGACCCTCAGTGACGGCTCCAAGGTCACGGGCAGCCACTGCCTCCTCTGCCTAGGCTCCATTCCCAATACCGCAGGCATCGGTTTGGAAGAAGCCGGCGTAGCGGTCAGCGAAAGCGGCCACATCAAAGTGGACGGCGTCTCCCGCACCACGGCCCCAAACATCTACGCCGCCGGCGACTGCACCGGGGTGCTGCCGCTTGCCTCGGTGGCGGCCATGCAGGGCCGCATCGCCGTGGCCCACTTCATGGGCGACAGCGTCACCCCGCTCAAGCTGCACCAGGTGGCGTCCAATATTTTCACCTCGCCCGAAATCGCCAACGTGGGCGTCTCCGAGGCAGAGATCGACTCCGGCAAGTACCAGGGCGACGTCGTCAAGCTTTCGCTGCGCAGCAACGCCCGCGCCAAGATGCGCAACCACAAGGACGGCTTCGTGAAGATCTTCGCCCGGAAGGGCTCGGGAACGGTGATCGGCGGCGTGGTGGTGGGGCCCAACGCCTCCGAACTGATCTTTCCCATCTCCATCGCGGTGAAGCAGAAACTGCACGTGGACGACGTCGCCAGCACCTTCACGGTGTACCCGTCATTGACCGGATCCATCTCCGAGGCGGCGCGCCGGCTCCACGTGCACCTGTAGGTACCTCACGCGGGAGTCTGGACCCCTCCGGCGTGACCTGCATAGACTCCTTCAAGGACCGGCCGGGAATTTCCCGGCCGTCCCTGCATCAGCCAACGACGCAAGGAGAAGTTCGTGGAACTGAAGGACGTCACATGGAATGAGCAGGCCCGGGAGAAGATCCTGCTCGACGCTGACAAGGCCCTGCAGGAAGCGGTCCGGGAGGCAGCCTCCACGTTGTCCAGCGCGGACAAGGACGAGGTGTACAAGTTCCTGTTTGAAAAGCTGAAGGACCAGTTCGTGGATTTCCAGCCGGGGCCGGACCTCACCCAGTACGCGGAGGCGGTGGCCAACGGGGACTTCGGCTCCACCGGCACCGGCAAGGAAGGTTAGGGAACAGGCCGTGTCAGCAGCCCTGGTCCGTCCCCGCAGCGGCAAGGTCATCGGCGGCGTCTGCGCCGCCCTGGCAGCCCGGTTCGGGCTTTCGAAATTCCTGGTCCGGCTGGGCTTCGTAATTTTCGGCCTGGTGGGGATCGGCGAACTGGTCTACATCGCGCTTTGGATCCTGATCCCCAAAGAGCAGGGCTAGGGTTTAGGGGGCGGCCGGGGAGAAGTGTTTTTCGATGACTCCCTTGATGTCCTCATGGCAGCCGCCGCAGCCGGTGCCGGCCCGGGTTGCCTTGGATACTTGAGCCACGGTTGAGCAGCCATCCTCCACGGCGCCGGCAATGGCGGCTCCGCTAATACCCGCGCACCGGCAGACGGTTCCCTGCGGGTCGGCGGCCGTGCCCGGTAATTGGTCCGGCCCGTCCAGGCGGAGCAGCAGGGACCTGTCGGCGGGCAGTTCCGCGCCGCGCTCGAACAGCCCCACCAGTTCGGCTGCGGTGCGCGGCATACCTACCGCCACCAGGCCCTCAAGCACGCCACCGCGGGTGGTCATTTTCACGTAGCGGCCGTGTTCGGGGTCGGCCCACTGGGCGATCTGCAGGCGCGGCCTGCCGCCGACTGCACCGGCGGTAAGGACTTCCTCGTCCCAGGGCTCAGCAGCGTTCTCGCCGGCCACCGCCATGTTCATGCCCCGGGCCTTGAGGACAACGACTCCGGCCTGCTCGGCGGGCAGTTCCGGCAGCAGTTCCGCTTCTCCCGGAGTGGCAGAGGCGAGCAAAGTCAAATATTCAGCAAGCCACTCGGCCTGCCGCCATCCTGGTCCGACAAGCCCGGACGGGCCTTTGGCGTTCCGGCACGATGCACAGGCGGGGTCAGGGCAACGGACTTCGGCACAATCGCCAATGGCAAAAATGTGGGGCTCGTGGTGCGCCCGGAGCCGGTGGTCCACCAGGATCCCGGCGGAGGTGGAGAGCCCACAGCCTTCTGCCAGTTCCGTGCGGGGACGGACGCCGCACGAGAGGACCAGGAGGTCGCCGTCGATCGCTGACCCGTCGTCCAGCAGCAGGGCCGAGAACCCGCCGTCGGGCGCGTTGTGCTCCACAGCGGTGGAGCGGGCATTGCCGGCCATCCGCACGCCGCAGCGCCGAAGGCCGGCAGCCAGCACGGCGCCCCCGCCGCGGTCGATATTGCGGCCCAGCGGGTAGGGGCCGTTGTGGACCACGGTGACGGTGGCTCCTTCTTCCGCCGCGGCCAGGGCAGTCTCAAGCCCCAGGACGCCGCCGCCCAGCACCACCACCCGTTTGCCGCCGTCCACCGCCTGGCGCAGCATTTCCGCGTCACGAAGATCGCGGAGGGCCGTGACTCCGGCCGGAAGGACAGGTGACGTGGGGTCCGGGTTGATGCCGGTCAGGTTGGGGATGACCGGACGGGAGCCGGTGGCGAAGACCAGGCGGTCGTAGTGGGCCACCCCGCCGTCGGTCAGGAGGACCTGCTGGCGCGCCCGGTCCACGCGGCGGACGCGGACGCCAAGGCGGACGTCGACGCCCGCTGCAGCGAGGGCGCCGGGATCGGAAAGTGCCAGGGCAGCGGCAGTGGTCCGCCCGACGCCGAGGTCGGCGACCAGCACGCGGTTGTACGCCGCTTCCGCCTCCGCTCCCACCACGGTGAGGCCCAGGTGGCCGCTGCGGACAGCGGGCAGGAGCTCATCGACCAGCCGGGCCGCCACCGGCCCGAATCCCACTATGACTACTTGCTCGCTCATGAGGCCTCCGTCGTTTGAAGCACGCTGGTTGGAACCGGTTGGGCAGCCGGCCGCACCCAGACCTTGTTGAACTTGAACTCGGGCATCCCGGAGATGGGGTCCGTGGCAGCCTCCGTCAGCTGGTTGGCGCTCTCAAGTTCGGGGAAGTGGAAGGGCAGGAACACGGTGTCCGTTCTGATGGCGGTGCTCAATTCAGCCCGGCACAGCACTTCGCCGCGCTCATTGGCCACCGAGACGAACGCGCCTTCGGTGATGCCCAGAGCTGCCGCGGCCGCCGGGTGCAGTTGCAGCTTCGCTTCTGGCCGGGCTTCCAACAGTTCGGATACCCGGCGGGTCTGCGCGCCGGACTGGTAGTGTTCCAGGAGCCGGCCGGTAATGAGGGTCATTTGTTTGGCTGCCGGGGCGGTGCCGCTCCTCAAGGGGTCCCCTGGGGGAGGACGACGGCGGCGGGGCGCCACCGGGGTCATCACTGCTTTGCCGTCGGCCTGGGCGAACCGGTCCCGGAACAGCCGCGGCGTTCCGGTGCTGCCGGCCGGGTAGGGCCAGTAGGCGGCTTCGCCGCGGTCCAGCATGGCGTAGTCAATGCCGGAGTAGTCGGCGGGCCCGCCGGCTGAAGCGAGCCGGAGCTCCTCGAACACCGTTTCCGGGTCCTCGCTGTAGGTGGAGGGAGCATCCAGCGCTTCAGCGAGCCGTGCCATGATCCAGAGCTCACTGCGGGCACCGGCCGGCGGAGTCAAGGCACGGCGGCGGCGCAGCACCCGGCCTTCGAGGTTTGTCAGTGTGCCTTCCTCCTCCGCCCATTGGAGGACGGGCAAAACCAGGTCCGCTTCGGCGGCGGTCTCGGACATGAAGAAATCGCAGACCACCAGGAAGTCCAGGCTGCGCAGGCCCCTGATGACCGCGTTGGCGTCAGGTGAGGCGACCGCAATGTTGGATGCGTGGACAAAAAGGCAACGGACGCCGTCAGGCTTTCCCAGTGACTTCAGCAGTTGAACGGCCGGGAGACCGGGGCCGGGGATAAGGCCTTCCGGTACGCCCCAGACCTTGGCAACGTGGGCGCGGGCGGCGGGATCAGTGATCTTGCGGTAGCCGGGGAGCTGGTCCGCCTTTTGCCCGTGCTCCCGGCCGCCCTGGCCGTTGCCCTGGCCGGTGAGGGTGCCGTAGCCGCTGCGGGCCGAGCCCGGCAGTCCCAGCAGCAGGCTGAGGTTGATCGCGGCCGTTGCGGTGTCAGTGCCATCCACGTGCTGCTCTACGCCCCGGCCGGTGAGGATGTAGCTGCCGCCCCGGTGTGCCCCCTCGGCCAGCCGGCGTGCGGTCTCCCGGATCAGTCCGGCCGGGACGCCGGTGATGGATTGCACCCGTTCGGGCCAGAAGGAGTTCACGCTGCGGACCACGGCACTGTAGCCCGAGGTGCGTTCCTCGATGAAGGCGGAGTCCACCAGGTTTTCGTGGATGACCACGTGGGAGATGCCCAGCAGGAGGGCAAGGTCTGTTCCGGGGAGGGGCTGGAGGTGGAGGCCGCCGCCGTCGGACGTGAAAGCAGCCGTGGCTGAGCGGCGGGGATCCACCACAATCAGCCCGCCGGCGTCGCGTGTTCCCTTCAGGTGCTGCACGAAAGGGGGCATGGTTTCGGCTACGTTGGAGCCCAGCATCAGGATGGTATCGGCGGTGTCCAGGGCCTCGAGCGGGAACGGCAGGCCGCGGTCGACGCCAAAGGCCCGCATCCCGGCAGCGGCGGCGGAGGACATGCAGAACCGGCCGTTGTAATCGATCCGGGAGGTCCCCAGGGCGAGCCGGGCGAACTTGCCCAGCATGTAGGCCTTTTCGTTGGTGAGGCCGCCGCCGCCGAACACGCCCACTGAATCCGCCCCGTAAGAGGAGCGGGATGCCTTTACGGCGTCCGCGGCGACTTGGAGGGCCTGGTCCCAGCTGATGGGCCGGTGGACGCCGTCGGGCCCCTTCAGAAGGGGCTCGGTGATCCGGCCGGGGTGGTTCAGCAGCGAGGCGGACGTCCAGCCTTTGCGGCAGAGACCGCCGCGGTTGGTGGGGAAGTTCCGGCCGCCCACTTCGAGGACGGGCAGGTCCCGGGCGGGGGATTCCGGAAGGGGCAGTACAGCCACGGGGACTGGCCCCGGCAGGGAAGCCGGGGCCAGTTCCGCTGGAGACGTGAGCGTCATGGCGCACTGCAGGGCGCAGTAAGGGCAGTGCGTGTCGGCGCTTTTGGTCATGTTAGACGTGTCCCATCGCATTTCGGTTGGCGTTGCGGATGTAGAAGGCCCAGCAGACAACCAGCATCAGGACGTAAGCCCCAACGAAGCCGTAGAAGGCCGGAGTGTAGGATCCGCTGGCACTGTTGGAGGCGTTCAGGACCTGCGGGATCACAAAGCCGCCGTAGGCGCCGATGGCGGAGATCAGGCCGAGTGCGGAGGACGCGAGGCGCTGGGTGGCCACCGAGCTAGCACCGTTCCGGGCCGCCCGGCTGGAGGTGGCGAAGATGACCGGGATCATGCGGTAGGTGGCGCCGTTTCCGAAGCCGCTGGCGGTGAAGAGCATCAGGAAGAGGACCAGGAAGAGCCAGAAGTTCTTCAGCGGCAGGGTCCAAACCATAGTGAGGGTGATGACGGCCATCGAAGCGAAGGCAGCCACAGTCATCCGGGCACCGCCCATGCGGTCGGCCATGCGTCCGCCGTACGGGCGTGCCAGCGAGCCCACCAGCGGTCCGAGGAACGCCAGTGAGAGTGCCACCGTACCCACGCCGATGGAGGAAAAGGCCGGGAAGTAGTCCTTGATCAGCTTGGGAAAGACACCCGCGAAGCCGATGAAGGAACCAAAGGTGCCGATGTACAACAGCGCCATGATCCACAGGTGCGGTTCCTTCAGTGCTGCCACTGAACCCGCGATGTCGCCCTTGGCGCTGGTGAGGTTGTCCATGAACTTCCAGGCGCCGAAGGCGGCTACAAGGATGAACGGCACCCACATCCAGCCTGCCATGGGCAGGTTGACCGTGCCCACGGCGAGCAGGGTGATCACAATCGGGACGGCGAGCTGTGCGACGGCGGCACCCATGTTGCCGCCCGCGGCGTTCAGGCCGAGCGCCCATCCCTTCTCCCGGGCGGGGTAAAAGAAGGTGATGTTGGCCATGGAGCTGGCAAAGTTTCCGCCGCCGAAGCCTGCGAGGGCCGCCACCAGCAGCATGACACCGAACGGAGTTCCCGGGTTTGAGACGCACAAGGCCAGGCCGATGGAGGGGATCAGCAGCAGCAGGGCGGACACGATGGTCCAGTTGCGGCCGCCGAAGCGGGGGACCATGAAGGTGTAGGGGATGCGCAGGGTTGCACCTACGAGGCTCGGCATGGAGATCAGCCAGAAGATTTCGGAGGTGGAGAAGTTGAAGCCGGCGCCGGGCAGCTGGACCACCACGATGGACCAGAGCTGCCATACAACGAACCCGAGGAATTCGGCGAAGATGGACCAGTTGAGGTTGCGGCGGGCGATGGAGCGGCCGGCGGATTCCCACTGTTCCTTGTTTTCGGCGTCCCAGTTGGCGATCCAGCGGCCGGGGCGGAACTCGAGGGCAGGGGCTTCTGTGGTGCGGGTAGGGCCGGGCTGTGCGCTGGCGGATGCGGCGGTTCCGGGCCTTGCGGCTTCGTCCAGATCCAGGGAATTCCCGGGGCCGGCATCAGCGGTGCGGTCAACAGTCACGGGGTACCTCCTTTGGGGGTTGTTGTCCTCCCAAGGTAGGGACGCCGCGTTTCACGCACCGACGAGGTTTGTTAACGCGCTGTGACATTTGCCTATCGTTGGCCCTGAAGGGGCGTGAGGCGCGGGCAGCGGGCCAAAGAATGGAACGTACGACACACGTCCGGATAGTGGACCTTTCGTCCATTGACTGGACCGCGGGAACTAATATTGAACTCTAACTATTCCGAGCCTGGCGATAACGCACGGCCCGGCCGGTTCTCATGAAAGCGTTTACCTATGTCCTCCATTGATACTTCCAAGGTGCCGGGATCCCCGCAGCCGGTGAACTCACGCGGCCGCGTGATCGTAGCCAGCCTGATCGGCACGACGGTTGAGTTTTACGATTTCTACGTCTACGCCACCGCAGCCGTTCTGGTTTTCCCGCAGCTGTTCTTCCCCAACCAGAACGAAACGACGCAGCTGCTGAGCTCCTTCGCCGTTTTCGGCGTGGCGTTTGTCGCCCGCCCGCTGGGCTCCATTGTTTTCGGCCACTTCGGCGACAAGTTCGGCCGCAAGGGCACCCTGGTGGCATCCCTGCTTACCATGGGTATCGCCACGTTCCTGATTGGCTGCCTGCCCACCGCACTGGTCCCGGGCTGGGGCTTCTGGGCTCCGGCCCTGCTGGTTGTCATGCGTTTTGCCCAGGGCCTGGCCCTGGGCGGCGAATGGAGCGGCGCCGCCCTGCTGGCCACGGAGAACGCTCCGGCCAACAAGCGCGCCATCTACGGTACTTTCCCCCAGTTGGGCGCCCCTATCGGCTTCATCATCGCCAACGTGATCTTCCTGGCCTTCAGCTACGCTCTGTCGCCGGCTGACTTCCAGTCCTGGGGCTGGCGTGTGCCGTTCCTGCTCAGTGCCGTCATGGTCATCATCGGCCTCTATGTCCGGCTCAAACTGATCGAAACCCCGGCCTTCACCAAGGTGCTCGAGTCCAACGAGGTGGCCAAGCTGCCACTGGGCCGGGTCTTCAAGACCAGCTGGCGCCAGCTGATCCTCGGAACGTTCATCATGCTTGCCACCTACGTGCTTTTCTACCTGATGACCACCTTCACCCTGACCTACGGCACCCGCCCCGCCAGCCTGGACGCTGCCCGGGCTGCTGCCGAAAAGGCCGGAAAGCCGATGTCCGAGGCCGCCGCCGCAGCCTTTGTGCCCGGCCTGGGCTACACGCGCAACGACTTCCTGTGGATGCTGATTGCCGGTGTCGTTTTCTTCGGCATTTTCACGCTGGTCTCCGGCCCGCTGGCCGAGAAGTACGGGCGCCGCAAGATGCTGCTCGCGGTAACCGGCGGAATCTTCATCTTCGGCCTGCTCTTTGTTCCGCTGTTCAGCGGCGGCTTCGTTGGCACCATGGCCCTGCTGATCATCGGGTTCTCCCTGATGGGCCTGACCTTCGGTCCGATGGGTGCGCTGCTGCCGGAACTGTTCCCCACGAACGTCCGCTACACAGGGTCGGCCGTGAGCTACAACTTCTCCAGCATCCTTGGCGCAGCGGTGGCTCCGTTCATCGCCGTGGCACTGTGGGAACGTGCAGACGGCAGCCCGGTACTGGTGGGGATCTACCTGACCGCCATGGCCGTACTGACCCTGATCGCGCTGTTTGTCAGCAAGGAAACCCGCGACGTGGACTACGAGAACAACGTGGCCTGATGACGCCGCATCGCTAAGCGGAATGCCCGGCTGGTCTGCGGACCAGCCGGGCATTTTTATGTCGCCGAGGCGTAGCGGGCCACAAAGTTCTTGAGGATGTTCATGGGTTCGGTGACTGTAAACCGGCGGGCGTCGTCCATCAGTTGCCCGGCCGATTCCGGCGGAAAGTAGCCGGCGTTGCGGTAGATGTCGATGCGGGTGCAGAGGCCTTCGGTGTCCAGTTCGGGGTGGAACTGGGTGGCGTAGAGGTTGTTTTGAATCCGGAACATCTGGACCGGGCAGGCGGCGGACCTCGCCAGCAGCACGGCGTGCGCGGGGAGGACGGTGCACGCTTCCTTGTGCCCCGTATAGGCGGTGAAGGTCCTGGGCAACCCGCTGAGCAAGGGATCCTTCAGGCCTGCGTCGGTCAGCTGGATTTCCGCGGCACCGAGCGGTTCGCCGAAAGTTCTGTCGATCACGGCGCCCTGATGCGTACCGAGGGTGCCAACGCCATAGCAGGCACCAAGAAACGGGAAATCCCGCGCCACCAGCTGGTCCAGGAGGCCCGACAGCTCGCGCTCCACGCGGAGTTGCGTCGCAGTCTTCTGTTCCGGCGGGTCGCTGGACGTGAACGGGCTGCCGCCCACGATCACGCCCGAGTAGCTGTCCAGGTTTAGATCAGGCAGGGGAGCGGCCTCCAGCCTGAGGCGCACGAGCTCTGCGGGTTCCAGTCCGCCGTACCGCAGGTAGGCGGCATACTCGTCTTCGGCCGCTGCGTCTTCGGCCCGTGACGCCAGGAGCAGGAAAGGCAACATCTGCTAAGTGTGCCCTCTCCGGCGGAAACTGTCAGCGTGTCAGCTTGTGGCGGGCTGGCTCAGGGAACGGCGGGACTGCGGCCGGGCGGCCGGATCGGCGTGGCGGTGCAGGAGTTTCCAGTAGCCTTCCTCGCGGCGGAAGACGCTGGTCACGCGGAGCGCGAACTCCTCGGCGACGGCCGCCCCATCAAGCCGCGCGCGGAAGTGTTCGGTCTCCACCAGGAAAGCGGTGTCACGTGCCGTGTAGGACGTGATGGTATCGAATCCCAGCATCTCGCCGTCCTGGAACTGCCGTGCCGCCTGGTCCAGCCGGGCTTCCACCTGCGCCCAGCCGCGGGCGATGCCGCCGAACGGATTGGCCAGCGTGACGTCGTCAAGCCGGGAATAGAGGTCCTTGACGGGTCCAGGGTTGCCCCGGGTGATTTCTGGAACGGCGAGGTGGTAGCGGTGGACTTCTTCTTCGAAACTGGGTGCGAGCATGGAAGCCTCCGGCGCTTACTGGTCTTCGATGGTGGCGATGACGGCGCCGGCTGACACCGTTTCGCCTGGTGCAGCGCTCAGGCCGGTGATGGTTCCGGAGCGGTGCGCGGTCAGCGGCTGCTCCATCTTCATCGCTTCGAGGACCACCACGAGGTCGCCTTCGGCTACAACGTCGCCGTCCGCCACTGCCACCTTGACGATGGTGCCCTGCATGGGGGAAGTCAGGGCGTTGCCGGTGGCTGCTGCCGTGCCTCCTGAGCGGGAGCGCTTCTTTGATTTGCCGGACTTCGCCGCGGCGCCTGCCGTACCGGTACCCGGCGTGCCGAGGGAAGCGGGCAGTACTACCTCAAGCCGTTTCCCGCCAACTTCAACCACCACGCGCTGCCGATCCCCGGGGTCAGCGTCGGTCCCGGCGCCGCCGTCGGGGGTCCAGGCCGGGAGGTTGTTGACGAACTCGGTCTCGATCCAGCGGGTGTGGACGCTGAAGGGGCCCTCCGCGGGTGCAAACGCGGGGTCGGAAACCACGGCGAGATCGAAGGGGATCACCGTCGGGATGCCCTCGACCACCATCTCTTCGAGGGCGCGGCGGGCGCGCTGCAGGGCCTGCGGCCGGGTGGCTCCTGTCACGATCAGCTTGGACAGCATCGAATCGAAATTGCCGCTGATGACGTCGCCCTCTTCGACGCCGGAATCAATGCGGATGCCGGGGCCGGTGGGGTTTTTCAGGACCCGGAGGGTGCCGGGGGCGGGCAGGAAGTTCCGGCCCGGGTCTTCGCCGGTAATACGGAACTCGAAGGAGTGGCCGCGGATCTCTGGATCGCCGTAGCCCAGTTCTTCGCC
The DNA here is from genome assembly GCF_059089645.1 of Arthrobacter sp. K41. Taxonomy (NCBI): domain Bacteria; kingdom Bacillati; phylum Actinomycetota; class Actinomycetes; order Micrococcales; family Micrococcaceae; genus Arthrobacter; species Arthrobacter sp. K41. Next base: position 213,756 of record NZ_JBNHEW010000003.1, on the reverse strand, counting down.
GCGGGCCAGCCGGAACTGCTCGCGGACCAGGTCGATGCCGGTGACTTCTTCAGAGACGCAGTGCTCCACCTGCAGGCGGGTGTTCACCTCAAGGAAGGAGATGGTGCCGTCCTGGCCCACCAGGAATTCACAGGTGCCGGCGCCCAGGTAGCCGGCCTCTTTCAGGATGGCCTTGGAGGACTCGTACAGCCGGCGGTTCTGTTCTTCGGTCAGGAACGGAGCAGGGGCTTCCTCCACAAGCTTCTGGTTGCGGCGCTGCAGCGAGCAGTCTCGCGTGGAAACCACCACCACGTTGCCGTATGCGTCCGCCAGGCACTGGGTCTCAACGTGGCGGGGTGCATCCAGGAAGCGTTCGATGAAGCACTCGCCGCGGCCGAAGGCAGCGGTGGCTTCACGGACAGCGGATTCAAAAAGTTCGGGGATTTCGTCGCGGCTGCGGGCGACCTTGATGCCGCGTCCGCCACCGCCGAAGGCGGCCTTGATGGCTACGGGCAGCCCGTACTGGTCCACGAAGTCCAGGATTTCGTCGGCGGTCTTGACGGGGTCGGCGGTGCCGGGAACCTGGGGTGCGCCCACCTTCTCGGCGATGTGCCGGGCCTGGACCTTGTCGCCGAGGGCGGAAATGGCTTCCGGGGACGGACCGATCCAGGTGATGCCGGCCTCGATCACGCGGGCGGCGAACTGGGCGTTTTCAGCCAGGAAACCGTAGCCGGGGTGAATGGCGTCCGCGCCGGACTGGCGTGCTGCCTCGATGATCTTGTCCATGACGAGGTAGGACTCGGCGGCGGTGCTGCCACCGAGCGCGTAGGCCTCGTCAGCCAGGCGCACGTGCAGGGCGTCGCGGTCTGCGTCGGCATAGACAGCAACGGAGGCGATGCCTTCATCACGGGCGGCGCGGATGATGCGCACAGCGATCTCACCGCGATTGGCGATCAGCACCTTTGTGAGGGTCGACTGCGTGGGACGTGCGGACTGCTCCAAATTTGCTGACAAGGCGTCTCCTTCTTTCCTTCAGGGAGCCTAGCGCGGTTTTGGAGGTTCCGCCGATATTACTTGCGGATTCCGCGTGTAAAGCGCCCAGGCTTTGTAGGGAAGCTACAAGACTCGTGGAAATCGGGCAGCTTACGCCGCCGGCCACAGGTCGGTGATGCGTACCTGCGCCTGAGCCAGCAGGCTGCGGAGCGTGGAGACGGACAGGCCGACGACGGCGTGCGGGTCGCCGTCGACCTTGCGGATGAAGGCCCCACCGAGGCCGTCGATGGTGAAGGACCCGGCGCAGTGCAGCGGCTCGCCGGTGGCGATGTAGGCGTCAATCTCCTCCGGCTCCATTTCAAGGAAGGAGACCTCCGCGGAGGCAACAGTCCCGAGGGTGGCACCCGTGCCGGGGGCGGCGCCGTCGTCAGGGTCTGTGTCCCGGCAGTCCACCAGCCAATGTCCCGTATGCAGCACCCCGGTGCTGCCGCTCATCCGCAGCATCCGCTCGCGGGCGACGGCGGCGGTGTACGGTTTGCCGTGCGCTTCGCCGTCGAATTCGAAGACGGAGTCGCACCCGAGTACCAGCGCACCTTCCGCTTCCGGCAGCGCCGCCACCGCCTCAGCCTTCGCCCGTGCCAGCAGCAGGGCGGTATCGTGCGGGTCGGTAACGCCGTACCGTGCCTGGACCGCATCCTCGTCAACGTCCGATACGAGGACTGAGTGCCGGATGCCGGCCTCGGCCAGGAGCTTGGTGCGGGCGGGGGACTGGGAGGCAAGAATCAGGCGGACCACGGCTCCAGCCTAGCCGGTCCTGCCCAAGGGCAGGACCGGCCGCGGCACACCTGTGTCAGTGCACCAGCGCCCCTGGTGCGGGTGCCGCCTCAGGACTGCTGAGCTTGGCGCCCTCCACGTCGACGTCCGGCAGGATCCGGTCCAGCCAGCGGGGGAGCCACCATGATTTTTCGCCCAGCAGGTACATCACGGCAGGCACGATGGTCATCCGGACCACGAAGGCATCAAGCAGCACACCGAAGGCCATCGCGAATCCGAGCGGCCGCACCATGGTGAGGTGGCTGAAGATGAAGCCGGCAAAGACGCTGACCATGATGATCGCCGCGGCGGTCACCACTGCGGCGGCGTGCCGGAAGCCCACCCGGACCGCCTGCTTTGCCGGGGAACCGTGCATGTACGCCTCGCGCATCCCGGAGGCGATGAACACCTGGTAGTCCATGGCCAGACCGAACAGCACACCGATCAGGATGATGGGCAGGAAGCTCAGGACGGCGCCCGGGTTGGCGACGTCGAACACGCCGCCCAGCCAGCCCCACTGGTACACGGCCACCACGGCCCCGAACGCGGCGGCGAGCGAGAGCAGGAACCCGCCGGTTGCGAGCAGCGGCACCACGATGGAGCGGAACACCAGCAGCAGCAGGATGAGGGAGAGGCCGACGACGATCGCCAGGTAAGGCGGCAGGGCGTCGCCGAGCTTCGTGGAGACATCAATGTTGCCGGCGGTCTGGCCGGTCAGGCCCATGGCGACGTCGTATTCGGCCTGGATGTCGTCGTTGAGGCCGCGGAGTTCAGAAACCACCTGCACGGTGCTGGCGCTGGCCGGGCCTTCCCGGGGGATGACCTGGAAGACAGCGGTGCGCCGGTCCTCACTGAGGGCAACAGGCACGGCGGCCACCACGTTGTCGACATCGCGGAGATTGTCCGCGATGTCGTACTGCAGGGTCTGCGCCTGGGCCTCATCGAGGTTGGCGGGGAATTCGCCCACGGCCACGATGGGGCCGGTGACCCCTTCGCCGAAGCTCCGGGCGGTCAGATCGTAGGCCTGGTAGGCCTCGGATTCCACTGGTTCTGACCCGCCGTCGGGCAGTGCAAGCTGCAGCTGTGTGGCGGGCAGCGCGAGGGTGCCCAGGAGGAGCACGCCGGCCAGGAGCGCCAGTACGGGGTGCCGGGTGACCAGACCGCCCCAGCCATGGGTGCTGCGCTCGCGGTCCTGCGCTTCGTCAGCCGCTTCATGGCCGGGTTCAGCGTTGTGGGTCTCCGCCTTTTTCCAGGCACGCCGCGAGATGATCCGACGTCCAATCAGGGACAGCATGGCCGGTGTGAGGGTGATGGCCACCAGCACCGCCACTGCCACGGTTCCTGCAGCGGCCAGGCCCATCACGGCGAGGAAGGGCAGACCCGGCACCACGAGTGCGGCGAGGGCGATGATCACGGTCAGGCCGGCGAAAACCACTGCGTTGCCGGAGGTGCCGGTGGCACGGGCAACCGATTCCTCGTGGTCCATGCCGGCAAGGAGCTGTGTCCGGTGCCGGTTGACGATGAACAGCGAGTAGTCGATTCCCACGGCCAGGCCCAGCATCAGGGCGAGCATGGGGGAGATGGAGCTCATGTCGAAGAGGCCGGAGAGGGCAAAGGTGATGCCAACGCCTACACCTACGCCGATCACTGCCATCAGCAGGGGCAGCCCGGCGGCGATGAGTGTGCCCAGCATGATGATCAGGACCAGGGCGGCCACTGCGATGCCGATGACCTCGGCGGCGCCGAAGAGTTCGGAGATGTCCTCGGTGATTTCCTTGCTTGCGTAGGCGGTGACGCCGGCAGCGGAGGTTTCGTGGGCGATGTCCTGGACTTGCTGGCGGACCTCGGGGCTGAGGCCGTTGATGGAGGTACTGAACTGTACCTGTGCGACGGCGGCGCGGCCGTCTTCGGAGACGAAGCGGATGGCTGAGGATGCCTCTGCCTGCCGCTTGCCCAGTTCCAGTTTGGCTTTGCTGGCTTCAAGTTCCCGGGCGCCGGCGTCGAGCTTCGCCTGGCCCTCCGCGAGGGCGGCTTTTTGCTGGCCGAGCTGGGCCTCGATAAGCGCCGCCGGCGCGCCGGCTGCTGAGAGTTGCTGTTCGGCCGCCGCGAGCCGTGCCTCGCCGGCCTCCAGCTCGGCGCGGGATCCTTCAAGTTGTGCCTGGCCGGCGGCAAGCTGCTGCTCGCCATCGGTGATGGCCTGTCCGGCCTGGTCCACCTGCGCCTGCGTGGCGAACGGATCTATGGTGCCCCGGACATCGGACACGGATTCCAGCTTTTTGAGGGCATCGGTGACGGCGGTGCGGCTCTCGGGCGTGAAGCCGCCGTCGGGCGCTTCGAACACAATGGTGGCGGTGCCGCCGGATGCTGACGGAAGCTCTTCCCTCAGCTTGTCCGCGATCCGCTGTGTTTCAGTGCCCGGGATCTGGAAATTGTTGGACAGGGTGCCGTGGAACGCGGCGGCAGAGCCGCCCACGGCCACCAGGGCAGCCAGCCACAGCGAAATCACCAGCCAGCGCCGGCGGTAGGAAAACTTGCCCAGGCGGTAAAGGAGCAGTGCCATGAAGGGTAACCGATCTGATCAGGAGGAACGGGAGTCTGAAGAAGAGGGGGTGGTGTGCCGGGCAGCAGCGGAGCGGCCGGCGCCGTTGAAACCGGCGCCCAGCAGCGCCATCGAGTCGATGAGCAGCTGACGCAGCTCCGCGAGGGAATCCGGTGAGAGATCGGGGCCGCGGCGGCTGAACCAGACCTCCATGGCAGCCTTGCCGCAGGACATCACTGAGCCGGCCAGGGCGTGGACGTACAGTTCGTCCTGCCCGCCGGCGGTTCCCGCCATGCGTTCGCGTGCCACGGCGAAGACCTGGGCCCTGCAGTGATCCCAGGCCTCAAGTTCGGTGTGCGACATCAGCGGACTCTGGCGGGTCAGGGTAAAAAGTTCTGCCAGCGGAGCTACGGCTTTCGGGTCGGCGAGGGCAACCAGTGCGGCCTGGGCCGACTCCAGCATCGGTTCGTCAGCGGGCCGCAGCCGAAGCTGCTGAATGGCGTTGTCCAGGAAGTTGTGGACGATGGATGCCAGGGCGGCATCAGTGCTGCTGAAGTAGTTGAAGAAGGTCCGGCGGGAGATCCCTGCCGCCTCTGCGATGTCCTCGGCGGTGAAGTTTCCCGGACCCTTGGTGCGCAGGAGTGCCAAAGCGGCATCAGTGATGGCCAGGCGGGTAGCGGCCTTGTTCAGCTCACGCCGCGACGGGACGGCTGAAACGGGCGCGGGGGCTCGGCCTGCGGAAATTGTCACGCTCTTACACTACGTGCAACTTTGCACTGCGGGCAAGTTTTCGGGAATTCCCGCCGATGACGGTTACTAGTGAGCAAGAAAAGAAGTCCCCGGGAATCTTCCCGGGGACTTCTTTTTACAGCAGGGGTGAGCAGGGACCCTTAGGCCTTCACGTCCGCCAGTTGGCGCGTTGTGGTGTCCGTGGAGGTTCCATCGGACGGGGCCTCAGCGGCGTCCACAGTGTCCTCAACAAACGGTGTGCCGTTGCGGGGTGCGTTGTACAGGGCCTCATCGAGGATGCCCTGGCGCTTGGCCACGATGGTGGGGACGAGCGCCTGGCCGGCAACGTTCACCGCGGTGCGTCCCATGTCCAGGATGGGATCGATGGCCAGGAGCAGGCCGACGCCGGCAAGCGGCAGACCCAGCGTGGACAGCGTCAGCGTGAGCATCACCACGGCGCCGGTGGTGCCGGCGGTTGCCGCGGAGCCCAGGACGGAAACCAGTGCGATCAGCAGGTACTGGCTGAAGTCGAGCTGGATGCCGAAGAACTGTGCCACGAAAATAGCTGAGATGGCCGGGTAGATGGCAGCGCAGCCGTCCATTTTGGTGGTGGCGCCCAGCGGTACGGCGAAGGAGGCGTAGCCGCGGGGTACGCCGAGGCTGCGTTCGGTAACCCGCTGGGTCAGGGGCAGGGTGCCCACCGAGGAGCGGGAAACGAAGGCCAGCTGGACGGCGGGCCATACACCGGAAAAGTACTGCTTGACCGACAGGCCGTGGGTACGGACCAGGACGGGGTAGACGGCGAAGAGCACAAGTGCCAGGCCGACGTAGATGGCGAAGGTGAACTTGCCCAGGGAACCGATGGTGTCCCAGCCGTAGACGGCGACGGCGTTGCCGATGAGGCCCACGGTACCCAGCGGGGCGATGCGGATGATCCACCACAAAACCTTTTGGATGACGGCCAGCGCGGAGGCGTTCAAGGTAAGGAACGGCTCGGCAGCTTTACCCACCTTGAGAGCGGCAACACCGACGGCAATGGCGATCACCAGGATCTGGAGCACGTTGAAGCTGACGGAGGTGGTGACGGCGCCGGATTCGGCAACGGTGGAGCTGGCGCCCAGGCCCAGGAAGTTCTTGGGGAAGAGACCAATGAGGAAGGACCACCAGTCACCGGACTTGCCGGAGTACTTTGCCTCTTCGGTGATGCCCGTGTTGGCGCCGGGCTGCAGGAGCACGCCGAGGCCGATGCCGATCAGCACCGAGATCAGGGAGGTGATGGCGAACCACAGCAGGGTGTTCCACGCCAGTTTGGCGGCGTTGGACACCTGGCGGAGGTTGGAGATGGAGCTGACGACGGCCGTGAAGATCAGCGGTACGACGGCGGTCTGCAGCAGCGATACATAGCTGGAGCCGATGGTCTGGAGTGTGGCGCCGAGACCGTTGGGGCTGGCTTTGGTGCTGCCGGTGTACTTGGCCAGGAGACCGAGGCCAAGCCCGACGATGAGGGCGGCGATAATCTGGAAGCCGAACGAGCCAGCCCATTTGGGCAGCTGGAAGCCGGTCTTTCCTGCGGATTCTGAGGGGCGGGTTGATGTGCTCACCCGATTACGTTAGGGCGCGCTTCCATATCACGACGAACGGATGTTGAGAAATGTTACGGCGTCCCGCGAAGGCTTAAACTCGAAAAAGCCCATAAATCAGCGGTTTTCCGCGCTTTTGTGAAGTTATTCCCTTCGCCGTAGTGCTTAAGGTCTCGCCCTTAGGGTCATCGTTGGCCGGGCTTGGGCCGCGCCCGGACGTGCATCCGCTCCCCCTGCTGCCCGAACAGGCTAATGAACTCGACGGGCTTGCCGTCGGCACTTGAAAACCAGTGCGGGGTGCGGGTGTCGAATTCCGCGGCCTCGCCAGGCCGGAGTTCAAAGTCCTTGTTGCCCAGCACCAGGCGCAGCCGCCCGTTGAGGATGTAGAGCCATTCATAACCTTCATGCACCCGCGGGTCAGGCTCCGCTCCGCGGGCCTCGCCGGCCAGCACCATCTTGAAGGCCTGCAGCCCGCCCGGACGGCGGGTGAGCGGGACAGCCGTCATCCCTGCGTGGGTGATGGGGCGCAGGTGGATCCGCGGATCTCCGGTGGGCGGGGCACCCACGAGGTCATCCAGGGGAACGCCATACAACTGCGCGAGGGGCAGCAGGATGTCGAGGTTGGGCCTGCGCTGGCCGGACTCCAGGCGGGAAAGGGTGCTCACCGATATGCCCGAGGCCGTGGAAACTTCCCCCAAGGTGAAGTTCCGCTCGGCACGGATTGCGCGAAGCCGGGGGCCAACCGCCCCGAGAACGTCGTCCAAGTCGCTGTCCATACTGCCACTTTGCCAGATCAGCAACGATACTTGCCACTGCCTCCAGATGCGGGGAAGGCTGTTATCACCGCCCGGGGACATTAGCAGCGGATCTGAAAAACGCAGGGAAGGACGAATGCGGCATGGACACCACACGGTATGACGTTGTAATTATTGGCGGCGGGGCCGCCGGGCTCAGCGCGGCGACAACATTGGCCCGCGCGCTGCGCACGGTGCTGGTCATCGATTCCGGAATGCCGCGGAACGCGCCTGCGGCCGGAATTCACGGCTATCTTTCCAGGGACGGAATGAAACCCTCGGACCTGCTGGCCACGGGACGCACCGAAGTGCTCTCCTACGGCGGCACCGTCATTGACGCGGAAGCTGTTTCGGCACGGAGAACAGCCGACGGCTTCGAGGTGGTCACCGAAGATGCCCGCCGGTTCACCGGCAGGCGCCTCCTCGTGACCACCGGCTTGACGGACGAACTGCCTCCGATCCAGGGGCTGCGGGAGCAATGGGGAAAGGGCGTTGTGCACTGCCCCTACTGCCACGGTTGGGAAATCCGCGGGCAGCGCATTGGGGTGCTGGGCACTGGCCCGCTGTCCGTCCATCAGGCACTGCTGTTCCGGCAGTGGTCCAGTGATGTCACCCTGTTCCTAAATGACGCGGTGGAGCCAACTGACGCGGAACGGGTCAAGCTCGCTGCCCGGTCCGTCACCGTGGTTCCCGGGCCCGTGGCTTCCGTTGACGCTGCGGATGGTGTCCTCAAAGGAGTCACGCTACGGGAAGGTACCTCGTTCCAGGTAGCAGCACTGGCTGTCGGCACACGGATGGAGGCCAGGTCCACCTTTCTGAAATCGCTGGGGCTGGCCACCCAGGTGCACCCGTCAGGCGCGGGCCGTTTCATCGGGACCGATCCCATGGGTGCTACAGGCGTCCCGGGCGTATACGCAGCGGGCAACGTCTCCAACCTGATGGCTCAGGTAATCACCGCAGCTGCCGAGGGTGTCATGGCTGGGGCGGGGATCAACGCGGACCTCATTGAAGAGGAAACCCGGTGGGCTGTTGAGGGCAGCGTCAGACCCGTTCCAACGGCTGTGGCAGTCGAAGGATGAGCGGAACGGGTCTGACCACAACCTGCCATCTCCATCACCGGAGCAGCGCGCGCCGGAGTGTGTCGAGTCCGACGGAGCCGATGTTCAGGGCGCGGGTGTGGAACTCCTTCAGGTCGAAGCCGGGCCGTGCCTGGAGTTCGGCCCGGATCTGTTCCCAGAGCCGATGGCCGACTTTGTAGGACGGTGCCTGTCCCGGCCAGCCGAGGTAGCGGGTGAACTCGAAGCTGAGCTGTCCCTCACTGATGGGCAGGTTCTGCTTCAGAAACCCGTACCCCTTGTCCGGGGTCCAGGTGCCGGAGCCCCAGCGTTCGGGAACCTCGAGTTCGAGGTGGACGCCGATGTCGAACACCACGCGGGCGGCCCGCATCCGCTGCATGTCCAGCATGCCCATGTAGTCGCCCGGATCCTTGAGGTAGCCCAGTTCCTGCATCAGTTTCTCGGCATAAAGGGCCCACCCTTCGCCGTGGCCGGAGGTCCAGCACACGTTACGGCGCCACTTGTTCAGCAGTTCCCGGCGGTAGGTGGCAGTGGCCACCTGGAGGTGGTGTCCCGGAACTCCTTCGTGGAAGACCGTGGTGGTTTCAGCCCAGGTGGTGAACGTGTCCTCGCCGGCCGGGACGGACCACCACATGCGGCCGGGACGGCTGAAGTCATCGGACGGGCCGGTGTAGTAGATGCCGCCCTCGTCAGTGGGAGCGATGAGGCACTCAAGTTTCCTCATGACCTCCGGGATCTCAAAGTGGACGTCGGCAAGTTCGGCAACGGCTTTGTCCGAAAGCTCCTGCATCCACTCCCGCAGCGCCTCTTTGCCTTTTAGCTGGCGCGCGGGATCGCTGTTCAGGATGTCCTTGGCTTCTTCGATGGTGGCACCGGCCTTGATGGTGTCCGCCACCTTTCCCTGCTGGGCGATCAGCCGGTCGAGTTCCTCCACGCCCCAGGCATAAGTCTCTTCCAGGTCCACGGTGGCGCCGAGGAAGGAACGGGAGGCGAGTGCATAGCGGGCCCGGCCCACCGCGTCCTTTTCCGGCGCGGCCGGCAGCAGCTCCGTCCGAAGGAATGCTGCCAGCCCTGCATAAGCCCTGCGCGCGGCGGCGGCGCCGGCGTCGAGCTCTTCCTGCACCGCGGCCGACAGGGGCCCGGCGGCGGTGGCGGCTCCTGCCGCAAGCTTCGCGAAGAACCCGTCCTCTGCGGCGTACTTCGTGGTTTGCTCAACGACGATGTTCACCTGCCGGGCAGCAGCAACCCGGCCGGCGTCACGGGCCAGCCGCAGGGATTCGATGTAGCCGCCGATGGCCGCCGGAACGTTCAGGGCCCGGCCGGCGATGTTCTGCCAGTCCTGCTCTGTCTCCGTGGGCATGAGGTCGAAAATGGAGCGGATGTCCTGGGCAGGGGAGGCGATATTGTTCAGGTCCGCATAATCCCAGCCGGACGCGTGGATCAGCAACTGCAGGCCAAGCCGCTCCTGCATGGCGTCGAGTGTGACGGCGTCGACCTCGTCCTCAGGTTCGAGCCCTTCAAGGTCCGTGAGGGCCTTCCGGGCCTCCTCCGCGAACTCAGCGATGCCGGCGGGGGAGAAGTCCTGGTATTCGGTCTCGTGTCCGGGAACGCCAAGGGTGGTGGCGAAGGACGGATTGAGCCTGATGAGCGTATCCGTGTAGGTGTCCGCGACGGCGTCGATGCGGGTTTTCGGGCGGGCAGCAGGGGCAGTATCTGTAGTCACCCTCCGAGACTAACCGCACGGCTGCCGGAATAGGGGCCCATTCCGGCGAGGGGCCAAGTCGAGCGCAGCGAGGCTTGGGAGCCGGTGGGGAGGATTAACCCCGGCTGCGTTTCCACGCCCCCGGCCCGGGCGCGGGCGCCAGGCGCAGCTGCTGCCGCCGAACCCAGTGACGCACCGGGGGCTTGTCCGTAAGTGCCGGTTCTGCGCCTCCCAGGGAGAGTACGACGGCGGTCAGCGCAGCCAGTTCCTCAGCCGTCGGCTGGCCTTTGACAACAGAGAACAGCGGGGCACCGTCTGCGGGCGCCGCGCCAGGATCAACCGCCGGCTCTTCGGGCTGGGCTTGCGACGTGACGGGCTGGGCGGGGTTCACAGCGGGATGTTCCCATGCTTCTTGGTGGGAAGGCTGGCCCGCTTGTCGCGCAGCGCCCGCAGGCCCTTGATGATCTGGGTCCTGGTTTCGCACGGCGCGATCACGGCGTCAACGTAACCCAGTTCGGCTGCCTGGTAGGGGTTCAGCAGCTCTTCCTCGTACTGACGGATGACTTCAGCCCGGCGCGCCTCGACGTCTCCACCTGCCTCGGCCACCGCTGCGAGGTCCCGGCGGTACAGGATGTTGACGGCGCCCTGTGCCCCCATCACACCGATCTGCGCCGTGGGCCAGGCAAGGTTCAGGTCGGCACCGAGCTTCTTGGAACCCATCACGATGTACGCGCCGCCGTAGGCCTTGCGGGTGATCACGGTGAGTTTGGGAACGGTGGCTTCCGCGTAGGCATAGAGGAGTTTTGCGCCGCGGCGGATGATGCCCTGGAACTCCTGGTCCTTGCCCGGCAGGAAGCCCGGAACGTCCACCAGGGTGATGATGGGGATGTTGAACGCGTCGCAGTGGCGGACAAAGCGCGCTGCCTTTTCGGAGGCGGCAATGTCCAGTGTGCCGGCGAACTGGAGTGGCTGGTTGGCCACGATGCCCACCGTGTGGCCCTCCACCCGGCCATAGCCGATCATTACGTTGGGGGCGTACAGGGCCTGCATTTCGAGGAAGTGGCCGTCGTCCACAATCTGCTCCACAACGCTGCGCATGTCGTAGGGCTGGTTGGCCGAGTCCGGGATCAGCGTGTCCAGAGCGAGGTCGTCGTCGTCGACCTCCGGCTCCTGCTGGTGCTCCAGCACCGGAGCTTCCGAGAGGTTGTTCGAGGGCAGGAAGTCCAGCAGTTCGCGGACAAACTCGATGGCGTCGGCTTCATCGGAAGCCAAATACGTGGACGTTCCGGTGGTGGCGTTGTGCTGGCGGGCACCACCCAGGGTTTCCATGTCCACGTCCTCGCCGGTGACGGTCTTGATGACGTCCGGGCCGGTGATGAACATGTGTGAGGTCTTGTCCACCATCACCACGTAATCGGTGAGCGCGGGGGAGTAGGCGGCGCCGCCGGCGGAAGGACCCATGATCAGGGAGATCTGCGGCACCACCCCTGAGGCGTGGACGTTGTTGCGGAAGATATCGGCGAACATGGCCAGGGATGCCACACCCTCCTGGATGCGGGCCCCGCCGCCATCGAGGATGCCGACGACGGGACAGCCGTTGCGCAACGCGAATTCCTGCACCTTGACAATTTTTTCGCCGTTGACCTGGCTCAGGGAGCCGCCGTACACGGAAAAGTCCTGGCTGTAAACGGCTACGGGGCGCCCGTCCACGGTGCCGTAGCCGGAAACCAGGCCGTCGCCCAGCGGCTTCTTTTTCTCCATGCCGAACGCGGTGGAGCGGTGGACAGCCAGGGCGTCGAATTCCACGAACGAGTCTTCGTCCAGCAGGAGGGCGATACGCTCCCGGGCAGTGTTCTTGCCGCGCGCGTGCTGCTTCTCGATCGCTTCGGGGCCGGAGGGCTGTTCGGCACGGGCCTGGCGGTCGCGGAAATCGGCGATCTTTCCCGCTGTCGTTGTCAGATCGTGGCTCATCAAATATCTCCGGCTCTGTAGCAGATTGGTCCTGTGGCGCTGTCCTAGGCGGCAGGTCTCCCGCGGGAGTTAAGTAGCATCCACACAAAGAACCAGCCCTGCTGGCTAGTCTAATGACGCTTCTGGCGCCCACCGCTGTAGGGAACCTACAATTTTCTGCCGTGCCACAACCAGAGACCAGATGTTACTCGTCAGTAATATAATTGGGTTACAGTGATTTTTATGACTTCGAGCAACGATGCTTCGGGCTCCTTTGCCAGCCCGTACCGGCCCACTGGCTCCCTTCGCGGCCGCACTGTCCTCATGTCCGGCGGAAGCCGCGGGATCGGGCTGGCAATAGCCGTCCGGGCCGCCGAGGACGGTGCGAACGTGGTGCTGATGGCGAAGACCGGGGAGCCGCATCCGAAACTGGAAGGCACGGTGTACACCGCCGCCGAACAGCTGGAGGCGGCCGGCGGCCAGTCACTTCCGCTGGTCGGCGATGTCCGCAGCGACGAGGACGTGCAGCGGGCAGTCTCGGCGGCGGTGCAGCGCTTCGGAGGCATCGACGTCGTCATCAACAACGCCTCCGCCATCGACCTGTCAGGCACGGACGCCGTCGACATGAAAAAGTACGACCTGATGCAGGACATCAATGTCCGCGGAACCTTCCTGCTGTCCAAGCTGGCGCTACCGGCGCTGCGCGCCTCCGCCGGCGGGCACATCCTCACCCTTTCACCACCGCTGAACCTCGATCCGTACTGGGCCGGCAAGCATTTGGCCTACACCATGGCCAAGTACGGAATGAGCCTGACAACCCTGGGGCTCGCGGAGGAACTGAAAGCGGACGGAATCAGCGTCAATTCGCTGTGGCCCTGCACCCTGATCGACACCGCAGCCATCCGGAACATGCCCCACGGCGAGCAAATGGTGCAGGCAGCGCGCGGCCCCCGGATCATGGCCGATGCGGCGCATGCCATCCTCACCGGAGCCAACCGTCGTGCCGGGGGTACGTCCAGCGGCAACTTCCATACGGATGAGGAAGTCCTCACCGCAGCCGGGGTGGCCGACTTCCGTCCGTACAGCCTCGGGGCACCGGAGGACCGGCTGGTTCCGGACATCTTCCTGTAGGCGGGACCTCCTGCCCGGGTCGGTAGGATTTAGTTATGGATGACGCACATACCCCCGGTACGCCCTTGAACCGGGGGGACCTGGCGGACTCGAACTTTCTGTCCGCCGCCGGCATCCCGCGGCTGGAAGTGGTGGACTCCACCGGATCCACCAATGCCGACCTCCTTCGGTCCGTCGCGGTGGACCCCCGTGCCTGGCCCGATCTGTCCGTGCTCACTGCCGAGTACCAGACAGCCGCGCGCGGGCGGCTGGACCGGCACTGGGAAGCTCCGCCGCTGAGTTCGATCTCGGTCTCGGTGGTCCTGCGTCCGGCCAACGCTGAAGGCCGCCCGCTGCCCACGCAAAGCTATTCCTGGTTGTCCCTGATTGCCGCGCTTGCCCTGAGGGAAACCCTGCTCGAAACCGCAGGAATACCGGCCGAGCTGAAATGGCCCAACGACGTCCTGGTGCGTGGAAAGAAAATTGCGGGCATCCTGGCCCAGCTGGGCCCCATGTCAGACGGCTCCGTGCCGCCTGTCATTGTGGGAACCGGCCTGAACGTTACCCTTGGGGCCGCGGAGCTGCCTGTCCCCACTGCCACCTCGGTGGTGCTCGAGGACGCCAGGACGGCGGACCGCACCTTGCTCCTCAAGAGCTATCTTTTGAAGTTTTCCGTGCTGTACCGCAGCTTCTGCAATGCCGACGGCGACCCGGCGGCAGGCATGGCAGGCGGGGCGTCGCTGCACAAGCGGGTTGAGGCGGTCATGGTCACCCTGGGCAAGCAGGTGCGGGCACAGCTTCCGGGGGACCACGAGATCATCGGCCACGCGTCCCGCCTTGATGACTACGGGTCGTTGCTGGTGGTGGACCGCGACTCCCGGGAGCACGTGGTTACCGCCGGAGACGTGGTGCACCTGCGTCCGTGGACCGCTCCGGATGCCTCCGGCCAAGGCGGTTATGCGTAAGGACCTTGTTCCGGGGGAGCAGGTGATTGTCACCACCCGTCCGCAGCCGAGGAAGCTTGCCGGTGCGATGGTTGCCTTCATTTTTGCCCCGGCCGTTGCTGCCTATTGCTCCGCCTGGATAATCCGCGGAGAAGCGGGGCGGGCTGTGCCGGCTCTCTCCGGACGCTGGACTCCCTGGCTAGTGACCGGGTGTGTCCTCGCAGCTGCGTCGGTGTGGCTGGGTTACTGCCTGCCCCGGCTGCTGCGCTGGCACGGTACCCGCTATACGCTGACCAGCCGGAGGCTGGTGGCCAGGTCCGGAAGATGGCGGCGGCAGGACCAGCAGGTCAACCTCGCTTCCATCCGTAACCTGACTGTCCATGAGTCGGTCCTGCAACGTCTCTTCCGCTCCGGGAATATATCCTTGGAAACCGGATATCAGGGAGTGGTCACGTTCCCCGACGTGCCCGAAGTCGCCACGTTCCGGGACTTCATCCTCGACGCCATAGGGGACCTGCCGGACGGGTACGATGCCCAACCGGACCGGACAGCGGACTACCCCGCCGGGGCTTTGCCGTGGGAAATGAGAGAAGGTGGACCAAATGAACGATGAGCACCAGCAGGAAAGTATCGAGTCCACCGTGCCGCCCGCTCCGGCCGCCGACGCCCATCCCGCCACCGGCACCATGTCCGCCGAAAGGCTGGCAATGAAGGCCCTGGAGTCCCGGCTGTTGGGTGGGGAACGCAAGCTCCGCCGTCGTGAAGTGGCCGCCGGCGCAGGCCTCTCCCTGCTCTCCGCGCGCAAACTTTGGCGTGCCCTCGGGTTCCCGAACTTTGGTGACGAGGACGTGGCCTTCACCGAGCGCGACCAGGCAGCCCTCTCCACCGTGGTGGACCTCGTGAGGTCCGGAAAGCTGACGGAGGAAGCCGCCATCTCCGTCACCCGCTCCATCGGCCAGATGACTGACCGCATGGTGGTCTGGCAGATCGAAGCCCTCGTGGAGGACATGGTCCACGAACAGGGCGTCACCGATGCCGTTGCCCGCAAACGCCTGGTGAACGAACTTCCCGCACTTGTGGATGCGCTGGAGGAAGTACTGGTCTACTCCTGGCGCCGCCAGCTCAACGCAGGTGTCCAGCGGCTCGCGGTCCGTGCCGAAGCAGGACTGCAGGCCAGTGAAGAAGGCAGGGAAGGCGACGAGGACGACGCCCCGCTGCCCCTGGCGCGCGCCGTCGGCTTCGCCGACCTTGTCTCCTACACCAGCCTGTCCAGGCGTATGAACGAAAAAACGCTGGCGCGGCTGGTCCAGCGGTTCGAAAACAAGTGCGCCGAAATCATCTCCGTTGGCGGCGGCCGCCTGGTCAAAACCGTGGGGGACGAAGTGCTTTACATCGCGGAAACTCCCGCGGCCGGTGCGGAAATCTCCCTGGCGCTGGCCCAGGCCTTCACCGAAGACGAGATCCTGCCTGAAGCGAGGGTGGCGATGGTCTGGGGCAGGATCCTGTCCCGGCTCGGTGATATCTACGGTCCCACCGTGAACCTCGCGGCCCGGCTGACCACCCTGGCCGACCCGGGAACCGTGCTGATTGACTCCATGACGGCATCTGCGCTGGAGCACGATGAACGGTTCGTGATGCTGCCCCAGCCTCCGGAGAACGTGCGCGGCTTTGGCGAAATCCGGCCGGTGCGCCTGACCCGGGGCCTCGGCAAGGGGCTGGTCCTGGACTAGCATCTTTACCGTCGGCATGGGGGCAGGGGATTGCTGCCCGGAATTCATGGTTCCCGTCATCCGAGCCACTAATTTTAGGAGAGCATGAAACAGCAGCCCGCAAGCGTTCCCTCCAGCGTCGCACCGAGGCCAAAGCTTGGCCTTGTCGTGGGCCGCGGGACAGACCGGGGACTCCACAGGGAGCTGAACGAGGATTCCTACATCGCGGCCGATCCGGTTTTCGCTGTGGCTGACGGTATGGGTGGGCATGAGGCCGGCGAGGTTGCCAGCGGCATGTGCGTCCGTGCCCTTGCCGCGATACCCCAGCTTGTAACGGGTGAACGCAGCGTGACAGCTGCGATCCTCCAGCAGTATTTAGTCCAGGCCGACTACTCCATCCGTGAGGCCACCGGTGCACGTGCCGGTACCACGCTGGCGGGGGCGGTTGTGGTCGAGCACCTGGGCATGCCGTACTGGCTGGTGGTGAACATCGGGGATTCCCGCACCTACCGCCTCAGCCAGGGAAAGTTCGAACAGATCAGCGTGGACCACTCTGAGGTCCAGGAGCTTGTGGACGCCGGAGAAATCACGCCTGTGCAGGCAAGGACCCATCCGCGGCGGCACGTGGTCACACGCGCCCTCGGAACCGGCGACGAAACCGAAGCGGATTACTGGTTGCTGCAGGTCAGGGACGGTGACCGCGTTTTGGTCTGTTCCGATGGGCTTACCGGGGAGCTCGCCGACGAAGACATCTACCAGATCGTCAGCAAGGTGCAGCATCCCCAGCGGGCAGCGGATGAGCTGATCAAGGCCGCGCTGCGCAGCGGTGGACGGGACAACATCACGGTCATCGTTGTGGACGCCGTGGAAAGCAAACAATGACGGCGCCATAGGCTGCTCCCGGGGCTGGTCGTTGACGGAGCCCCTGCCCCGGCCGCACATGTGCCAGCGCCCGGCTCCAGCGGTAAGGCAAGATAGGTCTGTGAGCACAGGACCAGGCCCCGCAGAACAGACCGCCACCCGGACCACCGCACCCGCCGAGCCGGAAACCACCCCTTCCGACCCGGTCCGCGAGGAATACGAAAACCTTGTTGACCTGGTCCGGAAGTACAGGTTTGCGTACTACCAGGAAGACACACCCCTGGTCTCCGACGCGGAATTCGACGAACTTTTCCGGCGGCTGGAGGAGATCGAGGCGCTCCATCCGGAGCTTGTGTCCAACGATTCGCCAACCCAGGAAGTCGGCGGCGAAGTTTCGGCGGCGTTCGCCGCCGTGGAGCACCTGCAGCGGATGTACAGCCTCGAGGATGTCTTCTCCCTTGAGGAACTCGAGGCCTGGCTGACAAAAGCATCAGCGGGCATTGCAAAGCTCGGCGACGGAACCCAGCAGCCTGCGTGGCTGACCGAACTCAAAATCGACGGTCTGGCGGTCAACCTGCTGTACCGCGACGGGAAACTCGTGCGCGCAGCCACCCGCGGCGACGGCACCACCGGTGAGGACATCACCCACAATGTCCTCACCATCAAGGAGATCCCGCAGGAGCTCAGCGGCGAAGGGTTTCCGGAAGAAGTGGAAATCCGCGGTGAAGTGTTCATCCCTTCCAAGGCTTTCGCCGAATTCAATGAAGCACTCATCGAAGCCGGAAAGGCGCCCCTGGCCAACCCCCGCAACGCTGCCGCCGGTTCCCTGCGACAGAAGGACCCGGCGGAAACAGCCAAACGCCCCCTCAAGATGTTCGTCCACGGCATCGGCGCCCGCGAAGGGCTCCAGGCGCGCAGCCAGTCCGAGTCCTACGACCTGCTGAAGGACTGGGGATTGCCCGTCAGCCCCTACTCCGAGGTGCTGGGGAGCATGGATGAGGTCCTGGACTTCATCAAGCGGTACGGGGACCAGCGGCACAAGCTGCTCCATGAAATCGACGGCATTGTGGTCAAGGTCGATGACTTCGCCACCCAGCGGGCACTCGGCTACACCACCCGTGTACCGCGCTGGGCAGTGGCCTACAAGTATCCGCCCGAGGAAGTCCACACCAAGCTCCTGGACATCCAGGTCAATGTGGGCCGCACCGGACGGGTCACACCTTTCGGGATGATGGAGCCGGTGAAGGTGGCTGGATCCACGGTGGAAATGGCCACCCTGCACAACCAGGAAGTCGTCAAGGCCAAGGGCGTGAAAATCGGCGACATTGTGGTGCTGCGCAAGGCCGGCGACGTCATCCCCGAAATCGTTGGCCCGGTCCTGGCACTGCGGGACCAGCAGGATCCGCCGGTCCGGGACTTTGTGATGCCCGCCGAGTGCCCCTCCTGCGGCACGCCCCTTGCCCCGGCCAAGGAGGGCGATGTGGACATCCGTTGCCCCAACGCGAAATCCTGCCCGTCCCAGCTGCGCGAACGGGTGTTCCACCTGGCAGGCCGCGGCGCGTTCGACATCGAAGCGCTCGGGTGGGAAGCAGCCATTGCCCTCACCCAGCCAGCGGAACCCGACGTGCCGCCGCTCACCACCGAGGCTGCCCTGTTCGATCTCACGCCGGAACTGCTGTCAGAGGTCAAGATCCGTCGTGAAAAACGCACGAAGGGTGTGGCTACCGGGGAATTCGAACTGGTGCCGTACTTCTACAGCAAGGGCACCGCGAAGTCGCCCTCGAAACCCACCGCCACCACTGAAAAACTGTTCCGCGAACTGGAGAAGGCCAAAACCCAGCCGCTGTGGCGGGTGCTGGTGGCACTGTCCATCCGGCACGTCGGACCACGGGCTTCCCGCGCCCTGGCCACGGCCTTCGGCACCATGGATGCCATCCGGAAGGCCTCGGAGGATGAACTGGCCCACGTGGACGGGGTGGGACCCACCATCGCCGCTGCATTGAAGGAATGGTTCGCCGAAGACTGGCACGTGGAGATCGTGGACAGGTGGGCTGCTGCGGGAGTCAGGATGGAGGACGAGCGGGACGAGTCCATGCCGCGGACCCTTGAGGGGCTCACCGTGGTGGTCACGGGTTCGCTGCCGAACTTCAGCCGCGACGAGGCCAAGGAGGCCATCCTCCTGCGGGGCGGCAAGGCTTCCGGCTCAGTCTCGAAAAACACCAGCTTCGTGGTGGCAGGCGAGAACGCCGGAACCAAGCTGGACAAGGCCGAGCAGCTGGGAATTCCCGTGCTGGATGAGGACGGTTTCCGCAGACTTCTGGCCGAGGGCCCCCCGGCGCCGGCGGAGGTATCGGCGTGAGCAGCGACGACAGGACCAGCGAAGTGTCTGTTGAGGAATTGCTGGAGGTGGCCAGGGAAGCAGCTGCGGCCGGGGCGAAGGTGCTCTCCGGCCGGAGTGCCGAGGGACTTCAGGCCAGCAACAAGGGCGACGCCGGCGATTGGGTCACGGCGTTCGACGTCGCCGCGGAGCACGCGGTCCGCGACGTCATCGCAGCAGCGCGGCCCGGTGACACCATCACCGGGGAGGAACACGGAACCACCAGGCCGGAACAGCCCACCGGCTACCGGTGGTCCATCGACCCGCTGGACGGCACCACCAACTTCATCCGCAACATCGTCTACTACGGCACCTCCGTGGCAGTGGCAGATGCCGGCGGCGCGTGGCTGGCCGGCGTCGTCAACGCCCCTGCACTGGGCCGCGTCTACTACGCCGCCCGCGGCCAGGGCGCGTGGCTGGAGGAGAACGGAACCCTGACCCGGCTTGAAGGGCCAGTGCCGGGACGCAAGGGGCAGATCCTTGCCACCGGATTCAACTACGATCCCCGGGTCCGCTCGGAGCAGGCCGCCCAGTTCGCCGAACTGCTCAAGGACTTCGCGGATGTCCGCCGGCTCGGCTCCGCTGCGCTGGACCTGTGCCTGGTGGCGGACGGCACCCATGACGCCTTCGGCGAGCGCGGGCTGAACGAGCACGACTTCTCGGCCGGGGCTTTGATTGCGGAGGAAGCCGGCTGCTGGGTCCGCCGGCCCCGGCTCACCAGCCCGCTCGACGGCGGCCCGACGGACCAGGAACGGCTGGATGCCTGGACCTGCGCAGCGTCCCTGGAACTGTCCGGCAAGTTCCCGCTCTAACCCGGGCTCCTGGCCTCGTGCCGGCCAACTGCCCAAGGAGGACTGATAGTTCAGTCACGGAAACCCCGGTTTTGCGCGCTGCTACCGGCTGGTAGCACTACCATTGACGGGTGCATTCCCAGATAACAGTCCGTCCAGTCGTCGAATCCGATTTCGACGACGTTGCCCGCATCACCAGGGACTCCTACCTTGCTGCCGGGTACTTTGACGACGCCGACCATCCCTATATGCGCAAGATCCAGGACGTGGCACTGCGGGCGGGAGAGGCCACCGTCTGGGTAGCCGAGCGGGCAGGACAGGTGATCGGGTCGGTGACGCTGGCCCGGGCAGGGGAGCCCTACGCAGACATCGCCCTCAACGATGAGCTGGAGTTCCGCATGCTGGTGGTGGACCCGGCCATGCAGCGCAGCGGCGCCGGCAAAGCGATGATGGCGGCCATCCTTCAGCACGCCAAGGCCCTGGACGGAGTCAGCGCAGTGTCGCTGACTACCGGAAGCACCTGGGTTAGCGCGCGCGGGCTGTACAACAAGACCGGCTTCGCCAGGGTTCCGGAGAGGGACTGGCTGGTGCCCGGAACGGACATAAAACTGCTGGTTTACCGGCTGGACCTGTAGCCGCCCTAAAGTGGTGCCGACCCAATCCAGCATTGAAAGGCCCACCATGCGCAAAACCTTCGGCACCGGCTCCGTCTGGGAACAGACCCTCGGCTACTCCCGGGCCGTCCAGGTGGACAACACCCTCTACATTTCCGCCACCGCCGCGAGCGGCGAGGACGGCATGGTCGGTAACGACTTTTACACCCAGACGCAGTTCATCCTTCAAAAGCTCGGCAAAGTCCTCGCGGACGCCGGCTTCAGCTTTGAGGACGTGGTCCAGTCCAAGCTGTACCTGACGGACATCAGCAAATGGGAAGAAGCCGGCCGCGCCCACGGCGAGGTGTTCGGCGAGATCCGGCCCACCCTGTCACTGGTGCACGTCCTGCCCTTCCTGGATCCGGAGATGCTGGTCGAAATCGAGCTCGTGGCCCGGAAAAGCGCCAGCTAGCGGCCCGACCGGATTACCGGCCCGCCGGCAGGCCGTAGCGGTGCTCCGGCCTGCCGGTGGTTCCGTAGCGCAGCTGGATGTCCACGGCGCCGTCGTCGGCCAGCGAGGAAAGGTACCGCTGCGCGGTGGCGCGCGAAACACCCACCCGGCCCGCCACCTCGGCGGCGGAATACTGTTCGCCGGGAACCAGTGACTCCAGCACTGCTGCCTCCGTGGCCGAGCGGGGCTTCGACGACGGCGTGACATCGCCGGGGATCAGCGCCCGCTTGGCGCGCTCCACGCTGTCCTGGTCCAGCGCGCCAGGCTGGGACAACAGGCGCCGGTACCGGGCGTAGGACCGGAGCTGCTGCGAAAGCGACTCGGCGGTAAACGGCTTCAGCAGGTAGCCCAGGGCGCCGCGGCGGAAAGCAACACGGATGGACGCGGCGTCGGAGGCGGCGCTGAGGATCACGGTGTCCACATCCAGTTGCTGCAGCAGGTCAAGCCCGGAGGCGTCCGGCAGGTAAACGTCCAGCAACACCAGATCCGGCCGAAGGCTGTGGATGGCCTGCAGCGCGAGCGATGCCGACCCCACCGGCGCCAGAGCCAAAAAGCCCGCCACCGAATCCACATAGGCGGCGTGCAGCTTCGCTACGTGGAAGTCGTCGTCGACGATCAGCACCCGAAAGTCCTCAGGCATCCTTTTCCTCTCCACCTGTATCCCTTAGCCCTGCGTCCTTCAGCCCTGCTCCCGAACTCCCGGAGTTCCTGGTGCCCGCGGTGGTGCCGGGAAGCGTGGCCATAAAGACGGCACCCGGGCCGCCGCGTGTTCCGGGGTCCAGCAACGTCACGTCACCGCCGCGGCGCCTGGCCAGCTGGCGAGCAAGCGCAAGCCCAAAGCCCTGGCCGCCACCGGCGCGGACAGGACCGGACGCGGTGGTGAAACCTTCGGCGAAAACAGCCTCGGCGTCCGCTCCCTCGGCCAGCCCGTCACCTGAATCAGCCACCACCACATGGAGCGTGCCGCCGTCGTTGTCCGGCTCATCCATCACTTCCACTTCAACCCAGCGGTCAGGAGCCGAACCGGCCACCGCGGCGTTCACTGCATTGTCGATCAGGTTTCCCAGCACGGTGGTGACGTCCTGGGCATCGGTCACCTGCCCGCGGACCAGGGTCTCCGGCCCGATGCGGAGGGCGACGCCCCGCTCGTCGGCCTCCACGCCCTTGGCTCCCACAAACGCCTGGAGATAAGGGTCCTGAAGCAGCTCGGCCTGGTCCACGGGGAACTTCAGCGGTCCCGTCGCGGCCAGCCGGGCAAGGTACTCGCGGGCCTGGTGGTGCTGCCCGATACTCATGAAGCCGGCGATGGTGTGCAGCTGGTTGGCGAACTCATGCCGTTGTGCCCGCAGGGCGGTAGACATGGTCCCCACGGCGTCCAGCTGGCGGGTGAGCTGCTGCAGTTCCGTGCGGTCACGAAGCATTACCACCCAGCCCAGGTCCTCACGCCGGTGAAGTGCCTTGCGCGCATTGGCAACCAGGACCCGGCCCCCGGCCACCAGCTCAACGGCGGGAGCTGAGCCGGGGCGGGTCAGGGACTTCAGCTGATCCGGTACGGGTGCATCCTCCCAGCGGGTTCCGGCCAGGTCGGCCAACCCCAGCAGCCGCTGTGCTGCGGCGTTAAAGACAGTGATCCGTCCGTCGGCCGAAACGCCGACAACGCCGTCGTCCACGCCCTGCAGGACCGCCACCTGGTCGTGGACCAGGGTACTGATCTCCTCCGGCTCCAGGCCCAGCGTGAGGCGCTGGAGGCGGCGGCGCAGCAGGAAGGACCCCAGGACGCCGGCGAGCAGTGCGCACGCGGCCGTCAGGGCAACGGGACCGGTGTCGCGTGCCACGCTCTGGCCTACGGTCTCCATGGAATAGCCCACGCTGACCTCGCCCACCACGGTGGTGCTGCCCGGGGCGTAGACGGGGACCTTGGCGCCGGCGGACGGGCCGAGTGTTCCGGTGTTCCGGGTGGTGACCTCCTGGCCGGACAAGGCCTCTGACGGATCAGTGCTCACCCTTTCCCCGAGACGCTGTGGATCGGGATGGGCCAGCCGAAGTCCTGTTTCGTCGGTGATGACCACAAACAGGGCGCCGGTCCGGGCCCGTACAGCCTCCGCGGATGCCATCAGCGGCCCGGCGGCGAGTTCGGCGGGCGGGGGAGTACCGGCCTGCTGGCTGATGGCCAGGACATCCGCCCGCACGGAGGGGTCGGAGGCTACGGTCCGGGCGAGGGTGAGCGCCTGGTTCTCCGCCTCGCGGCCCACCCTGTCGTACGTCAGCCAGGCGTGCACGGCGGCGCTGAGCAGAACCACCAGAAGTACCACTGCCAGTTGCAGCAGAAGCGTCTGGGTGGAGAACCGCAGCGGCGCACGGGAGCTGGAACGCGGCACGGTCCTCCTTGATCCGGATGGGCGGGCACTCATCGGGGCGATGAGCAAAATGAGCAAAATGCTCGCAACAAGCAGTATGCCAATCAATTGAACCAAAGGCACGGCCGTGACGGCGGCCACCCTACAGTCTGTAGCACGCGTCACACCGCTGTGCCGCTGTTCACAAAGAAGGAGCCGGCCGTGCTGGTAATACTTGGATTCGCAATGATCGCGGTATTCATGGTGCTGATCATGACGAAGAAGTTGACGCCAGTGCTGGCGTTGATCATCGTCCCCACAGTTTTTGGTCTTTTTGCCGGTGCCGGCCTTGGCATCGGCGACATGGTGATGGACTCCATGAAGGCCATGACCTCCACAGCAGCCCTGCTGATGTTCGCGATCATCTACTTCGGACTGATGATCGACGTGGGGCTTTTTGACCCGCTGGTCCGGTTCATCCTCCGCAAGCTGGGCAACGACCCCGCCAAGGTGGTGCTGGGAACCGCCATCCTGGCCGCGGCTGTGTCCCTGGACGGTGACGGCTCCACCACCTTCATCCTCACCACCGCCGCCATGCTGCCGATCTACCTCCGCCTGAAGATGAGCCCCGTGGTCCTCACCTGCGTGGCCGGCCTCGCCAACGGCACCATGAACATCGTTCCGTGGGGCGGTCCCACCGCCCGCGCCGCCAGTGCCCTCAACATCGATGTCAACGACGTCTTTGTGCCCATGCTTCCGTCCCTCCTCGCCGGCATCGCCGTCGTCCTGGCCTTCGCCTGGCTGCTCGGCCTGCAGGAGCGCAACCGCCTCCGCGCCACCCAGCCGGAGATCTGGGGAGCGCCGTCCACCGCAGAGCCCTTCACCGCAGAAGGGTTCGACGGCGGCACCTCCGCCGGCGGCTCCGGAACCGGCCGCAGTGGTTCGGGCCGCGCGGGGAACAACCCCGGCGGAGCAGCCCCCGCCGTCGGCGGTTCATCTGTTGCAGTCCTGGAACGCCCTGAAACCCTCGTCGATGACAGCGATACGGCCATGGCTGACACCGCGCTGGATCCCAACCGCAGCACCCTGCGTCCCAGGCTGCAGTGGTTCAACCTGGGTCTGACCGTTGCCGTCATGGGCATGCTCATTGCCGACCTCGTGCCCCTGCCGTACGTCTTTATGGTGGGTTCCGCCATCGCCCTGCTGGTGAACTTCCCCCACGTCAAAGACCAGGCGGCACAAATCGTTGCCCACGCGCCGTCGGTGGTTGCCGTGGTCAGCATGGTCATGGCCGCCGCTGTCCTGACCGGCGTCCTCACCGGCACCGGCATGGTGGAAGCAATGTCTGCGTGGCTGGTACAGATCATCCCGTCCAGCATGGGCCCGTTCATGGCGATCATCACCGGCGTCCTCAGCATCCCCATGACGTTCTTCATGAGCAATGACGCCTTCTACTTCGGCGTCCTGCCTGTCCTGAGCGAGACGGCAGGCCACTACGGAATCAGCGCCGCTGAAATGGCCCGCGCCTCCATCACCGGCCAGCCGTTCCACATGCAGAGCCCGCTGGTGCCCGCCATCCTGCTCCTGGTCTCGCTGGCCAAGGTGGACCTCGGTGACCACCACAAGAAAGTCCTGTGGCGCAGCGCTGTAGTCTCCCTGGTCATGCTCGGAATCGGCGTGCTGACCGGAGCCATTGGAATCGGTTAGTCTGTAGCTGCCGCGGTCCTGCCCAAGCGGGCTGGAAGCCCCGGCCTGAAGGTGCCCGTCTGACGCCCGCTGGGGGATGTCAGACGGGCATCATCGTTTCCCCACTAGAATGGACCGGAAAATCAATTCAAACTTTGCAGGGGAGATCCATGGCTGCGATCAACCGTGACGACGTCGCGCACCTCGCGCGGCTCGCTCACATTGAGATGAGTGCCCAAGAGCTGGACAGGATGGCCGGAGAACTCGCCGTCATCGTTGATTCGGTCAAGTCCGTGAGCGAAGCCGCCGGTGATGACGTCCCGGCCACGTCCCACCCCATCCCGTTGAACAACGTGTTCCGCGAGGACGTTGTGGGACATACCTTCACAGCGGAGCAGGCGCTTTCCGGCGCACCGGATTCCGATGACAACCGTTTCAAGGTCCCCGCAATCCTGGATGAGGCATAAAGCATGACTGACACCAACGAACTCATCCGCCTCTCCGCGTCCACGCTGGCCGAAAAGCTTGCTGCCGGCGAGGTCACTTCCGTGGAAGTCACCCAGGCATACCTGGACCGGATCGCTGCAGTTGACGGCGGCGAACGGGGCGTCAACGCGTTCCTGCACGTCAACGCCGCGGAAGCGCTCGCCGTCGCGGCAGAGGTGGACGCGATCCGCGCCGCCGGCGGCGCCGAAGCCGACGCCCTGCATGTCCTCGCCGGCGTCCCCATCGCCGTCAAGGACCTCATCGTCACGGTAGGCCAGCCCACCACGGCCGGCTCCAAAATCCTTGAGGGCTGGCACAGCCCCTACGACGCCACAGTCGTGGAGCGCCTGCGCGCGGCCAGGATGCCCATCCTGGGCAAAACCAACCTGGACGAGTTCGCGATGGGCTCCTCCACGGAGCACTCCGCCTACGGGCCCACCCGCAACCCCTGGGACCTGGACCGGATCCCGGGCGGTTCCGGCGGCGGGTCCGCAGCCGCCGTCGCGGCCTTCGAGGCGCCCCTCGCGCTGGGAACCGACACCGGCGGGTCCATCCGCCAACCCGGTGCGGTCACCGGAACCGTGGGCGTGAAGCCCACCTACGGCAGCGTGTCCCGCTACGGCGCCATCGCCATGGCATCGTCGCTGGACCAGATCGGCCCCGTTTCGCGGACCGTCCTGGACTCAGCCCTCCTGCACGAGGTCATCGGCGGGCATGATCCGCGCGATTCCACCTCCCTGCCGGACCCGCTGGCTGACCTCGTGGCCGCCGCGAAAACCGGCAACGTCGAGGGCATGCGGATCGGCATCATCAAGGAACTGCACGGCGAGGGCTACCAGGCCGGCGTCGAAAACCGCTTCCACGACTCCCTGGAACTCCTCAAGGACGCCGGCGCCGAAATCGTCGAGGTGTCCTGCCCCAACTTCCAGTACGCCCTGGGCGCCTACTACCTGATCATGCCCTCTGAAGCGTCCTCCAACCTGGCCAAGTTCGACGGCGTCCGGTACGGGCTGCGTGTCCTCCCCGAGGACGGTCCCATGACCATCGAACGCGTGATGGGTGCCACCCGCGCCGCCGGCTTCGGCGACGAAGTCAAGCGCCGCATCATCCTGGGCACCTACGCGCTGTCCGCCGGCTACTACGACGCCTACTACGGCTCTGCTCAGAAGGTCCGCACCCTGGTGCAGCGCGACTTCGACGCCGCCTTCACCGTGGCCGACGTCCTGATTTCGCCCACCGCCCCCACCACCGCTTTCCGCCTCGGCGAGAAACTGGACGATCCACTGGCCATGTACCTCAACGACGTCGCCACCATTCCGGCGAACCTCGCCGGGGTTCCGGGCCTGTCGCTTCCCGGCGGCCTTGCCGACGAGGACGGGCTCCCCGTTGGCATCCAGCTGCTGGCCCCGGCCCGGGAGGACGCCCGCCTGTACCGCGTGGGCGCCGTGCTGGAGTCGCTGCTGGAGGCCAGGTGGGGCGGCCCGCTGCTGGCCCAGGCCCCGGAACTTTCCCCACGTCCCGTGGCCGTGCTCGTCGAAGCCAAGGAGGCAAACTAATGAACACCGACGCAATCCTGAGCTTCGAAGAGGCCATGGAGAAGTACGATCCCGTCCTGGGGTTCGAGGTCCACGTGGAGCTCAACACCAAGACCAAAATGTTCTCCTCCGCTCCCAACGTCTTCGGCGACGAGCCCAACACCAACGTCAACGAGGTGGACCTCGGCATGCCCGGCGTCCTGCCGGTAGTGAACAAGGCCGCGATCGAGTCCTCGATCAAGATCGGCCTTGCGCTCAACTGCAAGATCGCCGAGTCCTGCCGCTTCGCCCGGAAGAACTACTTCTACCCGGACACCCCCAAGAACTTTCAGACCTCCCAGTACGACGAACCCATCGCCTATGACGGCTACCTGGACATCGAACTCTCCGACGGCACCGTGTTCCGCGTGGAGATCGAGCGTGCCCACATGGAGGAGGACGCCGGAAAGCTCACCCACATGGGTGGTGCCACCGGCCGCATCCAGGGCGCCGACTTCTCCCTGGTGGACTACAACCGTGCCGGTGTTCCCCTGGTCGAAATCGTCACCAAGCCGATCGAAGGCGCCGGTTCCCGCGCGCCCGAGCTCGCCAAGGCCTACGTGGCAGCGGTCCGTGAAATCGTGAAGAACCTCGGTGTGTCCGACGCGAAGATGGAACGCGGCAACGTCCGCTGCGACGCCAACGTCTCGCTCCGCCCGCACGGCCGGGAACGGTTCGGCATCCGCTCGGAAACCAAGAACGTGAACTCGCTGCGCGCCGTCGAACACGCCGTCCGCTACGAGATCCAGCGCCATGCCGCCGTCCTCGATGCCGGCGAGCCGGTCGTTCAGGAGACCCGCCACTGGCACGAGGACACCCGCACCACCACGTCCGGCCGCGCCAAGTCCGACGCCGACGACTACCGCTACTTCCCGGAACCGGACCTGGTTCCTGTTGTTCCCTCACGCGAGTGGGTCGAAGAGCTCCGTGCCACGCTGCCCGAGCCGCCGGCCGCCCGCCGCAAGCGGCTGCAGGCCGACTGGGGCTACTCGGACCTCGAATTCCGCGATGTGGTGAACGCCGGCGTGATGGACGAGATCGAGGAAACAATTGCCGCAGGTGCTTCCGCTTCCGTTGCCCGCAAATGGTGGATGGGCGAAATCGTGGGCCGCGCCAAGAACGCCGACGTCGACCCCGGCCAGTTGGGAGTCCAGCCCGCCACCATCGTGGAGCTCGCCCGCATGGTGGAAGAGGGCAAGATCAACAACAAGATGGCCTCGGAGGTGCTGGACGGCGTGCTCGCCGGTGAAGGCGCCCCCGCAGAAATTGTCGAAAAGCGCGGCCTGGCCGTGGTTTCCGACGACGGCCCGCTGCTCGAAGCCATCGACGCCGCGCTGGCTGCACAGCCTGACGTGGCGGACAAGATCCGCGGCGGCAAGGTGCAGGCCATCGGCGCCATCGTAGGTGGAGTCATGAAGGCCACCCGCGGCCAGGCCGACGCCGGCCGGGTCCGCGAACTGATCCTGGAGAAGCTGGGCGTCACCGTCTAAATTCCCCACCCAACTGGGTCGCAGTAAGTGTCGTTTTGAGCGGTCATAACGACATTTGCTGCGACCCAGTTTTGGTTTGATCAGTGCTCACGCCGCCCGGGGGCGGGCAGCGTCAGCCCTGTTCCACCAGGCCGGCCATGATGCCCTGCAGCGCCTCGGAGACGATCGTGACTGAACGGCGCTTCAGGTTCTCGGGCCGTGCCAGAAGGTCGATCCGGCGCCGCGTGCTGATTCCTTCGAGGGGACGCAGCACGATCTGCGCGTTGAGCACCGGCCCGGCGGTGTACCTGGGCAGCAGCCCCACCACTCCGCCGGCAGCCACCAGGGCCGCAACCGTGGAGTAGTCGTTGATCCGGTGGACGATGTTCAGTTCCCGGCTGGAAACGGCGGCGACGGCGGACAGCACATCGGCGGGGGAGTAGCCGGTGTGGCTGGTCACCCAGGCCTCCCCGCCGACGTCGTCCGCTGTCACGGCCGCCTTCCCGGCCAGTGGGTGTCCGGCAGGCAGCGCCACGTCGAGGGGTTCGTGGGCGAGTGGAATCACCGTCACCCGCTCCGCGGGCCACCGGGGACTGTGGTCCATCCGGTGGGCCAGCACCAGGTCGTAGCGGGCAGTGAGGGCAGGAAAATCCTGCTGGGCCACGTCCTCGTCGGAAAGCTCTATGCGCGGTTGTCCCTCCGCGTCCAGCATCCTCGCGAGCGGGGCAAACACGGCCTGGCCCACGCTGTGGAAGCCGGAGAGAGTAACCCTGCCATCCGGCGTGCCGTGGTAGCTTCCGATGGCGCCCTTGGCATCCGCCATGGCGCTGACGACGGCGGCGCCGGCGTCGGCCAGCACCTGGCCCGCCTCGGTCAGGACCAGGTTCCGGCCTTCCTTGCGGGTCAGCGGAACATCCACGGTGCGCTGCAGGAGCGCCAGTTGCTGCGATACCGCTGAAGGCGTCACCATTAGCGTGTCCGCC
The DNA here is from genome assembly GCF_059089645.1 of Arthrobacter sp. K41. Lineage (NCBI taxonomy): Bacteria > Bacillati > Actinomycetota > Actinomycetes > Micrococcales > Micrococcaceae > Arthrobacter > Arthrobacter sp. K41. The sequence continues at coordinate 184,171 of NZ_JBNHEW010000003.1, read as the reverse complement.
ACGGCCTTGACGCTGCCCAGGGCGCCAAGCTCGCGCAGGATCTCAAGCTGGTGTATCTCCATGTTCCCAGTCTATGCATTAGCTCCAGCTACATCGTTGATTGAGAAAATAGCGGTTGTGCTTAAGCTTCTTCCTCGCTGTAATGAGGAGGGCAGCTCCCGCCGATGACGCAAAGATGAAGAGTTAGGAAGCCGATGAAGGCTTTGTACAAGCCCGGCCCACGGGCCGGCTTCGAACTGGTGGACCGCCCCGAACCGGTGGCCGGCCCCGCGGATGTCAAGATCCGGGTCATGACCACCGGGATCTGCGGCACTGACCTGCACATCCAGTCCTGGGACTCATGGGCGCAGGGGATCATCGAAGCTCCCCTCATCCCCGGCCATGAGTTCTACGGGGAAGTCGTCGGGATCGGTGAGGACGTGCGCGACGTCAAAGTCGGTGACCGGGTCTCCGGGGAGGGCCACGTGGTCTGCGGGATCTGCCGCAACTGCCGTGCCGGCCGGCGGCAGATGTGCATCCACACCGTAAGTGTGGGTGTGCAGCGGGACGGGGCCTTCGCAGAGTACGTCGTAATCCCGGAAACCAACGTCTGGGTCCATCACGATCACTCCGTCACCGCCGAACTCGGTGCAATATTCGACCCCTTCGGCAACGCCGTCCACACCGCTCTCAGCTTCCCGCTGGTGGGTGAGGACGTGCTGATTACCGGCGCCGGCCCCATCGGCTTGATGGCCATCGCGGTCGCACGCCATGCCGGTGCCCGCAAGATTGCCATCACGGACGTGTCGCGGCCCAGGCTGGACCTCGCGCGGCAGCTCGGCGCAGATCTCGCCATCGACGTCTCCACCACGCGTGTCCGGGACGCGCAGCGGAAACTGGGCATGCGCGAAGGCTTCGACATCGGGATGGAAATGTCAGGCCACCCCACCGCCCTGCCGGAAATGATCGACAACATGAACCACGGCGGCCGGATCGCCATGCTCGGCTTGCCCAGCCAGGACATCACCATTGACTGGGGCAAGGTGGTCACCCACATGCTCACGCTCAAAGGCATCTACGGCCGCGAAATGTACGAGACCTGGTACGCCATGAGCGCCATGCTCTCGTCCAATCCCGTGCTGCACGCCGGCATCTCCGCCGTCGTCACTGATACGCTCCCTGCTGCCCAATGGGAAAAGGGCTTCGACCTGGCCCGGAGCGGCGCGGGCGGAAAAGTTGTCCTCGACTGGACCCAACTCTAAGGAACACCATGTACACCTCGATCAAGGACCAGCTGAGCACCGAGCTGCAGGACATCCGCACCGCGGGACTCTTCAAGACCGAACGCAGCATCAACTCGCCCCAGTCAAGCCACATCACCGCCGGCATCATTGGCCGGCAGGGCGCCAACGTGCTGAACTTCTGCGCCAACAACTACCTGGGCCTGGCGGACCACCCCGACATCATTAACGCAGCCAAGGCCGCCATGGACGAACGCGGCTTCGGCATGGCCAGCGTCCGTTTTATTTGCGGCACCCAGGACCTGCACCTGGAACTCGAAGCCCGCGTCTCGCGGTTCCTGGGAACCGAGGACACCATCCTGTTCTCCAGCTGCTTCGACGCCAACGGCGGGGTCTTCGAATCGCTCTTCGGCCCGGAGGACGCCATCATTTCCGATGCCCTGAACCATGCCTCCATCATCGATGGCATCCGACTGTGCAAAGCCCAGCGGTACCGGTACGCGAACCAGGACATGGCGGACCTGGAAGCGAAACTGGTGGAGGCGAAGGACGCCCGCCGCAAGATCATCGTCACCGACGGTGTTTTTTCGATGGACGGGTACCTGGCACCGCTGGAAGCCATCTGCGACCTTGCCGAGAAGCACGACGCCCTGGTGATGGTGGACGACTCACATGCCGTCGGTTTTATGGGCGCCACCGGTGCCGGTACCCCGGAACACGCAGGGGTGTCGCACCGGGTGGACATCTACACCGGCACATTCGGCAAGGCGCTGGGCGGGGCATCCGGCGGCTACGTCTCCGGCCGGCGGGAAGTAGTGGCCATGCTCCGGCAAAAGGCCCGGCCGTACCTCTTCTCGAACTCGCTGGCCCCGGCCATCGTTGCCGCCACCATCAAAGCCCTGGACCTCGTGGAGAACTCGGCGGAGCTGCGGCGCACACTCTTTGACAACGCTGCGCTCTTCCGCCGCCGGATGACCGAGGAAGGCTTTGACCTGCTGCCCGGCGAGCACGCCATTGTCCCGGTGATGTTCGGCGACGCCGTCCTGGCTGCCAAGGTGGCCGACCGGATGCTGCAGCATGGCGTCTTCGTCACCGCCTTCAGTTTCCCCGTGGTGCCGCGCGGGGCCGCCCGGATCCGGGTGCAGCTTTCGGCCGCCCACTCAGCGGACGACGTCGAAACGTGCGTGCGGGCCTTCGTCGCCAGCCGTGCCGAAGTGGGAGCCTGAGCGCAGCCGCCGTCCTCCCAACTCTGCAAGGATGGTGCCATGGCAGCACACTACGACGTCCTGATTGTCGGCGGCGGCATCGCCGGGCTATCCCTTGCCTCGGCCCTGGCCGGCAAATGCAGCGTGGCGCTGGTGGAGGCTGAGCAGGAGCTGGCGTACCACACCTCCTCCCGCTCAGCACGGCAGCTCATCCCCAGCTACGGTCCGCCCGTGGTCCAGGAACTGACGGTCCGGACCCTCGAGCTGATTGCTGCCCGCGACGCTGAGCTGCCCGAACACGTGCTTACACCCCGCGGCTTCATGTTGGTCGGGACCGAGGAAGAGGTGGCTGCCGAAGCCAGCGGCTCCATGCAACCCATCAGCGTGGCCGAAGCACTCGAACTCTGCCCGGCGCTGGTCCCGGATTCGTTTGCCGCCGCCGGCCTCGACACCGGATCCTTCGGCTGCAACGCGCCCCTCCTGCTGGCCGACTACCGGGAGCGTGCCCTCGCGGCCGGGGTGGACATCATCACCGGCGCGAGGGTCCATTCCGCGCAGCGCCTCGGCTCCGGCTGGCAAGTGGGAGCCGGCACGGAGGCACTCGAAGCGGGCGTCCTGGTGAACGCCACCGGCGCCTGGGCCGATGAACTCGCCGTCATCAGCGGGGTGGAGAAGCTCGGGCTGCAGCCGTACCGGCGGACCGCGGCGATTGCCGCCGTCGAACACCCGTTGCCCGAGCGGAGCCCTATGGTGGCGGCAGCGGACAATTCGTTCTACTTCCGCCGCGAGGGTGGCGACGTGCTGATTTCCCCGTCCGAATCAGTGCCCAGCAGGGCCGAAGACGCCAGGCCCCGCCCCGGTGACGTGGAGCGGCTCGCCGCAAGGCTTAATCAACTGACAACGCTCGGCATCACCGGAATCCGCCGTGCCTGGACCGGGTTGCGGACCGAAGCGGCGGACGGTATCCCGGTGGCCGGTTTCGACGCCGAAGCCCCCGGCTTTTACTGGCTTGCAGGCCAGGGCGGCTATGGGTTCCAGACATCGGCCGCGATGGCGGAACTGGCAGCAGGGCAAATACTCGCCGGCCGCGACACAGTCAGCAGCGCCTCGGGCCGAACCGGCGACAGTCCGGCATCCCGGACAGCGCAAGCGCTGGCGGCAACCCGCTGGTCCGTCCGGCGCTGAAGAATGGCACTATGAGTACGCTGATCACCAATATCGCCGAGCTGATGACGCAGGACCTGGAGCACCAGGTCCTGCGGGACGCTGCGGTGGTGATTGAGGGGGAACGGATCTCCTGGATCGGCGCCGCGGCCGACGCACCTGCCGCGGACGACGCCGTCGACGCCGGAGGCCGTGCCATGCTCCCCGGCTGGGTGGACTCCCATACCCACCTGATCTTCGCCGGTGACCGGACGGCGGAGTTCGAGGCGCGGATGGCTGGGGAGTCTTATTCCGCCGGGGGCATCGCCGTCACTATGGACGCCACCCGGTCAACCTCCGACTTCGACCTCACCCGCCTCGCGCTGGCCCGCATTGACGAAGCTGTCGCCCAGGGAACCACCTACATCGAAACGAAAACCGGTTACGGCCTGGACGTTGAACACGAAACCCGGAGTGCGCGCATCGCCTCCACCGTGGCCGACCAGGTCACCTACCTCGGAGCACACCTGGTGCCTGCCGGGCAGGATCCAGACCACTACACGGAACTCGTCTGTGGTCCGATGCTGGCCGCCGTCCGGCCATACGTGCAGTGGGCTGATGTCTACTGTGAAAAGGGCGCTTTCACGGCTGAGCAGTCCCGGCGGGTCCTGCTGGCATGCCGCGAAGCGGGGCTCGGCCTGCGCGTGCACGGCAACCAGCTGGGCGAGGGGCCGGGAGTGCAGCTCGCAGTGGAACTCGGCGCCGCCAGCGTGGACCACGTGAACTACCTTGCGGAGCAGGACGTGGACGCGCTCGCCGGAACCTGGGCCGCCTGGGATGATGCCGCCGGAACCGGACGGCGCGGCACCGTGGCCACCTGCCTGCCGGCCTGCGACCTCTCAACCCGCCAGCCGCTCGCGCCTGCACGGGCCCTGCTGGACGCCGGAGTCCAGGTGGCGCTGGCCTCCAACTGCAACCCGGGCACGTCCTACACCAGCTCCATGGCCTTTTGCGTCACCACGGCAGTGCTGCAGATGGGCCTCAGCGTCCATGAAGCCGTCCGGGCCGCCACCTACGGCGGTGCATTGGCGCTGCACAAGGACGCAGGAATCGATACCGACGGCGAACGCGCGGTGGGTTCGATCGCCGTCGGTCACCGGGCGGACCTTCAGCTGCTCAACGCACCCTCTGCGACGCACCTTGCTTACCGCCCGGGCATGCCACTGACGTACGCTGTATGGCGTGCCGGGAAGCGGGCCAGGTAACCAGCACCAGCAAAATGGCGTTAGATGATCGTAAGTGACCTGTTATGATCAGGAAGCGTCATCGGAGCTGGTGGCGGAGTAGCTGGAGGCCTTTGCATGACCCGCACCGACCGACTGACGGCCATCCTTGATCTCCTTGCCAAAACCGGGCAGGTAGAGGTCGAAGAGATCGTCACCACCCTCAACGTCTCCCCAGCCACTGCCCGGCGCGACCTGGACAGCCTGGCAAAGCGACGGTTGCTGACCAGGACCCGGGGCGGTGCCACCACCGGTGCTCTCGCGTACGACCTGCCGGGCCGGTACAACCGTGACGACCACGCCGAGGCCAAGGAACAGATTGCCCAGGCGGCCTCTGCACTGATTGCTCCAGGGGCGGTGATCGGCTTGTGCGGCGGCACCACCAGCACCGCCCTTGCACAGATCCTGGCCACCCGCGAGGACCTCAACGCGCCTTCCAACCAGCCCACCCTCACGGTAGTAACCAATGCGATCAATATCGCCGGGCAGTTGGCGGTCCGGCCAAACATCAAGGTCATGGTGACCGGCGGAATCCTTAATCCGCGCTCCTATGAACTCGTGGGGCCTTACACGGACATCATTATGCAGAAGGTGGTGCTGGACATCGCCTTTATCGGCGTCAACGGCATCGACCCTGAAGTGGGACCAACCAACACGGGGGAGGGGGAGGCTTCCGTGAACGCACTGCTCGCCAGCAGGGCACGCGTTTCTTATGTGCTGGCTGACTCGTCCAAAGTAGGGGTGCGCGCCTTTGCCACCATGGACGGCTACAACTTCACCCGCCTCATTACGGATTCAGGAATCTCGCCACGGGACAAGGCGGCCTTCGAAGCCAACGGTACGGAAGTGACTGTGGCTGCCGGCTAGTTTCAGCTGTGTGCCAGCCGGACAGTAAGGGCAATCAGCCCGGAACCAGGAACTGCAGGCAAGATGGGTACATGCTGGTTCCCTCCCGCCGTCGTTTGAAGATTGAAGTCTGGATTGTCCTGGGCCTGTCCCTGGGCCAGTCTGCGGTCTACTCGGTGGTGCAGCTGCTGGACAAGATGACACGGGCGCCGCTGGCTGAAGGCACGTCCACGCTCAACCGCTCCCAGAGCAGCCGTGAATACTTTGACCTGACCTACCAACTGCTGGACATCATCTTCGCGCTGGTGCCCGTGCTGCTGGTGATTTACTTCCTCACGGACCAGCGGCAGGCAGCCTCGGGCGACAGCAAAGCGGGTTCGGCTTTCCGCAAGCTCGGATTCAACTTCGAGCGGCCGGGCCGGGACCTGTTCCAGGGGTTGGGACTGGCGGCTCTGATAGGTATCCCGTCCCTTGGCCTTTACGCCGCGGGGAGGGCTCTTGGAATTACTACGGCCATTATTCCCAGTGCGCTCGACGCGTATTGGTGGACAGTGCCGGTGCTGATCCTCTCGGCAGTGCGCCATGCCGTGGTGGAGGAAGTCATCGTGGTGGGCTACCTGTTGAACCGCTTTGGGAAGTTCGGCTGGAGCATACCGCTGTCCATCGCCGTGAGCTCGGTGCTCCGCGGCACCTATCATCTGTACCAGGGCTTTGGCCCCTTCATCGGCAACGTGGTGATGGGCCTCGTTTTCGCGTGGCTGTATACCCGGACGCGCCGCGTCATGCCCCTGGTGATCGCCCATGCCGTGCTGGACATCGTGGCCTTCGTCGGCTTCAGCCTGTTCGGCAAGGCCATAGGACTGGGGTAAAGGCTCAAAATCCGTGAAGGTCAACCGCCGCGCGCGTGCAGGAACCGTTCGATGCAGTCCTCTCCGGGGGAGTGCGCGACGAGGACAAAGTCCACGTGGCCGCGCGTAGCGTCTTCCGGCACGGTCTGAAGTTGGCGTGGCAAGTGTGGTGGTTCCCAGTCGTGGTGTTCGGGTTTGTAGTGCCTGCCGGTGGGTGAGGTCCAGGCCGGTGGTTGGGTGCTGGTGGCCGGGGTGGGTTTCCAGGCGGTGGCGTGTTTGAGGCGGTGGTGCTTGGGGCAGAGCTGGCCGAGGTTGCTGATTCCGGTGGTTCCGCCGTGGTGCCAGGCGGTGAGGTGGTCAGCTTCGTTGTCCAGGGAGTTGTTGCTGCAGCCGGGGAAGGTGCATTTGCCGTCCCGGAGCTGGAGCGCTTTCTTCATGGCTTTGGTGAGGCGGTAGCTGGTCCGGCCGATCTCCAGTGGCGCGCCGTCGCGGGGGTCGACGAGGACCCGGTAGAACGAGTTGGCGCCGTTGGTGACGAGGTCTCTGACCATCGAGGGCGGGATGGGTCCGTAGCCGTCCAGCATGGCGGGTTCGTCGGTGAGGCCGAGCAGGGAGAATACGGGCACGGTGACCAGGACCTGTGGCCGGATCGATGACGATGGCCCACGATGCGTTCCTGTACCTGCATCGGCGTCTGCAGCCGGGCCTGCGTCTGCGCCTGTATCGTCACTGCTGCCGGTAGTGGTTCCGCCGCTGATCCTGGCCCCGCTGGTGAGGAGGGCTGCGGCGAACTGGTCGGCCCGCAGTTGGGTGAGGCTGCGGGGCTCGTCGGGGGCCCTGAAGTCCGCGGGCGAGGGCGGTGAGCCGGTTCCAGCCCGCTACCGCCTGGTCAGCGGGCAGGTAGGCGGAGAGCCAGGCCATCCCGTCCTGGTCCGGCCGGTATTCCACCCGCCGGTCCGCCACACCCCTGATGTGCCGCTGTTCGATGGACTCGGCGTGGTGGCGCTCGCGCCAGGTCCGGGCTTTGGCTTTGAACCGGTATGCGGGGATGTCCCCGATCGGCGCGGCGGTGGATGGTATGGGTGTATCCGGGCCCAGGAAGTGGGCTTCGAGGGCGGCGGCGCCGGCAGGGTCCAGGGTGGCGGTTTCCTCCACCATGAGCTGGGCGTGCCGCCACGAGACCGTCCCGGCGCGCAGGGCCGAGAGGGTCAGCGGCAACGTGGCCACCAGGGCGTGGGAGGTGGCCAGGAACGCACCAGCGGCACGGCCGCCAAGGGCCAGGAGGCTGCCGATTTCCGCGGCGACCGCCATCTCTCGCGCCTGCATCGGGGTTTCCGGCGCCGCGACAGCATGGACGGTGTCCGCGTACGTCACCGCCGCCCGGGCCTTCAGCCCTGTGACCCGTGCCTCCACGGTGGCCGCGCCGGAGAGGATGTCCAGGCAACCATCGGCCAGGGCAGCCAACGGATCAGCACCATCAACCACCCCGGAAACCGGAGCCTCCGCTTCGGCATAAAGCACGGCAAGGGCGGCATTGATGTCCTCAAACGCCTTCGCTACCGCCGCTTTTCCCATACACCCATCATGGCAAGGGGGTCTGACAATACCGGTTGGAGTGGATGCGCAGGCAGCTGAACTACCCGTTGCCGCGCCGTCATCCGCTGGGTGCACCAGGAAACGGATTCGGCCGCCATCAGCGGGTGACGCCGTTGTCACCTGCTGATGGCGGCCGAAGCTCAGGAAAGAGCGGGCTGGTATATCCGACCGTACGGAAGCCCGGGCATCAGCCCCGCAGCTCCGCCAGGGACAGTCAGATCGTGACGGCTCCGCTGGCGGTCTCGAACGTCACCGAAAGGATCCCGGGGGTTCCGTGCGGTGCCACCCACTCCACGGCCACGTCCTCGAGCGGCTTCTCTACCGGCTCACCCAGCCATTCAGTAACGCGCTCAGCCGAACCGGCAATGGTCAGGCAGCTCATCTTGACGTTGCTTTCGTAGGCGTTGGACGGGTGCAGGGTTGGGTCGCCCTCCCACTTGAGCATGTACGGAACCTGCGGGTCTGCGATCAGACCGAGGATGCCGATCTGTTTCCAGACCAGTTCGCGGCCGTCGGGAAACTTACGGTTTCCGTTGACCGAGGAGCGGCCAAGGCGCTCTTCGAATGGTGCCAGGTCGTCAACCTCGACGCACCAGCCCATCCAGCCGCCGCCGGCGGCAGACCGCGCACGCACTGCCTGTCCGAAGGGAGCCTTGTCCGAAGCGGGGTGGTCCAGGACCTCCACCACTTCGAGGTACTTGTGTCCCGCAAGCGGGATGATCATATTCCGGGTTCCGAACCGCGGGTGTACCCCGCCCTTCACTGCCTCAACGCCGAGGGCAGAGGAGATACGTTCGGTGGTGGCAGCCAGGCCATCGTGTTCACAGGCGTAAGAGACGTGATCCATGCGCATGGCAACATCTTGGCACTTTGTGATCGGGCTCTCAGCTAAGGCAACCCTTACTGGGATTTTCCCTTGGAAGCGCTGGTTTTTCTGCGCAGGTCCCCGAAATCTTGAGGACTATGTTCGTCATAATCCTGTTCGGCCCTGTCTGCACGTTCCTACACTGAGCTCAGGTCATGAGTGCCAGCACGAAGCCCCGGCTTGCTGGCCGGCAACCCTCCACCCGCGGTGGGGTGCCCCGGGTGAGGACCTGGTTGTCCGGCAACGGCCGGATGGCAAGCGCGGCCCGCAGTGCTTCCAGCATGCCGGGCCCATGTCAAAGGAGCCTTACTTGTCCAACGGATGGTCTTTTGAAACCCGTCAGATCCACGCAGGGCAGGAGCCGGACGGTGCCACCGGCGCCCGGGCCCTTCCCATCTACCAGACCACGTCCTTTGTCTTCCCCAGCGCTGAAAGCGCCGCCAACCGCTTTGCCCTGGCCGAGCTGGCACCCATCTACACCAGGATCGGCAATCCCACACAGGAAGCGGTGGAGCAGCGGATCGCCAGCCTGGAAGGCGGCCTGGGAGCGTTGCTGCTCAGCTCCGGCCAGGCCGCCGAGACCTTTGCCGTCCTGAACATCGCCGAGGCAGGGGACCACATCGTCGCCAGCCCCAGCCTCTACGGCGGCACCTACAACCTCTTTGCCCACACACTCAAGAAATTCGGGATTTCAGTCACCTTCGTGGCAGATCCGGACAACCTGGACCAGTGGCGCGGGGCAGTCCAGCCCAACACCAAGCTCTTCTTCGGCGAAGTGGTGTCCAATCCGCGGCAGGACGTCCTGGACATCGAAGGCGTGTCCCAGGTGGCGCACGACGCCGGCGTTCCACTGATCGTGGACAACACCCTGTCCACCCCGTACCTGATCCGGCCGCTCGAATGGGGTGCTGACATTGTGGTGCACTCAGCCACCAAGTACCTCGGCGGCCATGGCTCCGCCATTGCAGGAGTGATCGTCGACTCCGGAAAGTTCGACTTTGGCAAGGACCCTGCCCGGTTCCCGGGCTTCAACACCCCGGACCCCACCTACAACGGGCTTGTCTACGCCCGCGATCTCGGCGCAGACGGTGCCCTCGGCGCGAACCTGTCCTACATCCTGAAGGCCCGTGTGCAGCTGCTGCGGGACCTCGGCTCGGCGGTGTCGCCTTTCAACGCCTTCCTCATCGCCCAGGGTCTGGAGACGCTGAGTCTGCGGGTGGAACGGCATGTTGCCAACGCCCTGGAAGTTGCCCAGTGGCTGGAAGCGCGTGACGACGTCGAATCGGTCGCCTATGCGGGGCTTCCCTCCAGCCCCTGGTACGAGCGGGGCCGCAAATACGGCCCCAAGGGGACCGGCGCCATCGTGTCGTTCAACCTTGCCGGTGGCGCGAAGGCGGGCAAGCGATTTGTAGACGCGCTGGAGCTGCACTCCCACGTGGCGAACATCGGCGACGTCCGGTCGCTGGTGATCCATCCGGCGTCGACCACCCACAGCCAGCTGTCGCCCGAGCAGCAGGTGGTGGCGGGCGTGAACCCCGGCCTGGTGCGGCTTTCGGTGGGGATCGAACATATCGATGACATCCTGGCCGACCTCGAAGCCGGCTTCCGCGCGGCCAAGGAGGCCACCGGAGCCTAGCCCTCCCGCAGGGTGGGCGCCCGGGGGCAGCAACGGGCCGGGGAAGTCACAACCAGTCACACTCTTGGCGGCAGGCAGGGGCTGTTTCGTACACTCGAACCAGGTCATGAGTGCCAGTGACAGCCCCGGCTTGCTGGCCGGCAACCCTCCTTCCGCGGCGGGGTGCCCCGGGTGAAGACCTGGCCTGCCGGTCATATGACGGCGGGCAAGCGCGTAGAAGAGGTCTTGCCATGACGGTTACCGTCACCCGTACAACTGTCCCCGAACACGGCATTGTCCGCTACGCCTCCATCGGCGGGCTGAAGCTCGAAGCCGGCGGTGACCTGCCGGACGTTGTTCTGGCCTACGAAACCTGGGGCACCCTGAACGAGGACGGCAGCAACGCCGTCCTGATCGAACATGCACTGACCGGCAGCACCCACGTGACCCGGGGCGACACCGAGGAGCCCGGTTGGTGGGAACAACTCGCCGGGCCGGACGCACCAGTGGATACCAACCGCTTCTTCGTGGTGTCCGTAAATATTGTGGGCGGCTGCTACGGCTCGACCGGGCCCTCGTCGCCTGCCCCGGACGGAAAACCATGGGGTTCGCGTTTTCCGCTGGTGACCCTGCGGGACAGCACCGTGGCCGAAGCCCGGCTGGCAGACCAGCTCGGAATCCGGAGCTGGTACGCCGTGTTGGGCGGCTCAATGGGCGGCGCCCGCGCCCTCGAATGGGCCGTCACCTTTCCGGAACGGGTGCAGCGCTGCGCCGTGATCTCCATTGGTGCCGCGAGCACGGCAGAACAGATCGCCTTCGCCCAGGCACAGACGCTCGCCATCCGGCAGGACGCCAACTTCAACGGCGGCGACTACTACGGCGGCACCGCCCCCGAGGAGGGGCTGGCCCTCGCCCGGCGGATCGCCCACATCACGTACCGCTCTCCGGTCGAGCTGGACGGCAGGTTCGGCCGTGCGCCGCAGGCTCCCGAATCACCGTTTCAAGGCGAGCAGCTTGCAGCGCGCGGGCGCTACCAGGTGGAAAGCTACCTGGACCACCAGGGCAGCAAACTGGTCCAGAGGTTTGACGCCAACAGCTATATCGCCATCACCGAAGCGCTCATGAGCCATGACATCTGCAGGGGGCGTGGAGCCCTCGTCCAGACCCTGTCCGCTTGCACTGCACGGTTCTTTGTAGCGGCGGTGGACTCTGACCGGCTCTACTTCCCGTCCCAGTCATGGGAACTGGCCCGTGCCCTCCCCGGCGAGGTGGACGTCCACCTTATCGAGGCACCCATCGGGCACGACGGATTCCTCACGGAGATCGCCCAGCTGGGGAGCCAGCTGCGGGACCATCTTTCGGAGTAACCCCGGCCCCACAAGCCTGCCCGTGTGCATTAATGCAGATGCACTCTGCATCATTCGGCGTTGAGCTGCGCGTTTGGGAGGACCATACTCGATGGGACCCGGCGGTTCGTGACCAAAACCACACGCATCCGCTACAGACTGTCCCAGTGGTGTCGAAGACGACGCCGAAGGAGTTCACATGAGTACGGAACACTCCGCCGCACGGCGGCCAGAGGAAACCGACGTCAAATCCACAGGCCTGAGGAAAGTAGTGACGGCCTCCATGGCCGGCACCGTAGTTGAGTGGTATGAGTTTTTCCTTTATGCCTCGGCCGCCACCCTGGTGTTCGGCAAAATGTTCTTCCCCAACTCAGGGACGGAACTCGACGGCATCATCGCTGCCTTCGTTACTTACGCCGTAGGCTTCGTGGCCCGCCCGATCGGCGGCATTGTCTTCGGCCACTTCGGGGACAAGTTCGGCCGCAAGCAGTTGCTGCAGCTGAGCATCATCCTGGTGGGCGTGGCCACCTTCCTCATGGGATGCCTGCCCACCTTTGCCCAGATCGGTTACTGGGCCCCGGCCCTCCTGGTGTTCCTGCGCTTCGTCCAGGGCTTCGCCGTCGGCGGGGAGTGGGGCGGCGCCGTGCTGCTCGTTGCCGAGCACAGCCCGAACAAGTCCCGCGGGTTCTGGTCCAGCTGGCCGCAGTCCGCCGTTCCCCTCGGCAACCTCCTGGCCACCGGCGTGCTGTTCACCCTTTCTGCCACGCTTTCCCAGGAAGCATTCCTCGGCTGGGGCTGGCGCGTCGCCTTCTGGCTCTCGGCCGTGATCGTGATCGTCGGCTACTACATCCGCACCAAGGTCCAGGACGCCCCGATCTTCATCGAAGCCCGCAAGGAAGTCACCGTCGAGAAGAAGGGCTACGGCGTCGCCGAAGTCTTTCGCCGCTACCCCCGCGGTGTCTTCACCGCCATGGGCCTGCGTTTCGCCGAGAACATCCTGTACTACCTCGTGGTGACGTTCTCCATCACCTACCTGAAAGTGGTCGTCCAGACCGACACCTCCCGGATCCTCCTGCTCCTGCTGGTGGCGCACTTCATCCACTTCTGCGCTGTCCCGCTCGTGGGAAAGATGTCCGACAGCTTCGGCCGCCGGCCGGTCTACATGGCGGGCGCCATCCTCGGCGGAACCTGGGGCTTTTTCGCCTTCCCCATGATGGACACCGCCAACGACATCGTCATCCTGGCCGCCATCACCATCGGCCTCCTCTTCCACGCGCTGATGTACGCAGGGCAGCCGTCAATCATGGCCGAGATGTTCCCCACCCGGATGCGCTACTCTGGCGTCTCCCTGGGCTACCAGGTCACCTCCATCGTTGCCGGTTCGCTGGCACCGATCATCGCCACTGCACTCTTGAGCAACTTCAAGTCCTCCACCCCGGTGGCCCTGTACCTGCTCGGTGCCTGCATCGTGACCGCCATCTCGGTGTTCTTCCTCAAGGAGACCCGTGGCATCTCGCTCCACGACGTGGACGCGGCAGACGCCAAGGGCACGGCCGACCTGCTGGCAGCGGCCAAGAAGTAGGCTCCGGCACCCGCCACCGCACAACACGCAGACTGCCCGACCCGCGACAACGCAGGCCCGGGCAGTTCGGCCGTCAGCCCCATCGACGAAGTCAGGATTTCCCATGAAAGCAGCCGTTCTTTACTCCACTGTCCCGCCCGGAACGAGCTACACCGACGCGCACCCCCTTCGGGTCGAGGAGCTCGACCGGCCGGAACCCCGGGCCGGCGAGCTGGGCATCACCATCACCTGCTCAAGCCTGTGCCACTCCGACCTGTCAGTGGTGGACGGTTCCCGCGTCCGGCCCCTTCCCATGGCACTGGGGCACGAGGCCGTAGGACGCGTTGCCGCAGTGGGGGAGGGCGTGACGGATGTTTCCCCCGGAGACCACGTGGTCCTCGTCTTCGTCCCCAGCTGCGGTGCCTGCCGCGCGTGCCGGGCAGGCCGCCCCGCACTCTGCCACCGCGCTGCGGAAGTCAACGGGACCGGGGACCTCCTGCACGGCGAGGCCCTGCTGCGGACGCCTGCAGGGGAACGGATCAACCACCACCTGGGGGTCTCGGCGTTCGCCGACTATGCAGTGGTGGCGCGGGAATCGGTGGTGGTTATCGACGACGACGTCCCGGACACTGTTGCAGCAATGTTCGGGTGCGCCGTACTCACCGGAATGGGAGCGGTAATGAACACCGCTGCAGTCCAGCCCGGCCAGTCAGTGGCGGTCTTCGGACTCGGCGCCGTGGGGCTTTCGGCCGTTATGGCCGCCGCTCTCGCGGGTGCCTCCTCCGTGATTGCCATCGACCCGAATGCCGGCAAACACGGGCTCGCCCTGAAGTGCGGCGCCACGGCGGTGGGGACGCCGGACGAGGCTTCCCGTCTTATTGCTGAGGCCGCGGGTGACGGCGTGGACACTGCCATCGAAGCTGTGGGATCAGCACGTGTCATCACCTCCTGCCTTGAACACGTGACCCGCGGCGGCGCCGTGGTCTCCGTGGGACTGCCGCACCCCACTGCGGAGCTGACGGTGCCCGCGCTCCAGTTCGCGGGAGCGGGCAAGCGGCTGCTCGGGTCCTATATGGGCGACGCCGTTCCAGGCCGGGACATCCCCCTCTATCTCCGGTACTGGCGGGAGGGCAGGCTCCCCGTTGAGCTGCTGCACACGGACACCCGGCCGCTGGAGGAGATCAACGAAGGCCTCGATGCGCTCGCCGCAGGACAGGTGGTAAGGCGGCTCTTCCAGGCCTGACATGGATCCTGCTCCAATTGCAGCAGGATCACGCGCCCGCCGCATCAGGCTGCCAACAGATCCTGGCGTTCCGCCACCTCTTCCTGCAGCGCAGCAATCACGGCCTGCACCCTGGCGGACCGCAGCGCTTCCGGCCGGGCCACTGCCCAGATGGGCACCTGGCGCTGGAAGGAGTCCCGGAGCACCGGAACGAACCCTGGATCCCGGGCCACCATAAAGCTGGGAAGCAACCCGATGCCGGCACCGCGGCGTACCGCCTCCACCTGGGCGAAAATGCTCGTCGCCTGGAAACTGGACTTAGGCATCGGCAGCTGCGAGGACCGGTGGCCCAGTTCGGCCACCTGAAGTGCCGACTCCACGTAGGAGACGAAGCCATGCTGCCGCACACCGTCGGGCGTTTCCGGTAATCCCCTCCGGGCGGCGTAGGCGGGGCTGGCGTAGAGCCGCAGGAAGTAGTTGGTCAGGAAGATGGCCTGCGCGTTGCTCACGTCCGTGCGTCCCACCACCACCTCCAGGTCCACGCCGGAGCGGTTCTGGCTGACCTTGCGCGTGGCACTGAGCATCTCAACATTGAGCATGGGATGCCGGTGCTGCAGCCGGACCAGCGCAGGCGTGACGAATTCGGCGCCGAAACCGTCAGAGGTGCTGATCCGCACCATGCCGGCGAGAGCGTCCCGGTCCTGGCCTGTGACCGCAGCCAGGGAACCCAGGGTTTCCTCGATCCTCTCGGCCGCGGCGACGGCCGAAGCGCCCAGCTCCGTCAATTCCCACCCGTGCGGGCTGCGCTCCAGCGTGCGCCCGCCCAGTTGCTTGTCGAGGGCGAGGATCCGCCGGGAAATAGTGGTGTGCGTGGTACCAAGCGTTTCTGCGACGGCATTGAAACGCCCCAGCCGGGCCACGGTCAGCAAAATCAGCAGGTCGTCCGGACTCGGTAGCCGCGCCACTCATCACCTTCCATCCGTGTGCATCAGTGCACATACTGTCTGTGTTTTTTCCCCTTGATTGCACTGTAACAGGGGTGTGATGGTGGACACAGACCTTCCGGCTGCCTTCGGCCGGGGACACAGCAAAGGAGCTTGGACCATGGCAGTAGTCGGTTGGATTGGGTTGGGGAATATGGGCGGTTCCATGTCGGGGAACCTCGCCAAGGCGGGCCACGACGTACGGGGATTCGACCTCAACCCCGCCGCGCTCGCCGCAGCGGAGGCCGGAGGGGTCAAACCGGTGGGAAGCATCGCCGAGGCTGTGGCCGGCGCCGACGTCGTCTTCACCATGCTGCCGAAGGGCGAACACGCCAGGGCCGTCTACCTGGGCGCGGACGGGGTGCTGGCCCATGCCGATACGCGCACCCTCCTGGTCGATTCCTCCACTATCGATATCGCCGCAGCAAAGGAGCTGCACGACGCCGCCGCTGCCGCCGGCTTCCGCTTCGTTGATGCCCCTGTCTCAGGCGGGATGAGCGGCGCGGCAGCCGGAACACTCACCTTTATGGTCGGCGGTGAAACTGGTGCCGTGGCCGATGCTGCCGGCTTCATCCAACCGATGGCCGCAAACATCATCCCCACCGGCGGAGCCACCACCGGCCAGGCGGCCAAAATCTGCAACAACCTGATGCTCCTGATCAACCTTGCCTCTACAGCCGAGGGCGCCGTGCTGGCGGACCGGCTTGGCCTCGACAAGAAGGTGTTTTGGGATATCGCCTCCGTCTCCTCCGGGGACAGCTGGGCCTTGCGCACCTGGTACCCCGTTCCCGGCGTCGTCCCCACCGCGGCATCCAACAACGACTTTGCGCCCACGTTCACCGCCGAACTGGCAAACAAGGACATCGGCTTGGCCATCAGCGCTGCGGAAGACACCGGCACGCCCCTGGAAATCGGCAAGCACGTCCAGCAGCTGTACCAGCGCCTTATCGATGCGGGCGAGTCCGGCAAGGACTGCTCCATGATCATCAAGCTCGTTGACGGTTCCCTGGATTCAGCAAAGTAGAAGAGAGACTTTCATGCAAACCATCCCGCATTACATCAACGGCAGCCGCGTCACCGACGCGGAACGCTTCGGCCCCGTCTTCAACCCCGCCACAGGAGAGCAGGAAAAGCAGGTGGCGCTGGCTTCGGCCGCCCGCGTGGAGGAAGCCATCGCCGCGGCCAAGGCCGCACTGCCGGCGTGGCGGGCAACGAGCCTGGCCAAGCGGACCAACATCTTCTTCCGCGTCCGCGAAATCCTTAACCAGCGCAAGTCCGAACTGGCTGCCGTCCTTACCAGCGAGCACGGCAAGGTGCTTTCCGACGCCGAAGGGGAGATTTCCCGCGGGCTCGAGAACATCGAGTTCGCCACCGGGCTCTCCCACATGCTCAAGGGGGAACGCTCTGAGCAGGTTTCCAGCGGCGTGGACGTTCACTCCGTCCGGCAGCCTGTAGGCGTGGTGGCCTGCATCACCCCGTTCAACTTCCCGGCCATGGTGCCGCTGTGGATGATCGGCAGTGCACTGGCGTGCGGCAACACCGTCCTCCTGAAGCCGAGCGAAAAGGATCCCTCATCGGCCGTATTCATCGCGGAAGTCTTCGCGGAAGCGGGGCTGCCCGCCGGCGTGCTGAACGTGGTCCAGGGAGACAAGGAAGCGGTGGATGTCCTGCTTGAGCACCAGGACGTGAAAGCCGTCAGCTTCGTGGGCTCAACGCCCATCGCGCAGTCCATCTACAAGCGCGCGGCGGACCACGGCAAACGGGTCCAGGCACTGGGCGGGGCCAAAAACCATATGGTGGTCCTGCCTGACGCGGACCTGGACATGGCAGCCGACGCGGCCGTGTCGGCTGCCTACGGCTCAGCGGGTGAGCGGTGCATGGCAGTGAGCGTGCTTGTTGCGGTGGGCAACGTCGCTGACGACCTCGTGGCGGCCATCAAGAGCCGGATGGCGACGCTCACCATCGGCCCGGGCACGGACCCGGCATCGCAGATGGGCCCGTTGATTACGGCGGAGCACCGTGAGCGGGTGGCCTCCTACGTGGCAGGCGCAGAGGACGAAGGGGCCACGGTGGTTGTTGACGGCCGCTCGCAGCAGTTCGATTCAGACGGGTTCTTTATTGGCGTCAGCCTGGTGGACAACGTCAAGCCGGGCATGAAGGTGTACGACGACGAAATCTTCGGGCCTGTCCTGTCCGTTGTCCGCGTGGATACCTACAATGACGCCGTCCAACTGGTCAACGACAACGAGTTCGGCAACGGCGTTGCCATCTTCACCCGTGACGGCGGCGCCGCCCGGCAGTTCGAGTTCGACGCGGAGGCGGGCATGGTGGGCGTGAACGTGCCCATCCCGGTGCCGGTGGGCACCTTCTCCTTCGGCGGCTGGAAGAACTCGCTGTTCGGTGACACGCACATGTACGGGCCGGACAGTATCCGCTTCTACACCAGGGGCAAAGTGGTCACCACCCGGTGGCCGGACCCCGCGACGTCGGTCATCGACCTGGGCTTTCCGCAGGTCGACTGAGGCGCGTCAGCCGTTCATGATCTCGCCGCGGCGGGCCATGTACTCCTCAACGGACAGTTCGCCGTTGCTGTACTTCTCATCCAGCTCCGCCAGCCTGCGCGCGCGGTAGCCCTGCGGGGCCGACGGCGGCGGGGGAGTTGCAGGGGCGGCCGGCTGCTGGGGCACCTGGGGTTGTCCCTGCACCGGCTGGCCCTGCTGGTATTGCCCATGCTGTTGCTGCCCGTACGGCGGGAACTGCTGGTCCATCGGCGGGACCGGCTGGACGGGCGGCAGCGGCTGGGGCCGGTCAAGGCCGCGGAATCCGCCGCTGAAGTAGTCCTGCTGGGTGAAGCCGTCCCGGGGCTGTTTGTTCTGCGGGCCGGCTGAGCCCGGGAACTGGCCTCCGCCCGGGAACTGCTCGGGGTAGCGCCCCAGGAAGCTCTGCTCCTGGTTCCTGCGGGCCACAGACTTCCGGTACATCCGCATGGCCATCGGGATCAGGAATGACAAAATGATGATCCAGAAAAACAAGTTGCTCACGGTGCCGTGCCTCTCATATGTGTCCCTCAAGCTTAGCCCCGGAGTGCACGCGAACGGCCGGGAGCCCGGTGAATGCGCCGTACCGGTCCACTGCTTCCTGCACTGCCGCGGCCACTGGAGAACCCGGCGTCCCAGCGGAGAGTGACAGCCGGATATCCAGCTCGCAGCGGCCGGGAAGCAGCGTATGCCGCCAGGCGCCGGCCATCTTCCCGTCCAGCAGCACCACGTGCATCGGCTGGCCTTCAGAGGGAAAAGCGGGTGCGCTGCCCCCGAGGTAGTGCCGGGTGGCGGAATAACCCATGATGTATTCGTCGTAGCACTGGACCAGGTCGATCCGGGGCCGGCCTTCCGGTGAGACGGCGGCTCCGTCTCCTGCCCCGGCTTCAGGACTGCCGGACTCAGCATCGCGGGCGCCAGTGCCGGCGGCTTCAGGACTGTAATAGAACACGACGCCGTCTATAAGGGCTGAGGCGAGAGCCCCCGGTTCAGTTTCCAGGGTGAGCTGCAGGCCCTTCCTGACGTCCGTCATGGTCATTCCCGACCAGTCGGCGCAGTCCTTGGCTGTGGCAGGACCGCGGCCAGTGAAATAGCGGCGGGCGAGTTCGGCCAACGCCTCCTCCCGGGTGGGCGCCGTCCCTGGCCCGGCGGGAACCCGCTCTTCAAAAAGCGCGTATGTCTGCTTCAACGCTCCGCCACGGCTTCGCACGGGCGTCCCGCTCACCAGGACACCGCTGATTTCGGCATGCATAATCAGGTAGGCCAGCTCCAGGCCCTTCGCCGTAAACCCGGCCCCGCGCAGCCGGTCCGCAAGGCCTTCACGGGTCAGGTGGTTTCCGTCCGCAACAGCCCGTGCCAGCACGTCGGCGCTCCGCGCGGCAGCGGCCGCGTCAATGCCGGTGCTGCGGTAGGTGAAGGCATTGGCCTGCTCAAGCCGTGGCCCGGAGAGCGCACGGAGCCAGCGCAGATCGTCCCGGTGAACGAAGTGCCAGGTGGGCCGGAGGATGTGGGTGCGCAGGATCCGGCCGTCCGCCACAGCCTGTTCAATGTCAGCAGCCGTCACGGGTGCACGTCCGGCGGCCGATACGCGCTGGGCGAGACTCCACCGGGCGTACGGAAACTCCTGTGCCTGCACGGCCAGGAGCCTCCGGAGTGCCGCTTCGGGAGAGGCCGCGGCAGGTGCCCGGAGCAGCTGGGACCGAAGCCGCATCCGCACCACCGCATGGGGTTCCATGCCTGCCCGCCTGAACTGGCCGCCGTCGGGATTATCCTGCGGGCGCTAGCGCCTGGCAGCCTCGGTGGTGCCCAAAGGACCCTCGCCGGATCCCAACGGCACGCCGGGGCCAAAGACTGGCCCCGGCGTCGGACGCTTGGCGGTGATTCCATCTCCGGAGGACTGGTGCCGCAGCCGGCGCAGCACCCAGGGCACAAAGTACTCGCGCGCCCACACCAGGTCACCGGAGCGCGCCTCGCGCCAGGTGCGGGAAGGCACAGGCTTGGGCTGGAGCGGCTCCAGTGTGTGCTCAACGTTCAGCGAGTCCAGCACCATGGCCGCGATGGTGTGGTGGCCCAGCGGAGAGAAATGCAGGCGGTCCTGGTCCCACATCTGGGGATCGCTGAGCTGGCGCAGGGACCACATGTCCGCGATAACGGCGTCGTGCCGGGCAGCCACGGTGCGAAGGTTCTCGTTGTAGATGGCAACCTTGCTGCGGATCCTGCCCAGCACTGACGAGCCGGTGTCGGGGCCGTTAAAGAGGACCACGGTGGCGCCGCCCATCGCCAGGATCTGCACCACGGAATCGAGTTTTTCGGCGAGCGCGTCGGGGTCACCGCCAGGGCGGATGAGATCGTTGCCGCCGGCCGAGAGGGTCACCAGGTCCGGCTTCAGTGCCAGGCACGGGGCGAGCTGCCGGTCCACGATCTGCTGCAGCAACCGGCCGCGCACGGCGAGGTTGGCATAGGCGAAGTCGGGCTGGGTGCGGCCCAGTTCCTCCGCCACACGGTCCGCCCAGCCGCGGTAGCCGCCGGGGCTCGAGGGCTCGGGATCGCCGATGCCCTCGGTGAAGGAATCGCCCATTGCCACATAGCGGGTCCAGGGGTGGGATCCGGCGTGGGCGGTGGGGGTTCGAATGGCACTCGTGTCAGTCACGGTCCTATCCTGCCTTCCGCTTCGCTGGCTACGCGAACGTAGGTTGTTACCTGGGGGTAACTGTAAGAATGGAAACCATGACTGAAGCCGAAGTATTTCCTGCCCCTGTTGTTTTGTGGTCGCATCCGGAGGACCAGCGCGACGGCAGGCCGCTGCTGGTGCTGCTGCACGGCTACGGCGCCAACGAACAGGACCTGCTCAGTCTGGCTGACCTGCTGCCGGGGGACTTCGCCGTGGCCTCAGTCCGGGCCCCCATCGCCATGGGCCCGGGCTTCACCTGGTTTCCGCTCACGGCCTCCATCGAGTACTCGCTGGATCGGGTGAAGGCAGCGTCGTCCTTTGTGCTGGATTGGATCGACACCATCAAAGTAGGACACCCCTCGGTGTCACTGCTGGGCTTTTCCATGGGAATGGCCATGGCCACCACGCTCCTGCGGCAGCGCCCCACTGACTTTGCGGCCGTCGTCGGGCTCTCGGGCTTTGTGGTGGACGCGGGCGGCGACCCCAGCTTCAGGGACTCCGAACTGGACGGCACCATTCCCATGTTCTGGGGCCGGGACCAGCAGGATCCGGTGATCACTCCGGACAGGATCGACTACACCATGGGCTGGGTCCGCAAGCACGTCAAGCTCACCAAGGTGCTGTACACAGGCATGTGGCACGGGATCAACCAGCAGGAGATCGGGCACGTGGGTGAATTCCTCACCCACGAGGTGCTGAAGAAGTAGGCGGACGACGCCGGGCGCCTGCCCGGGAGGTCAGCCCGCCTTCGGTGCCACCACCCGGACGGTCTGCCCGTTCACTGTGACGGTGTCCCCGTGATGCAGCTGCCGGCCGCGGCGGTCATCGATTTCGCCGTTGACTTTGACGAGCCCGTTCCTGATGAGATCCGCCGCCTCCACGCCGTCCTCCACAAGGCTGGCGAGCTTGAGGAGCTGGCCGAGGCGGATCATGCTGTCGCGGATGGGAATGTCTTCAACGGGGTTGCTCATGAAGCAATGATGCCTGACGTAAGGTGGATTCGGTGACCTCCAGCCCCCGCCTGCCGCTGCTCGCAGGCCTGCCGTTGGCGGTGGGCGCTGGGCTGGCCATTCCGCTTCAGGGCCGTGTCAACGGTGCCCTTGGTGCCCGTTTGGACGACGGCATTGCCGCTTCCGTCGTGAGTTTCAGCACAGGCCTTGTGGTGATGATCCTGATCTCGCTGCTGCTGCCGCGCGGCCGGGCCGGGCTGGCGCGGATCGTACCTGCCGTCCGCAGCAGGGCCTTTCCCCGGGTTTATGTTTTCGCCGGCGGGATCGGGGCGCTGTTCGTTTTTGCCCAGTCCTTCACGGTGGGCATCCTGGGTGTTGCCCTCTTCACGGTTGCCACCGTTACCGGCCAAACCGTCAGCGGCCTGCTCGTGGACCGGTTGGGCATCGGGCCGGCAGGCAAGAGACCCGTCACCGCGATCCGGCTCATCGGCTGCCTGCTGACCATCGCCGCTGTCGCCTGGGCAGTTTCGCCCCGGTTCACCGGAACCGGCGGGGGAGCGCACGACGGAGGTCCTGCTTTCCTGGTGCTTCCCCTCCTTCTTCCCGTCGCGGCCGGGTTCCTGATGAGCTTCCAGCAGGCCATGAACGGAACGGCAACAGCCCATTACGGCACGCCCATTGCAGCTACCCTGGTCAATTTCGTGGCAGGTTCGCTGGTCCTCTGGACGGCGTATGCCATCAAGGTGGCCGTTGCCGGGCCGGGCAATCCGTTGCCGGGGGAGTGGTGGTACTACGTTGGCGGCCCGATGGGGTGCGTGTTCATCGGTTTGGGCGCCCTGCTGGTGCGCAGCCTGGGCGTCCTGGTGACGGGGTTGGGCATGATCGCCGGGCAGTTGCTCGGCTCGCTCGCCCTCGACGTGATCCTGCCGGCGCCCGGAAGCGTGGTTGCCCCGGCCACAGTGCTCGGCACCATCCTCACTCTCGCGGCCATCATCCTGGCCACCCTGCCCTGGCCTCGGGGCGCGCTCCACAGTGGGCACCGGTAGGCTAGGTCACGCAGCTTTCTGCATCTTCCTTCATCCGCCCCCGCGGCAGCCAGCGGTTGCACACCGCCGGCTTACCGCGGGCCCGAAAAACCGCGGACCGCACCCAGCGGCCCTGTAGAAATTGGAGTTTTCCCCATGGCAGCAAAATCCGTTCTCGACCAGGTCATTTCCCTCTCCAAGCGGAGGGGTTTTGTGTTCCAGGCCGGTGAGATCTACGGAGGTTCGCGTTCTGCCTGGGACTACGGGCCCCTCGGCGCGGAGCTGAAGGAAAACATCAAGCGCCAGTGGTGGCAGTCCATGGTCCGCGGCCGCGAGGACGTGGTGGGCCTGGATTCCTCCGTCATCCTGCCCCGCCAGGTATGGGAAGCCTCCGGCCACGTGGAGGTCTTCTCCGATCCCCTGGTGGAGTGCCTGTCTTGCCACAAGCGCTACCGTGCGGACCACCTTGAGGAAGAATACGAGGAAAAGAAGGGCCGCCCTGCCGAGAACGGCCTGAAGGACATTGCCTGCGCGAACTGCGGCACCCGCGGCGAGTGGACCGAACCCCAGGAGTTCTCCGGCCTGCTCAAAACCTTTTTGGGTCCCGTGGCCAGCGAGGAAGGCATGCACTACCTGCGGCCGGAAACGGCTCAGGGTATCTTCGTGAACTTCAACAACGTGCTCACCACTTCGCGCAAGAAGCCGCCGTTCGGCATCGGCCAGATCGGCAAGTCCTTCCGCAACGAGATCACGCCGGGAAACTTCATCTTCCGCACCCGCGAGTTCGAGCAGATGGAAATGGAGTTCTTCGTCGAGCCCGGCACGGACGAGGAATGGCACCAGTACTGGATGAAGGAGCGCATGTCCTGGTACACGGGCCTGGGCATCCGCCAGGAAAACCTCCGCTACTTCGAGCACCCGCAGGAAAAGCTCAGCCACTACTCCAAGGGCACCACGGACATCGAGTACCGCTTCGGTTTCCAGGGCTCGGAATGGGGCGAGCTTGAAGGCATCGCCAACCGCACGGATTTTGACCTCTCCACCCATGCCAAGGCCTCCGGCACGGACCTGAGCTACTTCAACCAGGCCACGAACGAGCGCTACACCCCGTACGTGATCGAGCCTGCGGCCGGCCTCACCCGGTCCTTTATGGCGTTCCTGGTGGACGCGTACACGGAGGACGAAGCCCCCAACGCCAAGGGCGGCGTGGACGTCCGCACTGTCCTGAAGCTGGATCCGCGCCTGGCCCCGGTCAAGGCAGCCGTGCTGCCGCTGAGCCGCAACGAGGACCTGTCCCCGAAAGCCAAGGACCTCGGCGCGCAGCTGCGGAAGAACTGGAACATCGACTTCGACGACGCCGGGGCCATCGGCCGCCGCTACCGCCGCCAGGACGAAATCGGCACCCCGTTCTGCATCACGGTGGACTTCGACACCCTCGAGGACCAGGCCGTCACCATCCGCGAGCGGGACACCATGAGCCAGGAACGCGTCTCCCTGGACAAGGTGGAGGGCTACCTGGCCGCCCGCCTGATCGGCGCCTAGCCATGGCCATCGAATACCGCGAATGGCGCGAGGGCGACGACCTGGCCCTCCTGGAAATCTGGGGCGGCCCCGAAACGTACCAGGCGCGGCAGTTCCGCGGCGCCCTGGCACCGTCATCGGACGGAAGCGGCTCGCCATGGCGGCGCTGCATCGTGGCCGAGGACGTCATTGACGGCGTCGGCATTCCGGTTGCGGCTGGCGTTGTCTACGAGGCCTCACTGCACCCCGAGCGGCTGTGGGCCTACATCGAGGTGGCACGCGATCACCGCCGCTCCGGCATCGGCGCCACGCTCCTGACCATGCTGCGCCGCGAAGCCGGGCAGTCGCCGTCGGGCGTGTCCAGGTTACGGGCCAAGGTGGAGCCGGGCACTCCGGGTGCCGCCTTCGCAGAGCATTTCGACCTTTCGCCTATCCAGCGGTCCCGGCTGGTGGTGGTGGAACCGGGCGCCCTGCGGCTTCCGGTCTTCCCGGTCAAGGACCACGACGGCGGGCCGGCGAACGATGAGAACGCAGGCTCCGACGTCGTAATGGATTTGGCTACCGGGTCCGTGGAGCTGACCGATGTTGTGGGCCGCTATTACACGGCCATCCACGACTGGGATTCGCCGGGTGTGCTGTCCGTGGGCCAGGTACAGAAGCTGTTTTTGGACGATCTCACCGGCGCGCACGGGGCCATCGTGCTGCGTGCGCAGCCGGAGTCCGCGTTTGGGGCGGGGGTTTCGCCCAGCAGGAAGGGCCGGATCAGGGCTTTCGCAGTGAGTTATGCAGCCCAGGCGCAGGGCCCCGAACAGGACACGGCGCCGCAGGGGGAACAGGTTCCTACTGACGTGTTCGTTGGGCACGAACCCGCGCTTGCCCCGGAGGACGCCGCCGAGGCCGTCCGGGACATTCTCGCGCTGATTGCTTACCAGCACCCGGTCATGCTGGAACTGGACGATTCAATGACGGCCCTTCGCGCCGCCGTCGAGCCCCTCCTCGAAAACGGCAAGGCGCGGCTCTCCGGTCCCGAAACCCTGGTCGTGTCGGACTAGGAAGACTGACCCACCTGACCCGCAGCGATCGTCCCCGGCGTTAACTGCGGGTCATGCGGGCAGCCTCTCTGCAGCGTTACAGGGTCACCTGGACGGCCGATGCCGGCAGCAGCTGGCCAAACCCGCGGGGAAGGGCAACATCCGCCCCGGTTGCGTCGTGGAATGCCTTCAGCACAAATCCCGTGGACAGCGAATGCCACAGGCCGATCTTGCGGAACATGAAGTGCCCCACGCCTTTCAGGGCAACGTACTGCATCGACTGGGCACCTGCGGCGGCCCGGCGGGCGAACGCGAGCGACGCCGGCGGGCTGGTCCACCTGTCGACGGTGCCGTGGACAATGAGCACCTTCCGGCCGGCCACTGCCGAAACCGGAGTCCCGGAGCTGAGCCAGGGCGCCAGGGCAACAACAGCTTCCACCTGGGGGTGGTCTGCAGCGCAGACGGCAGTCAGGCCGCCCATCGAGTGCCCCACCAGGAACACCGGAACGCCCGGGTGCCGGCTGCTGATCTGTTCAAGGGCCCAACGCGCATCCTGCAGCGGCGACATGTCGGCGCCGTTCCAGCCGCGCACGCTGTTGCGGAGGGACCACACCGCCAGTCCGTTCTGCCGGCCGGCCCGGTGCAGGTGCCGCGCAAAGGGGATCATCCGTGCCGGGCTCAGGTGGATGGCTTCCACCTGCTCGCGGCTGTGCGATTTTCCGCCGTGCAGCACCAGGGCAACGCCCAAGGTGGGCCCGGACGCCGGAAGAACACTGAGTGCGGCCTGGGGGGCGGCGTCAGAAGCAGTTCCGGCGGCATTGAAACGGCCGCTTTCCCCCGTGCTGCGGTTGGCCATGCCCGGTTCCTCCCAGTTCTGACGGTCCATTTATCAACCCTATGGTGCCGGACGTAGAGTTCAAGGTATGAGGTTCTACTGCTGATGGGCTCCGGTCACTCCCACGCTTCCACAGGCCATGCGGAGCCTTCACCGCAGGCAATGGCCGCCCGCCGGAAGGCAAACAGGATCCTCGCCGCGGTGCTGATTCCCCTGACGCTCCTGACCCTGGCCGGCATGGCGATGCTCTGGCCCTCCGGAAGCAAGGAGGGCATCTCCCTGGCCAACCCCTACTCCGCCGCTCCGGGGGTCACGTTCGACACCGGATCCATCCAAAGCGTCGTCACCGAGAACTGCATGCAGGGCGTCGCCCAGCAGGGGCCGGGCGAGCAAAGCCAAACCCAGCAAAGCCAAAACCAACAGGGACAAAGCCAGCAGGGATCTGACTGTACGTTTGCCTTTACCGAACCGGACAAGGGCGGAAGCCCCGTCAAGGTGGTCATCAACCCGGATGTCGCCAAGTCGCACGGGGTGAAGCCTGGCGACCAGATCCGGTACCTGAACCTTTCCAACGCCCAGGGCGCCTCCGCCTCCCAGGGTTCACCCGCCTTCATCTTCGTGGACTTCGTCCGGACCCTGCCGATAGTCCTGCTCGCACTGCTTTACGCTGCGGTGGTCATCGCAGTTGCCCGCTGGCGGGGCCTCCGGGCGCTGATCGGACTCGTGGGGGCCTACCTCGTGCTGGCCGGCTTTATGCTTCCAGGCCTGGTCGAAGGCAAACCGCCGCTGCTGCTGGCCCTGGTGGGGTCGACCGTGATCATGATCGGGGTGCTGTACTTCGCCCACGGCTTCTCGGCCCGGACGTCCACCGCCCTCCTGGGCACCATGTTCGGGCTCGGAATAACAGCGCTCCTGGCAGCCTGGGCCACCGGCGCCGCAAACCTTGCCGGCGTGGGCAATCACGAGGCAACCACCCTGGTGAACACCTCAATCAACATCTCAATCTCGGGTGTGATCCTGTGCGGGCTCATCATCTCCGGACTCGGTGTCCTGAATGACGTGACCATCACCCAGTCCTCCGCCGTGTGGGAGCTGTACGAACTGGCACCGGGCAGCAGCGCACGGAAACTGTTCACCTCCGCCATGCGCATCGGACGCGACCACATCGCCTCCACCGTCTACACCATCGCCTTCGCCTACGCCGGAGCCGCTCTGCCGATCCTCATCATCGTGATGCTCTACGACCGCCCGCTCGCGGACACCCTCACCAGCGCGGAGTTGTCGGAGGAGGTCATCCGGACCCTGGTCGGCTCCATCGGCCTGGTCCTGGCAATTCCGGTCACCACCCTCATTGCCGTGCTGGTGGTGAAGGCCACCGGCGCACGGGCAGTGGAGCCCGCGGGTTCCGGAGGCCTCCAAACGGAATCGGGCCAGGGTGAAGCCGCCGCTGCTGAAAGGCCGGCTCGTCCGCCCCAGCCCGCCGTCAACCCGGACGACGTCAGCGATACAGGCACGCTTGCCGCCGCTGCCCTGCAAACCCGGCGGGGGCGCAGGGCGGCCGAGCGGGACTGACGGCGGCGGTCACCGGGGGAGCGGGACCTGCGCGCACGCCCGATTTGCCCGGCTTTGCAACAATGGACAGGTGACTGTTGCAACTCCTCCCGCCCCCAAGCTGGAACTCCCGCCCCTGAGGCTGGGCCCCATCACCGTGGACACCCCGGTGATCCTGGCGCCCATGGCCGGCATCACCAACTCGGCTTTCCGCCGGTTGTGCCGTGAATACGGCGGCGGCATGTACGTGGCGGAGATGGTCACCTCGCGCGCGCTGGTGGAACGGACGCCTGAGTCCCTGCGCATCATCTCCCACGATGATGACGAAAAAGTCCGGTCCGTCCAGTTGTACGGTGTGGACCCTGGAACAGTGGGCCGCGCCGTCCGGATGCTGGTGGAGGAAGACCGGGCAGACCACATCGACCTGAACTTCGGGTGCCCCGTACCCAAGGTCACCCGTCGCGGCGGCGGCTCAGCCTTGCCCTGGAAAATCGACCTTTTCACCTCGATCGTGCAGACCGCCGTCAGGGAGGCCTCCAAGGGCAACGTCCCGCTCACCATCAAGATGCGCAAGGGCATCGACGACGACCACCTCACGTACCTCGACGCCGGCCGCATCGCCCGCGATTCCGGTGTTGCCGCCGTCGCCCTGCACGGCAGGACCGCGGCCCAGTTCTACTCCGGACAGGCGGACTGGTCCGCGATCGCCCGCCTTCGCGAGGCGCTGCCAGACATTCCGGTGCTCGGCAACGGCGACATCTGGTCTGCCGAAGACGCTGTGCGGATGGTCCGCGACACCGGTGTTGACGGCGTGGTGGTGGGGCGCGGCTGCCAGGGCCGGCCTTGGCTGTTCGGGGACCTGCAGGCAGCCTTCGAAGGCAGCGACACCCGCTTCCGGCCCAACCTGCGCCAAGTGGCCGAGGGCGTGTACCGGCACGCCGAACTTATGGTGGAAACCTTCGGCGACGAGGGCAAAGCGCTGCGCGAGATCCGCAAACACATTGCCTGGTACTTCAAGGGATACGTGGTGGGCGGGGAACTGCGGACCCGGCTGGCCCTGGTGACCAGCCTGCAGGTGCTGCGGGATACGCTCGCCGAACTGGACCTTGAATCGCCGTACCCGGGCAACGACGCCGAGGGTCCCCGGGGCCGCGCGGGCTCGCCGAAGAGGCCTGCCCTGCCCAAGGACTGGCTGGACTCGCGGGCGTTGAACGCGGACCAGTCCCGGGACATTGCTGCGGCGGAACTGGATGTTTCCGGTGGCTGAAACGCGCACTGCTGCCCCGGTCCTGCCGGGCTATGACACCCACGATTCCGCCCGCTGGGTGGAAGAGCCGCCCAAGAACATTTACCGGTCGGACTTTGAGCGTGACCGCGCCCGGGTGCTACATTCCTCCGCGCTGCGCAGGCTCGGGGCCAAGACCCAGGTGGTGGCGCCGGACACTGACGACTTTGTCCGCACCCGCCTCACCCACAGCCTGGAAGTGGCGCAGGTGGGCCGCGAACTGGGACGCGCCCTTGGCTGCGACCCTGACGTGGTGGACACTGCCTGCCTCAGCCATGACCTCGGCCACCCGCCGTTCGGCCACAACGGGGAATCGGCGCTGAACGAGGTGGCCCACGCCATCGGCGGTTTCGAAGGCAACGCCCAGACCCTCCGGCTGCTGACCCGCCTCGAACCCAAGGTGCTGACGGCAGACAACCAGCCGGCCGGGCTGAACCTCACCCGGGCCAGCCTCGACGCCGCAGCGAAGTACCCCTGGTCCGCGCTGGAAGCTCCGGTGATCCACGGCCAGCGGACCAGCAAGTTCGGCGCCTACGAGGACGATCTCCCCATCTTCAACTGGATCCGCGAAGGCGCACCGGAACGCCGGTCCTGCCTGGAGGCGCAGGTCATGGACCTCGCCGACGACATCTCCTATTCGGTCCACGACGTCGAGGACGCGATCGTCGCCGGACACTTCCAGCTCCGCTGGATGGACAACCCGGACCACCGCGCCCGGGTGGTGGGTTACGCCAGGCAGTGGTACCTGCCGCACAACGACCCCGCCGCCATCGATGCCGCCCTGGCCCGGCTGGAGGCAACCGATGTGTGGGTGCGCGAAGCGGACGGCAGCCGCAAGTCCATGGCAGCCCTGAAGAACATGACCAGCCAGCTCATTGGCCGGTTCTGCCAGAGCGCCCTGGAAACCACGCGTGCGGTCTACGGCCCGGAAAACCTGACCCGCTACAACGCCCAGCTCATGGTGCCGGACGAGACCATCATGGAGATCGCGGTCATGAAAGGCCTGGCCACCACCTTCGTGATGACCACCGAGCACCGCCAGCCGATCTACGAGCGCCAGCGCGAGGTGCTGCACGCCCTGGTAACCGCCCTGAGCGCCACCGGGGACCGCCATCTCGAGCCGATGTTCGCGGCGGACTGGCGTGACGCTCCCGACGACGGAGCCCGCCTTCGCGTCGTAATCGACCAGGTGGCGTCACTCACCGACGGTTCGGCGCTCGCTATGTATGAACGCCTGGTGGGGAGCCTTCCGTCACTGTGGTGAGGAACGCCATAAGGCGCCCGGCGCCGTCGTACCCCGGGGCTAGGATGGCTCTGTGGCTGGGCTGATCAAACGTGAAGACATCGACGAAGTACGCCAGCGCACTGACATCAAGGAAGTGGTGGACGGCTACGTCACGCTCAAGGGCGCGGGGCTGGGGACCTTCAAGGGCCTGTGTCCGTTCCACGACGAGCGCTCGCCGTCCTTCACCGTCCGCCCCCAGGTAGGCCGCTACCACTGCTTCGGCTGCGGCGAGGACGGCGACGTCATCGCGTTCGTCCAGAAGCAGGACCACAGCTCCTTCCAGGAGGCCGTGGAGAAGCTGGCAGCCCGGATCGGCTACGAACTCCGGTACGAAGACGGCGGAACAGGGCCCAGCCGCGAGGAAGTCGGGCGGCGGCAGCGGCTGCTGGATGCCCACAAAATCGCGGATGAGTTCTTCCAGGCGCAGCTGCTGACGCCCGGTGCCGCCGAGGGGCGGACCTTCCTGCACGGCCGCGGGTTCGACCGCGCCGCCGCCGAGCAGTTCGGCGTCGGCTACGCCCCGCAGGGCTGGGACTCGCTGCTCAAGCACCTGCGCAACCGCGGCTTCACCGATGCCGAGCTGAAGCTCACCGGCATGTTCTCTGCCGGGGGACCCGGAAACCAGCAGAGAATTTACGACCGGTTCCGCGGCCGCCTCATCTGGCCCATCCGCGACATCGCCGGCGACACCATCGGCTTCGGTGCCCGGAAGCTCTACGAGGACGATCAAGGGCCCAAGTACCTGAACACCCCGGAGACCACCCTCTACAAAAAATCCCAGGTGCTGTACGGCATCGACCTCGCCAAGCGCAACATCGCCAGGGACCGGCAGCTGGTGGTGGTAGAGGGCTATACGGATGTGATGGCCTGCCATCTGGCAGGGATCCCGACGGCGGTGGCCACCTGCGGCACCGCGTTCGGCACCGAGCACATCAAGGTCGCCCGCAGGCTGCTGTCCGACGACGGCACCGGGGGAGAGGTCATCTTCACCTTCGACGGCGACGCCGCGGGCCAGAAGGCGGCATTGCGTGCCTTTGAAGAGGACCAGCGTTTCACCGCCCAGACCTTTGTTGCCGTGGAGCCCACGGGCGCTGATCCGTGCGACCTGCGCCAGACCAGGGGCGACGAGGCCGTGCACGCGCTGGTGGAGTCCCGGCGGCCGCTCTTCGAATTCGCCATCCGCAGCACGCTTCAGCAGTTTAACCTGGACACCGTGGAAGGCCGGGTGCAGGGCCTGAAAGCGTCCGTACCGGTGGTTGCCGCCATCCGTGACGCATCCACCCGCACCGGATACTGCCAGGCGCTCACGGGCTGGCTGGGCATGCCGGACCCCAACGAAGTGCTGCGCCTGGTAACTGCCGCGGTAAAACGCGGAGACCAGGCAGGGCCACCCGCAACAGATGCCCGGACTTCCGCACGTGCCGCCCTGCCGGGCGGTCCGGGCGTCGCTGCCGGGCCGGTGCAGGGCGCCGTCCCGTCCTTCCACCGCCCGGACCCGCGCGATCCTGTGGCGTCCATGGAGCGGCAGGCCCTGGAGGTGGCACTGCAGGAACCCGCACTGCTCGGTGGAGGGGTCTGGGAGCGCTTTTCCGCTGCCCGGTTCGCCACCCCGGCTTTCCAGGCGGTCCACGACGCCATGCGCGCCACGGACCCTGCCCTCACGGCCGATCCCGTGCGCTGGGTGGAGCATGTGATGAACGAAGTCCCCGAACCGCT
Source organism: Arthrobacter sp. K41 (assembly GCF_059089645.1). Lineage (NCBI taxonomy): Bacteria > Bacillati > Actinomycetota > Actinomycetes > Micrococcales > Micrococcaceae > Arthrobacter > Arthrobacter sp. K41. The sequence continues at coordinate 152,031 of NZ_JBNHEW010000003.1, read as the reverse complement.
GCGGCCCCTGGTGTCCGAACTGGCTGTGGTGCCATTGCCCGCCAGCACGGAGGAAGCAGTGCAAAAGTATTGCCGGGACATCCTCGCGCGGCTTTTCGAACTGCAGATCACCCGGGTCAAGGCCGACAAGATGGGCCAGCTCCAGAGGCTGGACCCGACGGCAGACCCGGAGACCTACCAGCGGCTCAACCGCGAGCTCATGATGCTCGAAATGGAACGCCGGGCGCTCCGGGCGGAGGCCTAGCAGGTCCCGCAGGCCCCAGGGGCGGGCCCGATTTCGTTTCCAGGCGGAGTCTTTGCTAGGCTAATACCCGCTTCATTCCTCCTTAGCTCAATTGGCAGAGCATTCGACTGTTAATCGAAGGGTTGCTGGTTCAAGTCCAGCAGGAGGAGCGCGCAATCCCCGTTCCGGACTCCGGAACGGGGATTTTTTTGTACCCTCAAAGCCTTCGCGGCCCGGCAAAACCGCCGATTTCACTTTGGCGTGGATCCTTTGCTAATGTCATACCTGCTTCATTCCTCCTTAGCTCAATTGGCAGAGCATTCGACTGTTAATCGAAGGGTTGCTGGTTCAAGTCCAGCAGGAGGAGCCAAGAGAAAAATCCCCGTTCCTCCATTGGAGACGGGGATTTTTCTTTCCTAGACGAAGTCCATCTCCACTTGAAGAAACCGCTCCGCCTCGGCTACGGCGGCCAGGAACGCCTCCTGCTCGGTAGGCGACCTCCGCGGCTGGCGCGGGTTCCACTCATGCGGCGCCGAATGGACGCGCACAAAGCCCGTTTCCGGCGGCGCATAGAAGATCCCAAAGCGCTGGACGGGCCACTCGGGTGAGGTTTCCGGGGCTACCAGCAGCGCGGCCTTGAAGGCGGGGTTGTACCACTGGGCGATCGGACGGCGGCGGTCCTCCGTAAACAGGCCGGCGGCGTAGAGGGCGGCGGACTGCTCGCCGCTCTGGGCACGCAGCCGGTCCCACCACAGTGGCAGTATCCGGGCATCGCACCGTTGCCATGTGGCCGGAAGCGGCGGTTGGTTCTGCCGGCGGGACACGGACACAGTTTATCCCGTAGGGCACCGCGGCGGCAGACATGGCGCCGCGGCCCGGCCGTGCCGCGGGAACGTCGGGGAAGCCGTGCGGCCAGTGTCAGGGCCGGTTCCAGGGCCCCGGGTTGACGCGGTACAGCAAAGCCGCTCCTGCAATCATGCCCAGGGCGATCCCCATGGCAGGGTTGCCCAGGGCCCGGCCTGCAAAATAGCCGGCGACGGCGCCAAGCACCGCTCCGAGGAACAGGCCCCGGCGGTTCCGGTGCGGCTTTCGCCGTGGATGCTTCATGGCTTCAGTGGATCGAGGGGACGGTGCGTGGCCGTACCACCAGCCAGAGGGCTGCGATGGCCAGCAGGATGCAGGCACCCTGCACGGCGCCCATGGGAGCTGCGCTGTTGATGCCCAGCCAGCCGACCACAGGGGAGATGAGTCCGGCCATCATGAAGGTCGCGAAGCCGAGCAGGGAAGCAGCGGTGCCGGCCTGGGCGGCGTGGCTGGCCAGGGCGAGCACCTGCACGCAGGGAAACATGAAGCCGGTGCCCATGATGTAGAACCACAGCGGGACCATCACGCCCCAGAGGCCGAACCCCAGCTGGTCGAACACCACGATCAGCATTGCCATCACGAACATCCACGCCGTGGCGCCGGCAAGGATCCACTGCGGCGGCACGCGGCGGATCAGCCGCGAACTCGTCTGGATTCCGGCCACGATGCCCAGCGAATTGATGCCGAAGAGCAGGCCGTACTCCTGGGCGGAAAACCCGAAAACGTCCTGGAACAGGAACGGGGACGCCGAAAGATAGGTGAACAGGCCGCCGAAGTTCAGGCCAGCCACCATCAGCAGCCCAACGAAAACCCTGTCGGTGAAGAGAACACGGTAGCGCTGGCGGGCTGTCATGCCGCTTTGCCGGCGTTTTTCCGGCGGCAGCGTCTCGCGCACCAGGAACAGGGCGGCGACGATGACCAGGGTGCCGTAGGCGGCAAGGAAAACAAAAATCCCCGGCCACGGCATCACCAGGAGCAGCTGGGAGCCAATCACAGGCGCGAGGATCGGCGCCAGCCCGCTGACCAGGGACATGCGGGAGAACATCCTGACCAATGCATAGCCGGAGAACAGGTCCCGGACCATGGCCATCGCCACCACGCCGCCGCCGGCAGCGCCCACCCCCATCAGCACGCGGAAAATACCCAGGGTGGTGATGTCCGTGGACAGGGCTGCGCCGAGCGAGGCTGCGATATGCAGGGCCGTGGCCAGGATCAGCGGAGTCCTCCGGCCGAACCTGTCGCTGAACGGGCCCACCACCAGCTGGCCGAGGGCGAAGCCCACGGTCGTTCCGGCGAGGGTCAGCTGGACCTGGGCCTCACTCACGCCCAGGCTCGCCTCCAGTGCGGGAAAGGCGGGAAGGTAAAGATCGATCGTGAACGGACCCAAGGCCGTCAGGGCACCGAGGAGGAGGATGTACAGAAGTTTCCGGCGTCGGCTTAACAGGTCGCCCGGATTGCTGGGTGTGGTCACGGAGATTAATCCTATGGCCGGGGGCTAAGGGAATTCTCCAGCGTTGTAGGCCGCGCCGTCCGGCAAGCCACGGGGGCCGGTCATTCAACCGAATGATACTTTTGGTGCCGGGGACTGTGCAGCTGCACTTTCCCGCAGCACATGGAAGCCGAATTGGCCATGAAACAGTAAGGCGGAACCGATGAGCGGACGTCACAGCGGGCGGACCAGCCCGGGATTGCGCATCGCTGCGCTGCCCGGGACGCTTAAACTCCTTTTCCGGTTGGCGCCCCGCCAACTGAATGACGAAGTCGCTTTCGCGAAGATTGAGCTTAAGCGCAAGGGTATCCAGGTCGGAGTTGCCTCAGCCTTCCTCGTCGTGGCGCTTGTCTTCCTCCTCTTCCTGCTGGTCGGCCTGATCGTTGCCGCGATCATGGGCCTGGCCACGGTCATGCCGGCGTGGCTGGCCGCCCTGCTGGTCTCTGCGGTTTTTCTGCTGATAGCACTCATCGGTGGCCTTATCGGCATGCGCAAATTCAAGAAGGCGATGCCTTTGCTGCCGGAGGAAACCATCCGCGGCATCAAGCACGACATCGGCATCGCGAGGGAAGGCTCCGCCTACAATCCCGCAATCCTCGATCCGCAAAGCCCCGAGGCAAAAGCGGCCAAGGCTGCCAAGGCGCAGGCCGATGCCAAGGCCAAGGCCGAAAAGGAGGCCAAGGCAGCGGAGCACAACAAGGAATACCCGCAGGCCTCCGAGCCGGACCTCGTCCGCCGCCTCAACCAGCGCCGCCACCACCTCACAGAGGTCCGCGACGATCTCGGCGATGAGCTCGATGTCAAAACCCAGGCCCAGTTCCTGCTGGCTGCCGCCCAGGGCAAGCTCCACCAGGGCCAGGTTCTCGCCGGGCGGGGCAAGGACCTTGCCGGACGCCGGCTTGCAGCACTCTCCGAGTCCGCCGGAGGCCTGGGTAACCGGTGGAAGCCGCTGGCAGCCTTTGCGGCTGCCGGCACCTTGTTCGTCGTCCTGGTCCGCAAACTCCTGAGGACCTACTAGCACCAGGCTTCCTCCCGCGCTGCAGCGTGCAGCACGGCAGGTCCGTCGGCAGGAACCGTTAGCCCCCGCCCGAGGGGCAGCAGGAAGGAAAGGGGGTCGGGATGAAGTTCATCGGTGCCGGCTCCCGTCCCGGACGCCCCCAGGTGGACCATGACCGCGTGTTCACCATCCCCAACCTGCTCACTGTGGTCCGGTTCATGGGCGTACCGCTCTTCGTCTGGCTGGTCCTGGCCCAAAAGGAATACGGCCCCGCCGTAGTGGTCCTGGCAGTGATGGGCTGCACCGACTGGATTGACGGCTACGTAGCGCGCCGCTTTGACCAGGCCTCCAAGCTTGGCCGGGTCCTGGATCCCATCGCGGACCGGCTGGCGCTGATCGCCGTCGCGGTCACGCTGGTGATCGCCGGGATTGTGCACTGGCTGTACCTGGCCGCACTGCTGATCCCGGACGCCGTGCTGCTGGTGCTCACGCTGTCATTCTTCGGCGGCCACCCGGACCTGCCCGTCAGCGCCGTGGGCAAGGTCCGCACCGGCCTGCTGCTCCTAGGCACGCCGCTGCTGGTCCTGTCCCGGCTGGACACCGCGTTCTCGGGCGGGCTGCTCGTCACTGCGTGGATTGTCCTGGGCCTTGGCCTCGTTGGGCACTGGATCGCGGCCTACAACTACTTTTGGGCCATCCTGCGCAAAGGCAGAATGGTCCAGGACCACGACGGCGGGACCTCCTGATGGTGTGGGTGGCGGTTGGGCTGGCACTGCTGGGTGCTTTCTGCCTTGCCCTTGGTGCCCAGCGCCAGGGGAGCGCGGTTAAAGCCGACACCGGTGGCCTGGCGCTGAGCTCCAACGGATTCCTCCGCCTCCTCCGTAACCCGCGGTGGGTTTTCGGCCTCCTGCTGCTGTGCGCGGGCATGGCCATGAACGCGGTGGCACTGGTGTCCGCCCCGCTCACCGTGGTGCAGCCGATCGGCGCCATCGCGCTCGTCATCACAACCGTCATCAATGCCAAGGACCAGGACCTCACCATTAACCGCGCGACAGTGGTGGCCATCAGCGCGTGCGTGACGGGCTCTGCGCTTTTTGTGCTTCTGGCCGTCAACGTCACCCAGGAAAACCACCATGTGAGCCTGGACGCCGAACTGACCATCGTGCTGCTGCTGGCCCTCGCCGTCGGACTTTTCGGCACCCTTGCAGTGATGTTCAAGCACCGCATCAACGCTTTTATCTACATCCTTGGCGCCGGCGTACTGTTTGGCTTCGTAGCAGTGCTCACCCGGATCATCGGCAAACACCTGCTTGACCCGAACGGGCTGTTCCTGCTGAACGTTCAGTGGTACTCGGTGCTGGCCCTCATCGCCGCGGGAGGTCTGGGTTCGTGGTTTGTCCAGAACGCCTACTCCGCGGGTCCGCCGGACCTGGTGATTGCGGGACTTACGGTGATCGATCCGCTGGTAGGGATCGCCATCGGAATTGTCATCCTCGGTGAACTCCGCCCCGATGTCCACGCCGTGATGGCCATTGCCATGGGAACCGCTGCTTCCCTTGCTATCGTGGGGGTAATAGCCCTTTCAAGGCACCATCCCGAGGTTACCAAGCGCAAAAAAGACGCTCGGAAGGCCGCGGGCAGGCCGTCCCACTAGTCCGTCCAGCCACTACACGAGGCCCCCGGCCCCATGCCGGCGGCCAACCGTGCTGCCAGTGCCAGCTGTCCGCACCGTGACCATCAGGAGTTCTCCACGTGACCACGCCCGCAGACCAGCAGCCCCTGACCATTCTGATCGCCGCGGACACCTATCCGCCCCATATCAACGGGGCAGCCCAGTTCGGGTACCGGCTGGCCAAGGGCATGACGGGCCGGGGCCACAACGTGCACGTGCTGGCCTGCCGCGCGGACAACGGGAAGAGCTTCACCGAGTTCCGGTCAGAAGCAACGGTGCACCGCCTCCGCTCGCACGGCGTGCCCACGCATGAGTACTTCCGGATCTGCTTTCCCTGGGAAATCAAGAAGGAAATCAGCCTCCTTTTTGACCGCGTTAAGCCTGATGTAGTGCATATCCAGAGCCACTACATGATTGGTGAGCATGTCCTGTACGAGGCCGACAAGCGGGGCATCCGGATCGTCGCCACCAACCACTTCATGCCGGAGAACCTCAACCCGTTCCTGCCGTTTCCGCAATGGTTCAAGAACATCATCGGGCGGATCTCCTGGAAGGACATGGGCAAGGTGATGGGGCGGGCGGACGTGGTAACCACGCCCACCCCGCTGGCGGCCAAGGCGATGCACCAGCACGCTTTCCTCCGCAAGGTCCTGCCGCTCTCGAACGGCATCGACTCGGCCGCCTACGAGCTTCAGCCGGGCGAGCACATTGAACCGCACGCCCACCCCACCGTGATGTTTGCCGGCCGCCTTGCCGAAGAAAAGCATGTGGATGTGCTGATCGAAGCCATCAGCAAGACGCCCCCGGAGCTGAACGTGCACCTGGAAATCGTGGGTGGCGGCGAGGTGCGTTCCTCCCTCGAAACCCTCGTCCAGCGGCTGGGCCTGGGTGACCGGGTGAAGTTCCTGGGCCTTGTCAGCGACGAGGAGCTGCGGGAGACCTATATCAAGGCGGATCTCTTCTGCATGCCAGGGACTGCGGAGCTGCAGTCCCTGGTCACCCTGGAGGCGATGTCTGCTTCCACTCCCGTGGTGCTGGCGGATGCCATGGCTTTGCCGCATCTGGTCCGCGATGGCGAGAACGGGTACCTGTTTACCCCAAACGACAGTGATGATCTTGCCAAGAAGATCACCATGATCCTTGAGCTGCCAGCGGACCAGCACGCCGTGATGGGCCAGGTCAGCCGGCAGATGGTGGAACCGCACAGCCTCGAAGGCACCCTGCAGACTTTCGAGGACCTGTACCGGGGCGCGCGCTTCGAGGACAAAGTGGTCTGAGGGCTTTCCCGGGTTTGCTAGAGTAATTTTGCCCTGCCGGCGCATCCCTTTTGCGGTGGCGGGCCAGGGCGTCTGGGGCTATAGCTCAGCTGGTTAGAGCGCGGGACTCATAATCCTAAGGTCCTCGGTTCAAGTCCGAGTAGCCCTACCTCAGAAAGAGCCCTCCTTCCCTTGTAAACAAAGGGAAGGAGGGCTCTTTTGCATAGTCGCCGGGGTGGTCCTTGACAGAACGCCTTCGTTGAGCGTTATCAGCAATTCCCGGCGATTTCCGGCGGACTGGATAGTTTCTGGATAGCGAAACGGCGAGGTGGATACTCCGCTTTTCCCTGTAGCACAGGGGCCTCAGGCCCCTAACGCATCTCCGGGCGCAGGAGAGCAAGCGACATGAAGCGAAATATTGGGTCGATACCTGGAAATCTCTTTCACGCTCTGTCACGCGTGGCAATGTTCATAAGTCACCCCCGATTCTGCCCAGTGTGCAATGGCAGCCCTACAGGCCGCTGAGTAAACCCCAGAAGCCCTCAGGGGCTCCGAGCGGGGCTACTGCTGCTCTTGCTGCCGCTAGACGCTTAGAGCGGCGTACTGCGCTTGAAAGCTGCCCAGCGTCGGGCCCAGGTAAGAGTGCGCGGTAATGTTCTCGGGAATTGAGGGGCAATGGGTAGAACAGGCGCACTGTTCGGATAACCTCAATCCCAAGCGTGCGACACCTAATAAGGGTGTCGATGAGGGGGTTGGAATGGTCAGGATTTCGCGTCTGGCGGGGTTAGCCTTTTACCGCCTAAAAACCACCCTCAAAAGCTTTCGATGGGTAATAGTAGGCGGCATTGTAGCCATCATCAGTCTTGCCGACCTCTTCTTCGACATCCCGGTGGAAGTGATCGCGCCGGCAGCCTTAACAGCGCTGGTCTTGGTAATTCTAGATATCCGCGCCAATCGAAGGGCTTGGAAGTCTACAGCGTTCGTGCCTCGCGACTCCGAGACTTTCCGGGACTTAACGTCCCAACTCGAGGAGTCGGAACGCTTCGACGCTTGGGAATATCCGAACGGAAGTTTCGTTCATGACAGAAGTTTGAGTGCAGTGATTGAAGGCGGCTTGGTAGCACGTCGAAGCGAGTCGTCCTACGCGCTTCCTCCAGCCCTGGACAAGATCGGCAAGCGCTACCTCCATCATGTGCTAAGCAAGCCGCATAGCAGCCACCACGACGGCCCCATCATGGGTTGGCACTCGAACATAGGGACCGTCGAAGCGCTAACCGAGGTTCAATTTGTGCCGTCCAGTTACCATCTGCACATTGCCTCCGATCACCTAGCAACGGTGAACATAGAGCAAGACAACGCTCCCTTGAATGATCACGGCCGAAGACTATTCATGAATCGGCATGGACAGTTGAGAGACTTTGGTGAGTCCTGGCTCCTCAACGGCGTTGGTGTATCTACCCTTGCTTTTACGTCAGACGGCATGTTGCTACTTATTCAGCAGGCGATCAACAACATCAACAGTGGTGAGCTCTTTGCTCCAAGTGGCTCGGGAGCGCTGGAACCGGCTGATTTCGGAGGATCATCGACGATCCCGCTGAGACAGCTTGCGGAGAATGGCGGCAATAGAGAACTGACTGAGGAAAGCACAGTGCGAATGCCTGAAGTCCAGGCCAGCCACTTTCTGGGCGTTGGACGCTGGCTAAACAAAGCGGGAAGACCAGAGCTATTTTCACTGACTCGTGTCTCTGTGGACTCACACACGCTCAAAGCACGTCCTCTGAACAAAGAGGAAAAGCCCTATGTGAAACGTCAGGAGTTTGTGCGTCTAGTGGGTCACCCCGCAACGTGGAATCCCGAAACGCCCGACAGGATGCTTTTGCCGGCTTTCCGCGACCATCTTTCCGTTCCGCTAGCGGCCGGCCTGTCCTTGTTGGCGCTGAAGTGGCAAACGCTGGAGGGGCTAGACGAGTCGTTTTTCGTCAGCTCTGCGCACGTTTCTCCAGAACAATAACAAGGCGGGTTCAGCCCTGCATGGCACACGCAGGGGCCCCTACTGCTTCGCTCACAGCGTACTACTTTCACGGAGGATGGCAGCTACCCTGCGGCACTGTTCCTCGGATAACTCTGGGAGTCCGTCAACAATGCGGTCAGCCATCGCCTGCAATTCTTCAGGGGTAACCCTAGCCACGGTCCTAGTTCCTTCCCAAGACGTGAGCGATCATGTGGGCTTGCTCCTCGGTCAGCGTCGGCATCTGAGCAACCTTCTTCTCTGCCCAGGCGCGCAGTTCTTCGTCTGTCATGTTTGCCACCGCCTACGCCGTAGCCGTGAGGACCGTGGGCGTCCCGTAGGGCGCGCCGGCAGCCACTGCCGCACGGGCTGAGGCGTCACGCTGCCAAGATTCGATAATTCCCATAACAGCGTCAGCGTCACCCTCGAAAGCGATGCGGAAGCCTTGGCCGTAGTTGATGATGACCGCGCCGGTTGGCTGTGCGTTGCCATCCAGCTCGTTCTCAATGCCGTGAATGGAGCTCAAGGAGATGTAGGCACCGGGGAATTTGATGAGACCGCTCTTCTTTGGGGACATCAGCTTGAACAGGAACCTTGCCGTCTTTGCTGTTGCGGCCACAGCCCTTGCAGGGTGCAGCGCACCCGGCGAGGGAACGCCTCGCCTACTGTCACGGTGACAGTAACGCAGCCTCCGGTAACTGTGACGGCTACGCCTCAAGCGCCCGCTCCGGGCGCATCTCCCGCCGCGCTTGGTGAAACGCTATCGGCAAAGAATGGCGGATCCGTGACCGTGTCTGAGCATCGCAAGGGCGTCGAGAAGCAGGACCCCAATCAGGAAGCCATCCACGTCGAGGTGTGCGTGCTTGCAGCGCCGCCGACTGTCGGCGCTGAGCTGCCATACTTAACCAACCAACCTTGGGCACTGCTGGACGCTGACAATAGGCGATACACGTCTGCTTCGACCACGTGGCAGCACGAAGGTGCCCAGCCGGCCTACCCGCATCAAGAAACGATTTCATGGGGTTACTGCGTTCGCGGCTGGGTCATCATCCAGGGCCAGGCTGCAACTCAGATGACCAAGGTCAGGTACACCGGGGCCAATTCAATCCTGAAGTGGAAGCTTTCCTAGCGCCACGCCGCTATTTGCCCCCGGAAAGAAGGCAAATAGCGGCGAAACCGCTGTTGGACGTATTCCTCGAAGAGATAACGCGTAACTATGGGCCTCCAGAGGTCGTAGTTAACCTTCTGAGGCTCCAATAGGCTTTAGCCCCACCCGCTGAACCCTTTTCGATTCGGAGGCGCTTAGAATGGCGCGCAGCGCTTTCTGCTATCCATAAAGAGCGGTTTGAGCTTATGATTGTGTCCGGTTTGAGTAATTGTTGCAAAAGTTGGACCTAAAGAGGCATCTCCTGTGTACTCTGACCCTGACGAAGCAACTTGGCGGGAAAATGCGTTTTAATTGCTCGACTGGATTGTTTCTCACCGGAGCCTGGCTCGCCATTGGAGGAGCAGCGGTAGGTTTTGTCGGAATTGCCAGTATGGGCTCCTCCTCGACTTCCATCTACTCGTCGAGGCCGGACGGATTCAGCTTGCGTACTGATACTCCTGTCGGGTGCTGCAGCGGTAACTGGGTGGGTGCTTATAGCGATCGCGCTTCATAGGGCGCTTTCCAAGATCGATGGGTTGGCTGCCCCGCTGGCGCAGCAGCAGGGGGCTCAGTGGCAGGGGCAATATCCGCCGTCACAGGGCGGCCCGTTTCCCGACGGAACGGCGCTCGTCAGGGGAAGGTCCGAGAGTAGACCATAGCTGCGTACTCATGCGTGTTTTAGCAGGGGTTACTGACCTATCACTCTGGCGTGAGTACGGCTGTAAGCCATGCGGAGAACACGCTAACGGGCGCAGTAACGAGAAGGCTGAGTCCCGCTGCCTGCCAGCGGACCTTGCGGTCGTGGGACCGTTGATCGGCGGTTGCCTTGGTGATCGTTTTCACCACGGGGTATGACTTGAGACCCCTCCACCAAGGGACCGTTCCGGTGCATGACTCCGCCACTTCCTTGGCCCTGCTGACGAGGTACGAGGCATCCTGGGCCATTCCGAGGTTAGGGCTTATTGCCAGGTAAAACCGGCCGGGCATTGAGGCGGAATGACCAGCGTTTGTAAGGGTGACCATCAACTTCCAGCCGCTCCCGATTTCATCGGGCTCGGCGCCCGGCGGGTAGATGGCGATGGACATCTCATCGAGTTGGGCATCCGTCATCCCCGAAATGTCCTCGAGGGACTTGGGCGACCCTTTAACCCTGTACTGGACAGGGCCGCCGGTGGCGAGTTCGTCGCCGAATGCCTTCAAATCCGCGAGGGTTTTAACCTGGACGCGCTTCCTGTAATGCGAGCCGATGCCCGCATCATCCCAACGGTTGGCCTTATCTGCGAGACGTTGGAGCATCAGGTCATAACGCGGCAAAGCGGTCCCCTTGGATCAATTCGGCGTAGTTGGTGGGCAATTTTCCGCTGCAAGAATACCCCGGGATAAGTGCACAGGGCGGGGCGGGCGGCCCTAGTCCCACCCTTTAATGGCTTCTATGACAAATGGGGCAATGACCGCCAGCGCGGCGAAAACTAGTGAGCTCAGCGCTATCCAGAAGTTCTTTCGCGCCGCGCTCCTAGCCTCTTCGTCGCGGCCGGCCGCTTCACGCGCCTGTTCGCTCATTGTGGTCAGCATGTCTTGCATGACCTGTGCGGTGACTTTTATGTTCTCGCTATTGCGCTCTTCTCGCTCATGCTCCAAGCGCTTGGCCTCCGCGATACTGTCCAATACCTCCTGACTTACCCCGAAGTCCTGCGCGGAGGGCTGTGCACGTTGGGCAACGGACGTGATCGCCTTCTCCCTTATGGCCCCTACGTCTATGGAGGGGTGGCTGGGCGGGGTACCGTTTGTAATAGGGGACAACCGCTCGAACATTGACTTGATGTTGCCAGTAAAGGCTTGGCGGAATTGCCCCATGGTCTCGTTCAAGGAGTTGCGGGCATCTTCATACTCAGCGTGCTCCTCCTCGCTGAGCTCGATTGGCTTGCCGTCTGCTTCCGCTTCTTCGATTTCTTGGTATCGATCCATCGTCATGGCGGCCTCCGAATCATTCAAAAGGCTGACGACGTACGGCTCGTTTTGCTGGCTCATGGCCCCATCCTAAGGCGGGGCGCGTCGCCATCCATGTCGGCTGAAATGAGGGCAGAAGTTGAGGGTACTTTCGTAAAAAAAAACTATTTTATCCACAGATCATTTCTAGCAATTCCCCGGCTCAACGCTGCTCAAGCATTGTGGCAAAAACTTTTCCACAAACTCGCCCACACCTTGTGCACAAGTTATGCCGAGTACTGCACAGGTTATCCACAGGGGGCGGCCCTCAATGGCTTTGCGAATGTTCGGGATGTGCTTAGGCTCCTAAATACCAGCGGCCGGTACCCGTCTGTCTCGCAAACTCGGGGTACCGGCCGATCAAAACAAACAGCGCAGCGCTGAGTGCTTCGGTGTCAATAGTAGGCAGCCCTTCGGGGCTGAGCAACCGCTATTGGCTCGCTCGAGCACTTGTCGTGCCGCCGGGAATAGAAGGTGTGACACATGACCAAGTCATTCGAGCACAAGCCCTGTAAGTGCCCCAGATGCACAGTCGTGCCTCCACTGCTGCAGCAGTGGTCCGGGCCCGTTGCGTGCATCTTGGCGGTGGTCGCGAGGGAGTTGTGGAACTAGGTCAGACAGGCAACGATGAGTCGTAGCGCGACGTTTGTCAGTAGTTCACCTGCTGGGAGTATCGTCCGTAAACCGTTGCTGTAGCGGCCCTCACGGGATCATGGCGGCGGTAGATGGCCCGCTCTGCTCAACAGGGGGCAGAGCGGGCCACCCCCTGGCTAGCGGAGAGTCCGGGCAATGTGGGCGCTTAGTTATTGCCGGGTCAGCCCTCCCAGTCTCGCCGCGTCCCGCTTCAAGGTGGGCAACTGAAGCGCGGCCGACAAGGGCACCCATCAGTAGGCGGGGGAATCCGCTGCCGCTGCGATCACAGCGGCGTCATCAACTATGGAGGATGGGTTTACGGCCCAGTCCATGATTTGCCTGCGCGTAGTTGCGGCGAGATTGTATATATCGCTAATTTTGTCCACGCTGCGTTCGTCCAGCTGAGTCATTGCAAATACCCGGGCGCTAATCCAGCCTCCTAATATTGTGCCGCCCTCATGGCAATCGAGGCGAAGTAGCGCATCCAATTCTTCAGTCTCGTGCATTAGGCGGAAGTAGTCCTGGCCGTCCACGCTCTCTGCCGATAGCTGCGCTACTTTCGTGATCAATGCCATGCAGCGTTCGGCCATATGCCGTCGCCAGCTTGCCCATTGTGCCTGTTCCTGCGCTTCGAAGGCTGACTTCATTTCCGCTTCACGGCGGTTGAAATCCCTGCGCTGCGACCACAGGGCAAGCAGCACTGAGCCGATAACAGCTACAAGCGTGAACATCCCGGCCCAGAGCACCTCTGGGCCATTACCAGCATCCCCAAAATCTAGAAGCATGACGAGAGCCTCTCACAGCGCACCCCTAAGCCGTGGGATTCGGACTTGCCGGTTAGTGTGGTGCGGTGAAACATCTTGGCTTTCCTTGCGCCACCGCACCAGAAGATCACGCCCCATGAGGGCCTATGGGCTAGCCCGAGCTGTCGGTGAGTTGTGGTTTTGGATGGTTGTTTTTTAACGGGCCTCGCACTTGGCGCCTTCATAACCTGCGCCATACGCGTCGGCGTTGGGGGTGTCGATATGGCTCGATGGCCTGAGATGGCGACTGCGATCTTCGCCCTACTAGCATTCATGGTTGCCTTGCTGACCTACCGATTCACCTTGCACAAGCATCAAAAAGACCTGTTCGTCACGGTGCACGACAAACTAATTGCGCCCGACATGCAGAAGGGTCGCGAACTCTTGTTGGAGCATGTAAAAAATAAGGACGACGTTAGCAGGCTGAACAAAGACCAGTTCCGCGTGGTGAACGGGTCTGTGGCGCTTTACGACACTTTGGCGATGTACGCGCAGAACAATGACCTAAGTGATAAGCATGTCCGGGATACCTGGGGACTTGTAATGCACGACAATCGGGCCCGATCTTGGCCTTTATCGCTCACCGCAAAGATAAGGACCACTACGAGTCCTGGCCGCATCTTCGGCAGTTCCTAGCCAGCCTTGGGAAAGCACCCCCTGTCGCTAGATGAGCATAAATGGCCCATATTGGGCCTTGGGCAAGGGATAGGGGAGTGCCACGAATTAGGATAGCGCCCGGCGGTACAACCGTTCATGTATTCACAAGGGGGACTGCAAACAATGGACTTGGCGCCTCAGATAGTCACATGGGTAATCTCGCTCGGCTCCTTAGCCGTTGCCGCGTGGGCTTTGCTACTCAGTCGCAGGAATGACGCGCGGCAGCGCCGTATAGAGGAGCGCCAAGACACAATTTTCCGCCGGGAGAAGGCCGACAAAAATTCCGATTTTGTCGTGGAGTGGTGGGACTATCCGTTCCGAGAGGTTGCCTATGTGGTGGCTCGCAACGTCGGCGGCGGGGCAGCGACCAACATCCATGCGCACTTCCGCGGCGACCCCACTCACATTCTGGGCTTTGACGGGGAGACGCGCGGACCACTAGCTCCTGGCCAGACATTCGTAGTCGCCGGTGAGCGAAGTGTGTTCCCGGTGGATGGGCATCCTCAGATGCGGCTCAGGGGGCTGGGGGACAATGATTTCATCTTGTCGTGGGTCGACTCCTACGGCGATGAGCAGTCAAAGGTCTTTCCTGTGGCCGAAATGACAGCCAAGGGGATCGTGGAGGACGAGCCGAACTTGCCATCGCAATGGGAGACGAACGTGCCATACCTGCCAATCCAAGACACCCGAGCCCGATAAGCAGTCACAGGCAAGTAGCCCCGCTCGTGCATGGAGGGCAACTTCTTCAGTCAGGCCTGTAGACCGCTGACGGCCAGCTTCACCCGCCAGTTGCCACCCGCTCGGGATGCAGAGGGCATGGAAGAGTGGAGCGGAAGACACGGCACGTCAGACTGTGCATGGGGGCTTACGGCTGACGCCGACGCCCAAGTGATGGCAAGCAGCAACGACTTCGATAGTCACGGAGCAACGTGCGGGGCGACTGCCCTTTGAAAGGCCGGCCTTTGCCGACTGTTGGTTAGTGACCTGCGATTGCTTTGCCTAGTAACTGCGCTGCCTGCTTTAGTCCCTTCCACTGGAGCTGAACCGGCGGAGCCGTGTTCAGCAGCTAGCTGTATATATAGAAGGGGGCTGGACGGTATCGGGGGGAACACTTGGGAACTCATTGCCCGATACCTGAAAGTATTGGCAAAACGGGCTCTATTCAAGAATCGAGCTCTTGGCGTGCTCCCGGACCGGCCTCCCCGCGCCGGAAGGGGGCACGCCGCGCCCCGGTTAGGAGGACTTTGGATAGCGAGCACTTAGGATAGTCGCCATGGCCGTATGCGACGCTCGCGAGCGGTTCCCGGATACGCCCACCACCAAGCCGTGGGTCGCTGACTACCGGGACGCCTCCGGAGCCAGGCGGCAGCCGCGCTTTCGAACAAAAAAGAGGCCGAAGCGCACTATCGGGAGCAGACGCTGGCCGTCTTCAGCGGCACTCATCTCGACATGTCCCGCGCCAAGGCAATGACAGTCTCACAGCTCAACAAGCAGTTCGTTACCTTCAAGCTCAGCGTGAGCGCCCGTGGCAAGCCCTGGGCGCCAGCCACACACGCCAAGCACCGGGCACAGTTCGCCAAGTACGTCGAGCCGCGCTGGGGTCATACACCGCTCGCCAGCGTCCGTCACGCTGACGTGTCCGACTGGATAAGCGGGCTGGAGTCGGATGACGGCCCCGCAGGGGCCAGCGTGAAGCGGCAGGTTGCCAAGCTGTTTTCTCAGCTCATGGGCTACGCGGTAAGGCTCAACCTGCTGCCAGCCAATCCAGCTGCGAGATGGCTCCATCGACTACATGCCCAGGGTTCAGAAGCTGGCGAACCACGTCTATTTGTCCATGGAGCAGTTGGCCTACTTCGCCAGCAAAGCCGATCGATACGAGGACATGATCCTGACGGCAGGGCTCTGCGGGCTCCGGTTCGGCGAACTGGCCGCCCTCCGTGTTGGCAACCCCTCCCTGGGCGACAAGCCATCAATCAACGTCGAGTCGTCCATTTCTGACGTGCCCAAAGACCTCGGCGGGCGCGTCGAGAAGGACCCCAAGGGCGGAACTGGCCGCATTGTACCGTTGCCCGTCAAACTGGCGGCGCGGCTGGCCAGGGCGGTTGAAGGCCGAAGGCCTGAGGAGCGGCTGTTCACGTCCCCCAAGGGCCACACGCTGGGTGCTGAGAACTTCCGGCGGGACGTCTTCACGCCGCTAGTTGTGAAGGCGCAGGCAGGCGCCAAAGATTTCCCCTCTCTTACACCCCACGCCCTCCGGCATACTGCAGTCAGTCTGCATATCCGCGTGGGGTCAACGTAAAGGTTGTGCAGCGAATTGCCGGCCATGCGACAGCAGTCCTAACGCTGGACACCTACGCGGGGCTCTTTGACGATGACCTTCACGAGAGTGCGGCGAGGCTGGATGCTAACCTTCCGTTCTAGCTGGTGGATAGTCGTACCTACTGTTTCCCAGTGGCAGCAACGGAAAGCTGTAGGATTCATAATCCTAAGGTCCTCGGTTCAAGTCCGAGTAGCCCTACCCAAAGCGCGTAACCGCGGCCGGCACTTGTGCCGGCCGCGGTTTTTTCTTCCTAAAGCCTGCCTGCTGCGGTATGTTACTGAGCAGTAACTTAACGTGCTCCTTCCGGCCCCCGGTCACCGCTGATCATTTGCGAGGTAAACATGTCCACTTCCGCTGCCGACCTCAACAACCTGCCTTACGCCGATGGCGACTTTTATGCCTTCGAGCAGTTGCTCAGCGGGAAGGAGCAGGACCGGCTGTCGGAAGTCAGGGAGTTCCTGGCACGTGAGGTACGGCCTATTGCGGTTGACTACTGGAACCGCGCCGAGTTTCCGATGGGCCTGATTCCCAAGTTGGCGGATATTGACCTGGTCAGTCCTGTGCGCAGGCAGGGCCACTCCAACCTGTTTGCGGGCCTGATGCATGCTGAGGTGACACGCGCTGACGCGTCCATTTCCACCTTTATGGGCGTCCATGACGGGCTCTTCACCGGTTCCATTGAAGCGTTGGCCTCCCAGGAGCAAAAGGAGGCCTGGCTGCCGGACATCTATTCGCTCAGGAAGATCGGAGCCTTCGGCCTGACGGAGCCCCTGGGCGGATCCGACGTAGCGGGGGGTACGCGGACCACTGCTCGCCGCGAGGGTGGTTCGTGGATCCTGAACGGGGCCAAGCGCTGGATCGGGAACGCCACCTTCTCCGACTGGGTGGTCATCTACGCACGGGACATCCAGGACAACCAGGTTAAGGGCTTCCTGGTGGACACCCGGCTGGAGGGCTTCCGCGCGGAGAAAATCGAGAACAAGATCGCACTGCGGACGGTCCAGAACGCCGACATCACCCTGGACGACGTGGTGGTGCCTGACTTCTGCAAGCTTGCCCACGCCAATAGCTTCCGCGACGTCAACAAAGTCTTGAAAGTCACCCGCCTCGGCGTCGCCTGGCAGGCCGTCGGCCAGCAGCTGGCTGCCTTCGACGTGGCGCGGCGCTACGCGGTGGAACGCCACCAGTTCGGCCGGCCGCTGGCCTCCTTCCAGCTGGTGCAGAGCCAGTTGGTCCAGATCCTGGGCAACGCCGTCAGTTCCATGGGCATGATGGTGAGGCTGGCCCAGCTAGAGGACGCCGGGGTGGCCAAGGACGAACAGTCCGCCCTGGCCAAGGCCTTCACCACGGCAAGGATGCGTGAAAGCGTTGCCATCGGCCGGAACCTCCTGGGCGGCAACGGCATCGTGACCGACTTCGAAATGGCCAAGATCTTTGCCGACGCCGAAGCCATCTACTCCTACGAGGGAACGCACGAAATCAACACCCTCGTGACCGGCCGCGCCATTACCGGCATCTCAGCCATCGTCTGAGCCGGCGCGGTCCGGTTCCACGGCTCCTCAGCTACTGTGGCGGTGCTGCTAGGGGCAGCAGGATGGACGGACGCAGGTCCAGAACAAACTGCAGCGGATTTACGTAGTCCTCGCCCCGCCTGACACCCCAGTGGACGCACGAAGCCCCGGGGCAGTGCCCCGGCAGGGCAGTGCCAATAACCTGGCCCGCGCCCACCGCGGCTCCCGCGGCCAGGCTGCTCTCCACCGGTTCAAAGCTGCTGCGCAGGCCGTTTCCGTGGTCAATGGTGATCACCGGCCGGTCCACCACAACCCCTGCGAAGCTGACAGTGCCTGCCGCCGGCGAGGTGACCTGTGCGCCGTCGGACGCTGTTGCCAGGTCCACGCCACGGTGGCCGCTGAGCCACGGCTTGGGCGGCGGGTCGAAGTCGCGCAGGACCGGCGGCCGGGGACTGAGCGGCCACTGCCAGGAAGGCGCCGGCTCCGCCGCTGCAGGCTCTGCGGACAGCGGGGGGCCGGCCACCAGCGTCTCGCCGGCGGGGGTAAGGGAAGCGGGCAGCAGGAGCAGGGCCGCGAGCAGGACCGGAGGTTTCATAACCCCAGCCTGCGCCGGCGGGGAACTACCTGGGCAGGGCCAGCCCGGCCTATGTGGATAAGGCCTGGCAGAGCGCGGTCCCGTCCTTGGGGCGCGGGTGCCTGTAGTACACTTGATGGAGCAGTTTGCTGCGCCCTCAACGCTGTCCGTCCGGCGGCTATCCCAATGGTTTTTCCCAACGGTATACGCCCCTGTCCGGGTTTGCGTCGGCACGTCTCATTCAGGAGTGTGGGGGAGTGGCAGCTGACTACGCGTATCCAGCCCTCCAGCGGAGGATCATGCTTCTTGCGGTCAGCGCCCCCGGTGCTGATGAGAAGTGCGATGGATGCCAGGAGCAGGGCCCGCCCGGGCCCGGCTAATAAACCGTCAACTATTGGCAGGGTAAGAAGCCCAGGGGCTTTCTCATGAATGACCTGCCGGAAGGAGCGTCGGCATGCCCGTCGTAACCATGCGCCAGCTGCTTGACAGCGGCGTCCACTTTGGACACCAGACCCGCCGTTGGAACCCGAAGATGAAGCGCTTCATCTTCACCGAGCGCAACGGCATCTACATCATTGACCTTCAGCAGTCGCTGTCCTACATCGACCGCGCCTACGAGTTCGTAAAGGCCACCGTTGCACACGGCGGCACCGTTCTCTTCGTCGGCACCAAGAAGCAGGCCCAGGAAGCAATCGCCGAGCAGGCAACCCGCGTGGGCCAGCCGTACGTGAACCAGCGTTGGCTCGGCGGTATGCTGACCAACTTCCAGACGGTCGCCAAGCGCATCCAGCGCATGAAGGAACTCGAAGAGATCGACTTCGACGACGTCGCCGGCTCCGCGTACACCAAGAAGGAGCTGCTGCTCCTCAAGCGTGAACTCACCAAGCTCGAGTCCAACCTCGGCGGTATCCGCAACCTGACCAAGGCACCCTCCGTGCTCTGGATCGTGGACACCAAGAAGGAGCACCTCGCCGTTGACGAGGCCAAGAAGCTGAACATCCCGGTTGTGGCCATCCTGGACACCAACTGCGATCCGGACGAGGTCGACTTCCCGATTCCGGGCAACGACGACGCCATCCGCTCCGTGAACCTCCTGACCCGCGTTGTTGCCGACGCCGTTGCCGAGGGCCTCATCGCCCGCAACAACCGCGCCACCGGCACCACCGAGGCTCCGGAAGAGCCGCTGGCCGAGTGGGAGCGCGAGCTCCTCGAAGGCAGCAAGGCTGAAGAAGCTGCTCCCGCCGCTCCGGCGGAAGAAGCTGAAGCACCCGCTGCTGCCGAGGCAGCTGCCCCGGCAGAAGACGCTGCTGCTCCGGCTGAAGACGCCAAGTAACAAATAAATCCGGATTCTCCTGCGCCGCCCTGCGGTGCCGGAGCTGCTGACAGGATGGCGGCCCACCAGGTGGGCTGCTGTCCTGTCGGTCCGTACACCACCATAAATTTCTAGACAGAGGGGTTCACATGGCGAACTACACTGCCGCGGACATCAAGGCCCTGCGCGAGCGCACCGGCGCCGGCATGATGGACGTCAAGAAGGCTCTTGACGAGGCCAACGGCGACGCCGAGAAGGCCATCGAGATCATCCGCATCAAGGGCCTCAAGGGCGCTACCAAGCGCGAGGGCCGCTCCACCGCTGAGGGCCTGGTTGCCGCCAAGGTCAGCAACGGCGTCGGCGTTATGATCGAGGTCAACTGCGAGACCGACTTCGTGGCCAAGGCTGACAAGTTCATCCAGCTGGCCGACAAGGTCCTGGCCGTTGCCGTCGAGTCCGGCGCAGCCGACCTCGAGACCCTGCTCGCCACAGAGGTTGACGGCAAGCCCCTCTCCGAGGTCGTCGTCGAAGAAGGCGCTGTCCTGGGTGAAAAGGTTGTTGTCCGCCGTGTCTCCCGCGTCGAGGGCGCAACGGTTGACGCTTACCTGCACAAGACTTCCAAGGACCTCCCGGCCCAGGTTGGCGTGCTGTTCGCTGTCGACGGTGAAGGCGAAGCCGCTGGCACCGCCGCCCACGACGTTGCAGTGCACATCGCTGCCATGGCTCCGAACTACCTGACCCGCGAAGACGTCCCGTCAGAGCTGGTTGAGTCCGAGCGCCGCATCGCCGAAGAGACCGCAAAGGCCGAAGGCAAGCCCGAAGCCGCCCTCACCAAGATCGTGGAAGGCCGCGTGACCGGCTTCTACAAGGGTGAGGTCCTGGTTGACCAGGCATTCGCGAAGGACGCCAAGAAGTCCGTGGCGCAGGTCCTCGAAGAGGCCGGTGTCAAGGGAACCGCGTTCACGCGTTTCCGCGTCGGCTCCTAGTCGAAACAGCAAGGGGGTGGCCACTTCGGTGGCCGCCCCTTTTGCATGCGCGGGGACGCCCGCCTGGGAACCTGGCCCCGAACGGGACAGGCTCGAATGGTGCGGGCCCGAATGGGTCCCCGGCCGCGCAGCAGGATAACCTTTTTTCAGAGTTCACCAACGGGAAGGCATCATGGAAGCCGTCAACACTGTAGTCCAGCCAGAGAAAAGCCGACGCCGGGTCCTCCTGAAGCTTTCCGGCGAGGTCTTCGGCGGCGGGAAGCTGGGCGTTGACCCTGAGACCGTCCGGGACGTCGCCAAGCAGATCGCAGCAGCCGTCCCCCAGGTGGAGGTGGCGATCGTGGTAGGCGGCGGCAACTTCTTCCGGGGCGCCGAACTTTCCCAAAGCGGCATGGACCGCTCAAGGGCCGACTACATGGGCATGCTCGGAACGGTCATGAACTGCCTGGCCCTGCAGGATTTCCTGGAGCAGGCCGGCGTGGAGACCAGGGTCCAGAGCGCCATCACCATGGGACAGGTGGCCGAGGCCTACATTCCGCGGCGCGCCATCCGGCACATGGAAAAGGACCGCGTAGTCATCTTCGGCGCCGGTGCCGGACTCCCGTACTTCTCCACCGACACCGTTGCCGCCCAGCGGGCACTGGAAGTGCACGCCGACGTCGTCCTGATGGCCAAGAGCGGCGTGGACGCTGTGTACACGGCGGACCCTAAAAAGGATCCCACTGCCGAGCGGCTCGAAACCCTCAGCTATGACGACGCGCTCCGCCGCGACATCCGCGTGATGGACCAGACGGCGATGACCATGTGCAAGGACAACAACCTCTCGATGGTGGTCTTTGGCATGGAAGGCGAAGGCAACGTTACCCGGGCCATCCTCGGCGAGAAGCTGGGCACCCTGGTCACAGCCTAGCTGCGGCTAGGATGTCTTCAGGACAGTTCCGCCCCTGCCTGTGTGGCCAGGGGCGGAAGCAGTAACAGAACCACGTTTGTGCATGGACCCGGTGGCCCGGACTGCACCAGAATCTTCAGGAGAAACCGTGATTGAAGAAACCTTGCTCGAAGCCGAAGAAAAGATGGACAAGGCTGTTGAGGTAGCCAAGGAAGACTTCGCTTCCATCCGCACCGGCCGGGCCAATCCGGGCCTCTACAACAGGGTTCTGGTGGACTACTACGGCTCACCCACGCCGCTGCAGCAGCTCGCCTCGTTCGCCATTCCGGACGCCCGCACCATCCTCATCACCCCCTTCGACAAGACGGCCCTGCGCGACATCGAACGTGCGCTCAGTGATTCCGAGGTGGGTGCCAACCCGTCCAACGACGGCAACGTCATCCGGATCACCATTCCGGAGCTGACCAAGGAACGCCGCAAGGAATACGTCAAGATCGTCAAGACCAAGGGCGAGGACGCCAAAGTCTCCATCCGCAACATCCGCCGCAAAGCCAAGGAAACCCTGGACAAGCTGGTCAAGGACGGCGAAGCCGGTGAAGATGAGGGCACCCGCGCCGAAAAGGAACTTGACGGCCTGACCAAAGCGCACGTGGACGGCATCGACGAGCTGCTCAAGCGCAAGGAAGCAGAGCTGCTCGAAGTCTGATGGGCCAGGCAGAGCAGGCCCCGGCACAACGGGCGCGCACACGGGGGAAGCAGCCCAGGTCCAACCCGACGCCGAAGGCCGGACGGAACCTGCCGGCTGCGGTGGCGGTGGGCCTTGCCATGCTCTTCGCCGTGCTGGGCGGGCTGTTGTTCCTCCCTCTCGGCTTTGTTGCTGTCACCACCGCGTTCGCCGTTTTCGGGGTCTGGGAGATTTACCGTGCCCTGGAGGCGAACGGCACCAGGATGCCCATCGTGCCGGTAATAACCGGCACGGTGGCCATGCCCTTTGCCGCCTACTTCGGCGGGATCGAGAGCCTGCTGTTTGCCATGCTGCTGAGCTCGGTGGCCGTGCTGCTGTGGCGGTCCATCGAGAGTGCCGCCGGCTCAGCCAACAGCATCTTTGCGGGCGTCTTCACCCTGGGCTGGGTGCCGTTCTTCATCAGCTTCGCGGCACTTCCGCTGCATGCTTCGGGCGGTGCCACCCCCGTAGGACTTTGGCCGGGAGGGATGATTCCCGACGGCGCGTGGCAGGTGGCGGTCATGCTGCTGCTGGTCGTATCCAACGACACCTTCGGCTACCTGGTGGGCGCGTCATTGGGCAAGCACCCGATGGCGCCCAAGATCAGCCCAAAGAAATCCTGGGAAGGCTTCGCCGGCTCCATCGGCGGCGCCATCCTTATAGGCGTCCTGGCCAGCCTCTTTATGCTGGACAAGCCCTGGTGGGTGGGTGTGGTCCTGGCGGTGGGACTCGTAGCCGCATCCACAGCCGGCGACCTCGCCGAATCCATGGTCAAACGCGAGCTCGGCGTCAAGGACATGAGCAGCATCCTGCCGGGACACGGAGGCGTGATGGACCGCCTGGACTCGATCGTCTTTGCAGCCCCGGCGGCCTTTGTCCTGTACGGCCTCGTCTCCGGGGCCTGAAACACAACCCCCGCCGGACACCCGGGCACCCCTAGACTGGCGCCCGGGCGGTACGGCTTGAGAAGCATCGAAGGAATCATCAGTGGCATTGGACATTCATCGGCAGATCCCTGCGTCCTTTGAGCGCGTGCAGCGCAGTGATTACGGCTACAACGCCAAGCAGGTGGACCAGTTCCTGCAGCGCGCGCGGGTGTCGCTGGAGAACCCCGGCGCCGCGGCGGAGCCGGTCAACAGTGCTGACGTCAGGGCGGTTTCCTTCGACCCCGTCAAGGGCGGTTACTCCGCTGCCGTTGTTGACGCGGCCTTGGACCGCCTCGAAGATGCCTTCGCGCGCCGTGAGCGGGACGAGTTGATCGCTGCCCGTGGCGAGGAGGCGTGGCTGCGCGAGATCGGCAACCTGTCCGGGATCCTCCGCGGCCGGCTGCACCGCCCCGACGGCGACCGCTTCCGCCGCCCCGCAAAGAAGAAGGCGCGCAGCTACAACACGGTTGACGTGGACCGGCTCTGCCGCGAACTTATTGCCTACCTTGAGCAGGACAAGCCACTGAGCGTGGACAACGTCCGCCGGGCGGTCTTCCGTCCCGCCGTTGGCCGTGACGGGTACGAGGAAACCCAGGTTGACGCCTTCCTCGACCGTGTGGTCGAACTGATGGCAGCCATCGACTGAGCCGCCTTCACACATCCCCGGGCGGAGTGGGGGAGAGCGGCTTGAACCTGCGCCAGATATTCCGGTAGGCCCGGTAACCATAGACCGACCACGCGGCCACGAATGCCAGGCCCGCCACCGCTCCAACGACGACTGCCACCGCTGTGCCGGCTCCCAGGAGCGACAACAGCAGGCCGGACAGGATGGCGATCAGGGCTGCGTTCGCAGCAGTCATGAAGATCATGCTGCTGCCCAGCACATGGCTCAGGGAATTCCGGTTCCCGAAGAAGAAGTAGGTCCTCCCGGAGCCGGCCTCGTCATCGTGGCTGGCGGCCATCAGGTACGGCGCTATACCGGGGTCAAGATCCACGTAGGCGGCCCGAAGCCGGTTCATAGCCGTCACATACATCAGGTCCTCCTGCGCGACATTCATAACGCGGATCTGGGTAAGGAGTCCCATGGCCACGTCAATGCACAGAACGATCACCGCAAGCAGGACAAAGGCTTCGGAAAAGCGGGTTGCCTGACCCACCAGTGCCGCACTCACCACACTGGCGGAAGTAAAGGTAAGGAACATGCTGATCCGGGTCAGGACCTCGCTCTGGGTGGTGCTGCGCGATGCCAGCAGGCCCCAGTGTTCAGTGGCGAGCAGCTGGGCCCGCACCGACGGAGGAATGCCATCCGGCGTGCCGCGCGGCCTGCCGTCCTCGGTGGACATGGCGTTATTGTCTCCCATCCCGGGGAGCAGCGCGAGGAAAAAGCAGGCCACGGCGGCGTCCGGCTGGATCAGCCGGGCCTGTTCACCGCTCGGTGGCCAGCGGCCGTTCCGGAGTGTGCAGGCGCGTCATGACCCGGGACATCGTCCTGGGCACCCTGTTGGCGGTGGCGCGGGAAACAACCACCATCACTGCGAAGGCGGCCGGTACTGTCCAGGCGGCAGGCTGCGCCAGCCAGGGCGAGAGGTTCGACGCGCCGGCCACTGAGCCTGCGATCATGGCGCCGCCGCAGAGGACCCCGCCGGTCAGCATCCCGGCGATGGCACCGGCGTCGGTCAGCGCCCGCCACCAGATGCCGAGCAGGAGCACCGGGCATACGGTGGAGGCGGTGAACGCGAAAACCAGGCCCACGCTGCCGGCAAGGGCCAGCGAGTCCGTCATAGCGGCAAAACCCAACGGCACCACGATCGAGATCACGGCGGCCAGCCGGAATCCGCCCACGCCCGCGCCCAGCACATCCTGGCTGATAACTCCGGCAAGGGATACCACCAGTCCCGACGTCGTGGACAGGAAGGCGGCAAAAGCGCCGGCCACCACAAAGGCCGACAACAGGTCGCCGGCGGCACCGCCCACCAGTTCGCCGGGGAGCAGCAGCACCAGGGCATCGGCCTGGCTGGTGCGGGCGAGGCCTGGAGCGAACATCCGGCCCACCAGGCCGTATGCCGTGGGGAACAGGTAGAACACGGACAGCAGCCCCAGGACGATCAGCGTGGTGCGCCGGGCCGAATGCCCGTCCGGGTTGGTGTAAAAGCGGACCAGCACGTGGGGCAGCCCGAGGGTGCCGAACAGGAGGGCCACCAGCAGGGACACGTTCTGGTACAGCCCGGCGGGGGCCAGGGAAGTGGGGTTTACGGAGGGCGCTGACAGTGCAGGGGTTCCGTTCCCCGCCAGCATAAAGATGATGAAGAGGATGGGGACCGCCAGAGCGGTGAGCTTGAGCCAGTACTGGAAAGCCTGGACAAAAGTGATCGAACGCATGCCGCCGGCAACCACCGTCAGGCACACCACAACCACCACAGCCACCGATCCCACCCAGGACGGCAGTCCGGTGGTGATCCGGATGGTCAAAGCGGCTCCGTGCAGCTGGGGCACAATGTACAGCCATCCCACCAGCACCACCACGAGGCTGGTGACCTTCCGGACAGCCCGTGAATCAAGCCTGGCCTCCGTGAAGTCAGGAATCGTATAGGCGCCGGAGCGCCGCAGCGGCGCTGCAACAAACAGCAGCAGCATCAGGTAGCCGGCCGTATAGCCCACCGGAAACCACAGGGCATCCGTTCCGGACAGCAGGATGAGCCCGGCAACACCGAGGAAACTCGCGGCGGACAGGTACTCGCCGCCAATGGCGGAGGCGTTCCACCAGGGCCGCACCGTTCGGGAAGCAACGTAGAAATCCCCGGTGGTCCTTGAAATGCGCAGGCCGTAAAAACCAATCACCGCAGTGGCCACCGAAACCACCGCGAGCGCGGCTATGGCCACGCCGGGGTTCACGGTGCCCTCACTGGTCCTTGGCCAGGTCGCGGTACCGTGCCTCGTTGCGCGCAGCGGTGCGGACGTACAGCCAGGCGCTGAGTCCGATCAGGGGGTAGATGCCTGCGCCCAGGAGGAGCCAGTCAAAGGGAATCCCCGCAACGCGGGTCTCCGCCAGCCCCGGCACCACGGCCAGCAGCAGCGGGAAAGCGCCAAGGATCAGCAGGAACCCGGCAGCCACCACCAGCGCCAGGCGCAGCTGCGACCGGATCAGCGACCTGACGAAGATCTGCCCTACCTCGGAATCCTGCGCCGCTTCCCGGCTGTCCCGGGGAGGAAGTGCAGCGGAACGGGGGGCGGTAACGCGTACCCTGCTCATGCGTGCGGCCTGATCCGGGTGGCCCCCAGCTTTTCCCGCACCGTTGGCAGGTGGCGCCGGCTGATGGGAAGGCCGGCACCTGCAACGGTGACGCAGGGACCGTCCGCAGCCAGCTTCATGGACGTAACGTGCTTCAGGGCAACGAGGTAGGAGCGGTGCGTCCGGATGAAGCCGGCGTCGGCCCACTGCTGCTCAAGGTCCGCCAGCGGCACCCGGATCAGGTAGCTCGCATCAGCCGTGTGCAACCGTGCATAGTCGCCCTGGGCCTGGACATAGGTGACGTCGTCACGCCGGATCATCCTGGTGGTACCGCCCTGGTCAACGGTGATCATCTCCGGTGCCGTACCGCCGTCGCGCAGTTCACTGATGCGCCCCACGGAGCGGGCCAGACGTTCGGCCCGGACCGGCTTAAGCAGGTAGTCCACAGCGGCGAGTTCGAAGGCCTTGAGCGCGTGGTCCTCGTCCGCGGTCACAAAGACCACGGCGGGCGGATTCCGGCTCCCGGAGATGGCGCGGGCAATATCCAGCCCGGAGACCGCCGGCATATGGATGTCGAGGAATACGGCGTCAACCGGGCTGGCTGCCAGGGCCCGGAGGGCTTCGGTGCCGGAGGTGGCGCGGAGGACGGTGCCGATGCGGTCGTCCCGGCCGAGGAGGAATGCCAGTTCTTCAACGGCGGGCAGCTCGTCATCGACGACGAGGACGTTAATCATCTTCCTAGGGTACGTTCCCGCCTGGCGCCTGGTGTGCGGGGTCACGCGTCGTGGCCGGGTTGGGACTTGGGGACCCGCATGGTGATCAGGGTCCCCTCCCCGGGGGCGGTGTCGATGACCAGCCCGTGGTCGTTGCCGTAGACCTGGCGGAGGCGGGCGTCCACATTCCGCAGGCCCACGTGCTCGCCGTCGGTATGGCCGGCCAGTATGGACTGCAGCTGCGCAGGGTCCATGCCCACGCCGTCGTCCTCAATAGTCACCTCGGCGAAGGCGCCGGCGTCGTTCGCGCTGATGCTGATGTGCCCCGGCCCTTCCTTGGCCTCCAGCCCGTGCCGGACGGCGTTTTCCACCAGCGGCTGCAGGCTGAGGAAGGGGATGACGGTGCTGAGGACCTCCGGGGCCACCCGCAGGCTGACCTGGACGCGCTCGCCAAAACGGGCACGTTCCAAAAGGAGGTAGCGATCGATGCAGCGGAGCTCCTCGGCGAGCGTTGTGAAGTCGCCGTGCCGCCGGAAGGAATAGCGGGTGAAGTCGGCGAACTCCACTACCAGCTCCCGGGCCCGGGCAGGGTCGGTGTTGATAAAGGAGGCGATGGCGTTGAGCGAGTTGTAGATAAAGTGCGGGCTGATCTGGGCGCGCAGCGCCCGGACCTCAGCCTCCATCAGCAGTGTCCGTGATGCGTCAAGCTCGGCAAGCTCCACCTGCACGGCCACCCAGTCGGCCACTTCTGTGGTGGCCCGCACCAGGCCCGCGCCGGCTGTCGGGGCGAAGGCAGCGACCGCCCCCACCACGCGGGTGCCGGCCCGCACCGGGGCGATCACCGCCGCGAGCGGCCCGCCCGTACCGCGCTTCGGGGCACCGCCCGGTCCGGTGGGATAACCCGCCAGCAGCACCGCAGTCCGCCCCCCAGCCAGCACCCCTTCGGCAAGGGCCATCAGTTGCGGTTTCAGTTCCTCGCCGGCACCGTCCCACGCGAGTACGCCGGTGGTGTCTGTGATGGCCAGCGCGTCGGAACCGAGCAGCCCGCGCAGCTGCTTGCCGGCTTTTGCCGCGCCGGCGGGGTTCAGTCCGCGCCGGAGATGCTGGCCGGCCTGGGATGCCGCATGCAGGGTGTGGTACGTGGCGCGTTCGGCGTCGGTGCCGAGGTCCCGGAATGAGCGCAGCACCTTGAGTCCCACGCCGACGACGACGGCGACGGCCATGGCGATCACTGCCACCGCCGCGGCAGTCAGGAGGGGGGAGTCAGGCATGGTGCCCAGCGTAGTGGCGGGTGCCGTTTGGCGCAGCATCCCGACCGTTGAGCGACCGCCGGCGGGCCGGGTATGGCTTGTACTGCCCATCGCCCGCAGAGTGATTGCAGTCACACTTGCGGTAGCCCTGACTGGATTTGCCGGCCGGTGTGTGTCCAAGGCAAGTCTCAATGAGGAGGAACGATGGGTAACGATGCCCACACTCCGGACGCAGCGGCGTCCGTGGACTTTGAACAAGTCCAGTCGACCGGGCAGTTCCAGGAACTGCGCAAGCGTCACCGCAGCTTTGTCTTTCCCATGGCGATCGCATTCCTGCTGTGGTATTTCGCCTACGTCCTGCTGGCTGACTACGCGGTGGGCTTTATGTCCACCAAGGTCTGGGGCAACATCAACGTCGGGCTGATCCTCGGCCTGCTCCAGTTCGTCTCGACGTTCGCGATCACCAGCTGGTACGTCAGCTACTCAAACCGGAAGCTGGACCCCATCGCAGCGGAGATCCGGAACGAAATCGAGGGGCATGAATTTGATAAGGACGGCAACCGCGTGGGCGAGGTAAACAAATGATCGGGATTGCCGCAGCGGTGGACGTCGCCGCGCTCAAGGACACCACCCTCCTGAACATGGGCGTCTTCGCCCTGTTCGTGGCCGTGACCATGGTCATTGTTTTCCGCGCCAGCCGGAACAACAAAACCGCGGCCGACTACTACGCCGCAGGCCGGTCCTTCACCGGCTCACAGAACGGCACGGCCATCGCGGGGGACTACCTCTCGGCAGCGTCGTTCCTGGGCATTACCGGTGCCATCGCCGTCAACGGCTACGACGGTTTTATGTACTCCATAGGCTTCCTGGTGGCCTGGCTGGTGGCACTGCTGCTCGTGGCCGAACTCCTGCGCAACACGGGTAAGTTCACCATGGCGGACGTGCTGTCCTTCCGCCTCCGGCAGCGGCCCGTCCGCATCGCCGCCGCCATTTCCACGCTGGCCGTCTGCTTCTTCTACCTCCTGGCCCAGATGGCAGGGGCCGGAAGCCTTGTTTCGCTGCTGCTGGGCATCAGCGACTGGGGCGGCCAGGCCCTGGTGATCATCGTCGTCGGCGGCCTGATGATCATGTACGTTCTCATCGGCGGCATGAAGGGCACCACCTGGGTGCAGATCATTAAAGCAGTCCTGCTTATCGCCGGCGCGGCCGTCATGACCATCTGGGTCCTGGCGATCTACGGCTTCAACCTTTCCAGCCTGCTGGGCGCAGCAGTTGAGACGGCCAACAACCCGGCCGTCCTCAACCCGGGCCTGCAGTACGGCAAGACCGAAACCTCCAAGCTGGACTTTATGTCCCTGGGCCTCGCGCTGGTCCTTGGAACCGCCGCCCTGCCGCACGTGCTGATGCGTTTCTACACCGTCCCCACCGCCAAGGAAGCCCGCAAGTCCGTGGTGTGGGCCATCTGGCTGATCGGGCTCTTCTACCTGTTCACGCTGGTGCTCGGGTACGGCGCCGCCGCTCTCGTTGGTCCCGACACCATCCGGACGGCACCGGGCGGTGTGAATGCCGCGGCCCCGCTGCTGGCCTTCTACCTGGGCGGGCCGCTGCTGCTGGGCTTTATCTCGGCCGTGGCCTTCGCCACCATCCTCGCCGTTGTGGCAGGGTTGACCATCACCGCCGCCGCATCCTTCGCCCACGATATCTACGCAAGCGTCATCTCCAAGGGCAAGGCCGACGCCGACACCGAGGTCAAGGTGGCCCGGCGCACTGTGGTGGTCATCGGTGTCCTGGCCATCCTGGGCGGTATCCTCGCCAACGGACAGAACGTGGCGTTCCTCGTGGCGCTGGCCTTCGCCGTCGCCGCCTCCGCCAACCTGCCCACCATCGTCTACTCCCTGTTCTGGCGGAGGTTCACCACCCAGGGTGCGGTCTGGAGCATGTACGGCGGGCTTGGCGCCGCGATCGTCCTGATCATGTTCTCGCCGGTGGTCTCCGGCGGCGCGACCTCAATGATCAAGGACGCCAACTTCGCGATCTTCCCGCTGAGCAACCCCGGCATTGTGTCCATCCCGCTGGCGTTCTTCCTCGGCTGGCTCGGAACCGTCCTGGACAAGAAGCGCGAAGACACCGCCAAGCAGGCCGAAATGGAAGTCCGGTCCCTGACCGGGGTCGGGGCAGAAAAGGCAGTCAACCACTGACCCCTGACTCAAGGGTTACCCGGCATCACGGAAAGAGCCTCGGCGCTGCGGCGCCGAGGCTCCTTCGTGTGCGGGGGAGTCAGGCCTTGGGCCGGAGCTTGATGTTGGTCATCTTCAGGTCCTCGGTACCTTCGAAGCGGTAGGCCAGGTCCACTTCCTTGCCCTCGCAGGTGATGACACCTGCCACGTCCGCCGCCTTGGTCCCGTTCTCGGTTCCCACCTGGAGGTCGTTATACGTCGGCTTGCAGGAATCGTCCATCTCCAGGGTGTCCACTCCGGCGATGAACGCTTCCTTGGACAGCTGTTCCTTCAGGGCAGGGTCAAGGTACTCGTCGTAAGCCTCTGAGCTTCTGCCGCTGATGACCATCTTTGTGAAACCGTCAGCAACGCCCCTCGCCTGGTTGGTGGCACTTCCCACCACGTTAACCAGGATGATGACGCCCAGGACCACCAAAAGCAGGACACCGCCGATCGCCGCCAACACAATCCACAATTTCCGCCGGCTCTTGACCGGAGGCTGCCGGCCCGGCAGGCCAAACGGGCCCGGTTCCCCATACGCCCCGGCGGGAGCCTGGTAAGCCTGCCCGCTGTAGCCCGGCACTTGCTGCGGGGGCAGGGGCGGCTGCTGCGGCGCCTGCCCGGGCTGTCCCGGCTGGTACGGTTCCTGAGGATTGCCCAAGATCGAGCCTCTCCGGCGTGATGTATGGCACCCGCCTGGTTGCGGGGACCTCCCGGCACCCGTGAATAACTTGCAACAGCCTATATTCCCGCGCTGCCGCCGTCGTACTTCCACGGCGATCCGCCGGCACTGTCAGCCGTTTCGCGGGCCCCGCTCCAGGAGGGGCTGCATCCGGAAGGGGATGAGCTCACCCATCGCCAAGGCAGTGTCCGTCCGGTCCACGCCGTCACACGCCAGGATCTTCCCGTTGATGCGGAAGAGGTCCTCGGCGTCCAGTGCCACCACCCGGAGCAGCAGGTCGGCCGGACCGGTGAGCCCGTAGCCTTCGAGGATCTCCGGAATCCCGGCCAGTGCCGTTGCCAGCCCGGCGAGCTTTTGCTGCTGGACGTGGACGGATATAAACGCCATCAGCGGATATCCCAAGGCCACGGGATTGATCCTGCGTTCGAAGGAAAGGAAAACGTGCTTCTTCTCCAGTTGGGCCATCCGCGCCTGAACCGTATTCCTGGACAGGCCCAGCTTTTGGGCCAACGCCACCACCGTCCGCCGCGGATCCTGGGCGAGGGCGGACAAAAGGCGGGTGTCAGTGCCATCCAGAGCCTGCATAGTGCGCAACGTTAGCACCGTCACAAGCCGCCACACAGAGCATTGTGCTAAATAACCGACCTGGTGGTTGTACCCAATGAGCATTGTGAGTAGGGTCACAGTATCCGCGGCAACGGCGCCCGGGGGCCGGAGGCAGGCGGGACCACAAGTCCCCGAATCCGCTGGTCAACAACGTGAGAAGGTGCGGCTATCGTGTCTACAGACAGAACCGGCCAGGACGGCGCAAATACCCCGCTTGCAGATGCCGCGGGTGCTGATGCCGGGGCGGATATTCACCGGCAGGGCAAGGGTCTTGTCCAGCTGATCACTCCCCGGGGGGAGCGGATAAGCCACCCGGAATTCGACCCCTGGGTCCAGGACATTACTGACGAGCAGCTGTGCTCGCTGTTCGAGGACATGACTGTTGTCCGGCGCATCGACGTTGAAGCCACTGCCTTGCAAAGGCAGGGCGAACTCGCCTTATGGCCGCCACTGCTGGGGCAGGAAGCGGCGCAGGTCGGCTCCGCCCGGTCCCTGCGCGCGGACGACTTCGTTTTTTCCAGCTACCGCGAAAACGGTGTGGCCTACTGCCGTGGTGTCGGCCTGACGGACATCGTCCGGGTCTGGCGCGGAAACGCCTCGTCCGGCTGGGACCCCTACTCCATTAACATGGCCACGCCGCAGATCATCATCGGCGCCCAGACCCTGCATGCCACCGGATATGCCATGGGCATTCAGAACGACGGCGCCGATTCCGCGGCCGTCACCTACTTCGGCGACGGCGCCACCAGCGAGGGTGACGTCAACGAGGCGATGGTCTTTGCCGCGAGCTTTCAGGTGCCTGTCGTGTTCTTTTGCACCAACAACCACTGGGCCATCTCCGAGCCCGTGCGCGTTCAGTCGCACATCCAGCTCGCGGACCGGGCCGCCGGGTTCGGCATCCCCAGCCTCCGGGTGGACGGCAACGACGTCCTTGCCGTCATGGCGGCAACGCGGGTGGGCCTGGACCGTGCCCGCCGCGGCGGCGGCCCCACCTTCATTGAGGCCGTCAGCTACCGGATGGGCCCCCACACCACGGCCGATGACCCCACCCGCTACCGGGACCCCAATGAACTCGAGGACTGGGCAGCGAAGGACCCCATCAGCCGGGTCGAAGCGCTTTTGGACCGCAAAGGCCTCCTGACGGCAGGGTTCAAGCAGCAGGTCAAGGACAAGGCCGACGCCGTTGCACGGGACATGCGCACGGGCTGCACCACCATGCCGGAGCCCCAGCCGCTGGACGTTTTCAAGCACGTCTACAGCACCCCCAACTCCTGGCTGGACCGGCAGCAGGACCACTACACCCGTTACCTGGCCTCCTTCGGTGATCCCGCAGAAGCCGTCTCAGAAAAAGGTGAACGCTGATGACCCAGATGACCTTTGCCCGTGCCATCAACGCCGGCCTGCGCAAATCAATGGAAAATGACCCAAAGGTGGTCCTGCTGGGCGAGGACATCGGTGCCCTTGGCGGCGTCTTCAGGATTACAGACGGCCTGCAAAAGGACTTCGGCAGGCACCGCGTTGTGGACACGCCGCTGGCCGAGTCCGCCATCGTGGGAACCGCCGTGGGACTGGCCTACCGCGGCTACCGGCCCGTGGTGGAAATCCAGTTTGACGGCTTCATCTACCCGGCATTAGACCAGATCGTCAGCCAGGTGGCCAAACTGCACTACCGCACCCGCGGCGCGGTGAAAATGCCCATCACCATCAGGGTGCCGTTCGGCGGCGGCATCGGCTCACCTGAACACCACTCGGAATCCCCGGAAGCCTACTTCACCCACACCTCAGGGCTGCGGGTGGTGACTGTTTCCAGCCCCCAGGACGCGCATACCGTCATCCAGCAGGCCATCTCCTGCGACGACCCCGTCCTGTACTTTGAGCCCAAGCGCCGCTATCACGACAAGGGTGAAGTGGACGAGGCGCTTGACCCACTGTCAGCGGCACCCATGGACAAGGCGAGGGTGCTGGCGGACGGCACAGACGTCACCCTGGTGGCCTACGGTCCATTGGTAAAGACAGCACGGGACGCCGCCCTTGCCGCCGCGGACGAAGGTATCTCCATCGAAGTCATCGACCTTCGTTCGCTCGCGCCCGTGGACTACGACACCGTGGTGTCCTCAGTCCGCAAGACCGGCCGCCTGGTCATCACCCACGAGGCGGGCCAGTCCGGAGGCCTCGGCGCGGAAGTGGCAGCGAGCATTACCGAACGGTGCTTCTACTACCTTGAAGCGGCGCCTGTCCGCGTGACCGGCTTCGACATCCCATACCCGTACTCCAAATTGGAAATGCACCACCTGCCGGGCCTGGACCGCATCCTCGACGGCGTGGACCGTGCCCTGGGCCGGCCCAACTCCCTCAGCGGGCTGGAAGGATGAGCGCCACCATGATCAAGGAATTCCGGCTCCCGGACCTGGGCGAAGGACTCACTGAATCGGAAATCCTCAGCTGGAAAGTGGGGGTGGGGGATACGGTGAGCCTGAACCAGGTAATCGCCGAGGTGGAAACCGCCAAGGCGGTGGTGGAGCTCCCGTCCCCTTTTGCCGGAGTCATCCGGGAACTGCACGAACAGCCCGGCACCATCGTGGAGGTAGGCAAGCCCATCGTCTCCTTTGAAGTGGCAGACGACGCCGGCACTGCCTCAGCAGGGTCCGGTACCGCTGCTCTGTCCCCGGCTGGCCCGGCCGCCTCCGCCGCGGGCCGGGAGGGGGAACCCGCCAGGAGGCAACCCAACCTCGTGGGGTACGGCGCCGTCGTCGAAAGCTCCGCCCGTCCGGCACGGCGCCCCCGCAACCTGCTCCGGGTTGCTGCGGCCCCGGTGGCCGAGGCAGCAGCGACAAAACCGTTGGTTGAGCCGGCCGGAACAGGGCCTGCCGTAACCGACCCTGGCGCAATGCGCCCCCGGTCCACTCCGCCCGTGCGGAAGTTTGCCAAGGACGCGGGCGTGGACCTGGCGCTGGTTCCAGCAACCGGCCCGCACGGCTTGATCACCCGCGAGGACGTCCAGCAATTCCTGGACGGCAGGTCGCCGAGGGCGGCTGCTCCTGCGTGGGAAGCAGAAACCCCGGTGCTGGCGGCACAGCAGGGCGGGCGGGAAACCCGGACGCCCGTCAAAGGCGTGCGGAAGCTTACGGCGGCTGCAATGGTGCAGAGTGCCTTTACCGCGCCCCACGTCACCGAATTCCTCACGGTGGACGTCACCCCATCGATGGAGCTCCTGGCCAGGCTCAAGGAAAGCCGCGGCTTCAGCGGCCACAAGCTGACTCCGCTCACCCTGGCGGCGAAAGCCGTACTCATCGCACTGCGGCGCAATCCCGCCCTCAACGCCCGATGGGACGAGCAAAACCAGCAGATTGTGACGTTCAACTACGTGAACCTCGGCATAGCCGCCGCGACGCCGCGTGGACTCACCGTTCCCAACATCAAGGACGCGGACACCCTGTCCCTGCTGCAGCTGGCCGATGCCCTGACGGAACTCACCGAAACCGCCCGGGCGGGCAAGACCACACCCGCGGACTTGTCCGGGGGAACTATCTCGATCACCAACATCGGTGTCTTTGGGATCGACGCCGGCACGCCCATCCTCAACCCGGGGGAGGCGGCCATCCTGGCGTTGGGAGCGGTGCGGAACATGCCGTGGGAGCACCAGGGCCAGGTGGCGCTGCGCCAGGTCCTCACACTGAGCCTGTCCTTTGACCACCGCCTGGTGGACGGCGAGCAGGGCTCGCGTTTCCTGGCAGATGTAGGCGCGATCCTCGCAGAGCCCGGAATGGTCCTCACGATGGTCTGAGCCGGCAGTTGCTGGACCGCTGCCGCCGGCCGGGCCTGCCGGGCCGTACGTTTCCTGCCGGGCCGCGCGTCCCTTCGGCTGTTGAAGAACCGGGGCCTTACGGGGAGCCCTGCGGGACCTCCACCAGCAGCGCAGCCAAAGCCATGCCTTCCAGCAGGGGACGGGCGGTTCGTGCCGCCATCTTCCGGCCGTGGCTGCGGACCGAGTGCGGCGTGGAGTTGATCAGTCCGAACGTGGCGTGCGCCCGCATCCGCAGCTCCGCGATGTCCGTGTCCGGATGCAGCCGGGCGAGCACGTCCACCCAGACTTCGACGTAATTCAGCTGAAGCGTACGCACGGCTGCCTGGTCCTGCTCGGACAGGTTGCTGAAGTCCCGGTCCTGTACCCGGATGACGTCAGGCTTGCCGAGGGCGAAGTCCACCTGGAACTCCACCAGGCGCCGCAGGGCGGAGGCGGGATCAGGATTTTGGTCAACAACGTCACGGCCGCCGTCCAGCAGTTCCTGGCTGACGGTCACCAGCAGGTCGGCAAGGACGGCCTGCTTGCCCGGAAAGTGACGGTAAACGGCCGGGCCACTGACTCCTGCCGCTGCTCCAAGGTCTTCAAGGGATACCCGGTTGAACCCGTTGACGGCGAACAGCGAAGCCGCGGCGGACAGCAGCGCCTGGCGGCGGTTTTCCTTGGCCTTGCCGCGCTGCGTTGACTGGACGCGCTGCGCTGACTGGACGCGCTGCGCTGACGGGACGCGCTGGGTGGCTGGTTCGGGCCGGCCGGCGGTAACGCCTGCCGGACCCGGATCCGCAGCCGGGGACTGGATCGAGGATCCTCGTCCGCCCGTCTTGGTGGCGTCGGTGCCGGCCACGTTTCCTCCTCGGCCCCGCGGCGTCAGCCAGAGCGGTATGTGTTGGACTTCACAGTTAATACAGACTAACCTGATTTTCAGTTATTGGGCGCTAACCGAGTTGCTTGGACAGCTCGGACCGGAACAGGAACGGACCGTCAATGGAGACCCTTGCCACCCGGCTTGACGCAACGGCCGAGGCCTTTGCGTCCAACCGCGCCGAGCAGCTGGCGCTCGCCGGGGAGCTGCGGAAAAAGCTGGCCGACGCCGCCCTGGGCGGGCCCGAAAAGTCCAGGCAACGCCACGTGGCCCGGGGAAAGCTCCTGCCCCGCCAACGCATCGACCAGCTGCTCGACGACGGCAGCCCCTTCCTCGAAATTGCGCCACTGGCCGCCACCGGGATGTACAACGATGAGGCCCCCGGCGCCGGCGTGATTGCGGGGATCGGGCTGGTTCACGGCAGGCATGTGCTGGTGATTTCCAATGACGCCACCGTCAAGGGCGGAACGTACTATCCGATGACCGTGAAGAAGCACCTGCGGGCCCAGGAAATCGCCTTCGAAAACCGGCTGCCCTGCATCTACCTGGTGGACTCCGGTGGGGCCTTCCTGCCCAAGCAGGATGAGGTTTTCCCGGACCGGGACCACTTTGGCCGGATCTTCTATAACCAGGCCAGGCTCTCGGCGGCCAAGATTCCCCAGATCGCCTCGGTCATGGGCTCCTGCACTGCCGGCGGTGCCTACGTTCCGGCCATGAGTGACGAGACCGTAATCGTCCGGAACCAGGGCACCATCTTCCTGGGCGGGCCGCCGCTGGTGAAGGCCGCGATCGGTGAAATTGTCACTCCTGAGGAACTCGGCGGCGGGGAAGTGCACTCCAGGATCTCCGGCGTGACGGACCACCTGGCCGAAAACGACGAACACGCGCTGCAGATCATCCGGGACATCGTGGCCACCCTGCCGCCGCCGGCACCACCGGTGTGGGAGGTGGCTGACGCCGTCGAACCCGCAGCAGATCCTGGCGGGATCTACGGCGCTGTTCCAACGGACGTCAACGCCCCGTACGACGTCCATGAGGTGATCGCCAGGCTGGTGGACGGCGGCCGGTTCCACGAATTCAAAAAGGAGTACGGCGCCACCTTGGTGACAGGCTTCGCCAGGCTGCACGGGCACCCGGTGGGGATCGTGGCCAACAACGGCGTCCTGTTCAGCGAATCGTCCCTCAAGGGCGCGCACTTCATTGAACTGTGCGACCAGCGTGGAATCCCGCTGCTGTTCCTGCAAAACATTTCCGGTTTTATGGTGGGCAAGGATTCGGAGCAGGGCGGCATCGCGAAGAACGGGGCCAAGATGGTCACCGCCGTGGCGACAGCCCGTGTGCCCAAGTTGACGGTGGTGATCGGAGGCTCGTTCGGTGCCGGCAACTACTCGATGTGCGGCCGCGCCTATTCGCCGCGGTTCCTGTGGATGTGGCCCGCCGCCCGGATTTCCGTGATGGGCGGCAATCAGGCCTCCAGCGTCCTGGCCACCGTGAAGCGGGAGCAGTACGAGGCAGCCGGCCAGGAGTGGTCGGCTGAGGACGAGGAAGACTTCAAGGCGCCCATCCGCCGGCAGTACGAGGACCAGGGCAGCCCCTACTACTCCACCGCCCGCCTGTGGGATGACGGCGTGATCGATCCCGTGGACACCCGGACGGTCCTGGGGCTGGCACTGGACGTGGTGTCCCGCGCCCCGCTGCCGGAAACCTCCTTCGGCCTCTTCAGGATGTGAGCCCAGTGACCATGCCACTATCGCCGGCCGCCCGCGCGGAAACATCCGCCACGGCACCGCCAAAACAGGATGCACTCTTCGGCGCCGTCCTCGTGGCCAACCGCGGCGAGATCGCAAGCCGCGTCATCCGGACGCTGCGCGCCCTGGGTATCCGGTCAGTCGCGGTGTACAGCGATGCCGACGCCGGCGCCCGGCACGTCCGCGAAGCTGACACTGCCGTCCGGATTGGCCCGGCCGCTGCCACCGAGAGCTACCTGAAGATCGAAGCCATTATCGAGGCGTGCCGCAAGACAGGGGCCGAAGCAGTGCACCCGGGCTATGGCTTCCTCAGCGAGAACGTGGACTTTGCCCGCGCACTGGACCAGGCAGGCATTACCTTCATCGGACCCGGTGTGGAGGCCCTGAATGTGATGGGGGACAAGATCCGGTCCAAGAACCACGTGGCCGGATACGGCGTTCCCGTGGTCCCCGGGGTTGCCCAACCGGGAATGACCAACCACCAACTGGCACAGGCTGCCGGGGCCGTGGGGTTTCCCCTCCTGATCAAACCCTCAGCGGGCGGGGGCGGCAAAGGCATGCACGTGGTGGAACGCCAGGAAGACCTGGTGCCGGTACTGGCCACGGCGCGAAGGGTGGCGGCAAGTGCCTTCGGCGACGACACCCTGTTCCTGGAGCGCCTGGTGTCCACCCCGCGGCACATCGAGGTGCAGGTCCTGGCCGACAACCACGGCAACGTCATCCACCTCGGCGAGCGCGAATGCTCGTTGCAGCGGCGGCACCAAAAGGTTATCGAAGAGGCTCCTTCACCGCTGCTTGAAGCACTCCCGGCAGGCGCCGCCATCCGTGCCCGCCTCGGCGAAGCCGCGTGCAACGCAGCCCGCAGCGTCAACTACAGCGGCGCCGGAACAGTGGAGTTCCTCGTCTCCGACGATTCGCCGGAGGAGTTCTACTTCATGGAGATGAACACACGGCTGCAGGTGGAGCACCCAGTCACCGAGATGGTCACCGGCATCGACCTCGTCGAGTGGCAGGTGCGGATCGCCGCGGGCGAGGAACTCACCGTCCGGCAGGCCGACGTCGGACTTAACGGTCACGCAGTGGAAGCCCGGATCTACGCCGAGGTGCCCGAGAAGAACTTCCTTCCGTCCACAGGCACGTTGCTCCTGCTGGACGAACTGCCCGGCGGGCCAAGGCGCCCAAGCGCCCCTTCCCAAACCCAGGTCACTGCCGGCAACGGCCTAGTGCGGGTGGACTCGTCCCTGGTGGAGGGGCTGGAGCTCTCGGCCAGCTACGACCCCATGATGTCCAAGCTCATCGCCTGGGGCGAGGACCGCGCGGCCGCCCTGGCCGCCCTTGATACCGCCCTGGCAGGCTATACCGCACTGGGACTGGACACCAATGTGGAGTACCTGCGGTTGCTGATCAATGATCCCGACGTCCGCGCCGGCCGCCTCGATACCGGACTGATAGAGCGCAAACTGCCCAAGCTGACCTTCCGCCGGGTCGCCGACGCCGAACTGGTGGCGGCGGCACTCTTCACCATCGGTGCCGAGGCACAGAACAATACGCCCCCCGCGCCCGGCCTCTGGCAAGCACGCAATGGCTGGCGGCTGGGAGCACCTGCACCCCGCCGCATCAGTTTGGGAACGCCCGACGGCGGCGTTGCAACAGTAAGCATTAGCGGCGCATCAACAGACGGTACTGCGTTTGGCACCGTGACCGCGGGAGGCAGGACCCCCGGCGGCACCGTCCTCGTGGCTGTGGACAGCGGGCCCGCACGACCGGCGCGGCTGGAGTACCTTTCCCCCCGCGCCGCCGTGCTGACCCTCGACGGCCAGAGCACCACCTACGCCGTCGCACCGGTCTTCCGTGGGCCGGTGACACCTAACAATGACCACCCGGTTGCAGGGGTACCGGCGGAACTGTTCCTGGGCAACGAAGGCTGGTCCTGCCGGCTGGAAATACTCACCCGTGAGTCACGGCTGGAACGGGTCCTGGCAGCTGTCCACCGGGAGGAGGGCGCCGCCGATCCCGCCGTCCGCTCCCCGATGCCGGGAACCGTGGTGTCCGTTGCGGTCAGCGACGGAGAGGCCGTGGTGGCCGGGCAGGTGCTGGCGTCGGTGGAGGCGATGAAGATGGAACACCATTTGCTGGCAC
Source organism: Arthrobacter sp. K41 (assembly GCF_059089645.1). NCBI lineage: Bacteria > Bacillati > Actinomycetota > Actinomycetes > Micrococcales > Micrococcaceae > Arthrobacter > Arthrobacter sp. K41. The sequence continues at coordinate 111,807 of NZ_JBNHEW010000003.1, read as the reverse complement.
CGCTGGACGGAACGGTCCACCTCAGTATCCGGCCGGGCGACCCCGTCAAAGCAGACCAGGTCCTGGCCACCATCCACGCCACCCACACGGAGGCCGCCGCAGAACAGCCACACGACACCCCTTCAGATGGCAAAGGAGCCTAGACATGGCAGGTTTTGAACTCAGCGAGGAATACCAGGACCTCAGCGACACCGTCCGGGACTTCGCGGACAACGTGGTTGCCCCGGTGTCGGCCAAGCACGACGAAGAGCACAGCTTCCCCTACGGGGTAGTGAAGCAGATGGCGGAAATGGGGCTGTTCGGACTGCCCTTCCCCGAGGAATTCGGCGGCATGGGCGGGGACTACTTCGCCCTTGCCCTGGCACTGGAGCAGCTGGGCCGGGTGGACCAGTCCGTAGCCATCACCCTCGAGGCGGGCGTATCCCTCGGTGCCATGCCGATCTACCGCTTCGGAACCGGGGAACAGAAGCAGGAGTGGCTGCCCCTGCTGGCGTCCGGCCAGGCGCTCGCGGGCTTCGGCCTGACCGAACCGGAGGCGGGATCCGACGCCGGCGGCACCAAGACCTCCGCCCGGCGTGAGGCAGGGCAATGGGTGATTAACGGCAACAAGGAGTTCATCACCAACTCCGGCACGGACATCACCCGGCTTGTCACGGTCACGGCCGTCACCGGACAGAAGGAACGCGCGGACGGCAGCATCCAAAAGGAAATTTCCACCATCCTGGTTCCCACGGACACGGAAGGCTTCAAAGCGGAGAAGCCGTACAACAAGGTGGGCTGGAACGCCTCGGACACCCACCCGCTGACGCTGAGGGACGTGCGTGTCCCGGAGTCAAACCTGCTGGGGGTGGAGGGCCGCGGCTACGCCAACTTCCTGTCCATCCTCGATGAGGGCCGCATCGCGATTGCGGCGCTGGCCACCGGCGCCGCCCAGGGCTGCGTGGATCTGTCGGTCAAGTACGCGAAGGAACGGAGCGCCTTCGGCAACCAGATCGGCAAGTACCAGGCGATCTCATTCAAGATCGCCCGCATGGAGGCAAGGGCCCATACCGCCCGCCTGGCTTACTACGACGCGGCGTTCCGCATGCTGGCCGGAAAGCCGTTCAAGACCCAGGCGGCCATCGCTAAGATGGTCGCAGGCGAGGCGGCCATGGACAACGCGCGGGATGCCACCCAGGTGTTCGGCGGCTATGGCTTCATCAATGAGTTCACCGTGGCACGCCATTACCGCGACTCCAAGATCCTTGAGGTGGGGGAGGGCACCACGGAGGTCCAGTTGATGCTGATTGCCCGCGAACTGGGTCTGTAGTACCGGGCGCTTGCCCCATGGAACCGAGTCGGCCTGAAAGGATCACCGATGATAGATAAGGTTGTTGCCACCGCAGAGGAGGCTGTAGCGGACATCCCGGACGGCGCCTCCCTGGCGGTGGGGGGCTTCGGTTTGTGCGGCATCCCGGTGTCCCTGATTGACGCGCTGCACCGGGCCGGAACAACGGAGCTGGAAACGGTGAGCAACAACTGCGGCGTGGACGACTGGGGCCTGGGCATACTGCTTCGGGACGGCCGGATCCGCCGGACCATCAGCTCCTACGTCGGCGAGAACAAGGAGTTCGCCCGCCAGTACCTGGCCGGTGAGCTTGAGGTGGTGCTCACTCCGCAGGGCACCCTTGCAGAGAAACTCCGGGCAGGCGGTGCGGGCATCCCGGCCTTTTTCACCAAGGCCGGCGTAGGCACCCAGGTGTCCGACGGCGGCCTGCCGCAGAAATACGACGCCCACGGCGGGATTGCCATCGCTTCGGCCCCGAAGGAGGTGCGCACCTTCGCCGGGGTCGATTACGTGCTGGAGGAGGCCCTGACCCCGGACTTTGGCCTGGTCCACGCCTGGAAGGGCGACCGCCACGGAAACCTGGTCTTCCACGCCACCGCCATGAATTTCAACCCGCTGTGCGCCATGGCCGGGCGGATCACCATCGCGGAGGTGGAGGAACTGGTGGAACCGGGCGAGCTGGACCCCGAACACATCCACACACCGGGGATTTTCGTCCAGCGGGTAGTGCTGGCCCCGGACGCCGAAAAGCGGATTGAAAAGCGGACCGTCGCCCTCAACCAGCAGGCAGGAGCCTAACCATGGACCCGAACAGCCCCTACGCGCCACGGCCTGAAGGCGTACGTCCGGAGTACCGCCGCGCAGCCTCCCAACACGACGCCCCGGGCGACGGACGGGACACGTCCCAAACCAAGGGCTGGACGCGGAACGAACTGGCCGCCCGGGTGGCCCGGGAGCTCAGCAACGGCCAGTACGTCAACCTGGGCATCGGCATGCCAACCCTCATTCCCAACTACATCCCTGCCGGGGTGGAAGTGGTGCTCCATTCCGAAAACGGGATTCTCGGCGTCGGACCTTATCCGGCGGAGGATGCCGTAGACCCGGACCTGATCAACGCCGGCAAGGAAACTGTCACGGTCAACAAGGGGGCTGCCTTCTTCGACTCGGCGACTTCCTTCGGAATGATCCGCGGCGGGCACGTGGATGTCGCCGTACTCGGTGCCATGGAGGTGGCCGAGAACGGCGATCTCGCCAACTGGATGATTCCGGGCAAGATGGTCAAGGGAATGGGCGGGGCCATGGACCTGGTGTTCGGCGCCAAGAAGGTCATCGTGATGATGGAGCACGTGGACCGCAACGGGAACCCGAAGATCGTCCGGCAGTGCTCCCTGCCCCTGACGGGCAAAGGCTGCGTGGACCGGATCATCACGGACCTGGCAGTCATCGACGTCGTCACCGACTCAGCGGGCCCGCGCCTGGTACTCCGGGAACTGGCGCCCAACGTTTCCGTGGAGGACGTGGCAGCGGCCACCGGTGCCGAGCTTTTCGAGGAAGACCGGGAACTGACTGTATGAGGGGCGGCAGGAATTCCGGCGACGGGCTGCGCCAGATCGAGCAGCGCGGACTGTACTTCGATGAGCTGGAGGAGGGCGTGCTGTACGCCCACCGTCCCGGCCGGACCGTCACGGAAGCGGACAACGTCCTGTTCACCACGCTGACAATGAACACCCAGGCGCTGCACCTCGACGCTGCCTGGAGCGCAGGCCAGCCTTTCGGCCAGCGGCTGGTGAACTCCATGTTCACCCTCGCCACCATGGTGGGCCAGTCCGTTTCCCAGCTCACCCAGGGCACCATCATCGCCCAACTGGGCCTCACCGACGTCTCCTTCCCGCACCCGCTGTACCACGGCGACACCCTTTACACCGAGACGGTGATCGCCGGGAAACGGCTCTCGTCATCCCGCCCCGGCCAGGGCATCGTCAGCATGGAACACACCGGCCGCAACCAGGACGGCACCGTGGTTGCACTGGCGAAGCGCAGTTGCCTGATGTGGATGCGGGACGCGCACGCCCGGCAGCCCGGCCCGGGAGAGGGGACAATACCGGTATGACCTTTGTGATGGGACCTGCCCTGCTTTTCTGCCCGGCGGACCGGCCTGAGCGCTACCAGAAAGCCGCCACCCGCGCCGACGCCGTCATTCTGGACCTTGAGGACGCCGTCGCCCCGGCGGACAAACAACGCGCCCGCGGTGCCATCCTTGCGCAGCTCGGTGCTGCCGGCGACGTGCCCGAGCTGGACCCGAGCCGGACCATTATCCGGGTAAACCCTGCCGGGAGCGAAGAATTCGAGAAGGACCTGCACTGCCTGGCCCACACGCCCTACAAAACCGTGATGCTCGCGAAAGCCGAGAGCACCGCGCAGGTGGATGCCCTGGCCCGCTACCAGGTGATTGCACTGTGTGAAACGGCCGCCGGCGTCCTCAACGCCCCGGCAATCGCCGCGGCCCCCAACGTAGTGGCCCTGATGTGGGGAGCTGAGGACCTGCTGGCGTCACTGGGCGGGACCTCCAGCAGGACGGACGATGGCGGCTACCGGGCCGTCGCGCTCCACGCCCGGTCCTCAGTCCTGCTCGCCGCACGGGCCTTCGGCAAGGAAGCGGTGGACGCCGTCTACACCAACATTCCGGACCTGGAGGGCCTGGCGGCGGAAGCGGCGGATGCGGTGGCGTCAGGCTTCGGTTCCAAGGCATGCATCCATCCCAGCCAGGCAGCAGTGGTGCGGGGGACCTATGCGCCCTCGGAAGCGGAGGTCTCGGCTGCCGCAGCGCTGCTCCAGGCCGCGGCGGCGGCAGGACAGGGCGTTTTCCAATACAACGGCCACATGGTTGACGGGCCCATCCTCCGGCACGCCGAGGCAGTTATCCGCCGTGCAGGGGAGCACGCCTAACGTTTGCGTCCGCTCGAATTCCGCAGCGAAACCGGGGGAATCGGCTCGTGGAGCAACGTCCGCACCCACCGGTCCCCGGTCTCCCGGAATTCCTGACGCGTCGCAAACCGGTAGTGGTAGCTGCGGACGCGCACCCAGTGCGGCGGCACGCCGTCGAACGGGTCCTGGCGAAGCAGCCGCAGCGTGGGGCGGTCCGCTTCCAGCAGTTTGCCGAGGAAAGCGTAGAACCACTCCTCATGGACGCTCCGCAGCGGCAGGAACCACATCAGCCAGTCCAGCCGGAGGTGGTACGGCGCCCACTGGCGCGGCACCCTGCGGACATCGCCCGGCTTGCCCTTGAAGCCGTACTCCTGCCACTTGGCGGAGCTGTCCGGGTCCTCCTCCAGCGTGCCTTCCACCACGATCTCGATGCGCTTCCTGGTTACTGAACCGAACGCACCGTAGGTGTTGACCAGCTGCCACCGGTTGAAGCTGGCGTTCATGAGCTGCCGGCTGGAGAACAGGTTGCGCAGGGGCCAGTAGCTGAGCACCAGCAGCAAAAGGGTGACGGCCAGCGTGATGACCAGCCACCACAGCGGTGTCTCCCTGCCCGCGGCGGCTTCGCCGTGCCAGTCCAGCGGGATGACCGGCAGGACAGCATGCGCCACCGGGTCGCTCACCGCGGCGAACGCCAGCACAATGGCGATCCAGTTCAGCCAGGCGAAGTTGCCGGTGGCCACCAGCCACAGCTGGGTGAGGACGACCACCGCCGCCGCGACGCTGGCCACCGGCTGCGGCGCGAACAGGAAAAAGGGCACCACCAGCTGGGCGAAATGGTTGCCGAGGACTTCAACTTTGTGGAGCGGTTTGGGTAGCAGATGCGCCTGCCGGCTCATTGGCCCCGGCATGGGCTGGGTTTCGTGGTGGTAGTACAGGGCGGTGAGGTCGCGCCATTCACGGCCGCCGCGGATCTTGATCATGCCGGCGCCAAACTCGAGCCGGAACACCAGCCACACGATCAGGATCAGGATGGTGCGCGGCGGGTCGGTCTGGTCCGACCCCAGGAAGGCCACGGTGAAGCCCGCCTCGAGGAGCAGCATCTCCCAGCCGAATCCGTAGAAGGTCTGGCCCACGTTCACAATGGACATGTAGAGCAGCCACAGGCTCAGGAACGCAATGAGGGGAACCCAAGGCGGACCCTGCTGCGGGATGCCCGCCACCAGCAGCGCCGACACCACAAGCCCTGCCGCGCAGACCCAGCGCAGCAGCCGGTCCGAGTACCGCCAGCGGAATAGGGTGGGCCGGCGCAAACGGCTGAAACCGGACAGGTACTCAGGCGCCGGAAGGAGGCCCCGCTCGCCCAGCAGCGCGGGGAACTGGTTCAGTGAGGACAGGAACGCAACGAAATACAGTGCTGCCACGCCGCGCTGCAGCACCTGCCGGGCGAACTCGTATTCCGGCGCATCAAACCACGAGAGCCAGTCCACGGAGTCCACGTTACGCCCGGCCACCCCGGGGTCAAGGCGCAGCGGGCCAAGGATGGTGCGCAATACTTAAGCAATGCAGCCACGCAAGATCGCCCTCCTTGGATCCACCGGCTCCATCGGCACCCAGGCGATTGACGTCGTCGACGGCGCCCCGCATCTTTTCGAGGTGGTGGCACTCAGTGCCGGGGGAGGCAACCTGGAGCTCCTCGCGCAGCAGGCGGTGAACACGGGAGCCGCGGCTGTGGGCATTGCCGGCGGCGACCCCCGACGCCTCGCACTGTTGATCGGGGAGGCCGCCGCCGCGGCCGGCAGGCACGGCTACCGGCCGGAGATCGTCGCAGGACCGGATGCATCCACCCGGATCGCAGAGGTCCAGGCAGACGTGGTGCTTAACGGAATCACCGGTTCCATCGGCCTGGCACCGACTTTGGCGGCCCTCAAGTCAGGCGCCACCCTCGCCCTCGCCAACAAGGAATCGCTTATTGTCGGCGGCTCTCTGGTGAAAGCGGCGGCACGGGAAGGCCAGATTGTCCCCGTGGACTCCGAGCACTCGGCTATCGCCCAGTGCCTGCGCTCGGGGTCGGCGGCCGAGGTGGACAAACTCATCCTCACAGCCTCGGGCGGCCCTTTCCGCGGCAGGACCAGGGCGGAACTCCATGATGTCGCTCCGCACGAGGCACTGGCACACCCCACCTGGGACATGGGCGTCATGGTCACCACCAACTCTGCCACCCTCGTCAACAAGGGACTGGAAGTGATAGAGGCACACCTGCTGTTCGACGTGCCGCTGGAACGGATCGATGTGGTGGTGCATCCCCAGTCCGTGGTTCACTCCATGGTCCAGTTCATCGACGGGTCGATCATTGCCCAGGCGTCCCCGCCGGACATGCGCCTCCCGATCGCCCTGGGGCTGGGCTGGCCGGACAGGGTGCCCAACGCCGCCGCGGCCTGCGACTGGACCCAGGCGTCCACGTGGACTTTCGAGCCCCTGGACGTGGCTGCCTTCCCTGCCGTTGACCTTGCCAAGGACGCGGCCAAACGGGGCAGCACCTTTCCCGCCGTGTTTAACGCCGCCAACGAGGAAGCCGTGACGGCCTTCCATGCCGGCCGGATCAGGTTCACGGACATTGTGGACACCGTGGCCGCCGTCCTCAGCGAACATTCAGGCTCCTCCGGGCTGACAGTGGAAACTGTGCTGGATGCTGAAAGCTGGGCACGCGCACGCGCCAATGAACGTTTAGCAGTCAGCAGTCTCTAGGAAGCAGCAAGTACCTCCATGACCCCCGTTTTCCTCTTTATCCTCGGTGTCGTCTTTGTGGCCATCGGCATCGCTGCCTCCATCGCGCTCCACGAAGTGGGCCACCTCGTGCCCGCCAAGCTCTTCAGGGTCCGCGTCACCAAGTACATGATCGGGTTTGGCCCCACACTCTGGTCACGGCGGAAAGGCGAGACGGAGTACGGCGTGAAGGCCATTCCGCTGGGCGGTTACGTCTCCATGATCGGGATGTACCCGCCCAACCAGGAGGACGGATCCGTCAGGCCCTCCAGCACGGGAATGTTCCAGACGCTGGCAACGGAAGCACGGTCCGCCGCCCAGGAGGAAGTTGGCCCGGGTGATGAAAACCGGGTGTTTTACCGGCTTCCCGTATGGAAAAAGATCATCGTGATGCTGGGCGGCCCGGCCATGAACATGGTCCTCGGCGTGGTGCTGACCGCTGTCCTGCTGATGGGCTTTGGCATGGCGACGGCCACCACCACCATCTCGGACGTCTCCAAATGCCAGGTGGCGGCGGGCGAAACCGTTGACCCGGATTCAGCGGACTGCCAGCTTACGCCGGCCGCGGCCGCAGGCCTGAAACCCAACGACACCATCACTTCCTTTGACGGGAAAGCCGTTACCAGCTGGGACCAGTTGACTGAATGGATCCGGGCTTCGGCAGGGCGTGAAGTAGCCATTACGGTGGAGCGGGACGGTGCCCCGGTTTCCACCACCGTGACGCCGGTACTGTCGGCCAGGCCCATCATCGGTGCGGATGGCCGGCAGGCGACGGACGACGCCGGCACCCTCCTTTACCAGGACGTCGGCTTCCTGGGCATTGGCGCGCAGACAGAACTGGTGCCCCAGCCGGCGTCGTCCGTTCTGCCCATGGCCGGCGAAAACATCCGGCAGGTGGCAGGAGTGGTCTTCAACCTCCCCGCCCGGGTGGTAGGCGTGGCGAAAGCCGCCTTCAGCGAGGAGCCCCGCGACCCCAACGGCCCCATCAGCGTTGTGGGTGTGGGCCGGGTGGCCGGTGAAGTGGCTGCCATGGAGGAGATCCCCGTACAGTCCCGGGTGGCCACCCTGGTGGGACTGCTGGCCGGGCTGAACTTCGCCCTGGCGGTCTTCAACCTGATCCCGCTATTGCCGCTGGACGGCGGTCACGTAGCCGGTGCGCTCTACGAAGGGGCCCGGCGCCAGGTGGCCAAACTGTTCGGCAAGCCTGACCCAGGCGCCTTTGACATTGCCAGGCTGCTCCCCGTGACGTATGTGGTGGCCGCCCTGCTGATGGGCATGAGCGCGCTCCTCATCTACGCCGACATCGTCAAACCCGTCAACCTCTTCGGCTGACCTTCGAGCGCCTTGCGCGAGGTGTAAACCGGCTAAGGGTGATTCGCTTTCATCAGCCTCTGACGGCTGATATTGGATAATCAGCTATTACCGATTGATTATGTGCCGCCCGGTGTCTAGGGTCATGGCATGTACGTTCTGACCATTGACCAGCGCGGCAGCTCTTCGGACCGCGACCGGGTCCCTGACCTGATCTCCGCGCTCCGAACCCTCACGCCGGCACCCTTCGAACGCTCGGTTGGTGACGAACTCCAGGGCGTTGTGGAGAACGCCGCAGAGGTGGTGGATATAGCACTCCACGCGCTTCGGAGTGGCCACTGGTACGTCGGGATTGGGATAGGCAACGTACAGCTGGCGCCGGGGAACAGCCCCAGGGAGGGATCAGGCAGCGGCTTTGTGGCAGCGCGCAAAGCTGTGGAACTGGCGAAAAGTGCAGCGGGCCAGGTTCCGTTGTCAGTGGTAGCGGGCATTATGGGCCGTGGGGACCTCCCGTCCCAGGGAAAGGAAGGTGCCATGGCCAGCGCAAACGCCCAGGCGGTGCTGCGCCTGATCGGAAGGGTTGTGCAGCAGCGCACGGAGGCGCAGTGGCGGGTGGTGGACCGGCTGCGCGAGATCCAGGACGGCGAGGGCCGGCATGGCAGCCAGAAGCAGGTTGCCCACTCGTTGGGGATAACGGAGCAATCGGTGAGCCGGGCGGTCCTTCGCTCCGGCTGGCAGGAAGAATGGGCAGCCAGGCCGGCAGCAGCGATGCTTTTGGACCACGCCCACTTCCAGGCTGTCCATACCAGGAATGAGGCAGCCCAGTGACCGCACTGTGGGTTACGGCCGCGCTGCTCGTGGCCGGTTTCGCCGGTTGGCCGGTGACCGCCCTGGTGTTCCGGGTAGCCAGAACCATCGACGACAAAGCCGATGCCGCCAGAGCTGCGGAGGAGGCCAGCAGGGCAACCGAGGACCCGGCCGCGGACGTGACAGTGGACCCGCCCCGTGCCGGAACCCGAAACGTGGACGGGGAGCTCACAGCGGCAGCCGCCGCCCCGTCACCGGGTGCTTCAGCTGGGATGCCCCCTGTTTCCAGCCAGCGCATCCTCCGCGGCGGAGCAATTATTGGAGTACTGGAGCGGCTCGGCGTGTGCCTGGCAATCCTCACCGGCCAACCTGTGGCCATCGCCTACATCGTGGCCATTAAGGGCCTGGGCAGGTTCGCGGAGCTGAAGGAAACGCCCGTGGCAGCCGAACGCTTCATCATCGGAACACTGACCTCCATGCTGTGGGCTGCCGGAACGGCGGCGGTGGTTAAAGTGCTGTTCCTTTCCTGAGGCGTGCGCACTGTGCAGTCCCGTCGGCCCGGCAGGGCTCCCGGATGGGTGCTGGGGCAGGCGGGGCGATAGGGTAGCGGTATGACAGTTTTTGCCGTTGAGTACGTTTACGCCGCCGATTCCACCGAAGCCCGCAACGAGGCCAGGCCAGCCCACCGCGAATGGCTGGCGGGCCTTGCGCAGGATGGTGTCGTCCTTGCCAGCGGTCCGTACGGCGACGGCGCCGGAGCGCTGCTGATTTTCAAGACCGCAGACGAAGCCGCCCTGAATTCAATCCTCAAGCAGGATCCCTTTGCCGCCGCCGGAGTCATCGCCGGGACCCGCATCACGGAGTGGTCGCCCATCATCGGCGTGCTCGCCGGCCTCACCGCGTAGCCGCTTCGAAACCCTTTCAACTCTAGGAGTCCACGTGACCTCGGTCAGCCTGGGAATGCCGTCAGCACCGCCGCCCGTCCTCGCCCCCCGCCGTAAGACCCGCCAGATCAAGGTCGGTTCAGTAGGGGTAGGCTCAGACTTCCCCATCAGCGTGCAGTCCATGACCACAACCCCCACCACGGACATCAACGCCACCCTGCAGCAGATTGCGGAACTCACGGCGTCCGGCTGTGACATTGTGCGCGTGGCCTGCCCTTCCGCCGATGACGCCGAGGCATTGCCCATCATCGCCAGGAAGTCGCAGATTCCGGTCATCGCGGACATCCACTTCCAGCCCAAGTACGTCTTCGCGGCGATTGAGGCCGGTTGCGCCGCCGTGCGTGTGAACCCGGGCAACATCCGCAAGTTCGACGACCAGGTCAAGGAAATCGCGGCGGCCGCCCGGGACCATGGCACCTCCATCAGGATCGGCGTCAACGCCGGTTCGCTGGAACCGGGCATCCTGAAGAAGTACGGCAAGGCCACACCGGAGGCACTGGTGGAATCCGCCGTCTGGGAAGCCTCCCTGTTCGAGGAGCACGGCTTCCACGACTTCAAAATCTCCGTCAAGCACAACGATCCGGTGATCATGGTGGCGGCGTACGAGATGCTGGCGGAGAAGGGCGACTGGCCGCTGCACCTTGGCGTCACCGAGGCCGGCCCGGCGTTCCAGGGAACCATCAAGTCAGCCACCGCCTTCGGCGCACTCCTGTCCCGGGGGATCGGTGACACCATCCGCGTTTCCCTCTCGGCTCCGCCGGTGGAGGAGATCAAGGTGGGCAACCAGATTCTCCAGTCCCTCAACCTGCGTCCGCGGAAGCTCGAAATCGTTTCCTGTCCGTCCTGCGGCCGCGCACAGGTGGATGTGTACACGCTCGCTGAGCAGGTCACGGCAGGACTCGAAGGCATGGAGATTCCGCTGCGGGTGGCCGTCATGGGTTGCGTGGTGAACGGTCCCGGTGAGGCCCGCGAAGCTGATCTTGGCGTGGCTTCCGGCAACGGCAAGGGCCAGATTTTTGTGAAGGGCGAAGTCATCAAGACTGTGCCCGAGAGCCAGATTGTTGAGACACTGATCGAAGAGGCCATGCGGATCGCGGAAGAGATGGGGGAGGCCGATGGCGAAGATGCTGTCAAGGGTAGCCCCGTGGTTAGCGTCTCGTAAGGACGCACCCGACCCCCCGGGGATTTCTGTCCGCACGCTGGACGGAACGGATACTGCCGCGCTCCGGATGCTGGCGCAGCAGGATCCGGTAACCAACGTCTTCATCCTTGCGCACCTGCGTGCTTCCGGTACCGCCGCTCCCACCAGCGGCGGCGCCGGCGTCATTGGCGTCTTCGACGACGGCGTGCTGGTAGGAGCGTGCTGGGCTGGGGCCAACCTGGTTCCGGTCCAGCTGGACCCCGATTTTGCCGGGGCCGTTGCGCGGGCAGCCAATGGGTCCGGACGCCGCTACGCCTCCGCCTTCGGTCCTGCCGAGTCGGTCCTTGCCCTCCATGCCGAACTTGTGGAACTGGGCCACCGGGCGCACGAGGTTCGCGCCGAGCAGCCCCTGATGACTATTGAAGGTCCGCCGTCGATCCAGCCCGATCCCGGCCTCGGTCTGGGAAACCTCGCCGATTTTGACCGCATCCTTCCTGCCTGCGCGGCCATGTTCGAGGAGGAAGTGGGCTATTCCCCCTTCCTTGGCGGCAGGGAGTTCTACAGCCGGCGGGTGGAAGGCCTGATCCGCCAAGGCCATTCCCTCGTTCACCTTAACGACGCCCATGAAGTGGTGTTCAAAGCCGAACTTGGTGCCGTCACCTCGGAGGTCACCCAGGTCCAGGGCGTCTGGATGAACCCGCTGTACCGCGGCCAGGGCCTCAGCTCCGGCTACATGGCGGCCGTTGTGGAGCAGGCAAGGAAAATCGCTCCCATTACCAGCCTCTACGTCAACGGATTCAACGTGCGCGCCCGCGCCACGTACGAGCGGGTTGGTTTCCGGCAGGTGGGCACGTTCGCCACCGTGCTGTTCTAGGCTCTCCTGCCACTCGCCCCATTCTCACCTGCTGGTCTACGCCGCACCTGGACATGACGCTGATCAACGCCGATGGAAAGAATACTTGTCATTTGTGGGCCCCATCACTTAGGTTCGATTTAGCTGCGCTGGAGTGGCGTGGGCGGTCTCACCAGTCCTCACCAGTACTTAGGCGGTAACGGCTTTGAGCCACGCCCGGATGCGATGACCAGCCCTTTGGGGGGCCAGGGGCTTTGTATCCCGGGCGTGGCTCTGCTGTGCTTGGCGGTAGATTAGTACCCAGACGAAATGCCCGGCCTGCTGCTGCTCCAGCACCTCTCCAGAAACGGAAACCTTCCCGTGGTTACAAGACTGTCCCAGTTATTCCTGCGCACCCTGCGCGAAGACCCCGTCGACGCCGAGGTTGCCAGCCACCGCCTCCTGGTCCGCGCAGGCTACATTCGCCGCGCCGCCCCCGGCATCTACACCTGGCTGCCGCTGGGACTGAGCGTCCTGCGCAAGGTTGAAGCCATCATCCGGGAGGAAATGGCGAACATCGGGGCACAGGAAGTTCACTTCCCGGCGCTGCTGCCGCGCGAACCGTACGAGGCCACAAACCGCTGGACCGAGTACGGCGAAGGCCTGTTCCGCCTCCAGGACCGCAAGGGCGCGGACTACCTGCTGGCCCCTACCCACGAAGAAATGTTCACGTTGCTGGTCAAGGACCTCTACTCCTCCTACAAGGACCTGCCGCTCAGCCTTTACCAGATTCAGAACAAGTACCGGGACGAAGCCCGCCCCCGCGCGGGCCTCCTGCGCGGACGCGAGTTCATCATGAAGGACTCCTACTCGTTCGACGTCGACGACGCCGGCCTGGACGCCAGCTACGCGGCCCACCGCGGGGCCTACCTCCGGATTTTCGAGCGCCTCGGCCTGGAGGTTATCCCTGTCACTGCAACCGCCGGCGCCATGGGCGGCTCGAAGAGCGAGGAATTCCTGCACCCCACGGAGATTGGTGAGGACACGTTCGTCCGATCCGCCGGGGGCTACGCCGCGAACGTCGAGGCCGTCACCACTGTGGCGCCAGCGGAAATCGACTTCTCGGCTGCTCCCGCCGCCGAGGTCCTCGACACCCCTGATACGCCCACCATTGACACGCTCGTCGCAGCTGCAAACCAGCTCGCCCCGCGCTCATCAGCCGACGGCGGCGCGTGGACTGCCGCGGACACGCTCAAGAACGTCGTGCTGGCCGTCACTCTGCCCACAGGGGAACGGCAGCTCGTGGTCATTGGTGTCCCCGGCGACCGGGGCGTGGACCTGAAGCGCGTTGAGGCGAACATCGGCTCCTTCCTGCCCATCGCAGGCGAAATCGGCATCGAGGCCGCCAACGACGACGACCTCAAGAAGCAGCCGTCGATCGTGAAGGGCTACCTTGGACCCGGACTTGCACTGGACGAAGCACTGCTGGGCAGCGAGAGCGCCTCGAAGCTCCTGTACCTGGTGGATCCCCGCATTGTCAGCGGAACCGCCTGGATCACCGGCGCCAATGAGGCAGGCAAGCACGTCTTCGGCCTGGTGGCGGGCAGGGACTTCTCGTGGGACGGCGTCATCGAGTGCACGGAAGTCCGCGAAGGCGACCCCGCCCCTGACGGCTCCGGCCCCCTGGAGATAGCCCGCGGAATCGAGATGGGCCACATTTTCCAGCTCGGCCGGAAGTACGCCGAAGCCCTGGAGCTGAAGGTCCTGGACCAGAACGGCAAGCAGGTTACCGTCACCATGGGCTCCTACGGCGTAGGTGTCACCCGGGCAGTTGCCGCGCTGGCCGAGTCCAACAATGACAGCAAGGGCCTGGTGTGGCCGCGTTCGGTGGCGCCGGCTGACGTCCACGTGGTGGCCGTCGGCAAGGGCGAGGACATCTTTGCCACCGCCGGGCAGCTGGCAGCAGACCTGGAAGCCGCGGGCCTTGAGGTCCTGCTGGATGACCGGCCCAAGGTCTCGCCCGGGGTCAAGTTCGGTGACGCCGAGTTGCTCGGCGTACCCACTATCCTTGCCGTGGGCCGCGGCCTGGTGGACGGCGTGGTGGAGATCAAGGACCGCCGCAGCGGTGATGCCGAGAACGTTGCCGTAGACAAGGCTGTTGACTACGTAGTCAACGCTGTCCGCGCCAGCTGACGCAGCAGGGGTGCTTCCAGGGCTTGAGTCCATCCAGCTCACCACGCTGGTACTGATTGTGCTTGCGGGTTTCGCAGCCGGGTGGGTGGACGCCGTGGTGGGCGGGGGCGGGCTGATCCAGCTTCCCGCCCTGTTGCTGGTCCCGGGCATCACGCCCGTGCAGGCACTGGCCACGAACAAGATGGGGTCCATTTTCGGAACTGCCACCAGCGCCGTCACGTACTACCGTCGGGTGGGACCGGACCTGCGGACGGCACTGCCAATGGCCGCAATCGCGTTGGCAGGCAGTTTCGGTGGTGCCGTGTTGGCCGCCACGCTGCCGTCCGCCGTTTTCAAACCCATAATTGTGGCCGCACTGGTGGCGGTTGCGCTGTTTACGGCCCTTAAGCCGGACGCGGGCCACATCACCGACCTGCGGCACAACGGACACAAGCACTATGTGGTGGCGTGCCTGATCGGTGCCGTCATCGGCTTTTATGACGGCCTGATCGGTCCTGGAACCGGTTCTTTCCTGGTCATCGCACTGGTTTCCGCGATGGGTTACGCGTTCCTCGAAGCCAGTGCCAAGGCCAAAATCGTGAACATGGCAACCAATGCCGGCGCCCTGATGTTCTTCCTGCCGCACGGCTCCATCCTGTGGGGACTCGGCTTGTTGCTGGGTCTTGCCAACATGGCCGGCGGGTACCTGGGAGCCAGGACGGCGGTAGCGCAGGGAAGCCGGTTTGTCCGTGTCGTCTTCCTGGTGGTGGTGGCCGCCCTGATCATCAAGCTCGGCTACGACGTCTGGCAGGAAAACTTCGCCCAACAGGGGTAGGCGGAAGCCTCCCGGGCACCAAAGGCGGGGGAGTAGCATGCAGCTATGCCACACGGCGAAGATGAGTACTCCAGTGCCCTTGCTGCCGCGGCAAGGCACGCCAAGGCCTGGCTGGGCAGCCTTCCTGACAGGCCGGTGGGTCCACGCCGGCCGGCCCAGGACCTCACCGGCGCCTTTGGCGGCCCGCTGCCTGCTCACGGCGTCCCTGCAGAAGATGTTGTTGAGCTCCTGGCTGAAACAGCCGAACCCGGACTGATGGCGATGCCGTCCGGCCGCTTCTTCGGCTGGGTCATCGGCGGGACACTGCCTGCCGCTCTCGCCTCAGACTGGCTGGTCAGCGCGTGGGACCAGAACGCCGGCCTCCGCTACGCCACCCCTGCCATGGCAGCCATCGAGGAAAGCGCCGGGACGTGGCTGCTGGAACTGCTGGGGCTTTCACCGGACTCCGACGTCGGCTTTGTCACCGGGGCCACCATGGCCAACTTCACCGGGCTGGCTGCCGCACGGTGGCGGCTCCTCTCGAACGCCGGCTGGGACCTGGACCGTGATGGGTTGAACGGAGCACCACGCATCAGGTGCTTCGTGGGCCGCGAACGGCATGACACCGTGGACCTCGCCCTCAGGTACCTGGGTTTGGGCAGGCCGGAAGTGATTGACGTGGATGATCAGGGGCGGCTTGTTCCTGCTGCCCTTGAGGCGGCGCTGGCTGAAGGTTCGGGGCCGGCCCTGGTATGCCTGCAAGCCGGGAACCTACATTCCGGGGCGTTTGATCCGTTTGCCGACGCCATTGGCATCGCCCGGAAACATGGCGCCTGGGTCCATATCGACGGTGCATTCGGCCTCTGGGCGGCGGCAGTACCCGAACTGCGGAACCTGACCCGGGGCTACGAGGATGCCGACTCGTGGGGGACGGACGCCCACAAGACCTTGAACGTTCCCTACGACTGTGGCATCGCCATTGTGCGCGACGCAGCCGCCCTCCGGTCCGCCATGGGCCTGCACACCAGTTACCTCATCCAGGATGCTGAAGGTCCTGGTGACCCGTTTGAGAAGGTGCCGGAGCTGTCGCGGCGCGCCCGAGGGGTCCCCGTATGGGCTGCGCTGAAGAGCCTGGGCCGTGACGGCGTGGAAAACCAGGTGCGGGGCCTGGTGACCGCGGCTGCTGACATTGCCGCCGGCCTGGCAGGGCTCGACGGCGTGGAAGTCCTGAATGACGTCCGCTACACCCAGGTCTGTATTGCGTTCGGTGACGACGCGACCACCCGCGCCGTAACCGCACGCATCATTGCGGACGGCAGGGTGTGGATGTCCGGCTCCCGCTGGCGCGACCGGGACATCCTGCGCATCTCCGTCAGCAACTGGCAGACATCAGCGGAAGAGGTGCGCACTGCCGTGGCAGCGGTGGATTCCGCCCTCGCCGCCGTGGGGGGAGCATGAGCAGCGAGGCGCCACCGGCATCAGCGCGCGCCGGGAGCCTTGCCGGGTTCCGGAAGACGATGCGCTGACGGGAGCCCTTCCAGGGTTTTGCCGGCCAGGGTGCTGGCCACCCACAGGGACCGGGCAAGCTCCCCGCGCAGGCCCAACCTCCCAGCGTATGCGAGGGCGCTTTCCACTTCCCGGGCGATGCCCCATTGCCGTGCCACGTCCGGGTCCAGGCCCGCGGCAGAGCTGAACTCAGCACAACGCTGCCGAAGCCCGGCTCCGGCGTTGTTCAGGGGCAACCAGGACAGGCGGTTCCACAGCAGCGGGGCCACGGCAAACTCCGGCTCGCCGATCATGGGCTGCGGGTTGATGGCGGCGAAGCCTGCCGCCATCGGAAGCGCCGGCGGGGCTCCAGAGCCTGCACGTCCCGGCGCAGCGGGACGTGCCAGGACGTTGAGGAAGTGCAGATCGGTATGTACCAGGACGTCGCATGCTGAACGCCGCCCTACCGCCCCACGGGTTTGGCACACCTCAAGTGCAGCTTCGAGGAGCCAGCGTGGAAAGGGGCGTCCCAGCTGTTCCCATTCCAGGGGCAGGTCATCACTCCATTGCTCAGCCCGTGCGGCGATGTGTTCAAACTCCTGCCACTGCGGCCGGTCATCGGGGACGATGCTCAGCTGCCGCACCAGGCCGCCCCACACTTCCACAGCCTCTTCCATGGAAACAGCGGCGAGCGACCGTTCGCCGTCGAGCCTTTCCAGGAGCATGGCGCACGTACCTGCGTCTGAGGCCAGCAGTGCTGCCGCGCCCCGTCCCTGCCATAAAGCAAGGGCGTGCCGTTCAACCCGGGCTTCCTCGTGGGGGAAGGCGATCTTGAGGGCCGCCGTGGTGCCGTCCGCCTGCGTCACCGGGATGACTACTCCGCCGCGGCCGTTCCAAGGCAGTGCGCCGCGAGGCAGGTCCGGTGTCAGCTGCCAGTTCTCCAGCCGGCCCTTGATGAGGTCCGGCAGGGACGCGAGCCACGCCCGCCCTGCGCTGCTGCGGCTGTACCGCGCAGTGAGGTCAGGGGGGATTGGTACTGCCGCCGGCCCGCTCATCCCTTCCAGCCTAGGCGTACGGAAGCGGCCAGCGCCGCAGGCACCTCCTTTAGACCACGCCCGTGGCTCCGAGCAGGCTGCCGACACTGAAGGTGGCTGCGAGGGCGAGGGCGCCGCCTGCCACCACCCGGGCAGCCGCCCGGACTTTTGAACCGCCGCCGATCCAGGCCCCAACCCCACCGGTCAGTGCCAGGGCAAGGAGGACCGCGGCGAAGGTGATGGGGACACGAAGCTCCGGTGGCGGGAGCAGGATGGCCAGCATGGGGAGGACGGCGCCGGTGACGAAAGCGATGGCAGAGGCGAAGGCGGCGTGCCAGGGGCTGACGATGCCGGTCTCGTCAATGTTGAGTTCGGCGGACAGGTGTGCGGCCAGTGCGTCGTGCGCTGTAAGTTCCTCGGCTACCCTGCCGGCTGTTTCCGGGCTAAGTCCTTTGGCCAGGTAAAGGGCCGTCAACTCGGCCAGTTCCTCTTCCGGTTCCTCCGCCAGTTCACGGCGTTCCTTTTCGATCAACGCGCGCTGGCTGTCACTTTGGCTGCTGACGGAGACATACTCGCCCAGTGCCATGGACACGGCCCCGCCCACAAGGCCCGCGGCTCCGGCTGTCAGTATCGGCCCGGTTGCGGCGGTAGCGCCGGCCACTCCAACAACTATCGCTGCAACGGAGACGATGCCGTCATTGGCGCCCAGCACCCCTGCCCGCAGCCAGTTCAGCCGCTGCGCGATGTCGTTGCCGTGCGGTTCGTTGTTGTGAAAAGGGGGTGCGGCGTCCATCCCTACAGCAAACCACCGGGCGCGGCAGGCCCGCCAGCATCAAGGCCCGGGTATTGGCGCCCGGGGCAGTCGAAGGCCGCCCTACGCAGGCAGTTGCGGCAGCTGGGCTGCGTCCACTACAAGGCCCGGCAGGGGAACCGTCCCGGCGCCCCAGTGCTGTGCGCGGCGCGCTGCTCCCTGAAGTGCGGACAAGGCCCAGGCCCGGGTGGATCCATCTGCGATCGCCACAATGTCCCCATAAGCGGGCATAATGTCTGACTCCAGCCCGGCAAGTCCTGCCGCCGGCGCATCAAGGAACGCCTGGTCCAGGACGTAACCAGGCTGCTGCGGAACCGGGCCCCTGCAGTGTCTCAGGCTCAACGTTTCGGCCTGCACCGCAAGGTCCTGGTGCTGTTCCAGGAAGTCCGACGCCGGGCGCGCCCCTTCGGACGGAAGGCGGGTGAGGGCGGCCTGGTACCCGTACACGGTCTCCCGCTCAGCCACAGCCACGGCTGCAAGGGCGGCCCCAAGGCCGGTGTCCGCATCCGCCTGCGAGTCGGGCGCGGTCGGTGCGGCCGGGCAGGCAGAGGCCTCGGCGGCCTTTGTTGGGCCGGGTGCACCTGCCGGAGCTGTTGCCGGCGCTGTTCCTGAGCCCTGGGCCCCAAGCCGTTCGGCTGCCAGGAGCTGCGCCGTGCCGGTCCCCGCCAGCAGGCGGGCCATGCCGCCGTCGGCCGTCTCCGCGTCCTTCAGCCGCTGCTGTCCGCTGGCGGCCAGTGCGGCGGCGAACTCCGCCGGCGTGACCTGGGCAGGAGGAGCCGGCGACGGCGGAGAAGCTGAAGGCGAAGCGCCGGCAGGAGGCGCGGTGGCTGAGGCCGCAGCAGCCCTGGCGGACGCAGGGTCAGTGGGGGCAGGCCCTGCGGGAAGCAGCAGCGCCCGGGCCTGGATGGTCAGCAATGTCACAACCCCGTCCACCGGGGGCATAGCCGTTGCACCGGCGGCGGCGTTTCCTCCGGTAGCGGCAAGTTCCAGCCCGGCGGACCGCAGCCGCATTGTCTCTTCGTACGCGGCCGCGCGGGCCCGTTCTGAGAACGGCGGTTCCGCAGGGGCAGGCGGTTCAGGGGGGATGAAGGCGAATCCCAGGCTCAGGACGAGGAGGGCTGCGAGCGAAAAAACGGCGTACCGGAAATAGCGCATCTGCAGGCGGTTTTCCTGGTTGTCGTCTGTCACAACAGACCATGGTGTCACGCCGGGGGTAGAACTTCGTGCACCAAGGAACCGCTAAAATAGCTACGCTAGTACACACAACATCATCTAAACGGGAGGCGGCCGGCATCGTGAGCAATGCAGAAGCCACGGCTTCATCAGACCGGACCGGTACGGGTAAGGCCGAGGCCGCGCACAATCCGGAAGCTGCACGGCTCAGGGCCCTTCTTGAACCCTCGGTCCAGGCCAACCGCCTCTACCTGGAGGACGTGGCCATCATCCCCGGTTCCCATCGGGTGGTCCACGTGGTGGTGGACCTGCCGCAGGAGGAAACCGGCGGCGTAAGCCTGGATGTCATTGCCGATATCTCCAAGGTGCTTTCCGATGTGCTGGACAACGATCCCGGTGACGATGGGCGTCCGTATGACCTTGAAGTCTCTTCCCCCGGCGTCGGGCGGCCGCTGACCGAGCCGCGCCACTGGCACCGCGCCAAGGGGCGCATGGTCAAGGTCAATGTTGTCCAGGGAGACAACATCACTGGCCGGATCAAGTCCGTCGACGACGGCGGCGTGACGCTTGTGCCCGAGATCGCCGTGAAAAAGGGCATGAAGCCCAGGCAGGGCGAACCCCTCAAGCTTCCTTTCGACAGGATCCGCAACGGAAAAGTCGAGATCGAATTCAGCCACCTCAATGAGGACGGTCTGGAAACTGCACACAATGGACCTTCTGAGGAGGCCTGATGGATATTGACATGAGCGCACTGAGGCTTTTGGAGCGTGAGCGTGAAATTCCGCTGGACCTCCTGATCCCCACCATCGAGCAGGCGCTCCTGGTGGCTTACCACAAGTCGCCCGGCGCCTTCGAAAAGGCCCGCGCGGAGCTGGACCGCAAGAGCGGCCACGTGACCATATGGGCCGTGGAGATTGATGACGACGGCGCCCCCATCGGCGAGTTCGAGGACACCCCGGAAGGGTTCGGCCGCATCGCCGCCAGCACCGCCCGCCAGATCATCCTGCAGCGGCTGCGTGACGTGGAGGACGACAACGTCCTGGGCGAGTTCAAGGGCCGTGAAGGCGAACTGGTGGCCGGGACAATCCAGCAGGGCCACAACCCGCACATGGTCCAGGTCAACCTCGGCGCTGTGGAAGCACTCCTTCCGCCGCCCGAACAGGTGCCGGGGGAGAAGTACATCCACGGCAACCGCCTGCGTGCCCTGGTCATCGACGTCCACCGCGGTTCCAAGGGCCCGTCCGTGACGCTGTCCCGTTCGCACCCGGGGCTGGTCCGGAAGCTCTTCGAACTGGAAGTACCGGAAATCGCCGACCGTTCGGTCGAGATCGTCGCCCTGGCCCGGGAAGCGGGACACCGCACCAAGATTGCCGTGAAGGCAAACGCTCCGGGCATCAACGCCAAGGGCGCGTGCATCGGCGAAATGGGTTCACGCGTGCGGGCCGTCATGACTGAACTGAATGACGAAAAGATCGACATTGTCGACTTCAGCGAAAATCCGGCCACGTTCATCGCCAGTGCATTGTCCCCGTCGCGGGTGAATTCGGTCACCATTACCGACGAGGCAACCCGTTCGGCCCGCGTCGTGGTTCCCGATTACCAGCTCTCGCTGGCCATCGGCAAGGAGGGCCAGAACGCCCGCCTGGCCGCCAAGCTCACCGGCTGGCGCATCGACATCGTCTCCGACGCAGCGACCCCCCGCGAAAACTAGTCCCGCCGGTTACCGGCCAGCCGCGCCGCGACCACAATTGCGTTTCGGGCAGAACGGCCCGGAGGGGCTAGAATAGATAAGGCCGCGCCCAACGGCCGGCAGTTGTGCGCCCTGCGCGTGTCCCTTCCGCTGAACAAGCGGAGGCAAGGCATGACGGGGCCGGCAGATATGAACGTCAGGAAGATGACCGTGGCAGAGCTTTCCACCGGGAGTCAACCGGAACGTACCTGCATCGGCTGCCGGAAAAAGGGCAAGCGGTCCGAACTACTCCGGCTCGTCGCCGAAGGCAGCGGTTCCACCGCTGTCCTTGTGGATGAACGACGCCGGATGGCTGGCCGGGGTGCATGGCTGCACCCCAGTGAATCGTGCCTTGCTCTGGCCTTAAAACGGCGGGCTTTCGGACGTGCCCTGTCGGGCGCAACCGGAACCGCCGCCGTCGAACGCTGGATCAAGGAAGCGAGCGTTGCAGCCACGGCAACTGCAACACCAACCGTCCAACCTGAAAGCGGGTCAGAAATCTGATGGAAACCCGATGAGTTCCCAGCGATGAGTGCGCAACGATGACAACTTTGTTGCGCTCTGCAATGGGCCCTTCTGCACCAAACGCGGCTGGGGCCCGCAGTAAGAAGTAGACGGTTCGTGCCTGGCTCGGTGCGGACCGAGACAGGAGAAATGTGGCCAAGGTCCGCGTACACGAGCTCGCCAAAGAGCTCGGTATAACTTCCAAAGATGCAGTGACAAAACTGCAGGAACTGGGCGAATTCGTTCGCTCCGCCTCTTCCACCATTGAGGCCCCCGTTGTGCGCAAACTGCGCAACGCCTTCCCCGACGCTGCTGCCAAGGCATCAGCTCCGGCCGCCGCGCCCAAGGCAGCCGCTCCCGCGGCAGAGGCGCGTCCTTCCACCCCCGCTCCCGGTCCGGCAGCGCCCAAGGCTCCGGCCCCCAAGGCGCAGGAACCTGCCCCCGCACCTCCGGCCGCACCGGCACCCGCAGCTCCCGCTGCACCGGCGCCGGCAGCACCTGTTGCCAGCGCTCCGGCGGCTCCGGCCGCTCCGGCAGCGGCTGCTGCACCGTCCACCGGCGCAAAGCCCGGTGCGCGCCCGGCCCCCAAGGCCGAGACCCCGGCTGCACCCACCCGCCCCGGTGGATCACAGGGTGGTTCCGCTCCCCGTCCCGGCGGTCCCCGTCCGGGCAACAATCCCTTCGCCACCTCGCAGGGCATGCCCCGCGGCCGTGGCGGTGACGGTGAGCGCGCTCCCCGTCCCGGCAACAACCCGTTCGCCACCTCCCAGGGCATGCCCCGTCCGGGTGGAAGCCGTACCGACGGCGACCGTCCCGGCGGTCCGCGCCCCGCAGCAGGTGCCGGCGGCCCCCGTCCCGGTGGTCCCCGTCCCGCAGCAGGCGCCGGTGGGCCTCGTCCCGCCGCAGGCGCCGGCGGCCCGCGCCCCGGTGCACCCCGGCCCGGTGGCGCCGGTGGAAACCGTCCTACTCCGGGCATGATGCCCAACCGCACCGAACGTCCGGCTCCGGCCGGTGCTGGACGTCCAGGTGCCGGCGGCCGCGGCCCGGCACGTCCGGGTGGCGCTCCTGGAACAGGTGGTCCCGGTGGCGGCGGCGGTGCTCCCGCCGGTGGTGGCTTTGGCAAGGGCGGCCGCGGACGCGGCGGCACCCAGGGTGCCTTCGGCAAGGGTGGCGCCGGACGCGGCAAGCAGCGCAAGTCGAAGCGTGCGAAGCGCCAGGAACTTGAGCAGATGAGTGCCCCGTCGCTGGGTGGCGTGAGCGTACCCCGCGGCGACGGCAACACTGTCATCCGCCTCCGCCGCGGCTCGTCCATCACGGACTTCGCCGACAAGATCGAGGCAAACCCCGCCGCGCTGGTCACCGTGCTGTTCCACCTCGGTGAAATGGCAACAGCCACCCAGTCGCTGGATGAGGAAACCTTTGCGCTGCTGGGCGAGGAGCTTGGCTACAAGCTCCAGGTCGTATCGCCGGAGGACGAGGAGCGCGAGCTGCTCTCCACCTTCGATATCGACTTCGAAGCAGAGCTGGAAGCCGAAGGCGACGAAGACCTCGAGGCACGTCCTCCGGTTGTCACCGTCATGGGCCACGTGGACCACGGTAAGACCCGCCTGCTTGATGCCATCCGCAAGTCCGACGTCATGGCGGGCGAGCACGGCGGCATCACGCAGCACATCGGTGCCTACCAGGTCACCCACAACCACGAAGGCAACGACCGGAAGATCACCTTCATCGATACCCCGGGCCACGAGGCGTTCACCGCCATGCGTGCCCGTGGTGCGAAGGTCACCGACATCGCCATCCTGGTGGTCGCAGCGGACGACGGCGTTATGCCCCAGACGGTTGAAGCTCTCAACCACGCGCAGGCAGCCAACGTCCCGATCGTGGTGGCCGTGAACAAGATCGACAAGGAAGGCGCCAACCCGGACAAGGTCCGCGGCCAGCTGACCGAGTACGGCCTGGTTCCCGAAGAATACGGTGGCGACACCATGTTCGTGGAGGTCTCTGCCCGTCAGAACCTCAATATCGATGAGCTGCTCGAGGCAGTCCTGCTCACCGCAGACGCTGCCCTGGACATGCGCGCCAACCCGAACAAGGACGCCCGCGGTATCGCCATCGAAGCCAACCTGGACAAGGGCCGCGGTTCCGTGGCCACTGTCCTGGTGCAGTCCGGCTCGCTGCGCGTCGGCGACACCATCGTTGCAGGCACGGCCCACGGCCGCGTCCGTGCGATGTTCGACGACGACGGCAGCGCCCTGACCGAGGCCGGCCCGTCCCGCCCCGTCCAGGTGCTGGGTCTGTCCAACGTGCCGCGCGCAGGCGACACCTTCTTCGTGACCGCTGACGAGCGCACCGCCCGCCAGATCGCCGAGAAGCGTGAAGCAGCGGACCGTAACGCCGCCCTGGCCAAGCGCCGCAAGCGCATCAGCCTGGAAGACTTCGACCAGGCAGTGGCCGACGGCAAGATCGACACCC
Source organism: Arthrobacter sp. K41 (assembly GCF_059089645.1). Classification (NCBI taxonomy): domain Bacteria; kingdom Bacillati; phylum Actinomycetota; class Actinomycetes; order Micrococcales; family Micrococcaceae; genus Arthrobacter; species Arthrobacter sp. K41. The sequence continues at coordinate 87,563 of NZ_JBNHEW010000003.1, read as the reverse complement.
TCAACCTCATCCTCAAGGGTGACGTGTCCGGTGCCGTGGAAGCCCTCGAAGACGCCCTGCTCAAGATCGACGTCGGCGAAGGCGTGCAGCTGCGCGTCATCCACCGCGGCGTTGGTGCCATCACGCAGAACGACGTCAACCTGGCGACGGTGGACAGCGCCGTCATCATTGGCTTCAACGTCAAGCCCGCCGAGCGTGTTGCCGAACTGGCAGACCGCGAAGGCGTGGACATGCGCTTCTACTCCGTCATCTACTCCGCGATTGATGACATCGAGATGGCGCTCAAGGGCATGCTCAAGCCGGAATACGAAGAGTTCCAGCTGGGTACGGCCGAAGTCCGCGAAGTCTTCCGCTCCTCCAAGTTCGGAAACATCGCCGGCTCGATCGTCCGCTCGGGCATCATCCGACGCAACACCAAGGCACGCATCAGCCGCGACGGCAAGATCATCGGTGACAACCTCACCGTTGAGACGCTCAAGCGCTTCAAGGACGACGCCACTGAGGTCCGCACGGACTTCGAGTGTGGTATCGGTCTTGGCTCCTACAACGACATCACCGAAGGCGACATCATCGAGACCTTCGAGATGCGTGAGAAGCCGCGCGTCTAAGCGTTGATGCTCTACCGGTGCGGGGCCGTCGGGATTTTTCCGGCGGCCCCGCCCCTTCGCTGGGTGGCCAACGTCTTACGACGTCGGCCACCCAGCTCCGGCAGGCCCGATGCCACTCCCGGGCCGCCGGAAAAATCCCGACGGGAGTCCCGTCGTACACTCGCCTTAGGTGGGTAGCAAAAACGCAAACGTACGTATGGCCCCGTCGGGGCGCCGTCGTACCCCCAAATTTTTCTTCTTATAGGAGTTGTTCATGGCTGATCCGGCACGTGCTGCCAAGTTGGCGCAGCGGATTAAGGTTGTTGTTGCTGAGGCCCTGGGCCGGAAGGTTAAGGATCCCCGGCTGGAGGGCATCACTGTTACTGATGCCCGGGTGACGAACGATCTGCAGCACGCCACCCTTTACTACACCGTTTTCGGTGACGAGGCCGTCCAGGCTGATGCTGCCAAGGGCCTGGAGAAGGCCAAGGGTGTGCTTCGGCAGGAAGTGGGGCGCAACCTCAGCATCCGACTGACTCCCACCCTCGAATTCGTATCCGACGAAATCCCCGTCAACGCCTCCAACCTGGAGGAACTGCTGCGGGAGGCCAAGAGGCGTGACGCCGAAGTGGCCGCCCTGGCTGCCAACGCGAGTCACGCCGGGGACGCCGATCCCTACAGGAGCGATGCGTCCGCGGACGTGGACATCGACGAAAACGATTTTGATGAAGAGGACTTCGACGTCGCAGACGACGAGGAACTCAAGGAGGACGGCACCAAGCAGTAACCGTTGCTGACAGGGAGAACCCCGGCCCGCAGTTGCGGACCGGGGTTTTTGCTTCCCAAATGGTGGCCGGATTACCTGATGTCCACCTTTATCACCCGGCCTTCGGCGGGGGGAGGCGGTGGTGCGGCCGGGTTCACTGCATCGACCGTCGCATACAAAGTTCGGCCTTGAATTTCTACGTCGGCCGGTGCAGGGACCGGAAGGAACACTGACCGCTGGCCCTTCCAAGCGCTGAACCTGATGATCTCGTTGCCGAACAGCGAGGCAACATACACATCACCGGAGTTTGCCACTGCCAGCCCGGTGGCACTGAGGATCCCGTCCGCCCACAGCTTGGTGCGGCCATTCCAGGGGTTGATCTTGAAAACCGCGCCGCGTGCGCCCAGGCCAGGGGCTTCGGGGCCGCCAGGAAGCGATGTCACGTACAGCCAGCCGTCCGGGCCGATCTCCACGTCAGTTGGAACGGGTTCGAAGGCGTACTTGAAGTTTGCACAGTCTGGTGCCCCCAGAGCAGTGGCGGTCTGTTGCGTGAGGACCGAAGGCCGGGGAGGCAGAACCGCCAGCGTGCTGACGGCGCCCGAGTGAATGTTGACCTTTAGGATGGCGTTTGCCCCTGCGTCGGCGATGTAAGCGGTGTTGCCTTGGACGGCAGTGGCGTAGGCGTTCGAGTCCAGGGCGCCGTGTACCGTGCCCCCGGAGCACCCGGAACCGCTGCGGCCTGCTCCAGGCACTTACTGCTGGCATCCGCTCCAAACCCGTAGTGCTGGCCCGCATCGGGGTTGTTTTTCCGCTCATGTTCGGCCAGGTCCGCAATGGTCCTGACATCTCCCCGCGGGCTGATCGCTTTCAAATGACCCCGCAGGGCGGCAGGGTCATTGGAGCCGGCGCCTGCGGTTTCGAGGAAGAACGTTGTGGCGCCACGGGTCTCCACACCCGCTACGCCCCGGCCAGGATCTGCCTGGTAGATGTCGTTGACGCTGCCGTCCCTGTTGACACGGCTCAGCTTCCCCGCGAAATCCTGCGTTACGTAAATGGACCTATTTGTTCCGATGGCCAGGTGCAGCGGTGAGACGAGCCCGCCAACTATTTCCCTTGCCTCCGGCTCCCGGTCAGAAGCGGCCGACGGGCCCGCCGGTGCGATGGCAGCGGCCACGGCGGTGCAGACGATGATGCTGAGTCTTTTTTTCATTGGGTACTCCGGGTTCGATGCCCTCTGCGGGCCGGTATGGGAAGCCTCGCAAGAGGCGAAAAAACGGAAAACCCCCGGCGCCAGAGTATTCCTCCCAGGCAACTATGTCGCAGGGAAATTCCCCCTATTCAGCCCCCTATTTACGTCCCCTGGGACCATACCCTTGGCTAGGATCTAGCTATGACTCAGGCGGACCAACAGCAGCTCAATGCCACGCAGTACCTCGAACAGGCGGTAGCCCTCGCCACCCGAAACGTCGAGGACGGGGGAGGGCCGTTCGGCGCAGTGGTGGTGACGAAGGACGGGCGGGTTCACGAGGGCGTCAACCGCGTCACCCGCGACAACGATCCCACTGCCCACGCCGAAGTGGTGGCCATCCGTACGGCTGCCGCTGCCGTGCGGAACTTCGACCTGCGCGGTGCGGTCCTCTACGCCAGCTGCGAGCCGTGCCCGCTGTGCCTGGCTTCTGCCCTCTGGGCCCGGATAGACCGTGTGTTCTTTGCAGCAGACCGGTACGGTGCAGCGTCCGCGGGTTTTGACGACGCCATCTTCTACGACTACTTTTCTGGTACCCGCCCCGACCTGTTGCCCGTCAGCAGAGGTGAGGTCCCGGCGTCGGACGCTCCTTTCCGGGCGTGGGGCGCCCACAAGAACAGGAAAGACTATTAGGCATGGAAGCCACCCTTGTCAGCTGTCCGCACTGCGGGAAGACCAACAGAATCCCCGCCGCCGCTGCGGGCCGGCCGCGCTGCGGCAGCTGCCGCGCCGGGCTGCCCTGGATCGTGGAGGCCGGGGATTCGGACTTCAGCACTGTGGCCGAACAGTCGCCGGTTCCGGTGCTGGTGGACTTCTGGGCTGCCTGGTGCGGTCCATGCCGGATGGTCAGTCCAGCCCTGGATAAACTGGCGCGCGAACGTGCCGGTGAAGTGAAGCTGGTGAAGGTCGACGTCGACAAATCCCCGGGCCTGTCCCGGCGTTTCGACGTGCAGGCCATCCCCACCCTGATGGTGCTGGTTGACGGGCAGGTGGCTGCCCGGCAGGCGGGGGCAGCTCCCGCAGACGTCCTGCGCGCTTGGCTGGACGGTGCTCTTTCCGGCACCCGCCGTTGAGACGGGACCCCGGCGGCAGGGCCTAGACGCGTTCCGGCAGCCGGGCCACGCCGTCGAGCAGTTCCTGCCTCTTGCCGCACAGCGCGATCCGCACCCAGCCCTCGCCGATGGAGCCGAAGGCAGTTCCCGGAGCGAGCGCAACGCCTGACTCCATCAGGAAGCGCCGCACCCACCCGCGGACGTCGCCGCCGCTGACATGGGACACGTCCGCCCAAAGGTAGAACGCGCCGTCGGCCTTCAAGTAGGGGATGCCCTTGGCATCGAGTACGGCGGAGGCGGCGTCCCGGTTGGCCCGGTAATGCCCATGGGCTTGCTCGACGTAATCCTGCGGTCCCGTGAGGGCGGCAAGCGCGGCGTACTGGGAGGGCGATGCCACGCACGACACGATTGATTCCATCACGTTGTTCATCTTCTGCTCCAGTCCCGGCGGGCAGATGAGGGCGCCGATGCGGAGCCCGGTAAGGCCATAGGTTTTGGACAGGGTCAGCGAGGTGAAAACGCGCGCCTCACCCGGCAGGACGCCGTCGAACCGTGCAGGGCTTACGTGCGGGACATCGTAGGTGAACGCCTCATAGCACTCGTCCGAAATCACCCACAGGTCGTGCCGGCGGGCCAGCTCCACGAGTTCGCGGGTCAGGTCCTCGCCGAGGACCGCGCCCAGCGGGTTGGAGGGCGAGTTCAGGACCAGCACCCGCGTCCGGTCCGTGATCAGCGCCTCGATGTCACCGGTTCGAGGCTGGAAGCCGTGCTCAGGATAGAGCGGGTAACCCACCGGGACAGCATTCAAGAGGCGGCTGGTCATGGCGAAGGTGGGGTAGCCCGGGTTGGGGATCAGGATCTCATCGCCGGGGGAGAGCAGCAGGCTCATGGCAAAGTGCAGGCCCTGCTGGGCGCCGTCCACCACATACACCCGGTCCGCGCCTATCTCACTGTGGTGGCCGGCACCAGCGCGCTCCCTGAACCTGGCAGCAAACGCCTCCCGCAGCGCCGGGATGCCGGCGTTGGGGGTGTAATTGGTTTCGTCCCTGTCCAGGCAGGCCATGCCGGCGTCGAGAATGTGGCGGGGGAGCGGGAAGCCCGGTTCCCCGATGCTGAGGACCAGGGCCCCGGGGGTCCGCCACGCGGCTTCGGTGATTTCCCGGATCTGGTTCACAGGGACGTCGCGGACGTGCGCGGCAAGCTCAGGCATGCCTGCCATCCTAACTGGCTGACTACCGGCGTTACCGGCGGAAAGGGCGTTGGCGTGGCTCCCTTGCGCCCAATCCGGGCGTGGGCAGGCGCCGGGACCAGCGCCGATATACTGGGGAGCGTGCTTTCTGGACTGGTGATAGTGGACAAACCGCAGGGATGGACCAGCCATGATGTGGTTGGCCGGATGCGGCGCCTCGCCGGTACCCGGAAAGTGGGCCACGCCGGAACACTGGATCCGATGGCCACAGGCGTCCTGGTGGTGGGCATCAACAAAGCCACCCGCCTGCTGACCTACATCGTGGGCACCTCCAAGACCTACACCGCCACCATCCGCCTGGGCCAGTCCACGGTGACGGACGACGCCGAAGGTGAGGTTACGGCCGTTGCCGGCACTGCCGCTGTGGACGAGCAGGCTATTCACGACGGCGTTGCCGCCCTCACCGGGCAGATCCAGCAGGTGCCCAGCAGCGTGAGCGCCATTAAGGTGAACGGGGAGAGGGCGTACGCCCGGGTCCGCTCCGGTGAAGAGGTAAAGCTCGCAGCGCGCCCCGTCACCATCCACCGCTTCGAGGTGCACAGCATCAACAGGGACACCGGGGCCGACGTCGTGGACCTGGACGTTACAGTTGAATGCTCCTCCGGGACGTACATCCGCGCCCTTGCCCGGGACCTCGGCGACGCACTCGGCGTCGGCGGACACCTCACGGCCCTCCGGCGCACGCATGTCGGGCCCTACTCCCTTGAACAGGCGCGCACCCTCGAACAGCTTGCGGACGGGCTCAACGTTGTGGACATGGCCGAGGCTGCCCGGGCGCTGATGCCCAACCGCGAGCTCAGCCCGGAAGAGACCACTGAGATTTCCTTTGGCCGGCGCATTGCCGCCGGTGCCGCGCCCGGCAGCCCGGGAGCAGCCACAGCCGAGCATCCTGCTGCCGCTTTTGCCCCTGACGGAAGCCTGGTGGCGCTGCTTGCGGACGCCGGCAGCTTCGCCAAGCCCGTGCTGGTGTTCGCCCCCGGTACTGGTACTGGTATCGGCGCCGGTGCGTCCGGGGTGGCCTGAGGGTGGACGCCTACTTTTACATCATCCTGGTGGTGGGGCTGCTTTCCAGCGGAGTCTGCCTGCTGGCCGGCATCCTGAAAAAAGCACCCAACGACGTCACAATCCTCTCGGTGGCCACGGTCGAGGTGGCCCTGCTGGTGTACCTGGTGGGATCGGTCGTGCGTGTGGTTGCGGGCGAGCCCATTGCCGGGGAGGCCTGGGAATTCTGGGGCTACCTCGCCACCGCGATGCTCCTGCCGCCCGCAGCCGTCTACTGGGCCATCCTGGAACGTACCCGGTGGAGCAACTTTGTCCTGGCCGCCGTGGGTGTCACCGCGCTGGTGATGGCCGCCCGAATGAACCAGATCTGGTACTGAAGTGGAAGAAGCACGCAACGTGAAAGACCAGCACTCCGCCCCTGGCGCAGCCGATACCGGCGCAGCCCATGCCGGTGCGGCCAAGGACGTGGCTCCCAACGGAACCGGGTCCAGGAACACCCGCAATACCGGGCCCGGACGCCTGCTCATCGCTGTTTATGCGGTCTTCGCCATCTCGGCTTCTGCCCGCGCCGGGTATCAAATCCTCACCAAGTTCTCCGAGGCCCCGCTGGCGTACCTGCTGTCCGCGTTCGCCGCACTCGTGTACGTCATTGCCACGGTATCCCTTGCCCGGGCCGGCAGTACGTGGTTCAAAGTATCCGTGGCAGCGGTCCTGGTGGAACTGGTCGGGGTACTCGTTGTGGGCGGCCTGAGCGTCTTCGACCCGGTCCAGTTCCCGCACGAGACGGTATGGTCCCTTTTTGGCCGCGGTTACGCGTTCATTCCCCTGCTGCTGCCCGTCCTTGGCCTGGTGTGGCTCTACCGGCGGCGGCCGTCCCGCAGGTCCTGACACCTGTCCGTCGGGCCAGGCGGCAACCCCGGCCACCTGGCAATAGCGGTTGCGTGAATGCGGGTAATCTTTAGAGAGTTCCGCGGCCGGCAGGGTCCGGGACGTCGATATTTTCAGCAGTAAAAGGCGAGGGTGATGGTCTACATCTGGAACGATCCGTCCGAGGTCCCGGCGGACTTCGGCCCATCTGTTGTCACCTTTGGGAACTTCGACGGAGTTCACCGCGGCCACCAGCAGGTGCTGTCCCAGCTGATCCGCACTGCCCGCCTCACCCGCTCCAGGTCGGTGGCCATCACGTTCGACCCCCACCCGGCCCTGGTCCACCGTCCCGAGTCCGCGCCGGAGCTGATCATGGGCCTGCACGACAAACTGGAGGCGCTGGGCGAGCTGGGCCTGGATGCCATCCTGGTGATGAAGTACTCCCTGGATCTGGCCAGCCTCACCGCTGAGGAATTCGTGGAGCAGTTCCTGGTGGACCGCCTGCACGCGAGCCACGTAGTGATCGGCCACGACGCCCGGTTCGGCCGCGGAAACTCCGGCGACCTGGACACCATGCAGGCCCTTGGCGGGAAGTTTGGGTTCGAAGTCCAGGTCATCAGTGAGTTTGGCTCGGAGGGCTACCCCCTGCATGACGACGACGGCACGGACCGCCGCTGCTCCTCCACCTGGGTGCGTGAGGCACTGCAGGAGGGTGACGTGGCCACTGCCGCGGCAGTACTGGGGCGCGCGCACCGGATGCGCGGGGAAGTTGTCCATGGCGCCGCCCGCGGCCGTGCCCTCGGATTTCCTACGGCTAACCTGTCCAGCAACTCCAGCGGGCTCATCCCTGCGGACGGCATCTACGCCGGCTGGCTTGTAGACCAGGCCGGGACGCGATGGCCTGCAGCTATTTCCGTCGGGTCGAATCCCACGTTCGATGGTGTGAGCCGGCAGGTCGAAGCCCATGTCATCGACCGGCCCCACGAAGCGGTGGAGGATTTCGATCTGTACGGCCAGACAGTGGTTGTTGAATTCGTGGCCCGGCTGAGGGGCATGGTGGCATACCGTGGGCCGGAGGCGCTGGTGGACCAGATGCGGCTGGATGTGGTCCAGGCGCACAACCTCCTCGCCAGGCGCTGACCCGTCCGCCAGGACAGCGCTCAAGGGAAAGGCAGCACCGTGTCCGTTGAGAAAAACACCAGGAAACTGGACGAAGGCATAGTCCGCGACTTCAGCACACGGATGAGCTACGCCTCGTACCTGCACCTGCCAACCCTGCTGAGTGCACAGCATCCTGTCAGCCAGCCGGAACATCACGATGAAATGCTGTTCATCATTCAGCACCAGACCACCGAACTGTGGCTCAAGCTGGTGTTGCACGAACTCCGGAGCACCGCGGCCTGGCTCCGTGCGGATGATCTGGGGTCCGCGCTCAAGGGCATAGCCCGGGTCAAGCACATCCAAAAGACCCTCACCGAGCAGTGGTCAGTGCTGGCCACCCTGACGCCCACCGAGTATTCACAGTTTCGCGGCTTCCTGGGCAATTCCTCCGGCTTCCAGTCAAGCCAGTACCGGGCCGTTGAATTCATCCTCGGCAACAAGGACCGCAAGATGCTTCCGGTGTTCGAGTCGGATCCGGAAGCCTACGCCATGCTCGATGAGGTGCTTTCCGCGCCCAGCATCTATGACGAATTCCTGGCCTACCTTGCCCGGCAGGGGTTTGCTGTGCCCCGCTCGGTACTGGAGCGGGACGTTACCTCTGCCCACGAATTCACCCCCGACCTGGTGCCGCTCTTCAAGCACATCTACGAGAACGCTGCGGATAACTGGGGCGCCTACGAGGCGTGCGAGGAGCTGGTGGACCTCGAGGACAACTTCCAGCTGTGGCGCTTCCGGCACCTGCGCACCGTGCAGAGGACCATCGGCATGAAAACAGGGACCGGCGGCTCAAGCGGGGCCGCGTTCCTGCAGAAGGCCCTCGAACTGACCTTTTTCCCAGAACTTTTCGCTGTCAGGACGGAGATCGGCCAATGACCACACAGGAGCACGTTGCCGGAACCACAAAAGATGCGGACGCCGCCTTGCAACAGCGCGCGGCCGAGCTGGACCGCAAGGACCCTCTGGCCCAGTACAGGAGCCGGTTCATCGGCACGGACACGCCCTTGTCCTACCTGGACGGCAACTCCCTGGGCCGGCCGCTTCAGCGCACGGCGGAGGACATCAGCGCCTTCATCCGCGACGGCTGGGGAGGACGCCTGATCCGGGGCTGGGACGAGGAATGGCTGGACCTGCCCCAATCCATTGGCGACCAGCTGGGCCGGGCCGTGCTCGGCGCCGCCCCGGGACAGACAATCATCGCGGATTCCACCACCGTGGTGCTGTACAAGCTGATCCGGGCAGCCCTGGCAGCCGTGGCAGACCCGGACCGGAACGAACTGGTCCTGGACACGGAAAATTTCCCTACCGACCGCTACCTTGTGGAGGGCATTGCCCTTGAGGAAGGCCTGACACTCCGCTGGATTGAAACGGACCCCAACGCGGGGGTGACAGTTGAGCAGGTGCGCAACGCGGCTGGACCGCGCACCGCCGTCGTACTTTTGAGCCACATCGCCTACCGTTCCGGCCACCTGGCGGACTTGCCGGGCATCACGGCAGCAGTGCACGACGCGGGGGCGCTGGTGGTGTGGGACCTTTGCCATTCCGCCGGTTCAGTGGAGATGGACCTGGACAGCGCGGACGTGGACTTCGCTGCCGGCTGCACCTACAAGTACCTCAACGGCGGGCCCGGTTCGCCCGCGTTCGCCTACGTCAACCACCGCCACCTCGCCTCGCTCAACCAGCCCATCTGGGGATGGATGGGCCGCAAGGATGCCTTTGACATGGGCTCCGGTTATGAACCAGCTCCCGGCATCCGCGGTTTCCTCAGCGGTACGCCCGCCATATTCGGGATGCTTGCCATGCGGGGGACCCTCGACCTTATTGAGGAAGCAACCATGGCTGCCGTACGGGCGAAATCGGTGCAGCTGACCGCCTTCGCCGTGCATGTCTTCGAAGCCTGGCTGGCGCCCCTGGGGGTGGAGCTCGCCTCGCCGCGGGAGCCGGGGGAGCGGGGCAGCCACATCACCCTGGACCACCCCGGTTTTACCAAAGCAACTGTCGCGTCCCTCTGGGACGACGACGTCATCCCGGACTTTCGCGCGCCGCGCGGCGTTCGCGTGGGCCTGTCCCCGCTGAGCACCAGCTTCGCGGAAGTCCTGCAAGGGATGGCGGCAATCCGGAAGCAACTGGCGCGGTAGCGCAGCAGCTTCCCTCCCGGGAGATGGCTGTTTCGACAAGATTGGGCAGGCGCCGGTAAACTGGGGGATGGATCCGGCTGCAGTCCGTGGCGGCTGGTTCCTGTTGTGTGTGGCATAGTCCGGTTTTTCCGGACCAGACGGCGCGGCAGACCCGGCAGTGAGTTACTGACCTGGGCCCTCACGGCACATCCCTAGGAGTTATTGTGGCACTTGACGCCGCTGTAAAGCAGTCCATCATCAAGGAATACGCAACCGGAGAAGGCGACACCGGTTCACCGGAGGTCCAGGTTGCAGTCCTGACCCAGCGGATCAAGGATCTGACTGAGCACATGAAGGAGCACAAGCACGATTACCACACCCAGCGCGGTCTGCTGGCCATGGTTGGTCGTCGCAAGCGCATGCTGAGCTACCTCAAGAAGACTGACATCGCCCGCTACCGTTCGCTCATCGAGCGCCTCGGCCTGCGCCGCTAGTCGGACTTTGGGGCGGCCCTTTCCGGAACGGAACGGGCCGCTCCTTCAAAGAAAAAAACTAAACAGGAGGATCAACCGCATCACGCATTCGCGGTCCTCGGTAGTGATCTCCGGGAACGGCTTCGTTGACTGAAGCCCCGGCCCGTGGGTCTCGATCGACGACCGGGTGCAGGGCCAGTCGACAGATGCTGGCCTGGGTTGATGCGGCTGGACTTCCGTAAAACAGAAACGGAGGTGACTCTCTTGGAGGGTCCCGAAATCCAGTTCTCAGAAGCAGTCATTGACAATGGCCGTTTTGGCAAGCGTGTAATCCGCTTTGAAACCGGCCGCCTTGCCAAGCAGGCAGCCGGCGCAGCAATGGTGTACATCGACGATGACACCGCCCTGCTGTCTGCAACCACGGCCGGCAAGCACCCGCGTGAAGGCTTTGACTTCTTCCCGCTGACGGTCGACGTCGAAGAGCGCATGTACGCTGCCGGACGCATCCCGGGCTCGTTCTTCCGCCGCGAAGGACGCCCGTCCACCGAAGCCATCCTGGCCTGCCGCCTGATGGACCGCCCGCTGCGCCCCGCCTTCATCAAGGGCCTTCGCAACGAGGTCCAGATTGTTGTGACCGTCCTGGCCATCAACCCTGACGAGCTCTACGACGTGGTGGCCATCAACGCCTCCTCCATGTCCACCCAGCTTTCCGGCCTGCCGTTCTCCGGCCCCATCGGCGGCGTCCGCGTTGCCCTGGTTGCCGACGAAAACGGATCACAGTGGGTTGCTTTTCCCAAGCACTCGCAGTTGGAAAACTCCGTCTTCAACATGGTGGTAGCCGGCCGCGTGGCCGGTGACGACGTCGCCATCATGATGGTGGAAGCCGAAGCCACCGACAACTCCTGGAACCTCATCAAGGAACAGGGCGCCACCGCCCCCACCGAAGAGGTTGTCTCCGAAGGCCTCGAGGCTGCAAAGCCGTTCATCAAGGCACTCTGCGACGCACAGGCGGACCTGGCTGCCCGCGCGGCCAAGCCCACTGTTGAGTTCCCGGTCTTCCTGGACTACGAGGACGACGTTTACGCCGCTGTTGAGTCGGCCGCCGCCGAGAAGCTGGCTGCTGTCTTCCAGATCGCCGACAAGCAGGAGCGCGACAACGCTTCCGACGTCCTGAAGGACGAGGTTACCTCTTTCCTCGCCGGCCAGTTCGAAGGCCGTGAGAAGGAAGTGTCCGCAGCATTCCGCTCGGTCACCAAGCACGTTGTGCGCCAGCGCATCCTCAAGGACCAGATCCGCATTGACGGCCGCGGCCTGACGGACATCCGTCAGCTCACCGCCGAGGTCGAGGTTCTGCCCCGCGTTCACGGTTCGGCCATCTTCGAGCGCGGCGAGACCCAGATCATGGGTGTCACCACGCTGAACATGCTGAAGATGGAACAGCAGATCGACTCGCTGTCGCCGGTGAAGACCAAGCGCTACATGCACAACTACAACTTCCCGCCGTACTCCACCGGTGAAACGGGCCGCGTCGGTTCCCCGAAGCGCCGCGAAATTGGCCACGGCGCCCTGGCCGAGCGTGCACTCGTGCCGGTCCTGCCGTCCCGCGAAGAGTTCCCGTACGCCATCCGGCAGGTATCCGAGGCCCTCGGTTCCAACGGCTCGACGTCGATGGGTTCCGTCTGCGCCTCCACCCTGTCGATGCTGAACGCCGGTGTGCCCCTGAAGGCAGCTGTCGCAGGCATCGCCATGGGCCTGGTCTCCGACCAGGTTGACGGCCAGACGCGCTACGCGGCACTGACCGACATCCTCGGCGCCGAAGATGCCTTCGGCGACATGGACTTCAAGGTTGCCGGTACCTCCGAGTTCGTGACCGCCATCCAGCTGGACACCAAGCTTGACGGTATTCCCGCTTCGGTCCTGGCTGCAGCACTCAAGCAGGCCCGCGAAGCCCGCCTGCACATCCTCGAGGTCATCGACTCGGCCATCGACACCCCGGACGAGCTCTCCGAGTTCGCACCGCGCGTCATCGCCGTCAAGATCCCCGTGGACAAGATCGGCGAGGTCATTGGCCCCAAGGGCAAGATGATCAACCAGATCCAGGAGGACACCGGCGCCGACATCTCCATCGAGGACGACGGCACGGTCTACATTGGCGCCACCGACGGCCCGTCTGCAGACGCAGCACGCTCCGCCATCAACGCCATCGCGAACCCGCAGGTCCCGGAAATCGGCGAACGTTACCTGGGTACGGTCGTCAAGACCACCACCTTCGGTGCATTCGTATCGCTGACCCCGGGCAAGGACGGCCTCCTGCACATCTCCGAGCTGCGCAAGCTGGCCAACGGCAAGCGCGTGGACAACGTTGACGACGTTGTCTCGGTGGGCCAGAAGGTCCAGGTGGAAATCACCAAGATCGATGACCGCGGAAAGCTCTCGCTCGCCCCGGTTGTGGCCGAGGAAGAAGGCGCTGAGGTCGAGACCGAGCGCGCCCACACCACGGAACCTGCTGAAGGCGCTGACATCTAGCACTTCCGGTTTCCGGCACGGACAAGCATGAATCGGCGGGGCCGGTGGATGATCCACCGGCCCCGCCGCTGTTACGATGGCAGCCAGATCCCGGCTGCCCCTTTGAAAGGCCTCAATGACTGTAGTACCCCTGCCGCTCGAGCAGAACCACCGCGGCAACACCCTGGTCCACGGTTCCGACGGCGGCTCCGAGGTCCGGCGTTCGGTATTGCCCGGGGGAGTGCGGGTGCTGACAGAGGCAATGCCTGGCCAGCGCTCGGCCACCATCGGTTTCTGGGTGGGCGTCGGATCCCGTGACGAGGCCCCGGGACAGCACGGCTCCACCCACTTCCTCGAGCACCTCCTGTTCAAGGGAACCAGGCGCCGTACCGCGCTGGAGATCGCCTCGGCCTTTGACGAGGTGGGCGGGGAGTCCAACGCGGCCACAGCCAAGGAAAGCACCTGCTACTTCGCCCGGGTCCTGGACTCGGACCTGCCCATGGCCATCGACGTCATCGCCGACATGATCACCGGAGCCGTCCTGGATCCGGCGGAAATGGAGCAGGAACGGGACGTCATCCTCGAGGAAATCGCCATGGACAGTGACGACCCCACCGACGTCGCGCACGAACACTTTGTCTCGGCAGTGCTCGGCAGCCACCCCCTGGGCCGCCCTATCGGTGGCACACCGGACGCCATCAAAGCCGTGGCCCGTGACTCCGTGTGGGAGCACTACCAGAGGTATTACCGGCCGGATGAGCTGGTGATCACCGCAGCCGGCGGCTTGGAGCACGACGTCGTCTGTGACCTTGTGGTCAGCGCCCTTGAGTCCGCCGGGTGGTCGCTGAAGAGTGACGCCGCGCCGGTGGAGCGGCGTTCCACTGACCGGGCCCTGATTACGGGGACCGCCGGACTCCACGTGGTCAAGCGGGCAGTGGAGCAGGCGAACATCATCATGGGCTGCCCCACCATCGTTGCCACCGACGAGCGGCGTTATGTCATGAGCGTCCTGAACGCCGTGCTCGGCGGTGGGATGTCTTCGCGCCTCTTCCAGGAGATCCGGGAGAAGCGCGGTTTGGTCTACTCCACCTACTCCTTCGCTTCCTCCTACGCGGACGCCGGCTACTTCGGCATGTACGCGGGCTGCACCCCGTCCAAGGTGCGGCAGGTCCTGGAACTGCTCGGCGCGGAATTGGACAAGCTTGCGGAGCATGGAATCACAGAGGACGAGCTGCGCAAGGCTGTAGGCCAGCTCGGCGGCGGCATCGTCCTGGCCCTGGAAGACACCGGGTCGCGGATGTCCCGGCTGGGCCGGGCAGAGCTCGTCTCCGGGGAGTACCAGGACATCGACGAGACCTTGCGGCTGATCAAATCCGTCACGGCCGAGCAGGTACAGGATCTTGCTGCGGAACTTGCCGCGGCGCCGAGGACTGTGACCGTGGTGGGACCGTTCGAGGAGACGGAAACTTTCGGTCTGTGACCGCGGCAAAACAACAACGCATCCCGCAAACGGCAGGACTTACGCTCCGGAAGTGAGGGCCAGTGGAACGGACGCAGTCCGGCGGATTGCCGGGCGCCCTGGCTGCGTTCCTCGGTCACTGGCGCGGGAGCACCCGCCTTGCGGCTGGTCCCTGGGGGCCCGAGCGTACTGTTGATGCCGAAGTAACCTATACGCGCGTGGCAGGCGGTTTCGCGGTGGTCCAGAGCTACCGCCATGTCGAGCCGGACGGCGCGCATTTTGAAGGGCACGGGATGTTCACCGTGGATCCGGATCATCAGGACGTCCTGTGGTACTACGTGGACGGCGCCGGCCCGGCGCCGGACGCACCGGTCCGCTGTTTATGGCATGAAGGGGCCCTGCGGGTGGAACGGCACGGCAGTGCAGGGTGGACCCGGCACACGCTGCGCGTTGACGGCGACGTGCTGACCCATGTGACGGAGTTGCGTCCGCGCGGAGATGACGCTGTACGGGAAAGTGGTCTTGCGGAGCGCGTAACCGCTGATGGTACTGGCACGGCATACAGCCCCTTCATGACGTCGTGGTTCAACAGAGACTGACATTCGGGCCCCGTTCAGGACAGGATCAAGTCCCAATTCCTTACCGGATCCGGCGGCAGGACGTATGGTTTCGCGTAAAAGTCCTCCCACACAGCATCGTCGGGCGGAATGTCGTCTGCGTCGACGAGGTTCTGGTCCGAAGGTTCTTCGTACGGAGGTTGAACGTACGGAGGTTGAACGCTTGGAGGCTCCTCGTACTGCGGTGGCGAGTCCCTCCCTTCAGCTAGAGGCGTCGGGGTGTCGGTTGAAGCGTCTGGCGAACTCCATGGCTCACGCCCAGCGAAAGCCGCGGGCCAGTGTGGTGGTTCCTGGTCGGGTTGTTCGCTTTTGTAGTGGCGGCCGGTGGGTGAGGTCCAGCCGGGTGGTTCGTTTCGGGTTGCTGGTGTGGGTGCCCATGGGGTGTTGTGTTTGAGGCGGTGGTGTTTGGGGCAGAGCTGGGCCAGGTTGTTGATTCCGGTGGTTCCGCCGTGGTGCCAGGCCTGAAGGTGGTCGGTTTCGTTGTCGGGGGTGCGGTTGTTGCAGCCGGGGAAGGTGCACTTACCGTCCCGCATCCGCAGCCAGCGCTTCATCGTTTCGGGGAGCCGGTAGCTTTTGCGGCCGATCTCCAGGGGCGTCCCATCCCTTGGGTCGACCAGGACCCGGTAGAAGGAGTTTGCCCCGTCCGCAACCAGTTTCCGGGCCATGGATGCCGGGATGGGGCCGTGCCCGTCGAGCATGGCGGGTTCGTCGATGAGGCCTAGGAGCGCGAACACCGGGACGGTGACCAGCACCTCGGTCCGGGGGGTGGGCACTTCAGCGCTTGGCTGCCCTGACCCGCCGCCAACGGTTGGTGCCGCGTTCCCGGCGGGAACGGGTCCGGTTGGAAGGACCCGAGCGCCGGGTACCTGCGTGCCGGGTACCTGTGTGCCGGGTTCGCGGGGGCGGAGTATCCGGTTGCAGAGGATGTCGGGGCGGAGTTGGGCCAGGGTGCGGGGTTCGTTGGGTCCTTGCAGGCCGCGGGCGGTGGCTGTGATGTTGTTCCACAGTGCAGAGGCTTTATCCGCGGGCAGGTAAGCGGAGATCCAGGCCATGCCGTCCCGGTCCGGGCTGTATTCGATCCGCCGGTCGGCGGCGCTTTTGTTGTGGCGTGTTTCGAGGGATTCGGGGTGGTGGCGTTCGCGCCAGGTCCGTACTTTGGCCCGGAACCGGGAGGGGATCAGGTCCCCGGCGGCGGCTCCGCGGGCGGGGTTGGGTGCGTCGGGGTCCAGGAAGTGCGCGGTCAGGGCGGTTCCGCCGGCGGGGCCCAGGGTCTCGGTTTCGTCGGCGATGATCCGGGCGTGTTGCCACGAGATGGTGCCGGAGGACAGGGCGTCCATGGCCAGCGGCAGGGTGCAGAGCTGACGGGACTGGGTGACGAGCGCTGCGGCTGCGGGGGAGCTGATGGTCAGGATGCCGGCGATTTCCTCGATCGCGGACATTTCGGCGTAGGTCCGTTCGTGCACGGGTGCTTCCGGCGGGGTCATCGCGTGTTGGAGGTCGAGGGCCTCGGCGGCGTCCCGGGCTTTCAGCCCGGCTATTTGTGCTTCGAGTTTCGACAGCAGCCCCAGCCGGTCCAGCCGGAGCTCGTAGGCGCGCTGCAACACATCAATTCCGCCACCAACACCGCTACCGGCAGAGGCACCAGCGGCGCCAGCGGTCAGGGCGGCATCCTCAAGAAACAGCGCATCCAGGCCGGCCACGGAGGCATGAACACCCTCCATCGCTGCCGCTGTCCCCGCGCCGTTTTCCATACCGACATCATCCATCGAGGCACCGACAATTCCAGGCGGGATGCACAGTATGGCCGCCCGGAAGGCCTTGAGGTTCCTAGCCTCCAGCGAAAGGAGGCAGGACATCCACTACGTCGTCTGCACCCACAACTACAGACTGGTCCCTCACCGCCACCTCGTTCAGCAGGAAGCTGCTCCGGGACAAAATGCGGGGCAGCGGGGGAGTGCCGGCGGGAGGTTCGGGGCGCTCCACGGACAGAACCGTTTGCAGCAGATCAGCGACAGTGGAGCCCGGCGCAAGGTCGAAGCTCTCTTCCTCAAGCCCTGCAGCGGCGCGTGCGGCAGCGAAGTAACGTACGTTCAAAAGTGTCAGCCCCCGATGGCGCTCATGCTGCGGTCCGGCTGGACGAAGTCCGGAGCATCAAGTCCCACGTGGTCCATTCCGTGGGCTCTGGGTTTGATCCACATCGCGTCCTGCCACCGCCGGGCCAGAGCGTCGTCGGTAGCACCGGAGCGAAGCAGGCCCAGCAGGTCGAATTCCTCACGGGAGAACAGGCAGCTCATGATTTTGCCCTCTGCCGTAATCCGGGTCCTGCGGCAGTCAGAGCAGAACGGTTCGGTCACGGAGGCAATAATCCCCACTGTTCCCAGCAGGGGACCAGCCGAACCAGCGGACGCGGAGTCCCGCCGTCGTACTTCAAAACGCTCCGCCGGGGCACCGTCACGGGCGCGGGGATCCGGGGTGAGGACAAACTCCGACGAGAGCAGTTCGCGGATTTCGGCCGCCGTAATCATGTTCCGCCGCGTCCAGCCATGGTCTGCGTCCAGCGGCATCTGCTCGATGAAGCGGAGTTCGTAGCCACGCCCCAGGGCCCATGCCAGCAGTGAGGAAGCCTCGGCATCGTTGATGCCCCGCATCAGGACAGCGTTGAGCTTCACCGGGCCCAGGCCCGCTGCCCATGCGGCATCCACCCCGGCCAGCACCTGGTTGAGGAAGGGCCTGCGGGTCAGCTGGGTGAAGGTTTCCTCGTGCAGCGAATCCAGCGAGACGTTAATGCGGGTCAGGCCTGCAGCCTTTAGCGCTGCCGCCTTTTTCGCAAGCCCTACGGCGTTGGTGGTCATGGAGATCGGCAGGTTGGGGTGGTTGCTGCGAAGGGCTGAGATGATGTCCACCAGGTCGTGCCTCACAAGAGGTTCGCCGCCGGTGAGCCGCAGTTCGCGCACCCCCAGCTGCTCCACGCCGATCCGCACAATACGGACAATCTCCTCTGCTGACATGACCGCCTGTTTCGCCAGCCATTCCAGGCCCTCGGCAGGCATGCAGTAGGTGCAGCGAAGGTTGCATTTGTCCGTCAGGGACAGCCTCATGTCCGTGGCACGGCGCCCGTAGCGGTCGGTGAGCCCCGCCGGAGCATCGCCGGGGCGGGCAGCGGGAACCGGGGGCAGGGGTGCTGCTTCCTCCCGCGGCTGGGGCATGCCTAGCTGGACACTCATGAATTCAGGCTACGCCACGTTGGGTTGTGCATCACACCTCGTGACGGACGCAGGTAAAGCTGCAGCCGGAGAATCTGGGACGGGACCGGCGCCACGGGGACTCTGCAAACCTATGCTGGGAGGGTGGACACCACCCAGCCAAGGCAGGCAAAGGCAACGCTCGACGGCGGGCCGGGGTTGCAAAAGCACGGGGCGCCTTCGTTTCCGCCCCGGTCAGCTCCACCCCGGTCAGCGCAACGCCGGAACCGTGGGTGGGCGGCGGCAGCCGGGAGTGCGGCGGTGGGCAGCGCGGTGGTGCTGGGCGAGCTGCTGGCTGGCATGTTTAGTCCGTCGTTGTCGCCGCTGACCGCTGTTGGCGGCGCCGTCATCGATGCTGTCCCTCCCGCGGTGAAGGACTGGGCCGTGGGGCTGTTCGGGACGGCGGACAAGGTGGTTCTCCTGGCAGGAATGGCCCTGGTGATGGCTGTGCTGGCCGGAGTGGTGGAGCAGCGCCGCCGCTTTGTTGGCGTCGCGGTGGTTGCCGCCTGCGGGCTGGTTGGCCTGGCAGCCGTTTTGACCCGCGCCCAAACCACCGCCATCGCGGCTGCCCTGGCGGTCCTCACTGCCGTCCTCGCCTGCGTCCTGCTGCGATACCTGATGGGCCGGCTGCAGGAATGGGGAAGGGAAGAACCGCCGGGAGGAACCGACGCCGACCCGGCACGCCGCCGCTTCTTGCAGGCCGTGGCAGGAGGAGCCGCGTTCACTGTCATCGGCGGAGCGCTGGCAGCGAAGTGGCGAGGTGCTTCAGCAGTGGCTAGCGAAGCCAGGAGCCGCGTAACCCTGCCCACTCCCGCTTCAGCGGCGCCGGCCATACCTCCAACTGCTGAGGCGAAAGTCGAGGGCATGCAACCGCTGGTCACGCCCAACGCCGACTTCTACCGTATCGACACAGCCCTCACGGTTCCCGCCGTAAACCCGGATACCTGGGTGCTGAAAGTAACCGGACTGGTGGACAGGGAGGTCGAGCTGCCGTTCGCGGAACTCCTGGCAAAGCCCCTGGCTGAACGCCACCTGACCCTTGCATGCGTGTCCAACAATGTGGGCGGCAACCTCATAGGCAACGCCCGCTGGCTGGGCTGGCCGGTCCGGGAACTGCTCGCGCTCGCCGGGCCGCTGCCCGGCGCGGACATGGTGCTCTCCCGAAGTGTGGACGGCTGGAGCGCGGGACGCCGCTGGAGGTCCTGACAGACGGCAGGGATGCGCTGCTCGCCGTCGGAATGAACGGGGAACCCCTGCCCCTTGAACACGGATTCCCCGTACGGCTGGTGGTACCCGGACTCTACGGTTACGTGTCGGCCACCAAATGGGTCACGGAGCTTAAGGTCACCAGGTTCACCGATGATGTTGCCTATTGGACACCGAGGGGTTGGTCGGAGCGGGGTCCCATCAAATGCTCGTCACGGATTGACGTGCCCCGCAGCGGCCGGGCGGTGAAGGCGGGCACTGTGATGTTCGGCGGCGTCGCCTGGGCGCAGCACGCAGGCATCGGACGGGTGGAGCTCCGCGTGAACCGTGGGCCGTGGCAACAGGCTGACCTGGCGGAAGGCATCTCGCCGGACACTTGGTACCAATGGAAGCTCGGCATGGAACTGGTTGAAGGGCAGTACGAGGTCCAGGACCGCGCCACAACTCTCGCAGGCCAGGCACAGGACGAGCAGAGCAGGCCTGTTGCGCCCGACGGAGCAACAGGGCTGCACACCATTAGAGTGGACGTGAAACCCTGATGGCCCACTGAAGGCGGAACCATGACCAGCCCTCAACCGCATGGAACATCCCTGCGCCCAACAGCAGAGCAGGCAGAGCACCATAGCCACCAAGCCGGGCATAACGGGCGTCAACCCCGGCACCAGGCAAGGTCCGTCGCTGAGCACGCCGCCGCCGTCGTCGAACTGCTGCGCCCGCTGCAGTCACCGGACAGGACCGAAGCGCTGCCACTGCACGCGGCCCTCGGCCGGGGACTGGTCAGCGACGTCCGCGCTCCCATCAGCCTGCCGCCCTTCGCCAATTCACAGATGGACGGTTTTGCCATTCGTTCCGCGGACGTCCCCGACGGCGGCGCGGAACTGCGGGTTATGCCTCCCGTTCCAGCGGGCGCCAGCCCTGCACCCCTTGAACCTGGGATGGCCGCTCCGATCATGACAGGGGCGATGCTCCCCGAGGGGGCCGACGCCGTCGTCCCTATCGAGCGGGCCGTTCCTGACCGTTTCCTGCCCCACGGTGAGCAGACAACGGTAAAGCTGCCACCGGCAGCGGCGGGCACCTTCGTGCGGGCTGCCGGAAGCGACGTGGGGGCAGGTGGAACAGCATTGGCGGCAGGCACCTGCCTGGGCCCTGCCCAGCTGGGACTGCTGGCGGCGCTGGGCATCCCGGAAGTGGCAGTCCGTCAAGCCCTGACCGTACTGCTGGTGACCACCGGGGACGAAGTGGTGGAACCGGGCAAGGAACTTCCCGTTGGCAAAATTTACGATTCCAACGGCACGCTCCTCGAAGCTGCCATGAAGCAGGCAGGACTGCAGGTGCGCCGCGCGGGAATCGCCGCCGACAACCCCGAGGCGCTTCGCACGCTGCTGCGGACCGAAGGAGACGGAACGGATCTCATTGTCACCACCGGCGGCGTCAGCAAAGGCGCGTACGAGGTGGTGCGGCAGGCCATGGAGGACCAGCCGGTGGAGTTCCTGCATGTGGCCATGCAGCCGGGCGGCCCGCAGGGGATCGGCAGCTTCGAAGGGCGGCCCTTCCTGGGTTTCCCGGGCAACCCCGTCAGCTGCCTGGTTTCCTTTGAGATGTTCCTCCGCCCCGTCCTGGCAAGCCTGTTTGGTGCTCCCGCGCCGCGCCTGCCCCTCCGCGCCCGCCTTCGGCATCCCCTGACGTCGCCCGCGCATAAGCACCAGGTCCGCCGCGGCACCCTCCAGCCCGACGGAACCGTGGAGCTCCAGGGCGGGGATAGTTCGCACCTGATGCATGCGCTCGCCGGTTCCAATGTGCTGGTCCATGTCCCTGATGGAGTGGACGCGCTCGCGGCAGGGGCGGAGGTGGAAGTATGGATGCTGTGAATGCAGAACAATCCCCGGCCGCACTGACGCACCTGCGCCAGGACGGCAGCGCCCAGATGGTGGATGTCTCCGCCAAAGCCGAAACCACCCGGGAGGCCACCGCCACCGCCACGGTCCGCACCACCGCGGAGGTCATGGGTCTGCTCGGCTCCGGCGGCCTGCCCAAGGGCGACGCCCTGGCCGTGGCACGTGTAGCCGGAATCATGGCCGCCAAAAAGACCCCCGAACTGATCCCGCTGTGCCATCCGCTGCCGCTGTCCAAGGTCACCGTGGACTTCCAGCTCGCCACCGATGCGGTCTCGATCCTGGCCACGGTTAAGACCCGCGGCGTGACCGGGGTGGAAATGGAAGCGCTCACGGCAGCCTCCGTCGCGGCCCTGAGCGTCTATGACATGATCAAGGCCGTCGACAAGCACGCCGTCTTGGACGACATCAAGGTACTGGCCAAAAGCGGCGGCAAGAGCGGGGACTGGACGCTGTGACCAGCACTCCCAACGCCCCCGAACCCCACCGCCACGGAGACGTACAGGGCCGAAAGGCCGGCGTCGTCATCGCCTCCACCAGGGCCGCCGCCGGAATCTACGGCGACGAAACCGGCCCCGTGATCACCGACTGGCTCACCGAACACGGCTTTGACGTGTTTCCGGCCATGGTGGTTCCCGACGGCGAGCCGGTAGGCGCAGCCATCCGGGCCCTGCTGACCCAGCGCCCCGCCGTCGTGATCACCAGCGGAGGCACGGGCCTGAGCCCGGACGACCGCACCCCGGATGTCACGCTGCCGCTGCTGGACCGCGAGATCCCCGGCATTATGGAAGCGGTCCGCCGCGCCGGGGCAGCGAAGACACCGCTGGCGGCCCTTAGCCGCGGCTACGCCGGCGCCGCCGGCGAGACCTTCATCATCAACCTGCCCGGCTCACCTAAAGGGGTCATGGACGGACTGAGCGTCCTGGACCCGGTGATCGGGCACCTGTGCGACCAATTGGAAGGCGGACATGGGCACTGAAACAGTATTCGAGGTTGTCAACGCTGTCCTGAGCGCGGAACCCATTTCCGTTGACCAGGCCATCGCGGCAGTGGAAAGTGACACCGCGGGTGCGGTGGTCAGCTTCAGCGGCGTCGTGCGGAACCACGACGGCGGCAAGGCAGTTGAGCGCCTTAGCTACACCGCTCACCCCACGGCTCACCAGGCGATGGCCGACGTCGTCGCGCGCCTGGTTGCCGAACAGCATGCCCAACAGGGCGGGAGCGGCGCCGCCACTTCCTCCCGGCCCGTGCGGATCTGGGCGGCCCACCGGATCGGCATGCTGGACATCGGGGACCCGGCGCTGGTGTGTGCCGTGTCGGCAGCCCACCGGGGCCAGGCGTTCGCGGTCTGCTCAGAGCTGGTGGACAGGATCAAGGAACAGGTTCCCATCTGGAAGGAACAGTTCTTCACCGACGGAACGGTGGAATGGGTGGGCGCAGGTAGCTGACGCTGCCGTGCTCCTTGACTGCCGGACCCACCCGGTGTCCCGGCATTGTCATTGTGGTTTACGGGTTCCTGCGAGGTAACGCACACTCCGCGGTTCCCGTGCCCCGCAGGCCCACCGGTAGGGTTAACGCCATGACCGAACAATTTTCCGCGCCCTTGCCCGTTGCCGTGCTGGGCGCGACCGGGCGCATGGGCGCCGAAGCAGTTAAAGCCGTTGAAGCCGCCCCGGACATGAAGCTCGTGGCCGCCCTGGGCAGGGGTGACTCGCTGGACCAGCTCGCCGCTGCAGGTGCCCGCTTCGTGGTGGACGTGACGGTCCCGGAAAGCACGGAAGCGAACGTTCGCTTCGCCGTCGAACACGGCATGCACGCTGTCGTGGGCACGACCGGTTGGGACAACGGCAAGCTGTCCGCGCTTGAGGACCTGCTGGCCCGCCACCCGGAGGCCGGTGTGCTCATCGCACCCAACTTTGCCCTCGGCTCGGTGCTGGCCTCTGCTTTCGCCGCGAAGGCATCCAGGTACTTCGAATCCGTGGAAATCATCGAACTGCACCACCCGGACAAGGTGGATGCGCCGTCGGGCACCGCAGTCCGCACCGCGCAATTGATCGCCGCCGAACGCAGCGCCGCGCAGGTTCCGCCAAGCCCTGACGCCACCACCAGTGAACTCGCCGGTGCACGCGGTTGCGTGGTGGACGGTGTGCGGGTCCACAGCGTCAGGCTTCGCGGCCTCGTCGCCCACCAGGAGGTTCTCCTCGGCAGCGCCGGCGAGCAGCTGACCCTGCGCCACGATTCCTTTGACCGCGCGTCCTTCATGCCCGGCGTGCTGCTTGGCCTGCGCAATGTCGCCGCGCACCCAGGGTTGACCGTGGGCCTGGACGGCTACCTGGACCTGGGGCTTTAGCCGTGGGCGGAGTGCTCGCCGGCTTCCGAAAGAACCGCACGAAGATTTGGGTAGGGGCGGTAACCCTGCTCCTGGTCTTTTACCTGGTGGTGTCTTTCCAGCGCTCGGTCCTGCTGCTGACAGACAGCAATCCTGCCGCTGTGGCCATCGGAGCGGCCTACCTCGTGCTGCCGGTGATCGGTGCCTGGGCGCTCGTCCGGGAACTGATGTTCGGGGCCCGCACCGAGCAGATGGCCAAAGTCCTCGAGGCTGAAGGCGGGCTTCCGGTGGACGAGCTGCCCAGGACACCTGCAGGCCGGATAGTCCGTTCCGCTGCCGATGCCGAGTTTGAAAAGTACCGGGCGGAAGCGGAAGCGGCACCGGAGGACTGGCGGTCCTGGTTCCGCCTCAGCTGCGCCTACGACGCCGCCGGCGACCGCAAGCGCGCCCGCGCCGCCATGCGCGACGCCGTCAAGCTCTTCAGGGGCGTTCCGGCCTAGCCCTATCGATCAAACGCCGTACTGGTGCCCGCGGGAGGGGCGTGCGCTAGCGGATGGCTTTGACGCCGCCCCGGCCAACTTGGTTCGCGGCGTGCCCGAGCCATTCCAGGGGCCCGCGCCACTTCAGCAGCACAAACACGATCCCCACCATCACTGCACTGGCAGCCTGGGCGAAATACATTGCGTCCTCCGTCCAGCCGGCGGGGAGCGGCTTCAGGTAGAAAGCCGACGCCACCCATACGTGGACGGAATACAGGGTCAGGGTCATGGCGCCCGCACCACGCAGGGGCAGCAGCAGGTCCAGGGCCACCCACTCGGCCAGCCTGCCCAGCAGGAGGAAGGCCCCAATCACCGCCGCCGCCACCGCTGAGGTATGCAGCAGGTCAAGCGGGGTGCCCGAGTGGGGCGCAGCGGACGCCAGCCACCACCAGGACCCCTCCTGCGGGATGCCCGTCAGGTTGACCTGCAGAACGTTGTGCAGCGGGTAGCCGGGGGAGTCCAGCAGCTTTTCAAGGGCGGCCCGGCCGCCCCACTCCTCCATGGTCGCAGTGCCCAGGGCCTTGGCGAGCACAGCAATCACCGTGCCGCCCGCCAGCAGCACCCAGGGGACCAACGGCCTGTGGAGCATCAGGCGGCCGACGACGAGCCCCACCAGCAGATAGGACAGCCACTGGAGAACGGGGTAGTAACCCGTCAACAGGAGGTCGGCCAAGAGCCGGGCAGGCGTTGACAGGTCCTCCCAGGAGGGATTGTGTCCCAGCCTCAGCGGGGGGTTCGCCGCCAGCAGCCAGGGGCGCAGCAGGTATGCCAGTACCGGCGAGGCCAGGATCCAGCCCGCCGCCCAGACCAGGAGCGGCCTGAGTTGCATCCCCAGGAACGGCAGGACACACAGGAAGAGCACCGCATAGTGGACCAGGATGATTGCCAGGTTCACCTCGAGGCCACCCAAGGTCAGCCCGACGGCGGCAATCACCAGGGCCCGCAAGGCTATTCCGCGCCTCGCTGCCGAAAGGCTGGAACCATCCAGCGGCTTGTGCTTTCCCGTGGACAAGGCGAGGCCGACTCCTGCAAGGACTGCAAAGAGCGCAGCTGCCCTGCCCGAAAAGGTCAGGCCGACCCAGGTGGGGGTAAGGTCGGCGTTTGACTCGAACGTGGGGAGCAGGTGAGTGGCCATCATTCCCAGCAGGGCCAGCCCCCGTGCTGCGTCGATGCCGTGGAGCCTGCCCGGGACGGCACGGGCGGCGGCAGCCGCCCTTGAGGTGGCGGCATTACGGGAGGTCATGACCAGATCGTCTCACACCGCCTTGATCTGAGCTGTCGGAGTGCAGACCTTGTATTCGAATATACGTTCGAATAATATTGGCGGCATGCAAACCCCATCACCCGAAATCCCCGCCTCGGATTTTCCCCACGCCGGGCCACTGAAGGCCATGAGTCCCGGCGTGGTTGACTACCTCTTCCGCCAGCTGGTGGCTGGAAAGTCTTCGGAAGATGTCCAGTGGGAAAGGGAAGGCGTCAGCCTGTCCGCGCAGCCGGAGGGGGCAGAACTGGCCCGCC
This sequence comes from Arthrobacter sp. K41, assembly GCF_059089645.1. Classification (NCBI taxonomy): domain Bacteria; kingdom Bacillati; phylum Actinomycetota; class Actinomycetes; order Micrococcales; family Micrococcaceae; genus Arthrobacter; species Arthrobacter sp. K41. The sequence goes on along the minus strand of NZ_JBNHEW010000003.1, from coordinate 61,739 downwards.
GGCTCGGCGAGACGGATATCGACGCCCTGACTCCGGTTGAACTGTTCCACTACGTCAGGGCAGCCCAACGGTTGACTGCGTGGGCGGAGGGGCTGCGGCAGGCCGCGGTCGGCAAGTATTGCAATCCGGGCGCGGGGGAGCCGCCGCGCGCTGGAAAAGGCCACAGCGGCTGAAGCGCGTTGCAGAGGACGGCTGCCTGGGATGGAAGCGTGGCAGGCACCTCCTCGGCGATGTCCGTGAGGTGTGCCGTCGAACCGGAATTACAGCCGTGTTGGGCTCCTACCGCGAAAGTGATGGCACAGCCCGGCTGGCATTGGTGGCCATTCATCCGGACGGGAGTAACAATCGGCCTTCAAGGTTCACCTGCAACACATGCCGGAAACCGGCTGTTTGACGTTCATCACGCCGCCCCTATTGTCCTAACCCGCCGGGGACAGGGTAACGTTTTTTCCATGGCTGACACTTCCGCGCGCATCCCTGCCCTTGGCACCCTCCTGACCGCCATGGTCACGCCGTTCGCAAAGGACGGGACAGTGGATTACCAGCAGGCAGCGGAACTGGCCTCCAAGCTCGTGGACGACGGCTGCGACGGCCTGGTGGTCACCGGAACCACAGGTGAAACCTCCACCCTTACGGACGAAGAAAACCTCGGCATGTTCCGTGCCGTGAAGGAAGCAGTCGGAGGCCGGGCGGCGATCATCGCCGGCACCGGAACCAACGACACCGCACACTCGGTGCACCTCTCCCGGCAGGCGGCGGCGCTCGGCGTCGACGGCATCCTGCTGGTGACCCCGTACTACAACAAGCCCAGCCAGTCAGGCCTGCGGGCACACTTCGAAACCATCGCCACCGCCGCCGATGTTCCCGTGATGCTTTACGACATCCCCGGCCGGTCCTCCATTGCGATCGAACCCGAAACCATGATCCGCCTGGCGCAGCACCCCAACATTGTGGCCGTCAAAGATGCCAAGGCCGATTTTGTTGCCGCCACCCGCGTTATGGCCGAGACCGACTTGCACTTCTACTCCGGCGACGACGGACTGACCCTGCCGTGGATGGCACTGGGTGCCGTGGGCCTTGTCGGCGTCACCACGCACGTGGCCACCCGCCAGTTCCGGGACCTCATTGATGCGGTCAACGCCAACGACCTTGAAACCGCACGGAAGCTCAACTTTGAGCTCCAGCCCGTGGTCCGCGCCACCATGACCAGGGTCCAGGGGGCCGTTGCGGCCAAACAGATTCTTAAATGGCAGGGAGTCCTGCCCAACTCGATTGTCCGTTTGCCCCTCGTGGAGCCGGACGAAGCCGAGATCGAAACCATCCGCGGGGATTTGGCGGAAGCGGGGCTGGTCTTTTCCTGAGGGCTGAGACCGGCACCCTTCCGCCTGGAAAGTAGTGCAATATGACCCAAATCGCCCTAACCGGCCTTGTCACCCCTCCGCGCCTGCCCCAGGGCACGCTGCGGATCGTACCGCTGGGCGGACTGGGGGAGATCGGCCGGAACATGGCCGTGTTCGAGATAGACGGCAAGCTGCTGATTGTGGACTGCGGCGTCCTCTTCCCGGAGGAAACCCAGCCCGGCGTCGACCTGATCCTGCCTGACTTCTCCTACATCGAGAACCGGCTGGACGACATCGTGGCCGTGGTCCTCACCCACGGGCACGAGGACCACATCGGCGCCGTGCCCTACCTGCTGCGCCTCCGCAGTGACATCCCGCTGGTGGGCTCGCAGCTGACGCTTGCCTTGATCGAGGCCAAGCTGCAGGAGCACCGCATCCGGCCCTACACCCTCACGGTCGAGGAAGGCCAGGTGGAGAAGTTTGGCCCCTTCGAATGCGAGTTCGTGGCTGTCAACCACTCGATTCCCGACGCCCTGGCCGTGTTCATCCGCACCGCGGGCGGCACCGTCCTGCACACCGGTGACTTCAAGATGGACCAGCTTCCCCTTGACGGCCGCATCACCGACCTGCGCCACTTCGCCAAACTCGGCGAAGAAGGCGTAGACCTTTTCATGTCTGACTCCACGAACGCAGACATCCCCGGTTTCACTACCGCGGAAAAGGAAATCGGCCCCACGCTGGAGCGGCTCTTCGGCCAGGCCACCAAGCGGATCATCGTGGCATCGTTTTCTTCCCACGTACACCGGGTGCAGCAGGTCCTGGACGCGGCCGCCAAGCACAACCGCAAGGTGGCTTTCGTGGGCCGTTCCATGGTCCGCAACATGGCCATCGCCGAAAAGCTCGGCTACCTTGATGTTCCGCCCGGGCTGATCGTTGACATCAAGAACATCGACAACCTGCCGGACAACCGCGTGGTGCTGATGTCCACCGGTTCCCAGGGTGAACCGATGGCTGCGCTGTCCCGGATGGCAAACGGGGACCACCGCGTGGTGGTGGGTGACGGCGATACCGTCATCCTCGCGTCCAGCCTCATCCCGGGCAATGAAAACGCCGTCTTCCGGATTATCAACGGACTGCTCAAGCTCGGCGCCGACGTCATCCACAAGGGCAATGCCAAGGTGCACGTCTCCGGGCACGCTGCTGCAGGCGAGCTCCTGTACTGCTACAACATCCTGGAGCCCCTCAACGCAATGCCGGTGCACGGTGAAACCCGCCACCTGATCGCGAACGGCAGGATCGCCATCGAATCCGGTGTTCCGGAAGCCAGCGTCATCCTTGCTGACAACGGCACTGTAATTGACCTCAAGGACCACCGGGCAGACGTCGTGGGCCAGGTCGAAGTGGGCTTCGTTTACGTCGATGGCTCCAGCGTTGGCGAAATTACCGACGCGGACCTCAAGGACCGCCGCATCCTCGGCGATGAGGGATTCATCTCCATCATCACCGTCGTCAACCGGACCACCGGCAAGGTGGTGTCCGGGCCCGAGATCCACGCCCGCGGTGTGGCAGAAGATGATTCCGTCTTCGATGACATTGTTCCGAAAATCAACGCCGCGCTGGAGGAAGCCGTCTTGAACCACGCGGACCACACCAGCCACCAGCTCCAGCAGGTGGTCCGCCGCGTGGTGGGTACCTGGGTCAACCGCAAGCTTCGCCGCAAGCCCATGATCATCCCCGTGGTGCTTGAGGCCTAAGAGCCCGGCACCGGCTCCGGCCCGTACTCCCGCCTGAACGGGGGTACGGGCCGGCGGCGTTTAAGCCTCCCGCCCACATACCGTCCAGCCCCCAAATCCCCGGAAAACCGGCCCTGTTCCGGTACCGTGGCTGGTATGGCCACTCGTACTACTTCCGCGCCCAATGGTTCCAGCAGGGCCGGCTCCGGCAGCAAATCCGGCAGTTCCGGCGGCCGCAGTTCCGGCTCCACCGCAGCGAAAACCACCGCAGCCAAATCCGGGCGGAGCGGGAGCTCCGGTACGGCGCGGACCCGCCAGCTTCCCGCCGTCGAACAGCACCAGCCCTGGCTGCTGCGGGTAGTGGGCGGAGCATGGCTGGGCATGGGCCACCTTGTCGGCGGGGGAGTGCGCCGCATCGGCCATGATGTCAGCGACCTTCCGGCCGACGAGCGCCGCGACGGTGCCGCCCTCTTCAACCTGGCACTGGGTGTCTTCATCGCCACCTTCGCCTGGTGGGGACTTACCGGCTGGTTCCCGGACGCCGTCTACAGCGTGGTGAACGGTACCTTCGGCTGGATCTCACTGCTGCTCCCGCTGATGCTTTTTGTCTGTGCCTTCCGGCTCTTCCGCCACCCCTCTGACGGGCGGGGCAACAACCGGGTGGGCATCGGCTTCCTCATCATGGCCTTCGCCGGCTGCGGCCTGGCCCACGTTTTGGGTGGCCAGCCTACTGTCGCCCAAGGTTTTGACGGGCTCCGCCAGGCCGGCGGCATGCTGGGATTCCTGGGCGCTTCGCCACTGGCCGCCATCCATCCGGCCGTCCCCCTGGTTTTTTACGGGCTGCTGGCCTTCGTCTCCCTGCTTATCGTCACCGCCACTCCGTTCACCGCCATCCCGCGGCGCCTGCGCAGCGCGTACGAGCACCTCATGGGGATCGACCTCCTGGACCAGGAAAAGGACAGCGACCGCCACGACCGCAGTTACCTTGAGCGGACCCCGCCGGCCGCACCCAAGAAGAAGAAGCGCCGCCTGTTCGGCAAGGACGAGGACGCCGACGCCGGCCTGGAAGGCTATGTAGGCGACGAAGCCTTCGAGCACGCCGTCATCGACGACGACGAGCCCCAGCCGCCCCGCCCCGCCCCGGGCGTACGCCGTCCCACCCAGGCGGAGATCGCCGTCGAGAAAATCAAGGCGGCCCAGGGACTGGGTGCCGGTGCTTCCGCGCCAGCCGAGGAGAACGCCACCGAAGCCATCCCGATGATCACTCCGGGCATGTCCGCCCCCGGCGGACAGGCCGGCTCAGCGGCCCCCACCGTGCCTTCCAACCCTGTAGCCCCCGCTCCACCTCCCATCCCCATCCCGCAGCGGACCGAACAGCTGTCCCTCGCCGGCGACGTCACCTACACCCTCCCTGCCTCGGACTACCTGACGCCGGGCTCAATCCCCAAGGAGCGCACAGAAGCCAACGACGCCGTCGTCGCCGCCCTGACCGACACCCTTCAACAGTTCAACGTCGACGCCACCGTGACAGGCTTCAGCCGCGGACCCACCGTCACCCGCTATGAGATCGAACTGGCCCCGGGAACCAAGGTGGAACGGGTCACCGCGCTGTCCAAGAACATCTCCTACGCAGTGGCCTCCAGCGACGTGCGGATCCTCAGCCCCATCCCGGGCAAATCCGCCATCGGCATCGAGATCCCCAACACGGACCGTGAGACCGTCTCCCTGGGCGACGTGCTGCGCAGCCAGAACGCCCGCCGCACCGACCACCCTATGGTGATGGGTGTAGGCAAGGACGTTGAGGGCGGATACGTGGTGGCCAACCTCGCCAAGATGCCCCACCTGCTGGTGGCCGGCGCCACCGGTGCCGGTAAGTCCTCCTTCGTGAACTCGATGATCACCTCCATCCTCATGCGCGCCACCCCGGACGAGGTGCGCATGGTGATGGTGGACCCCAAGCGCGTGGAACTCACCGCCTACGAAGGCGTCCCGCACCTCATCACGCCCATCATCACCAATCCCAAGAAGGCCGCCGAGGCGCTCCAGTGGGTGGTCCGCGAGATGGACGCCCGGTACGACGACCTCGCCAATTACGGCTTCAAGCACATCGACGACTTCAACAAGGCCGTCCGCGCGGGCAAGGTCCACCCGCCGGTTGACTCCAAGCGCGTCATCCGCCCGTACCCGTACCTGCTGGTGATCGTGGACGAGCTCGCGGACCTCATGATGGTGGCGCCCCGCGACGTGGAAGACTCGATCGTCCGTATCACCCAGCTCGCCCGCGCCGCGGGCATCCACCTGGTCCTGGCCACCCAGCGTCCCTCCGTTGACGTCGTCACCGGCCTGATCAAGGCCAACGTTCCCTCCAGGATGGCTTTTGCCACCTCCTCCGTCACCGACTCCCGCGTGGTCCTTGACCAGCCGGGCGCGGAAAAGCTAATTGGCCAGGGTGACGCCCTCTTCCTGCCCATGGGCGCTTCCAAGGCCATGCGCGTCCAGGGCGCCTGGGTCACGGAGTCGGAAATCCACAAGGTTGTCGAACACGTCAAGGGACAGCTCCAGGCCACCTACCGCGATGACGTCGCCGCCGAAGCCCCCAAGAAGCAGATCGATGACGACATCGGGGACGACCTCGAAGTGCTGTTGCAGGCCACCGAACTGGTGGTCACCACACAGTTTGGCTCCACGTCCATGCTGCAGCGGAAGCTGCGGGTTGGTTTCGCCAAGGCAGGCCGCCTGATGGACCTGCTCGAATCCCGGGGCGTGGTGGGTCCCTCCGAAGGTTCCAAAGCCCGCGATGTCCTCGTGAAGCCGGACGACCTTGCCCCGGTCCTTGCCGCCATGAAGGGCCAGGAGGCGCCGAAAACGCCGGACGCCCAGACTGCAGCCCTCAGCGACAACGCCAACTCCAACATCGCCCAGGGCGGCTATGCGGAAGATCTCGTGGCCGCGGACCTGGACCAGCGGAAGCAGAATGTTGAATATTACGACGGCTCGGACTCCGCGCCGGGCGGCTATGACGACTAGGACGGCTCCGAAGACGCCTGGTCCCTGACCGGGCGCTAGCCCAAAGAATGTAGCCTAGAAAGGTGACTAGCACCGATGCAACCGCCGCCGGCCATGGCCGTGCCGGGGTCTGGAACCTTCCCAATGTCCTGACCATGCTCCGCATCGCGCTGGTGCCGTTCTTCGTCTGGTTCCTGATCCTGGACGCGCCGGGCCTGGACAGCGAGGCAGGGCCCTGGCGCTGGGCAGCGGCGGCTGCGTTCGCCGTCGCGATTTACACGGACAAGCTCGACGGCGACATCGCCAGGAGCCGGAACCTCATAACCGACTTCGGCAAGATCGCTGATCCCATCGCGGACAAGCTGCTCATCGGTTCTGCACTGGTGATGCTGTCCGTACTTGGCGAACTGCCCTGGTGGGTCACATTGGTGATCCTGGTCCGCGAATGGGGCATCACGGCCCTGCGTTTCTTTGTCATCCGCTATGGCGTCATCCCGGCTTCCCGCGGCGGCAAGCTCAAAACCGTCGTCCAGACCGCCGCCATCTTCCTTTACCTCCTGCCGCTGGCAGCCATCGCGCCCTGGCTTGGCTGGGCAGCTTTCGCCGTGATGATGGTGGCTGTGCTGATTACGGTGTGGACCGGCGTCGAGTACGTTGTTGAGGCGCTGCGCCTGCGGTCCAAGGGCAAGGTGCAGCGCACGGCCAACGGGCAGGAACAGGCATGACCGACCTTCACCACGTGTCGCTTCACCATCTGTCCCAGCGTGCGGTCAGCAAGGCGCTGGAGATGCGCCGCACCGTCGCCACGGCCGAGTCGCTGACTGCAGGCATGGTGTCCGCTGTCCTCGCCGACACCCCGGGAGCTTCGGGAATGCTGCAGGGCGGCGTGGTGGCCTACCAGAACTCCGTCAAGGAAAACGTCCTGAAGGTATCCCGCGAACTCCTGGCCGACGTCGGATCCGTTGACGGCGGTGTTGCCGCTGCCATGGCGGCCGGTGCCCGGACGGCCCTGGGCGCCGACATCGGTATCTCCACCACCGGGGTGGCGGGACCCGAAGCGCACGACGGAAAGCCGGTAGGAACCGTGTATATCGGCATAGCTACGGGTACGGGAACAAACAGCTTCGGGTATTCCTTTACCGGGAGCCGCGCCGATATACGCGGCCAGGCGTGCGGGGCGGCCCTGGAAAGGCTCCTCGAAGTCCTGGCTTCCTGAAGTTACCGGCCTGTAAAGTTGGTGGGAACAAAAGCCGGTACCGATTAGTTATTACATTGTGTCGCTTCCGCAGAGCGGGGGCGCCTAGGATGAAAACACCAATGGCCCGCTTCACCGCGGACCGGACTATGAGGAGCAAGGCGATACAGATGGTAAAGCAGCCCGTATCCGTAAACGGCGTTGTCCGCTGGAAGGATGTGGGCCTCGCCGATCAGGCTAAGAGCGAACAGAAGGAGCGCAAGATGGTTGTACTTCGTCACGAAATTGGTGATGTCCTGCGCGATGTTCGCCAGCGTCAGGGGCGCACGCTCCGTGAAGTTTCGCACAGCGCCCGTGTCTCCCTGGGTTACCTCAGCGAGGTAGAGCGCGGCCAGAAGGAAGCATCCTCAGAGTTGCTGTCTTCGATCTGCTCGGCCCTGGACGTCCCCTTGTCCAGCATGCTTCGTGAGGTCAGCGACCGTGTGGCAGTTGCCGAAGGCGTTGCCGTCCCGGACACCGTACCCCAGGAATTCTCCCAGCGTTATGGTCGTGACCTCGACGGCGACCTCAACACTGAACTGAACGACGAACTTTCAACGGGCCTGTTCTCAGGCGCCCGGTAAGGGCTGAACCACCACCAGCCAGCCCTGCAACATGTGAAGCCTCCGGCGGTGTGCCGGAGGCTTCAGTTGTGTTCGGCTGTGTCCCGCTTTCGGCTGCGCTGCGGGGCCTGGCCGTCCTGCCCGGCAGGTTCTGCCGCTGCCGTCCTACTTGTCCCCGGCGGTTGCGGGCCCGTCGTGCGGGAACCCGTCGCGCTCGTACGTCGCATTCAGTTTCGACATAAAACGGGCCAGCTCCTGCAGGTCCTCCACCGGCCACTCACCGAGACGTTCCCGGAAAACCTGCCGCCGGGCATCCTGGACCTGGTGCATCTTTTCCTCGCCCTTGGGGGTGAGCCGGATGGCCTGCGCCCGCCCATCGAGCGGGTCAGCTTCCTTGGACACGAGTCCGATGCTTTCCAGGAAGGCAATCTGCCGGCTTACGGAAGGTTTGCCCACGCCGATGTTCATCGCCAGGTCAGTCAGCCTGATGGGACCCTCCCGCCGGATGACCGTCAGCAGGCCGTAAGCGGCAGGTTCCATGTCCGGGTGGACCTGGCGGGAGAGTTGATTGGAAATCGCCCGTGCGCGCCGCCAGAAAAGACTGATCTGATGTTCCACGTTCTGCAGCGCCGCGTCCACGGTTGCATCATCTTTGAGGCCGTGCGCCGGCGGGACGGCAGGGGAGTTGCTCATGGCAACAATTCTAAGGGGGCTGGATCGTGAGAGACTTTTCTGGTGCGAATCAGCGACTATTGGCGACTCATGGATGACGAATTCGGCGCCGGGTACTCGCGGGTCCTCAGCAATACCCTGGTCCTTGCCGGGGTGGGCGGACGCACCGCGGACCAGGCGCTGGCCGCGGGCGTGGAGCCGCGGAAGGTGTGGCTGGCGGTCTGTGACGTCCAGGACGTTCCGGCCGAGCGCCGGCTGGGCAGGGACATCAAACCGCGGCCGGAATAAGCGCTTTTCTCCTGACACGCCGCGCCGCTGTTCGAATATCTGTTCGGGTAAAGATATGCTTTTCCCAGCGGGTTTTCCACATAGCCGCCGTTATCCGGCCGGAATGTCAGTGGGTCCCATTAGCGTCAGAGATGACCAAGAAACGGCCACTGAGGCCACTCCAAAGCGAGAAAGCATTAGAGGTGTGAACCATGGCGGCAGCCCCGGATCGTGCAAAAGCGCTCGAAGCAGCGCTGGCCCAGATCGATAAGCAGTTCGGTAAAGGCTCAGTCATGCGGCTCGGGGACGAAGTCCGGGCCCCGATCGAGGTTATCCCTACCGGGTCCATTGCGTTGGATGTTGCCCTGGGAATTGGAGGCCTGCCCCGTGGCCGCGTCGTGGAAATTTACGGGCCGGAATCCTCGGGTAAGACCACCGTGGCCCTCCACGCCGTGGCAAACGCCCAGCGCCAGGGCGGCATAGCAGCCTTCATCGACGCCGAGCACGCCCTCGATCCTGAATACGCGGCAAAGCTCGGCGTGGACACGGATGCGCTCCTGGTTTCCCAGCCGGACACGGGTGAACAGGCCCTGGAGATCATGGACATGCTGGTCGGTTCGGGGTCCCTGGACGTCATCGTCATCGACTCCGTCGCCGCCCTGGTGCCCCGCGCGGAAATCGAAGGCGACATGGGTGACAGCCACGTAGGCCTCCAGGCCCGCCTCATGAGCCAGGCCCTGCGTAAAATCACTGGCCGGCTGAGCCAGACCAAAACCACGGCGATCTTCATCAACCAGCTCCGTGAAAAGATTGGTGTCTTCTTCGGTTCCCCTGAAACCACCACCGGTGGTAAGGCGCTGAAGTTCTACGCCTCCATCCGTATTGACGTGCGCCGCATCCAGACGCTCAAGGAAGGTGCCGACTCGGTCGGTAACCGAACCAAGGCCAAGATCGTCAAGAACAAGATGGCCCCGCCCTTCAAGATCGCAGAGTTCGACATCATCTACGGCCAGGGCATCTCCCGCGAGGGCGGCATCATCGACATGGGCGTGGAGCACGGGATCATCAAGAAGTCCGGCTCCTGGTTCACCTACGACGGAGACCAGCTGGGCCAAGGCATGGAAAACTCGCGCAGGTTCCTCCGTGACAACCCGGAGCTGGCTGCCGAGCTTGAGCGCCTGATCAAGGAAAAGCTCGGTGTTGGCGTGAAGCCGGCGGAGCCCGAGTCCAAGGACTCGCCAAAGCTGAAAGCCGTTGACGGGTTCTAGCCTTTGACCAGTACTGAAAGTGCGCGTCCCCGCCGGGCCGGAACCGGCGGGCGGCGCGCTGCTTCGTCTTCGAACCAGTTCCAGGATGGACCGGACGCAGCCTCACCGGTTGCCGCGGACCCTGAACCGGATCCGGTTTCGGTCGCCCAGGCGATCGTATACCGGCAGCTCGCCGCCTCGGCGAAAAGCAGGCTGCAGCTTGCCCGCAAGCTTGCTGAGAAGAATGTTCCGGAGGACGTTGCCGAGGCCGTGCTGGACAAGTTCCAGGCAGCGCGGCTCATCAATGACGCCGAATTCGCGGACATGTGGGTCCGGAGCCGGTCCCAGTCCCGGAAACTGGCGAAAGGGGCGCTTCGGCGGGAGCTCGCGGATAAAGGCGTAGACCCGGAAACCGCGGCCGTGGCCCTTGAGCAGCTCTCGGACGCTGATGAAGAGGCTGCTGCCCGCAGCCTGGTGGAGCGGAAACTGCGTCCGGGGATGGACCTCGGGGACCGGGCGGAGCGGGACAAAGTCACGCGCCGGCTGGCGTCCATGTTGGCCCGCAAGGGATACCAGCCCTCACAGGCCTTCCGCATCGTCACCGAGGTCCTTGATGCCCATGCTGCCGCTGACACCGGCCAGCCACCGAACCGGTACCCTTAACAGGTGAGTTTGACCATTCCTTCCCCTCTTTCCGGCACCAACCCGTCAGAGGCCCGCGCCGCGGCCCAGCCTTCCCCCGCCGCGGTTCCCGGCCAAGAGAAGGCCCGCACGTATGAAGTGCGCACCTTCGGTTGCCAGATGAACGTGCACGATTCAGAGCGCATGGCCGGCATGCTGGAGGACGCAGGCTATGTTCCGGCAGCTGGTGCGCAGGCGGATGTGGTGGTGTTCAACACCTGCGCTGTCCGCGAGAACGCTGACAACAAGCTCTATGGCAACCTCGGGATCCTGGCCCCGGTGAAGGCAGCCAACCCCGGCATGCAGATCGCCGTCGGCGGTTGCCTGGCGCAGAAGGACAGGGAAACCATCCTGAAGAAGGCGCCCTGGGTGGACGCCGTCTTCGGTACCCACAACGTCGGTGCCTTGCCTGCACTGCTGGACAGGGCCCGGCACAACGATGCGGCGCAACTGGAGATCCTCGAATCGCTGGACGTCTTCCCTTCCACGCTGCCCACCAAGCGCGACTCCGTCTACTCGGGCTGGGTCTCCATATCCGTGGGCTGCAACAACACCTGTACGTTCTGCATCGTCCCCGCCCTGCGCGGCAAGGAAAAGGACCGCCGCCCCGCGGACATTCTCGCTGAGATCCAGGCCCTGGTGGATGACGGTGCCATCGAAGTCACGCTCCTCGGCCAGAACGTCAACTCCTACGGCGTGGAGTTCGGCGACCGGCAGGCGTTCTCGAAGCTCCTTCGGGCGTGTGGGGCAATCGAGGGACTCGAACGGGTCCGTTTCACCAGCCCTCACCCTGCCGCTTTTACCGACGACGTTATCGATGCCATGGCCGAAACGCCCAACGTGATGCCGCAGTTGCATATGCCGCTGCAATCCGGCTCGGACAAGGTCCTGCGGGACATGAGGCGCTCCTACCGGTCCACGAAGTTCCTCGGCATCCTCGACAAGGTCCGGGAAAAAATTCCCCATGCAGCCATCTCCACGGACATCATCGTCGGATTTCCCGGCGAGACGGAAGAGGATTTCCAGGCCACCCTGGATGTGGTGGAACAGTCCCGGTTCGCCACCGCCTTCACTTTCCAGTACTCCAAGCGCCCCGGAACACCTGCCGCGGACCTGCCGGACCAGTTGCCGAAGGCCATCGTGCAGGAGCGCTTCGAGCGGCTCACCGCGTTGCAGGACCGGATCGCCGCTGAGGAGAACCGGAAACAGCTTGGCCGCCGCGTAGAGGTTATGGTCACCGCCCAGTCGGGGCGCAAAGCCGGAGAAACCCACCGGCTGTCCGGACGGTCCCAGGATCAGCGGCTGGTGCATTTCTCTGTACCGGATGGCGCCCCTGCCCCCCGCCCGGGCGATCTTGTCACCGTCACCATCACCGAGGCCGCTTCCTTCCACCTCGTCGCCGACCCCACCCTCGAGGATTACAGCCTGCGCCGCTCCCGCGCCGGCGACGCGTGGGAGAGGTCCCAGGCAGACTCTTGCGGCGCACCCACACCGGGTGCTGCCAACGGCCGCGCCGGCGTATCCCTCGGGATGCCTTCGCTGCCTGTACGCACGGGCTGATCCGTGGGCTCCCCGCCGGTCATCGCCGTCGTCGGTCCTACGGGTTCGGGTAAGTCCGACCTCGCCGTAGGCCTCGCCCTCGAGCTGGACGGCGAAGTCATCAACGCCGACGCCATGCAGTTCTACCGCGGCATGGACATCGGCACAGCGAAAATCACGCCTGCTGAACGCAGGGGAGTGCCGCATCACCTCCTGGACATCCTGGACGTCACCGACGAAGCCAGCGTGTCCAGGTTCCAGCAGCAGGCGCGTGACGTTGTCGCGGACATCCACGCACGCGGCAAGCGCGCCATCCTCGCCGGCGGCTCCGGCCTGTACGTGCGGGCTGCCCTCGACATCCTTGAGTTCCCGGGGACAGACCCGCGGCTGCGGAAGCAGCTTGAGGATGAGCTGGCGGTCCGGGGCGCCGGGGCGATGCTGGCCCGGCTTGAAAAAGTCGACCCAGTGTCCGCAGGCAGGCTCGCAGACGACAGACGCATCATCCGCGCCCTGGAGGTCCATCAACTCACCGGCCGGCCGTTCAGTTCCTTCATGCCCCGGCGCGAGTACTTCCAGCCCGCGGTCCAGATAGGCCTCACCGTCGACCGCGACCAGCTCCGCGAGCGGCTCGCCCTCCGGGTTCACCGGATGGTGGAGAACGGCCTGCTCGCCGAAGTGGAACGGTTGGAGAAGCAAGGGCTCCGGGAGGGCAAAACAGCGCCCCGGGCCCTGGGATACTCCCAATTCCTGAGGGTCATCGACGGTCAATCAACGGTCCCCGAAGCCGCGGAGGAGACTATCGTGGCAACCCGCCAGTTCGCCCGCCGGCAGTTGACCTGGTTCCGTGCCGATCCCAGGGTTAAGTGGTTGGACTGGCAGGATCCGCACCTGCTCTCCGAAGCAGCAGCACTCAGCCGGTAGGCATCCACACACGCGTTCAGGCCTGCTCTTTCCGGCCGGTACCCTTGAAACCATGAACGCAACCCTTGCCGCCACCACTGCGCACGCTTACAGCACCCTGGGTGGGCTCCGCTTCTCGAAGGGGCACGGCACCGGCAACGATTTCGTCCTGGTGGCCGATCAGGAGGGCAGGCATACCATTGCCGCCGAGCAGGTGGCGGCCTTGTGCGACCGCCACCGCGGTATCGGCGGAGACGGGCTCATTCGCGCCGTCCCGTCACGCTTCCTGCCCGAGGGGCGCGAGTTGCTGGCCGTGACGCCCGAGGCAGAGTGGTTTATGGATTACCGCAACGGTGACGGATCACTGTCGGAAATGTGCGGCAACGGCGTTCGGGTCTTCGTCCACTTCCTGCGCACCGAGGGTCTGGTTGACCTGCCCGACGGCGGGGCGCTCACCATTGGCACCCGCGGCGGGGCAAAGACGGTGATTCGGACAGGTGAGGACTACGCCGTGGACATGGGCCCTTGGGAGTTCATCTTTCCGGGCGAGGCCACCGCCAAGGCGATGGATTCACTGGTCACAGCAGAAGGACTGGAAGTTCCCCGTCCCGCCTTGTCAATCAGTATGGGCAACCCCCACACCGTGGTTGCCCTGGCAGAACTGTCGGAACTCGCCGGCACCCGCCTCTTTACCGCACCCGTGGTTGATCCGGTACCGGTCAACGGCACCAATGTGGAGTTTGTGGTTCCCTCCGAACCATTGGTGCATGACGGCGTCGGGTCAGTCACAATGCGCGTGCACGAACGCGGTGTGGGGGAGACCCAGTCATGCGGAACGGGAGCCTGCGCCGCAGCCGTGGCTATCCGGCACTGGGCAGGAGCCGAGGCCCCTGACACCTGGGAGGTGCACGTTCCAGGAGGCGTGGTGGGCGTCAAATTCTTTGCCGGGCCGGGGGGACACGAACACGTCGAGCTGAGCGGGCCCGCCGTTATTGTGGCAACTGGGACGCTTTCCTGACCTTCAGGATCCGGAAGGACTTGGACGTCGATTCCCGGCTTACGCTGAAGGATTCATCCAGTTCTGCCGCCAGCCAACGCTGAAGCGAATCCGAGCCCAGGTTCTTCTGCACCACCAGCCACGCCGTTCCCCCCGGCGCCAGGCGCGGCAGCCACAGCTTCAGGAGCGAGTGCAGTTCGTCCTTGCCGATCCTGATCGGCGGGTTCGACCAGATGGTGTCGAAACGCAGCTCCGGATCCACAGCTTCGGGAGTGCTCGCCACCACATTGGTCAGTCCCAGCGCCGCGGCGTTCTCATTAGTGAGCGTGATGCACCGTTCATTGACATCCACGGCGTAAACCCTTGCCTGCGGTGCACGCAGCGCCATGGTGAGCGCAACCGGACCCCATCCGCAGCCGATGTCCAGCAGGTTCCCGGCAGCAGCGGGCGCCGGAACTTCGGCCAGGAGCACGGCGGTTCCCTTGTCGATTCCATCCGGGCTGAAAATGCCTGAGGAGGTCTGCAGCCGGCGCGTTTCCCCTGCAAGTTCAACCGTTAGGGGTTTCCGCGTGAACGGGCCGGCGGGGGATGCGCTGAAATAGTGTGCGGACTCCATAACTCGCCAGAGTAGTTCCCCTTGCAGCGTAAAGTGAAACCCTGCGCTTTGCTGCTCTGCTAGGGTTGAAACCATGTTCCTGATCTTCGAGTAGCCGGCACGGGCCTTGCCCGTCCCGCAGCCTTGTCCCACAGCGACGCAGGTAATTATCCTTCCGCACAGTGCACCGGACCACGCGCAGGCGTATGTTCCGGCCGCCGGACACGATTCGAAGGTCAGCTTCCCGCTGTCTCCCTCGCCGATTCTCCGGCTCCCTCATTTTCGCCACTTCCCTTGGAATGTGGCCGCCACTGCCGTCCGCTTTTTTCCGGCCGGCGAAAACGAACCAGGAGAACTGCATGACCGCAGGCCGTCAGCCCAGCGCGAATACTTCCCCAAGCACCAACAATCGGCACTATTCTGGAACTGCCGAATCTTCAAAGGAGACCATGACCAGCCAGCCCAACACCGGATCCGATCCAGCCGCCCAGGACATGAGCCCTGAGGAAATCCAGGCCGTGATCGACCGGATTCTTTCCAAGGACGTACCGGCGAAAGCCGTCAGCACGCCAGGTGATTCAGGCCGCGGCGACGGAAGGCCTGTACTGGGCAAGGCCCAGGCCATATCCCGCCTGGACGAAGAACACACGACGTACGACGGCGACCAGCAGGACCTCGAGGAACGCCGCGCCCTTCGGCGCACGGCAGGCCTTTCCACGGAACTGGAAGATGTCACCGAAGTCGAATACCGGCAGCTCCGCCTGGAACGCGTCGTCCTCGCCGGCATCTGGTCCGAGGGAACCCTTGCAGACGCGGAGAACTCGCTGCGCGAGCTGGCCGCCCTCGCCGAAACAGCCGGTTCCGAGGTCTTGGACGGCCTCGTGCAGCGCCGTGACAAGCCCGATCCGGGTACGTTTCTGGGCTCGGGCAAAGCACTTGAACTGAAGGACATCGTGATGTCCACCGGCGCCGACACCGTTGTGGTTGATGCCGAGTTGGCCCCGTCCCAGCGCCGTGGCCTTGAAGACATCGTCAAGGTCAAGGTGATTGACCGGACCGGGCTGATCCTGGACATTTTCGCCCAGCACGCCAAGAGCCGGGAAGGCAAGGCGCAGGTGGAGCTCGCGCAGCTCGAGTACCTCCTGCCCCGCCTTCGCGGCTGGGGCGAATCGATGTCCCGCCAGGCCGGTGGCCAGGTGGGCGGCGCAGCGGCGGGTATGGGTTCTCGTGGTCCCGGTGAGACGAAGATCGAGCTGGACCGCCGAAGGATCCGCACCCGCATGGCCAAGCTCCGGCGCGAGATCGCCGCGATGAAGCCCGCCCGGGAGACGAAACGGGCCAACCGCCGTCGTAATGAAGTGCCCTCGGTGGCCATTGCCGGGTACACCAACGCCGGCAAGTCCTCACTGCTGAACCGCCTCACGGACGCCGGGGTGCTCGTGGAGAACGCACTGTTCGCCACGCTGGACCCCACGGTGCGCAAAGCCGAAACTGCCGACGGGCTGGGCTACACGCTGGCGGACACCGTCGGATTTGTCCGCTCCCTGCCCACCCAGCTGGTGGAGGCGTTCCGCTCCACCCTCGAGGAGGTTGCGGACTCGGACCTGATCCTTCACGTCGTTGACGTCTCGCACCCGGACCCCGAGGGCCAGATTGCCGCCGTCCGCAAGGTCTTCAGCGAAGTGGACGCACGCAAGGTCCCGGAGATCATCGTCCTCAACAAGGCCGACGCCGCAGATCCCTTTGTGGTGGAACGGCTGAAGCAGCGCGAGCCGCGCCACGTTGTGGTTTCGGCCCGGACAGGAGAGGGCATCCCCGAACTCCTGAAGGCGATCAGCGAGTCGATTCCGCGCCCGTCCGTCAAGCTCGAGCTGCTCATTCCCTACGACCGCGGGGACCTGGTCAGCAAGCTGCACGAGTCAGACGCAGAGATCATCAGTGTTGACCACGATGAAGCCGGTACCCGGGCAGTAGTTAAAGTCCGGGAGGGCCTCGCGGCTGAACTGGAATCATTCGTCAGCAATGACTGACCTCGTGGCTGACGAAGCCACAGGCACGGCCGGCGAGCAGTTTGTCATTGACCTGCTTGACCGTGCCGTTGCCGGCATGGGCGGGCAAAGCCGCAGTGGGCAACATGAGATGGCCCGGCAGGTGGCACGCGCGATTGAAACGGGCGACCACCTGCTGGTCCAGGCCGGGACGGGTACGGGCAAGTCACTGGCGTACCTGATACCGCTCATTGCCCATGCCCTCGAGAGCGACAAGCCCGCCCTGGTCTCTACGGCGACGCTTGCCCTGCAGACCCAGATTGTGGGCAGGGACATTCCCCGGCTCCTGAAAACCATCACGCCGGCGCTGGACCGGCCGGTGAAGGTGGCGCTGGTCAAGGGACGGTCCAACTACGTCTGCCGGCACAAGCTCGAAGGCGGGTTTCCCTCCGAGGAACCTGCAGAGGGCCAGCTGTTTGCGCTCGGCGAGGACACCAGTGTCCCGCACTTTGCTGCAGCTGTGGGCGGTCCCGCTTCCCAGCTGGGCAAGGAAGTGGTCCGCTTGCGGGAATGGGCGGAGAAGACCACTACGGGAGACCGTGATGAGCTCCTGCCCGGTGTCACTGACCGGGCCTGGCGGCAGGTCTCGGTGACCTCGATGGAGTGCCTGGGCGCCCAGAAGTGCCCCATGGCAGCAGAATGCTTCAGCGAACTCGCACGCCAGGACGCCGCCGAAGCCGACGTCGTGGTCACCAACCACGCCATGCTCGCCGTCAGTGCCTTCGAAGGCCTCGCGGTGCTGCCCGAATACGACGTCGTTGTGGTTGACGAGGCACACGAACTCCAGGACAGGGTTACCGGCGCCGTTTCGGGGCAGCTCTCGGTGGCCATGGTCCATGCCGCAGCTGCGGGAGCGCGCAAGCATACGGCCATTACCGTGGATGCCCTTAGTGCGGCTGCCGCCAACCTTGAAGCCGCCCTTGCCGGAGTTTCCAATGGACTGCTCCCCAATGGCCTCAACGATGAGCAGCTGGACTGCGTGGACCAGTTGCGTGAAGCCTGCCGCGCCGCACTTTCCGACTCCAAGGGGGACAGCAGCACCACTGCCGACGGCGGGAGGCAACTGGCGCGCTCCCGGCTGATGCTCATCCTGGAACTGTGTGAACGTCTCCTCGCCGCCCGGGAGAACCGGGAAGTGGTCTGGTTTTCCCGCGCCAGTTCCTTTGACCCCCAGCAGGGGTACTCCCAGCCCGACGAAACAGCTCCCGCGCTGATCAATATTGCGCCGCTGTCCGTGGCAGGGCGGCTGCGCGAGGGCCTGTTCGCGAACCACACTGTGGTGCTGACTTCCGCCACCCTGGCAATCGGTTCAGCCTTTGAGCCCGCCGCCGGCGGGCTGGGGCTGGTGGGAGAGGGGGCGCCCAGCTGGACGGGCGTTGATGTGGGATCGCCCTTTGACTATCCCAGGCAGGGAATTCTGTACGTGGCGGGCCACCTGCCCAAGCCCGGCCGCGGAGCATCCCCGGAAGCGCTGGCCGAACTTGAGGCCCTGATCAGGGCCTCAAACGGCGGGGCGCTGTGCCTGTTTTCTTCCCGGCGGGCGGCAGAAGAAGCGGCGGACGCACTGCGGCCCAAGCTGGGAATGACCATCCTGTGCCAAGGCGACTCCACCATGACGGCCCTGGTGAAGCAGTTTGCGGACGAACCTGACACCTGCCTGTTCGGCACGATGTCCCTGTGGCAGGGCGTGGACGTTCCGGGGGGCTCCTGCCGCCTGGTGGTCATCGACCGGATTCCCTTCCCCCGGCCCGATGATCCCCTGATGACAGCCCGGTCCCGGGCAGTGGCGCAGGCGGGAGGCAACGGCTTCATGTCAGTTTCGGCCACCCACGCTGCCATCCGGCTTGCACAGGGCGCCGGACGGCTGATCCGGTCAACCGGGGATAAAGGCGTGGTGGCGGTGCTTGACTCCAGGCTGGCCACGGAGCGCTACGCCGGATTCCTCCGCGGTGCCCTGCCGCCGTTCTGGTCCACTACGGACAGGAAAACAGCCATGGCGGCGCTGGAGAGGCTGGCCAAGGAAAAGATTTGAGCGCCACGGCTGACGGGCCGGGGCGCTCATAGCTGGAGGCACAGGTGAGTTCGAACTCCGGGGCCGTTTAAAGCGAGCGGAGCACCGACACTACCTTGCCCATGATGGTGGCGTGGTCGCCAAGGATGGGCTCGTACTGGGTGTTCTGGGGGAGCAGCCAGGTGTGGCCGTCGCGCTGACGGAAAGTCTTAACAGTGGCTTCGTCGTCAAGCAGGGCAGCAACAATATCTCCATTGGCCGCATCTGCCTGGCGGCGGACCACCACCCAGTCGCCGTCGCAGATGGCAGCGTCCACCATGGAATCACCGGCCACCTTGAGCATAAACAGTTCCCCCTGGCCCACGAGCTGGCGGGGGAGCGGCAGGACGTCCTCCACCTGCTGGTCAGCCAGGATGGGACCACCGGCAGCAATCCTGCCCACAAGGGGGACCATGGCTGTGTCCATGGCGGTGGGAAGAACGGTGACGGTGCCGCCCCCCTGAAGGGAAGGGGCAGGCTCCGCCGCCTGCTTGGATGAGCCACCGTCGAGGGTAAGGGGCATCAACACTTCCATGGCGCGCGGCCGCTTGGGATCGCGCCGCAGGTAGCCAAGCTTTTCCAGCTGCGAAAGCTGGTGCGTGACGCTGGACAGGCTTGCCAGGCCCACGGTGTCACCGATCTCGCGCATGGACGGCGGATACCCGTTGTCATTGACCGAGCGCTGGATGGTCTCGAGGATCCTTTTCTGCCGCGGCGTCAGGCCCTTGGCGGTCTTCTTCGGTTGGGAGGTTGCCCTGCCCCCGGCGGCTGCTGCTGCCATATTCGCCAATGCCTTTCGGTTGCCCCGGACTCCTGTGGCCCGGACCTGAAGTTCACGCCGGAATTGTCAGACCCTGCTGATCAACTTTCAGAGTGGTTGTTCTTTCTCTCAAAACTAGGCCAGCCACATTGCTTTTTCAAACATTTGTTCTAGCGAGTCTCGACAATGTTCGTTGATAAGTGCTAAAACAGAGGAAGCAAAGTTCGAACATTTGTTCTACTCCGGTCGAAGCCATTCGAAAACAGGCGGCAAGGGCTGCCAAGGCGGCGGCTTCGGAGGGGAATATCGGGCAGCACAGTACGGTCCAGGAGGGCTAAGTC
Organism: Arthrobacter sp. K41; assembly: GCF_059089645.1. Classification (NCBI taxonomy): domain Bacteria; kingdom Bacillati; phylum Actinomycetota; class Actinomycetes; order Micrococcales; family Micrococcaceae; genus Arthrobacter; species Arthrobacter sp. K41. The sequence goes on along the minus strand of NZ_JBNHEW010000003.1, from coordinate 41,766 downwards.
ATGTCAGCTACATCTGCTTCGCGGGATTCATTTTCAGTGCACTACTTGTCCGGGCCTGAGCCCAGGCCGGAGGAGCGGCCTGTGCCCCTGCCGCCCCTGCGCCTGACGCGCCGCGGGAAGATCGTCCTGATCGGCATTCCCCTGGTCCTGCTCGCGGCCCTGATGCTTTCCCTGGCCGGATTCTTCAACTCGCCGGCAAAGGCCTCCGATTCGGCGGCTGACCTGTCCGTTACCCCTGCCGTTACCGTTACCGTCCAGGCAGGGGAATCCTTGTGGGCTATCGCCGGGAGCGTTGCCCCGGAGCGGGATGCGCGTGACGTCGTGGCTGACATCGTCCAACTGAACAACCTGACCGGCGGCGCGGTCTTCCCGGGGCAACAGTTGTACGTCCCCACCCGGTAGGTGCCGCTCACCCGCCGGCTGCCGAAGGCCAACGCGGACAGGGCGTTGACGGGCCCGGCGCGAAGGACCGCTCAGCGCGAACGGGAAGCCGTCATATTTTCCGGCTCCCCGGGCTGGCACTAAACTGTTCAGGTGAATGACCAGCTAGAGCGCCTCAACCGGTTACCCCTCCGCAGCAACCTTCGTGGGCTTACCCCCTACGGCGCACCCCAGCTGGACGTCCCTATCCTCCTCAACGTTAACGAGAACACCCATGGCGTCCCTGAGAACGTACGTGCCGCCATCACCGCCGCCGTTACGGAAGCGGCCGCAGGCCTCCACCGTTACCCGGACCGCGAGTTCACGGAGCTGCGCAAGGCCCTGGCGGAATACTTGGGGCATGGCCTGGACGAGTCGAATGTCTGGGCGGCCAACGGCTCCAACGAAGTACTCCAGCAGATTCTCCAGGCTTTCGGTGGTCCCGGCCGCACCGCGCTGGGCTTCCCGCCTACGTACTCCATGTACCCCTTGCTCGCCAGTGGCACGGACACGGAATACATTGTGGGCCAACGCGCTGACGGCTACGGCCTCAGTGCAGAATCGGCAGCACTCCAAGTGAAGGAGCTGCAGCCCAGCATTGTTTTCCTCTGCTCGCCGAACAACCCTACGGGAACAGGTTTGGGGCTCGATGTGGTGGAGGCCGTCTACGAGGCCGGGCAGGCCAGCCAGACCATCGTCATCGTGGACGAGGCGTACCACGAGTTCGCACACGACGGGACGCCCAGCGCCCTGACTCTGCTGCCGGGCCGGGAGCGGCTGATCGTTTCGCGGACCATGAGCAAGGCCTTCGCCCTCGCCGGAGCCCGCCTGGGCTACATGGCCGCGGCTCCGGAAGTTGCCGACGCACTGAGGCTGGTGCGCCTACCGTACCACCTGTCGGCTGTAACCCAGGCGACTGCCCTCGCGGCCCTCCAGCACCGTGAGGCGCTGCTGGCCGATGTTGAAGACATCAAAAAGCAGCGCGACCGTATTGTGGCCGGACTGACGCGGTTGGGCCTCAAGCCGGCGGCCTCCGATTCCAATTTTGTTTTCTTCGGCGGGCTGGAGAATCCCCACCAGGTCTGGCAGGAACTGCTCGATGCGGGCGTCCTGATCCGCGACGTCGGCATCCCCGGCCATCTGCGGGTGACAGCAGGTACTGAGACGGAAACCACAGCCTTCCTTACTTCCCTGGAAGGTATCCTTACCGGCCAGCCAAAGCTTCCGGCCTAGACTTGAAGCAGCGGCGCTGGACGCCCTGAACCACTCCTTCTTCCCAAAGGACACTTGACCATGAGTTCCACAGGATCCAATGCGGCCCGGACCGCACGCATGGAGCGTGCCACGAGTGAATCCTCCGTGCTCGTGGAGATCAACCTGGACGGCACGGGCATCTCGGACATTGATACGTCGGTGCCCTTCTACGACCACATGCTGACGGCGCTCTGCAAGCACTCGCTGATCGACCTGACCGTGAAAGCCACGGGAGACATCCACATCGATGTCCACCACACGGTGGAAGACGTCGCCATCACGTTCGGAGAGGTGCTGCGGACGGCCTTGGGAAACAAGGCAGGAATCCGCCGCTTCGGCGAAGCCACCGTTCCGCTGGACGAGGCATTGGCCCACGCGGTGGTTGACGTGTCCGGCCGCCCCTACCTGGTTCACGGAGGTGAGCCGGCAGGCCAGGAGTACCACCTGATCGGCGGCCACTTCACGGGCTCGCTCACCCGCCACGTCTTTGAGGCGATAACCCTCCATGCCGGGATCTGCCTCCACATGAACGTCATTGCCGGCCGGGACCCGCACCACATCGTTGAGGCTCAGTTCAAGGCGTTCGCGCGGGCCCTCCGCGCCGCCGTCGAATCCGATCCGCGTGTTGAGGGCATTCCTTCCACCAAGGGTGCGCTGTGAGCGGCCAGGTGCTGCGCGACGGCGCCATCATTGATCCGTCGGCTTCGCAGAAGCTGCCGTCACCCGAGGGAAAACCCACCGTTACCGTGCTGGACTACGGCTCCGGAAACGTCCGCTCGGCAGTCCGCGCCCTTGAGCGGGCAGGCGCAGAGGTGATCCTCAGCTCAAAGCCCGAGGACGTCCTGAACGCCGACGGCCTGGTTGTCCCCGGCGTTGGTGCTTTCGAAACCGTGATGCGTGAACTTAAGGCCGTGGACGGCATCCGCCTGATCGGCCGGCGGGTAGCCGGCGGCCGCCCGGTCCTGGGCATCTGCGTTGGACTGCAGGTGCTCTTCGAAGCCGGCGTGGAACACGGCACAGAAGCTGAAGGCATCGGCGAATGGCCCGGGAAGGTCGAACTCCTTCCGGCGGAAGTTGTCCCGCACATGGGCTGGAACACCGTCAAGGTGCCCGACGGGTCCAAGCTCTTCGCCGGCGTCGAGAACGAACGGTTCTACTTCGTTCACTCCTACGGCGTGCAGGACTGGAATTTCGACGTCGTCCAGCCCCGGATGGCCGCACCCCTCGTCACCTGGTCCGAGCACGGCGCCCCGTTCATCGCCGCGGTTGAGAACGGGCCACTGTGCGCTACCCAGTTCCACCCCGAAAAGTCCGGGGACGCCGGCGCCCGTTTGCTGCACAACTGGGTGGAGGCCCTCCGCAAGCCTTCCGTGACGGGCAAGCCGGAGGAAACCGGCGAAACCTCTCCCGGCGGCGCCTGAATGTGGTCCGTTATCCTGATGGGCCTCGCCGGCCTGCTGGTTGGCGGCGCCCTGTCCTTCCGGCAGCAGCATAAGCCGCTCTGGACCCAGGTCTCGTTCTACGTCCTGGCCGGCATGGCGCTGCTGGCCGCCTACCTGCTCACGCTGCCGGAAAACTAGCTGCCCGCCGGCCGGCTGCCGGTTACCCTCCGCCGCACACCCCTGCCCCCAACAATGAGGATCACGATGAACTCCGCTATCGATCTGCCGGTACTTGAACTGCTGCCCGCCGTCGACGTCGTCAATGGACAGGCCGTCCGGCTGGTGCAGGGCGAAGCAGGCAGCGAAACCAGTTACGGCACACCGCTGGAGGCGGCCCTGAACTGGCAGCAGCAGGGAGCGGAATGGGTCCACCTGGTTGACCTGGACGCCGCCTTCGGCCGTGGTTCCAACGCAGACCTGCTCCGCGAGGTTGTGGGCCGGCTGGACATCAACGTTGAGCTCTCCGGCGGGCTCCGCGATGACGAAACCCTTGAGGCAGCCCTGGACCTGGGCGTCGCGCGCGTGAACCTGGGTACCGCGGCGCTGGAGAACCCCGAATGGACCCGCAGGGCCATCGAACGCTTCGGCGACAAGATCGCCGTCGGACTCGATGTCCGCGGAACCACCCTGGCCGGCCGCGGCTGGACCAAGGAGGGCGGGGACCTCTGGGACGTCCTGGGCCGGCTCGAAGAGGCAGGCTGCGCGCGGTACGTCGTCACCGACGTGACCAAGGACGGCACCCTGCAGGGACCCAACGTGGAACTGCTCCGCCAGATGGTGGAAAAGACCGGAAAGCCCGTAGTGGCGTCAGGCGGCATTTCCAGCCTGGATGACCTCAAGGTCCTGCGTTCCCTGGTTCCCTTGGGTGTCGAAGGTGCCATCGTGGGTAAAGCACTGTACGCCGGCGCCTTCACGCTGCCCGAGGCACTCAACGTCGCAGGCCGCCGCTAGGCGCCTGGCAGCCGATCCAGTCACTCCATGGCCACCAACGAATCCGGCACCCCTCCCCGGCGCCACCTTCCCGGACACATCGCCGCCGCACTGGCAGGAGCCGGTGGTGCCGCTGATTCCGCCGGACAGCCCTGGACGGGACGGAGCCTGGCGGGGGACCAGGCCAAAATCCATAACTTCGAGGACGATGACGGAACGGCCGACGCCGGCTACCTCACCGCCGTCGCGGACCTGCAGGCAGGGCGCGGGGACGAAGCAGGAGTCATTGTCTCGCTGGCCACCGCCCGCGTCTTCATCCCGATCGTTGCCCAGCTTGCCGAAGAAGGGGAGGGGCAGGGCGGCCTGCAGGCCGACAAGCAGGCAGATATGGCCCTCGTTACGCTCAAAGCGGCAGATGGCAGGACCGCGATGCCCGCTTTCACCACCGCGGCAGCCTTGGCTGCCTGGCATCCCGGAGCCCGGCCGGTGGCCGTCTACGCTGCCCGGGCCGCGCTCTCGGCTGTCTCCGAAGGCGCTGAACTCCTGGTTCTGGACCCGGGGGCGGACGTAACGTTCGTGGTGCGCAGGCCGGCCATGTGGGCGCTGGCCCAGCAGCAGGACTGGACTCCGTCCTACGCCGACCCGGAACTGGCGGCCATGATGCGCCAGTCAGCAGGAGGCTTCGCGGCGGTACGGAGCCTGGAACTCCTGCCAGGCAGGGGAGTGGCTGCCCGCACAGCTGACGGAGCTATCGTTGCCGGCGGCGGCGCCGGGCCTGAGCTGCAGGTGGTGCTGTACCTGGCAGAGGGTCTCGACGCCGACGCGGTTCAGCAACTGGTGGCCGGACTGCAGGCCCTGTGGTCCCGGAATGTATTGTTTGGTGAGCGGGTCGACTCCATCGAAATAAAACTGCGGCGCGCTGTCCACTAGCTGCTGCCAGGAGGGGGATCCCCGGCCGGCTGCGGCAGACCGAAGGATCCTTTCGTGAATTTCGCTCTCTACCGGGAGTTGCTGGCCGTCCAACCCATCAGGCGGCTGCTGCTGGTGGGCCTGATCGCCCGTATTCCGCACTCGGCGGCCGGGGTGCTGCTGACCTTGCATATTGTGCTTACCCTTGGCCAGGGCTACGCAGCCGCCGGTACAGCCGCTGCCGTGATGACCATCGGTATCGCCCTGGGTGCTCCGTGGCGCGGCCGGAGGGTGGACACCGTGGGCCTGCGCAGGGCACTGATCCCTTCCGTGGTATCAGAGACGGTGATCTGGTCCATCGTGCCGCACGTGTCCTATGAGCTGCTCCTTCCCCTGGTGTTCGTGGGCGGACTGCTCACCTTGCCCATCTTCAGCGTGGTGCGCCAGTCACTCGGCGTGCTGGCCGAAGGCGAACAGCGCCGCACCGCCTTCGCATTGGACGCCATCACCACCGAAGTGGTCTTTATGATCGGTCCTGCTGCGGGTGCCATCGCGGCCACCAGCGGCTTCAGTGTAGCGGGCCTGACCATTGTGGGCGTCTGCACCTCCCTGGCCGGCCTGTTCCTGATGTGGTTCAACCCGCCAACGCGCAGCAGTGCCACCGGGGAGGACGGCGAGGCGGACCAGCAGCGCGCCGAGGCGGCCGTCATCGCCACAGCCCCGGCGCACCTGCAGGAGGCTGCCGCGGACCTGGCCCCTGCTGCCGCCCGTACTGCCCGCAGCACCGGCCTGAAGGACAGGGTGGCCGGCAGCTTCACCTGGTTCACCGCTACCGTCGCCGCACTTTTCGCTGTTGCCGCCGGGGCGGGAATGGTCCTCAGCGGCACCGACGTCGGTATTGTCGCCGCCCTCGAAACAGGCGGCCACCAGGCCGAAATCGGCATTGTTTTCCTGTTTTGGTGCGCAGCCTCCGTGGTGGGCGGCCTGGTGTACGGCGCCATGCACCGGCCCGTCCCGCCCATGATCCTCCTGCTCGGGATGGCGGCCCTGACCATTCCCATGGGATTCGCCCACGACACCTGGTCGCTTGCGCTGGTTGCCATCCTGCCGGGGCTCCTCTGCGCCCCGGTCCTCTCCTCTGCCTCCGAGAAAGTGGCGGACCTGGTGGATGAGGCGAGGCGCGGCGAGGCGATGGGCTGGTATGGCTCCGCACTCACGGCCGGCGTTGCTCTCGGGGCGCCGCTGGCGGGCGTTTTCATCGACCGGGCAGGGCCCTCCGGCGGCTTCGTAGCGGTGGGAGCCGCAGGCGTGGCGCTGTGCCTCGCGGGGATGGTCCTTCAGCGGCGCCGCAGGGCCACGCGCTGACCTTACTTCCGGATGAAGCCACGCCGCCGGTGCGGACTTTGAATTGGACGGGAGACGACGACGGCGGGCCGACCTTGAAAGGTCGGCCCGCCGTCGCGGTCTGCTCAGTTGTGCGCTGCGGCGTCAGTTGACCGCGCCGGTGTACTTCTCGCCCGGGCCCTTGCCCGGGGCGTCAGGAATCAGCGACTCTTCGCGGAAAGCAAGCTGCAGAGAACGCAGCCCATCGCGCAACGGGCCGGCGTGCTGGGAACCGATCTCCGGGGCGGCGGCGGTGACCAGGCCGGCCAGGGCGGTGATCAGTTTCCGGGCCTCGTCCAGGTCCTTCAGCTCTGCGGCATTCTCTTCCGCCGCGAGGCCAAGCTTGACCGCTGCGGCACTCATCAGGTGGACGGCGGCGGTGGTGATGACCTCGATGGCCGGCACTTCGGAGATGTCGCGGATCTGCTGGGAGACGTCGGAACCGGCGTCTGCAGGCTCGAAAACGTATGAATTACTGTCTGGGGTGCTCATACTGGTAAGCTTGACACAGACCGACTGGATGTCGTTATTTCAGGGATTGTTCCCAACAATCAAGGTTCCCCCGGCGCTTCACTGCGTTGGCGGGAATTTTTTCTGTAAGATGGCATGCAGTTTGCAAGCGGAGTTCTCTCCCACCCGCGTCAACCGCTGTTCCAAGGAATTAATGGAACGCAAGGTTGCCGGGTACTGGTTGGCATTGGAACCGGCACAGCCGGACACCCTCTGTGCAGTCCTTTATTGGGGCAGGCACAGCCAATCTTTGAGGCCTTCGATTGCTCCGGCAATTGGGGGCCTTCTCTATTTGCCGGGATTCCACAACAACACAGGAGCTTTAACATTAGCGAGCCAAGAATCAATGAGCGTATCCGCGTCCCCGAGGTGCGGCTGGTCGGCCCTGCAGGTGAACAGGTAGGAATCGTCCGTATTGAGGATGCCCTGCGCCTGGCCGCCGAGTCTGACCTTGATCTCGTTGAAGTTGCACCTCAGGCGAAGCCTCCGGTGTGCAAGCTGATGGACTTCGGCAAGTACAAGTACGAGGCCGCAGTCAAGGCACGTGAAGCACGGAAGAACCAGACGAACACCGTTCTGAAGGAAATCCGCTTCCGCCTGAAGATCGACACCCACGACTACGAGACCAAGCGCGGGCATGCCCTGCGCTTCCTCGGCGCCGGGGACAAGGTCAAGGCCATGATCCAGTTCCGCGGCCGCGAACAGCAGCGTCCCGAGATGGGCATCCGGCTGCTGCAGCGCTTTGCTGAGGATGTCGCTGAAGTCGGCGTGGTCGAATCCAGCCCCCGCATCGACGGCCGCAACATGGTCATGGTGGTTGGGCCCCTGAAAAACAAGGCGGAGGCCAAAGCCGAAGCACGCCGCGCAACGCAGCGGGCTGAAGCCAAGGCAGAAAACGAAGCCAAGGCAGCTGGCCGCATCGACGTTTCCGGTGACGACCAGGCACCGCTGACGCAGTCCCTCGCGGACCTGCTTCCCGAGGGATTCACCATCTCGACGGAGCCGGAAGCAGTGACTGAGGCTCCTGAGCAGGAGGCTGCTCCCGTCGTCGAACCGGCCGCACCTGTGGCACCTGCCAAGGAGGAAGCTCCCAAGCAGGAAGCTCCGAAGCAGGAAGCTCCAAAGGCTCCTGCGCCCAAGGCTGCCGCTCCCGCACCCAAGGCTGCTGCCGCTCCGGCACCCAAGGCTGCAGCACCGGCCGCCAAGCCGGCTGCGGAAAAGCCCGAAGCTGCCAAGCCGGCAGCTGCGGCGCCGAAGCCTGCAGCAGTGCCTGCTCCGCCGAAGCCGGTGGCCAGGCCGGCTGCACCCAAGCCTGCCGCGCGCCCTGCCCCCAAGGCAGTGCCGAAGCCGGCCGGCAAGAAGACAACTTAGTCCACAGCTGCCGGAGTTCGTCCTCCGGCAGTCAGCAACCAGCACGCCGTCCCTTGGGGCAGCTGCGCGATAGAACTGCAGGCCCAGCCTGCGGACACGTAAGGAGATCGGTTCCCATGCCGAAGATGAAAACCCACAGTGGTGCTAAGAAGCGCTTCAAGCTGACCGGCAGCGGCAAGCTGCGCCGCCAGCAGGCAAACCGCCGCCACTACCTCGAGCACAAGTCCTCCAGGCTGACCCGCCGCCTCGCCGGCGACAAGATCGTCTTCAAGGGCGATGCCAAGGTCATCCGGAAGATGCTCGGCATCTAGTTTCCAAGTTTTCTGACTGACCACCACCTGGTGTAAGTCACCTACCAAAAAGCCTTCTCAGGCCGCCGGGAAATTCCGGCAGTAGATGCTTGGGAGCAGAATTTTCGAAGGAGTACGCACGTGGCACGTGTGAAGAGGGCGGTCAACGCCCACAAGAAGCGCCGGGTTATCCTTGAACGCGCAAAGGGCTACCGTGGACAGCGTTCACGCCTTTACCGCAAGGCAAAAGAGCAGCTGCTGCACTCGTTTGTGTACAGCTACGGTGACCGCAAGAAGAAGAAGGGCGACTTCCGCCGCCTGTGGATCCAGCGCATCAACGCTGCTTCCCGCGCGAATGGCCTCACCTACAACCGTCTGATCCAGGGCCTGAAGGCCGCTGAGGTTGAGGTTGACCGCCGCATGCTCGCCGAACTGGCCGTTTCCGACGCCAACGCCTTTGCTGCGCTGGTCCAGGTTGCCAAGGACTCGCTGCCGGCCGACACCTCCGCCAAGAGGGTTGCCGCTGCACAGTAGTACCTGCCTTCCCTCGGACGAGGGGCAGTTCAGGAACCCGTGGCCCTAGCCACTAAGGTTTCCTATATGAACGAAACTGGGCGCCCGCAGGATTTTCCACTCTCCAACCCCCGAGCAGATCGGGTGAGGGATGTGGCAAAACTTGCCGGGCGCCCGGCCCGTTTAAAGCGCAGCCAGTTCCTGGTTGAGGGCCCGCAAGCGGTGCGCGAAGCACTGAAGCTGCACCAGCAGCGCGTGGCCGTAGGAGCCCCCGGACTGGTTATGGAGCTCTTCGCAAGCGAAGCCTGCCTGGACCGGTTTCCGGAGTTCGAGGAGCTGTCCGAAGGCACGAACGCCCGGCTTGCCACGGAGGACGTCCTGGCCGCTATGGCGGATACTGTCAACCCGCAGGGAGTCATTGCCGTTTGCCGCTTCCTGGACGTCACGCTGGAGGAAGTGCTCGACGCCGGTCCCCGCCTGATCGCCGTCCTGTGCGAGGTCCGTGATCCCGGTAATGCCGGAACCGTTCTGCGTGCGGCAGATTCCGCCGGAGCAGACGCAGTGGTGCTCACGGGCTCCAGCGTGGACATCTACAACCCCAAGGCGGTCCGCTCCACCGCGGGATCGCTGTTCCACCTCCCCGTGGTGCTCGGGGCCGACGTGAACCGCCTCGCGGCGTCATGCCGCGCCCGGGGGATCGGGATCCTGGCAGCGGACGGTTACGGATCCCTCAATCTTGATGCCCTGCAGGACGAGAACGCCCGGCGCAGGCTTACCGGTGCAGGACCCGACTCCGCGTACGACCTGGCGGCCCCCACCGCCTGGCTCTTCGGCAATGAAGCGCAGGGGTTGTCCCAGGAGGAGCTGGGCCTGGCTGACCACAGGGTGGCAGTTCCGGTTTACGGAGCTGCGGAAAGCCTTAACCTCGGCACTGCTGCCACGGTCTGCCTCTATGCCAGTGCCCGTTCCCAGCAGGTCCCCGCAGGCGTCAGCCCCTAATAGGGTTCACGCGGCAAGTGGTTTTCGGCGTTCCAGCATCCCGCTTGCAAGGGCAACACCAAGCCCCAGTACAGCCAGGCATGCGCCCACCAGGGCGGGGGCCACATAGCCCCAACCCCAGGCAATGACCAGCCCGCCCAGGAAAGCGCCCAGGGCGTTGGCTACGTTGAGGGCAGCGTGGTTCAGGGACGACGCCAGGGACGGCGCGTCCGGGGAGGCATCCAGGAGGCGGGTCTGCAGCGCAGGCACAAGCATGGACCCGGCTGCTCCCACCACGAAGACCATCACCAGCGCTGACCAGGGCCAGTGGGCGGCGATGGCGTACACCACCAGGGCTGCCGCGATGGCAGGCAGCACGCTGTACAGGGTTCCCATCACTGATTTGTCGGCGATCCTGCCGCCCACCACGTTGCCGGCCACCATGCCCAGGCCGTAAAGCGCAACCACCAGTGGAATCAGCGCGGACGGGAGGCCGGCTACATGGGTCATCGTGTGGGAGATGTAGGTGTACGTGGCAAAAAATCCGCCAAAGCCCACGATGCCAATCATGATGGCAAGCCACACCTGCAGCCGTTTCAGCGCCCCAAGTTCCCGGCGGATGCTTGCATCAGGGTGGGCCTCGTGGAAGGGAACGAAGCGCCAGATCAGCACCAGGGTCAGCGCCCCGAGGAGGCCTACAAGGATAAAGAGCAGCCGCCAGCCGTAGGTTTGTCCCACCCACGTTGCCGCCGGCACGCCGATGACGTTTGAAATGCTGAGACCTGCCATAACCATGGAGATGGCCCAACCCCGGCGGGTGGCGGGCACGAGCGAGGCGGCGATGACAGCGGCAACGCCGAAAAACGCGCCGTGCGGTAGGCCGGCCGCGAACCGTGACACGAGCATGGTCCCGTAATCAGGGGCCAGGAAAGAGGTGAGGTTGGCGACAGTAAAGAACAGCATGAGGCCCAGCGCGAGATTTTTGCGCGGAAGCTTTGCACCGACGGCGGCAAGCAGTGGGGCGCCCACCACCACGCCCAGCGCGTAGGCGGAGATAAGGTGCCCGGCTTCGGGCGTACTGATGTTGAGGCCCTGTTCCACTTCCTTGAGCAGGCCCATCATGGTGAACTCGGTGACCCCGATGCCCACCCCGCCCATGGCTAGGGCGATGATGGCCATGGCGATATTGGGGGAGGAGGTGCTCTTTGCCGTGGGTGATTCTAGGACGGTGCTCATGTGCCTGCTTTTCAAAGTGCTGGAGGTAGGTGTGCAGCCACGGCAATGGGGCTGATGTAGTCCTGGACCCCCATGAAAACTCCTTCGGGCATGCAGGTATTCCCGGGACGGGGAAAGAGTGCCCGGGTACCTCCATTGTCCCCCATACAATGAAGCGGTGACTGGACTGATACAGGTGGTGGGCGGCGCTGTGGTGGACCGCCTCCGGGAGCCCTCCAAGCTGCTTGTGGCCCGCCGCAGCGCGCCGGAAAAGCTCGCCGGCCTCTGGGAGTTCCCGGGCGGCAAGGTGGAACCGGGCGAGGAACCGGAGCCGGCGCTGTGCCGGGAGTTGGCCGAGGAACTGGGAATCAGCGTCCGGCTGGGCGCAGAGCTTCCGGCCGAAGCCCCTCATGGATGGCCCTTGAATGACCAGGCCAGCATGCGGGTATGGTTCGCGGAAATCGCCGGCGGCGAGCCCCAGCCCCTCGAGGACCATGATGAACTCCGGTGGGTGTCACTGGATAACCCGAAGGAAGTCCTGGGGCTTCCGTGGATTCCAGCCGATTTGCCGATTGTCCGGGCCCTGCTCACCGTAGCGGCGATTCCGGCAGGATCAACGCGCTCTTAGAAAAGCGTCGCCTGGTCCGCTGCCCCTGACGGGCTCACCGAAGCGCTGGATCCTGGCTGTCCGGACCCTGGCTGCGGCGTTCCCGCCGCCATGGATGGGATGACGCCTGCGGGGTACTCCGCCTCCTCACCACGGGGATCGTCCAGCTCCCGGTGGCTGAAGCCGGACGAGTGGGAAAAACCGTGCCGCGCCTTGAAGTAGCGGACTTTTCCTGCGAGCCAGGTGCGGTACTCCTTGGAGGCATAGGAACCGGTTCCGTAAAGGCGCCGGTAGCGGCCGGCGAGTACGGGATGGTTTGTTGCGATCCACTTCATAAACCATTCCCTGGTCCCCGGCTTCAGGTACAGCGCACCGGCAGTGACCCCGGTAGCTCCGGCGGCTGCGAGGGAGGCGAAAAGAGAATCCAGGGCTTCGTCGCTGTCCGAGAGCCACGGCAGGATGGGCATGGCCATGACCCCGCAGGGCAGCCCGGCTTCGCGAAGCCTCGATACCAGCTTCAGCCGTGCCCGCGGCCCAGGCGTTCCCGGCTCCACGGACTCGGACAGGGCTTCGTCGGTCATGGCCAGGGAGATGCCAAGCCCCACAGGCACTTGGGTGGCCGCGCTCTTCAGCAGGGGGATGTCCCGAGCCAGCAGCGTTCCTTTAGTCAGGATGGAAAGGGGAGTGCCGGATTCAGCGAGGGCGTTGATGATCCCGGGCATCAACCGATAACGTCCCTCGGCGCGCTGGTACGGGTCCGTGTTGGTGCCCAGGGCCACCTGCTGGCGTGTCCAGGACGGTTTGGCCAGCTCTTTGCGAAGGACCTCGGCAGCGTTGACTTTCACCACCACCTGGCTGTCAAAGTCCAGCCCGGCGTCGAAATCGAGGTAGGTGTGCGTCTTCCTGGCAAAGCAGTAGACGCAGGCGTGGCTGCAGCCGCGGTAGGGGTTGATGGTCCACTCGAAAGGCATCCGTGAACCGGCCGGGACTCTGTTGAGCAAGGACTTGGAAGTGACCTCGTGGAAGGTGATGCCGGCGAAATCGGGAGTCGTCACGGACCTGACCAGGCCCGCGAGTGGAAGCAGCGCAGGGGCCGCCGCACCCGCTTCCACCGGCGCCGGTATCAGTGCTTGGGCATCCCATCTCATGACCTCCATTCGAATATATGTTCGAACTTAAGTCAAGCACCGCCGCCGGCTTCCGCGCCCGAGCCTCACGCCTCCATCGTGGAAGGGCGGCGGGAGCGGCGGTTCGAGGGCGGAGGATAACCGCCGGCGGCCAACCCGGCGCGGCGTTCAAAGACATTGCCCGTGCCCGGATTGCCGGTCCGAACCACCGACCAGGCGGCGGCGAGGAGATACAGCGGAAGGAAAGGAACCCCAAGGCACCACGCGTACTGGGAGCAGTGTTTCTCCTCGTGTCCCAGCAGCGCCGGCCGGGAGAGCAGGTCAGAAGCAGTGCCGCGGCACAGAACCACGTTCCCGAGGGTGAAAGCGCCGGCGAACGGCAGACGCCACCGGTATCCTGCCGCGATGAACAGCCCGCGCGGGCCCCTGCTGACTTCCGTCCGCGCCGCCGCAGCCACGGCAAGGCCCAGGGCAGTGCTGCCATTAACCGCGTTGGCGGCCAGCCGCAGCCGCTGGCTGACTGTCAGGGGCGCCCGGGATTCAGGGGCCAACCGTGGTGTCATGAGGACATGGTAGCCGGGGGTTCAATTAGACTGGAGGGCAGTGGCCGCCGGATCTTCCGGTGCGCCCTGACCCGGTCATTGAATGAACTGATACTTGCACGAGTATTCAGGTCATTCATCCATGACCTGCCAGTGACGGACGCGCCGCGGGGAAACCGCGCCGGCCGCGCCGCCGCCGGCAGCCACGACTCGTAGCTAAGAACAGTAGATGACTGAAACTTTGCCGGACGCCGCCATCCCGAACCCCACGGATGAAGCCGCCATCACTGCCGCTGTAGACCAGGCCATCGCCGCCATTGCCGGCGCGGCCACCCTTGACGGGCTCAAGGCGGTGAGGCTCGCGCACACCGGTGAGAAGTCGCCGCTCAGCCTCGCCAACCGCGAAATCGGAAAGCTGCCCAAGGACCAGAAGGCCGTCGCCGGCAAGCTCATGGGCGCGTCCCGCGGACGCGTCAACAAGGCGCTCGCCGACCGCACGGCAGAACTGGAAGCGGAAAACGACGCCCGGATCCTGCTCGAGGAGACCGTTGACGTCACTGCCGCACCCCGCCGTCGCCGTGCCGGTGCCCGCCACCCCCTGTCCACCCTCCAGGACCGCGTTGCGGACATCTTTGTGGGCATGGGCTGGGAGATCGCCGAGGGGCCGGAAGTCGAATCTGAATGGTTCAACTTCGATGCACTGAACTTCAAACCGGACCACCCGGCGCGCGAGATGCAGGACACCTTCTTTGTGGAACCGCCCGAGGCCCACCTCCTGATGCGCACCCACACTTCTCCGGTGCAGGTCCGCTCCATGCTGGAACGCGAGCTGCCCATCTACGTCCTGTGCCCGGGCAAGGTATTCCGCACGGACGAGCTGGACGCCACGCACACGCCGGTGTTCCACCAGTTCGAGGGCCTGGCCATCGACAAGAAGCTCAGCATGGCTGACCTGCGCGGCACCCTTGAGCACTTTGCCCGGCAAATGTTTGGCGACGAAGCCCAGATCCGGCTGCGCCCCAACTACTTCCCGTTCACGGAGCCATCCGCGGAACTGGACATCTGGCATCCCGGTGCCAAGGGCGGCCCGCGCTGGATCGAGTGGGGCGGCTGCGGCATGGTCAACCCCAACGTGCTCCGTGCCGCAGGCATCGACCCGGAGATCTACTCAGGTTTTGCCTTCGGCATGGGTATTGAACGCACCCTGATGTTCCGCAACGAGGTGGGGGACATGCGCGACATGATCGAAGGCGATGTACGTTTCAGCGAGCACTTCGGGATGGAGATCTAACAGTGCGTATCCCAATTTCATGGCTGCGTGAATTCGCAGAGGTACCGGCCGGAGCAACGGCCGAAGACGTTATGGCCGAGCTCGTCAAGGTCGGCTTTGAGGAGGAGGACGTCCACCGCCCCACGGACACTCTCCAGGGCCCCATCGTGGTGGGCCAGGTGCTGAGCCTGGTCAAGGAACCGCAGACCAACGGCAAAACCATCAACTGGTGCCAGGTCCGTGTTGTCCCCGAGGGCCAGGAGCAGACCCTGACAGGCAAGGGCATCGACCCGTCCGGCGTGCAGGGCATCATCTGCGGCGCCCACAACTTCGTTGAGGGCGACAAGGTAGTGGTCACGCTTCCGGGCGCGGTTCTCCCCGGGGATTTCCACATCTCTGCCCGCAAGACCTATGGCCACCTTTCCGCCGGCATGATCGCCTCGGTCCGCGAACTCGGCATCGGCGAGGACCATGACGGCATCCTGGTGCTGTCCCGCATTGGGCTGGATCCCGAAATCGGCACCGACGCCATGGAGCTCCTGGGCCTCTACGACCAGGCGGCGGAAATCAACGTCACCCCGGACCGCGGCTACGCCTTCTCCATCCGCGGCCTGGCACGCGAGTACGCGCACGCCACCGGGACCGCCTTCAACGATCCCGCCTCGCGGGTCAGCGCTCCCGCGGCGCCCGCGGGCGGCTATGGCGTCAAAATCAACGACGACGCCCCGATCTACGGCAAGCCGGGCTGCGACCGGTTCGTGGCCCGCACCATCCGCGGCGTGGACGCCACCAGGCCCACACCACCGTGGATGACCTCCCGGCTCCGGCTGGCCGGCATCCGCTCCATCTCACTGCCGGTGGACATTTCCAACTACGTGATGCTGGAACTCGGCCAGCCCACGCACTGCTATGACCTGGACAAACTGTCCGGGGACATCGTGGTGCGCCGGGCCCTGGCGGGCGAGAAGATCACCACTTTGGATGACAAGGAACGGACGCTCGACGCCGAGGACCTCCTGATCACCGACGCTTCCGGGCCGATTGGCATCGCCGGCGTGATGGGCGGGGCGGCCACCGAGGTGGGCGATTCGACGTCGAACATCCTGGTCGAGGCCGCGCACTTCGATGAGGTTTCCATCGCCCGCTCGCGCCGCCGGCACAAGCTGCCGTCCGAGGCCTCCAAGCGTTTCGAGCGCGGCGTGGACTGGCAGGTGGCCGGCATCGCCGCGCAGCGGGTAGTGGACCTCCTGGTGGATCTGGCGGGTGGCACGGCTGACGAGGCGGGAACCGACGTCGGCACCGTCCCGGACCCCGTCACGATCGCACTGCCCGCGGACTTCGCTGCCGCCCGGATCGGCATCGATTTCACCGAAGAGCAGATTGTTACTTCCCTTGAGGACCTTGGCGCCACCGTGGTGAAGAACGACGGCGGGTGGAGCGTTACTGCCCCGAGCTGGCGGCATGACCTGGAGACCAAGGAGGATCTTTCCGAGGAGATCGCCCGGCTGGTGGGTTACGACCGAATTCCCGCCACCTTGCCGGTGGCGCCTCCCGGGCGCGGCCTGACCCGCGTGCAGCAGCAGCGCCGGCGCCTCATCCAGGCGCTGGCTGACGCCGGGCTCACCGAAGTGCTGTCTTATCCCTTTGTGTCCAAGGCCGCCAACGACACCTTTGGCGTGGCAGAACAGGGAGCAGGGCGGACAGCGGTCAAGCTGGCAAACCCCATCAGCGAGGAGCAAGGCTTCCTGCGCGCCTCCATCCTGCCGGGACTCATTGAGGTGGCCAAGCGCAACCACTCGCGCGGTTTCCGCGACCTCGCCATCTTCGAGTCGGGCCTGGTGTTCCTGCCGGCGGAGCGGATGGGGACAGACTCCATCCCGCCCCTGGGCATCAAGCCAAGTGATGAGGTGCTGGACGGACTGTACGACGGCGTCCCGGCCCAACCGTTCCACCTTGCCGTGGTCCTCACCGGGCACGATTCCCCGGCCGCCGCGGCACATTCACCGCGGCTGTGGGACTGGGCGGACGCCCTGGACATTGCCCGCCTTGCCGGTGATGTCCTGGGCGTGGAAGTAGTGGTCAGCCAGGGCAGCCACCAGGCATTCCACCCGGGCCGCGCTGCGCAGCTGTCCCTGCGGTCGGGGGAGGTTGTGGGTTACGCCGGAGAGCTGCACCCCAAGCTCCTTGCAGCCTCTGACATGCCTGCCCGCTCGGTTGCCCTGGAACTCAACGCCGACGCCCTGTTCAGCGCCGCGGCGGACGTCATCGTGGCGCGCCACATTTCCTCGTTCCCGGTTGCCACCCAGGACGTGGCGCTTGTGGTGCCTGCCGGCGTTCCGGCCGAGGACGTACTGGCAGCACTCCGGGAAGGCGCCGGTGAGCTGTTGGAGGACGTTGCGCTTTTCGATGTCTACACCGGCAAAGGGATCGAAGAAGGCAAGAAGTCCCTCGCTTTCGGGCTCCGCTTCCGCGCGGCTGACCGCACGTTGACAGCGGATGAGGCATCAGCTGCACGGGAAGCCGCAGTGGCAGCGGCGGCCGGGCGCTTCGGCGCGGTCCAGCGCTAGGCGGCACACCGGGCCATATGGACTCCAGGCTCGTGCTGCGGGCAGCGAATGTGTCTGCTGATCTTCGCTGTCCGCAGGCAGGCACCGGTCCCGGGGATGGAGTGATTCCCGGGCGGGCAGAGGCGTTGCGGGCAGCAGCCATGGAACCCGGTGCCGCCGCCCGCTTCCTGGCCGGCAGGGCGGCCCTGCGCCGCTTTGCGGGCAATATACTCGAGATCCCCGCCGCTCAACTGACGGCAGCGTACTCCTGTCCGCGATGCGGGTCCGGACCTGACCTGTCCCATGGCCGCCCGGGTTTTACGCATCACGGCCGGTCGCTGCCCCTGCTGCTGAGCATGGCCCGTGCCGGGGACTGGGTTCTGTTGGCGGCCCTCCACTCACCGGCGGCGGGGGAAAGGCTGGGTGCCGACGCCGAGGATCCGGAACGGCTTGACTTCGTGGGCTTCGACGCCGTGGCCCTGGCGGACGGAGAAAAGCCCGCCCTTGCCGGTCTCCACGGATCAGCCCTCCTCCGCGAAAGGGCGCGGCTGTGGACCCGGAAAGAGGCCTGGCTCAAAATGACCGGCGATGGACTCCGGAGGGATCCCCGTGAGGTGGCTGTCCTGGACAAGCCGGGGCTGACCGACCTGCCGCCTGCCGCAACAGGCCTGCCGGCCTCGCTCGTTGCTGCCGTAGCGCTCGGCCGGCTCAGTTAGCGTGGCCGGATTCTGCTGGGCCGGGTTTTGCCAAGCCGGATTCTGCTAGGCCGGCAGCGGCGGAAGCGCCAATTCGAAGAGCCAGGGATGAAGCACCGCCTCGGCGTCGATGCCCGTCACGCGGTTCGCCGCGAGCACGAAGTCGGCTGTTGCAACCGATCCGTGGGAGTGGGTCCTGGTCCACTCCTGCAGCAGTGTGAAGAAGGCCAGGTCCCCGCAATGGCGCCGGAGCGCGTGCAGTGCCAGCGCACCCCGCTTGTAGACGCGGTCGTCAAACATCAGGGCGGGGCCGGGATCTCCGATCAGCAGGTCCTGTTCCGCTTGGGCCAGCACATGCCAGGCTGACGCTGCCCTCTCCTGGGCGCCCAGGACGCCGGCCTCCTCAGACCAGATCCACTCCGCGTAGCAGGCAAAACCCTCGTGAAGCCAAATGTCATGCCAGCCTGCCACAGTCAGCGAGTTGCCGAACCACTGGTGCGAAAGCTCATGGGCGATAAGCCGCTGGGATTCCCAATCGAAGCCCATATGGTTCCGTCCGAAGATCGACAGCGATTGGGCTTCGAGCGGGATCTCCAGTACGTCATCAGCGATCACCACGGTGTATCCCGGGAAGGGGTACGGGCCGAACCGCCGGACGAATGTCGCCATCATGTCACGCTGCCGTCCCAGCGCGGCCCCTGCTGCGTCGGCGAGGGACGGGGGCACCGCGGCGGTCTGGACCACGCCGCCGGCAGATCCGTCGTCAAGGACCACGGATTCGTACCTGCCGATTTGCACCGTGGCCAGATAGGTGGCCATTGGCTCTTTCTGCTCGTACGTCCAGGTCTCCCTGCTGGACCCGCGTGTGTTGTTGACCAGCACGCCGTTACAGACGGCCCGGTAGCCAGTGTCCGTCGTGACGGAGATGCGGTAGCTGGCCTTGTCCCGGGGTTGGTCATTGCAGGGGAACCAGGAAGGGGCGCCGTTGGGTTGTCCTGCGACCAGTACACCGTCAGTCAATTCTTCCCAGCCCACCTCGCCCCAAAGGCCGCGGCGGGGAGCAGGATTGCCCTCATAGCGGACGTCCACGGTGAAGCCTTCGCCGGAAACGAGGGCGGCCTCCAGATGCACCACCAGTTGTTCGGCGCGCTGGGAAAAGCGGCGCACCCGGCGGCCGTTGAACTGCACTTTGACTGCCCGAAGCCCGGCCAGGTCAAGCACAACGGCCGAAGCAGCGCGGTTGGCTACGGCGTGTAGCAGGGCCCTGCCGTTCAGCCGGTTGCTCGCAAGCCTGTAATCCAGTTCCAGCTCGTACCGGTGCACACTATAGGCGCCGGTGCCATGGTGGGCAGCATAGGGGCCTGAGTCCAGGGCGGGTCCGTACCCGCGGGTGGAGGTTCCGCGCACTGTTTCTGGCGAGCTCATCGGGGAGGGGCCTTCGCTACTACTGTTGTTGGACGGAGAAGTGTTGCTGCAGGTGATGCCGGAGCGCCTTATTTCGCCGGCGGCCGGCCCGGCCCGGCCCACGGGCTGACAGGGTTGCCCATCCAGTAGGTTCCCGCCGGTACTGTCTCCCCACGCATCACCAGCGATGCGGGACCAACTGTTCCACCGGAGCCTATCCGCGCCTGCGGAAGGATGACACCATGTGGTCCCATCGTTGCGCCGTCTTCGAGCGTAACAGGGCCAATGCTCATGATCCGGTCGTGGAAAAGGTGGGTTTGAACCACGCAGCCCCGGTTGACGGTGGAGTTCGCACCCAAGGTAACGAGATCAGCCTCCGGCAGCCAATAGCTCTCGCACCATGTTCCGGAACCGATTTTGGCCCCAAGGGCGCGCAGCCACCAGACAAGGGCCGGTGTGCCGGTGGCGGCACGGGCGAACCAGGGCGCGCTGACCATCTCGATGAACGTGTCCACCACTTCGTTGCGCCAGATGAAAGAAGTCCACAGGGGATGTTCACCGGCCCTGATCCGGCCGATGAGCAGCCACTTGGCCGCAACGGCGCTGCCGGCTGCCACTGCTCCTGCCAGGAGCATCACCAAACCCCCAAGCAAGGCAGCCAGCGCATAACCACCGGCCGAGGCCAACCAGTCAAAGGCCAGCAGGACCGCGGCGGCGAGTCCCACTGTCAGCACCACGGGAACGAAACGGCAGCTTTCCCATAGCGCCCGGGCGATTTTCAGCCTCCGCGGCGGCTGGTAGGTGCGCGAGTTGTCTGACGCGACAGCGGTGCGCCGCAAACGGACGGGAGGGCTTCCCAGCCAGGATGTTCCGGACTTGGCTTTGGACGGCGTCGCCGAGAGTACGGCCACCAGTGAGTTCTTTGGAACATTGCGGCCCGCTCCGGTCATTCCCGAGTTGCCGAGGAATGACCGCTTGCCAATCTTGGCGGGTGCGATCCTCAACCAGCCGCCGCCAAGCTCGTAAGAGGCCACCATGGTGTCGTCGGCCAGGAACGCGCCCTCGCCCACCGTGGTCATTTTGGGAAGCAGCAGCACGGTGGAAGCTTCCACGTTCTTTCCGACCTTTGCGCCCAGCAGCCGGAGCCAGACAGGTGTAAACAGGCTGGCATAGATGGGAAACAGCAGGTCGCGGGCCAGATCCAGCACGCGTTCCGTAGCCCAGACCTGCCAGCCGATCCGGCTCCGGACACGGTAGTAGCCCTCGCGCAGGCCCAAGCCCAGCAGGCGGGTGGTGCCCAGGATCAGGAGCAGGTTGGCAGCGAACCAGGCAAGGGCGGCAAGAGGCAAGGAAACCAGCAGGGGAATCCACGCCTCCGACAGCGAACTGTTGCCCCTGATGAACGAGAACACCACCAGGCAGGCAACTCCCGCGGAAAGGTAGGGAATCATGGCCAGCAGGGTGCTGGCGGCGGCGAACGCGGTAAGCCAGAGCCGGTCAAGTCCTGGACTGGTGGGCGGCTGGGCGGGCCAGTTCTGCTTGGCTTTGCCCCTGCGTTCTGCCGGGGAACCGGCCACAACCTGGCCCGCCTTGACCTTGCCCAGAACCGCCGAACCCGGCTCCACCTGCCCGCCTGCCCCGATGCTGGCGCCGGGCATCAGGGTGCTGCGGGCACCTACCGTGGCACCTGCCCCAATGCGGATGGCTCCGATGTGCACGTCGTCGCCGTCGATCCACCATCCCGAAAGGTCCACCTCGGGCTCCACATTCGCCCCGTTGCCAAGCGAGAGGAAGCCGGTGACCGGCGGCAGCGAGTGCAGGTGCACGTTACTGCCGATCTTCGCACCCAGAGCGCGCGCGTAATAGGGAACCCAGGGTGCGCTTGCCAGACTTATCGCCCCCGCAAGATCCTGAATCTGCTCAGCCAGCCACAACCGCAGATGGACTTTGCCGGACCTGGGGTAGGTCCCGGGCTCAACCTTCCGGAGCAGGAGACGGGCCGCGGCCACGGACAAGCCCATGCGTCCGGCAGGACTGACGAACACCAGCCAGGACGCACCAACCCACCACCAGGACACTGTTACCGCGCCGCTGAAACCGGCCAGCCCGGCGAGGACGTTGTTGCCTGCCATCAGGTAGGTCAGCCACCGCATGCTCACGAGGATATGCAACGGCACTCCCATCAGAGTCTGGAAAACCTGGGACTTGCGGGCGGTAGGCCGGACGATGCGCGCCTCGGCGGGGCCGGCCGCAGCTCCCTTCGGCATGGACTGGCGGGCAGCATCGATGAGGGCCCCGACCCTGGGCGTGGCGTAGATGTCTGCCACAGTGATGGTGGGGTAGCGGACCCGGAGCGCGGAAACGAGTTGGGCTGCGGCCAGGGACCCGCCGCCGGCGGCAAAAAAGTCTGCGTCGAGGCTGGTCGCCTTGATGCCGAGGACGGCGCCCCACTGCTCGACAATCCAGCGGGCGTCATCGGGGAGGTTAAGCGGGGCAGCGGCTGCGTCATCGGCGCCGGAACCTGCAAGCGGCCAGGGCAGGGCGTTCCGGTCCACCTTGCCGCTGGTCTTGGTTGGCAGGGAGCCGACGACGGTCAACAGCGGAACCAAGGCGGCGGGAAGGGTGGCAGCAAGGGCTTGGCGGGCGGCGGTAAGGTCCGGTTTCGCAGCCCCGGCGGGCGCAAGGTACCCCACCAGGATCTGGTTCCCGGCCGCCGTCGTACGGACGGCGGCCGCAGCACCGGCGATCCCGGGCAGGGCCTGCAATGCGGCATCCACTTCGCCAAGTTCAATGCGGCGTCCGCCCAGTTTGACCTGCTCGTCGGCGCGGCCCATGAAGACGAGTCCTTCGGCTTCGTAGCGGACAAGGTCACCCGAGCGGTAGGCGCGCTGCCAGCCGAGTGCCGGGAAGGGCGCATACTTTTCGGCGTCCTTGGCCGCGTCCAGGTAACGGGCAAGCCCTACTCCGCCGATGATGAGTTCACCTACGGCTCCTTCCGGGACCGGAACGCCTTGGCCGTCCACTACCGCCAGATCCCAGCCGTCCAGGGGAAGCCCGATCCGCACTGGTCCCCGTCCGCCCAAGGGGGCAGCGCAGGCCACAACGGTGGCCTCGGTGGGGCCGTAGGTATTCCAGACTTCCCGGCCGTCAACGGCCAGCCGTTCAGCCAGTTCCAGGGGGCAGGCTTCGCCGCCAAAGATCAGCAACCGGACGTTTTCCAATGCTTCGGCGGGCCACAGGGCAGCCAGGGTGGGGACGGTGGACACAACGGTGATGCCGTGGCTAATGAGCCAGGGGCCCAAGTCCATGCCGGTGCGGACCAATGCCCGCGGAGCCGGGACCAGGCAGGCGCCGTGCCGCCACGCCAGCCACATCTCCTCGCACGAGGCATCAAAAGCCACTGACAAGCCTGCAAGCACCCGGTCTGACGTTCCAAGGGGCTCTGGGGCGAGGAATATCCGGGCCTCGGCGTCCACGAAGGCGGCTGCTGAACGGTGCCGGACGGCGACGCCCTTGGGCGTTCCCGTGGAGCCGGACGTGAAGATTACCCAGGCGTCGTCATCAACCTCTGCTGTCCGGGGGGAGGGAAAGGGCGAGGGCAGGGTGCCGTTGAGCGTCACTCCGCTTTCAGTCACGACGGCGGCGACACGCGCTTCAGCGAATACCAGCCTGGCCCGTTCCTCGGGATCATCCGCGTCCACGGGAACATAGGCAGCGCCAATGAGCAGGATGGCCAGGATGGAAATGTACAGCCTGTTGGTGCCGGACGGGACGCGAACGCCGATCCTGTCGCCGGCCCCGAGCCCGGCAAGGTGCATCTCCCGTCCGGCCGAGCGGACCGCCGCGAGCAATTGGGCGTAGCTCAGGGATTCCCGGCCGTCGTCAAGGGCGGAGGCATCCGGGTAGCGGTCCGCGGTGTCCTGGAGGATGTCAACAAGCGTCCTCGCGGGGGGAGTCGCGGCGGACCCGGCAAGCTGCGCCTCGTAGCGGGGGAGGAGCCCCGGGATGCCGTCTGTTGCAAGGCTGCTGCTTTGTTGCTCGGTCACCAGAGCAGTGTGCCGGGACAAGGTGAACAGAAAGTGACCAAATTTGCCGGCTGTCCACCCGTTGGTCCGACGTTGTTCAACACGGGCCCGGCGAACTTTATACCCGCTCAAGTTGCGCCCCGGGCCCGGAAGCTGCCGTTACGGAACCAGGATGACCTTTCCGGTGGTGCGGCGGCCTTCGAGGTCGCGGTGCGCCTGACCGGCCTCCGCGAGCGGATACGATGCGCCGATCCGGACCTTGAGGCTGCCGTTCGCGGCGGCGGCGAAGATCTCGTCCGAGCGCCAGCGCCGTTCCGCCGCGTCCTGCAGGTAGTGCGCCATGGTGGGTCTGGTGAGGAACAGCGAGCCGCCTGCGTTCAGCCGCTGCGGGTCCACAGGCGGAACGGGGCCTGAGGCTGCGCCGAACAGAACCAGAGTCCCCCGCACCCGAAGGGCGTTAAGGGAACCGTCAAAGGTGTCCTTGCCAACGCCGTCATAAACAACGTCCACTCCCTTGCCGTCGGTGAGGTCCCGCACGGCCGTACTAAAACCGTCATACCGCAGGACGTGGTCCGCCCCGGCGTCAAGTGCGAGGGCTTCCTTCTCGTCGGTGGAGACCGTGGTGATGACCCGCGCACCCTTGGCCTTGAGGAGCTGGATGAGCAGCAGCCCCACCCCGCCTGCGCCGGCGTGCAGCAGGACGTCCTGGCCGGCTTCAACCTTGAAGGTGGAGTTGACCAGGTAATGTGCGGTCAGGCCCTGCAGGGGGAGGGCGGCGGCGGTGGCATCGTCCAGTCCTTCCGGCACAGACAAGGCCTTATCCTCGTCGACCAGCGCATAGCCGGCATAGCAGTCTGCGCCCTCGGCCGTAGCCACCCGGTCCCCTTCCGCGAACGCCGTTACCCCAGGGCCCACGCCCACAACCTTTCCCGCGGCTTCCGAGCCCGGGGTAAACGGATACGGGACCTTGTAAACCCCGCCGCGTTTGTAGGTGTCAATGAAGTTGACGCCCGCTGCAGCCACCTGGATCAGCAGTTGTCCGGGACCGGGAGCGGGAGCTTCCACTTCTTCGTAAACGAGGACTTCCGGTCCGCCTGCCTGCCGTGCGACGATTGCGTGCGTCATTGCTCCCCTTCCCAGGCCCGGAACTTCCGGGCTCCAGCTGCTGTGACCATCCTAGGGATACCAGCAGGCCAGGAAGCAAAGCATGCATAAATATCGGCCATCGTGCATAAGTATTGCTGTATAGTCGAGGCCATGACTATTTCTGTTGCAGTCTCCGGGGCCAGCGGCTACGCGGGCGGAGAAGTGCTCCGCCTGCTCGCGGGCCATCCGGACGTGACCATCGGAGCGATCACCGCGCACAGCAACGCCGGTTCACGCCTGGGCGAGCTGCAGCCCCACCTGCACGGGCTGGCTGGCCGGATCCTCGAGGACACCACCGTGGAAAACCTTTCGGGCCACGACGTCGTGTTCCTCGCGCTGCCGCACGGGGCCTCCGCAGAGATTGCTGCCCAGCTTCCGGAAGGAACAGTGGTAATCGACGCCGGTGCGGACCACCGCCTGGAGGACCCGGCGGCATGGGAAAAATTCTACGGCTCAGCCCACGCCGGAACATGGCCCTACGGCCTGCCCGAACTGCCCGGCCAGCGTGAAGCCCTCAAGGGCGCCAGCCGGATCGCCGTGCCCGGCTGCTACCCGACGTCGGCCCTGCTGGCCCTGACGCCCGGGTTCGCTGCCAACCTCCTCCAGCCCGACGACGTCGTGATTGTTTCCGCCTCCGGCACCTCAGGTGCGGGCAAGGCAGCGAAGGTCAACCTGATTGGCTCCGAGGTGATGGGCTCAATGAGCCCCTACGGCGTAGGCGGCGGCCACCGGCACACGCCCGAGATCGAGCAGGGCCTCTCCAACGCAGCAGGGGAGCAGGTGACAGTGTCGTTCACGCCCACCCTCGCACCGATGAGCCGCGGCATTCTCACCACGGCTACGGCGAAGGTGAAACCGGGTACTACTGCCGAACAGCTCCGCCAGGCGTGGACCGATGCGTACGGCGACGAACCCTTCGTGCACGTGCTTCCGGACGGGCAGTGGCCCGCCACCAAGTCTGTCCAGGGATCAAACCACGCAGCCATGCAGCTGGCCTTTGACTCCCATTCCGGCCGCGTGATCGTCACCTGCGCCATAGACAACCTCACCAAGGGCACCGCCGGCGGCGCCGTCCAGTCCATGAACATTGCCCTCGGCCTGGCGGAAACCGCCGGGCTTGACCTGCAGGGAGTAGCCCCGTGACCATTACCGCACCCCGTGGCTTCCGGGCCGCCGGCGTTACCGCCGGACTCAAGACCTCCGGCAAGCCCGACCTCGCCCTGGTGGTCAATGACGGCCCGTCCAAGTCCGCTGCCGCCGTCTTCACCAGCAACCGGGTTGCAGCGGCGCCCGTCCACTGGTCCCGCCAGGTGGTTTCGGACGGCCGGGTGGACGCCGTGGTCCTGAACTCCGGCGGAGCCAACGCCTGCACCGGGCCTACCGGCTTCCAGAACACCCATAGCACGGCCGAAAAAGTGGCCGAAGTGCTGGGCCTTTCTGCTACTGACGTGTTTGTCTGCTCCACCGGCCTGATCGGCGAGCAGTTGCCCATGGACAAGATCCTTCCCGGCGTGGAGGCTGCCGCGGCTGCCCTCAGCACTGGCGGTGGACCGGACGCAGGCACCGCCATTATGACCACCGACTCGGTTCCGAAGGCGGCGCTGTTTATCGGCACCGACGCAGACGGCCAGGAGTTCAGCATCGGCGGCATCGCCAAGGGGGCCGGCATGCTGGCGCCCGGACTCGCCACGATGCTGGTGGTCCTCACCACGGATGCCGCGGTGGAAGCGGAATTACTCGACGTCGTCCTCCGCGATTCCACCCGCGTCACCTTTGACCGCGCGGACTCCGATGGCTGCATGTCCACCAATGACACAGTGGTCCTGCTCGCCTCCGGCGCCTCCGGGGCCGTGCCGTCCGCCGAGGCCTTCGGCGCCGGCCTCACCCAGGTCTGCGCGGAACTGGCGCGCAAACTCATTGCCGACGCCGAAGGTGCCAGCCACGACATCGCCATCCGCACCTTCAACGCGGCCAGCGAAGCGGACGCCGAAACAGTGTCCCGCTCCGTGGCCCGGTCCAACCTTTTTAAGGCCGCCATCTTCGGCAAGGACCCGAACTGGGGCCGGGTGCTCTCCGCTGTAGGCACCACGGACGCCGCTTTCGAACCCGACCAGCTGAACGTAGCCATGAACGGCGTCCAGATCTGCCGGAACGGCAGCATCGGGGATGACCGTGGACTGGTGGACCTGGAACCGCGCGAGGTCCTGGTGGAAATCGACCTGCAGGCCGGCAACGCCGAGGCCACCATTTGGACCAACGACCTCACCCACGACTACGTGCATGAGAACAGCGCCTACTCAAGCTGAACCGCCCAGCAGCCCGGCAACCCTGGAGATCCTGCCCATGAACACCCGTACCCGCGAGAACACCACCATGCTTGACGCCCAAAGCAAGGCCGGCACGCTGATCGAGGCGCTGCCTTGGATCCAGCGTTTTGCCGGCACCACCATGGTGATCAAGTACGGCGGCAACGCCATGGTCAACGATGAGCTGCGCCGTGCCTTCGCAGAGGACATCGTTTTCCTGCACCACGTGGGTGTCCACCCCGTGGTGGTCCACGGCGGCGGACCGCAGATCAACTCCATGCTTGCCCGGCTGGGTATCGAGTCCGAGTTCAAAGGCGGACTGCGCGTCACCACTCCGGAAGCCATGGACGTGGTGCGGATGGTCCTCACCGGCCAGGTGGGACGCGAGCTCGTGGGGCTCATCAACTCCCACGGCCCCTACGCGGTGGGCATGTCCGGTGAAGACGGCGGCCTGCTGCGGGCGGTCCGCACCGGCACTGTGGTGGACGGCGAAGAAGTCGATCTGGGCCTCGTGGGCGAAGTGGTGGGAGTAAACCCCGAAGGCGTCCTGGACATCCTCGCTGCCGGCCGGATTCCGGTGATCTCAACCGTCGCTCCGGAGATTGAGGGCGACGGGCTGCCTGCCGACGGCCGGGTCCAGACCACCGGACAGGTGCTCAACGTCAACGCGGACACCGCCGCGGCCGCCCTGGCCGAGGCCCTGGGTGCCTCCAAACTGGTGATCCTCACCGACGTCGAGGGCCTTTACGCCAACTGGCCCGACAAGTCCTCGCTGATCTCCTCCCTGAAAGCATCGGATCTGCGGGAGCTCCTGCCCGCGCTTGAGTCGGGCATGATCCCGAAGATGGAAGCCTGCCTTAAAGCGATCGACGGCGGGGTGGAACGTGCCCACATCGTGGACGGGCGCCTCGCCCACTCCATGCTGCTGGAAACCTTCACGACGGCGGGCATCGGCACCCAGGTTGTTCCGGACGAGGAAGTAAACGCATGAACGAAACCCAGCAAACCCCGGTGGCGGAGCTCGTTGAGACTGCAGGCCACGCCGGGTCCGAGTGGCTGGCCCGGTACTCCACCTCCTTGATGGGCGTGTTCGGCACTCCTCAGCGGGTCCTGGTCCGCGGTGCCGGCTGCCTGGTCTGGGACGCGGACGGCAAGGAGTACCTTGACCTGCTCGGCGGCATCGCCGTCAACGCGCTGGGCCACGCCAACCCGTTCGTTACGTCGGTCATCTCCAGCCAGCTTGCCACTTTGGGCCACGTATCCAACTTCTTCACGAGCCCCACCCAGATTGCGCTGGCTGAGAAGCTCCTGGCCCTCACCAACGCGCCTTCCGGTTCCAAGGTGTTTTTCACCAACTCCGGAACGGAAGCCAACGAGGCCGCCTTCAAGCTGGCCCGCCGCAACGCCGGCTCCAAAGATGCGCCCAGAACCAAAATCATCGCCCTCGAAGGTGCCTTCCATGGCCGCACCATGGGCGCACTGGCCCTGACGGCCAAAGAAGCGTACCGGGCACCGTTCGAACCCCTGCCCGGCGGTGTGGTGCACCTTCCGTTCGGCGACATCACGGCCCTTGAAGCCGCAGTGGACAATACCGTGGCAGCAGTGTTCCTCGAGCCCATCCAGGGTGAAGCCGGCGTCCGCCCCCTGCCGGCCGGGTATCTCCGGGCAGCCCGGGAGCTGACTACCAAAGCGGGCGCGCTGCTGATCCTGGACGAAGTGCAGACCGGCATCGGCCGCACCGGCAAGTGGCTTGCCAGCGAGGACGCCGGCATAGAGCCGGACGCCGTCACCCTGGCAAAGGGCCTGGGCGGCGGGTTCCCAATCGGTGCCCTGGTCACGTTCGGTGAGCAGACGTCGTCGTTGCTGACCGCAGGCCAGCACGGCACCACGTTTGGCGGCAACCCGGTGGCCACCGCAGCGGCCCTCGCCACCTTGCACGCGATCGAAAGCCAGGACGTGCTGGCGAATGTGGAAAAGGTTGGGGAGCACCTGCGCTCCGCGGTGGAGGCCATTCCCGGCGTCACGGACGTCCGGGGAGAAGGCCTGCTTATCGGTTTCGACCTGGACGCCGACGTCGCCCCGGCAGTGGTCCAGGCGGGCCTGGACGCAGGCTTCATCGTCAACAGCCCGGGGCCCCGCACCATCCGACTGGCGCCGCCGCTGGTCCTCACCATCGCCCAGGCGGACTCCTTCCTCGCCGCCTTCCCGGCCATCCTCCAAGCAGCTAAGGACACCCAGTGACGTCAGCCACCCGCGCCACCCGGCACTTCCTCAAGGACACAGACCTCAGCCCTGCAGAACAGGCCGAGGTCCTGGACCTCGCCGTCCGCATGAAAGCGGAGCCGTACAGCGTCCAGCCCTTCGCCGCCGGCGGCAATGGCCGCAAAACCGTGGCCGTCATCTTCGATAAGACCTCCACCAGGACCCGCGTCTCCTTCGCCACCGGCATCGCCGACATGGGCGGCAACGCCCTCATCATCAATCCGGGCGAAGCGCAGATCGGGCACAAGGAATCCGTGGAGGACACCGCCAAGGTCCTCGAACGCATGGTGTCCACCATCGTCTGGCGCACCGGCCCGCATGCCGGCCTCGTGGCGATGGCCGGGAACTCCAAGGTCCCCGTCATTAACGCTTTGTGCGACGACTACCACCCGTGCCAGTTGCTCGCGGACCTGCTGGCCGTCAGGGAGCACAAGGGCGAACTCAAGGGCCTCACCATGAGTTACCTGGGGGACGCCGCCAACAACATGGCCAACTCCTACCTGCTGGCAGGCGTCACCGCGGGCATGCACGTACGCATTGCCGGTCCTGAGGGCTACCTGCCCGCAGCGGACATTGTGGCTGAAGCCGAGGAACGCGCAGCAGAAACTGGCGGTTCGGTGCTGGTCACGACTGATGCCGCGGCCGCGTTGAAGGGTGCCGACGTCGTGGCAACAGACACATGGGTTTCCATGGGCCAGGAAGCCGAGAAGGAGGCCCGGCTGCAGCTTTTCCGCGAGTACTCCGTAGACGAGGCAGCGATGGCGCACGCGGCGGAAGACGCCGTCGTGCTTCACTGCCTGCCCGCCTACCGCGGCTACGAAATTTCGGCGGGCGTGATCGACGGGCCGCAGTCCATCGTCTGGGACGAGGCCGAAAACCGGCTGCACGCCCAGAAGGCCCTGATGGCCTGGCTGATGCACCAGTCGGGTTTGGCATTCGTTGAAGGCCTGTCTCCGGTCGAAGGCAGCGGGGAGAGCACGTTCTAGTGTCCGCCCAGCCGGCATCGCCGGGCTCCAGCCCCGCCACTAAAACAGCCCGCCAGGCTCGCATCACCGCCATCCTGACCGGTGAATCGGTGCGTTCCCAGGCCGAGCTGGCAGCATTGCTGGCGGACGACGGCGTGCAGGTCACCCAGGCGACGCTGTCCAGGGACCTCGTGGAACTCGGCGCAGTCAGGGTACGGGGCAGGGAGGGCGTGCTGGTGTACGCCGTCCCCGGCGAAGGCGGCGAGCGGGCGGCCAAGAGCGGAGTGAGCCAGGAAATCCTGGACGCGCGGCTGGCGCGGCTGTGCAGCGAACTCCTGGTCACCGCGGAAGCGTCGGCCAACATCGCAGTCCTCCGCACCCCGCCCGGCGCAGCCAACTTCCTGGCGTTGGCCATTGACCACTCGGTGATGCCCTCCATCCTGGGGACCATCGCCGGGGATGACACTGTGCTGCTGGTCTCCCGGGACCCGCAGGGCGGGCAGGACCTCGCTGCCAGATTCCTGCAACTGGCTGAAGAAGCCGGGCAATAAGCTTGAAGACAACATCTACACCCCCAATTACAAGGAGCATTTGAAGTGACTGAACGCATCGTGCTGGCCTACTCCGGCGGCCTGGACACATCAGTAGCCATCGGCTGGATCGGTGAAGCCACCGGTGCCGAGGTCATCGCCGTGGCCGTCGACGTCGGACAGGGCGGCGAGTCCCTGGAGACCATCCGCCAGCGTGCCCTGGGCTGCGGCGCCGTCGAAGCCTACGTGGCCGACGCCTCCGACGAATTCGCCAACGAGTACTGCATGCCCACGCTGAAGGCCAACGGCCTCTACCAGGGCCACTACCCGCTGGTGTCCGCCATCTCCCGTCCGGTCATCGTCAAGCACCTGGTGAAGGCCGCCCGCGAATTCGGTGCCACCACCGTCGCTCACGGCTGCACCGGCAAGGGCAACGACCAGGTCCGCTTCGAGGTCGGCATCCAGACCCTCGGCCCGG
This sequence comes from Arthrobacter sp. K41, assembly GCF_059089645.1. Taxonomy (NCBI): domain Bacteria; kingdom Bacillati; phylum Actinomycetota; class Actinomycetes; order Micrococcales; family Micrococcaceae; genus Arthrobacter; species Arthrobacter sp. K41. The sequence goes on along the minus strand of NZ_JBNHEW010000003.1, from coordinate 10,648 downwards.
ACCTGAAGTGCATCGCCCCCGTCCGCGACCTCGCCCTCACCCGCGACAAGGCCATCGCCTTCGCCGAGGAAAAGGGCCTGCCGATCGAAACCACCAAGAAGAACCCGTACTCCATTGACCAGAACGTCTGGGGACGCGCGGTGGAGACGGGCTACCTCGAGGACATCTGGAACGCCCCCACCAAGGACATCTACGACTACACCGCCACCCCGGAGTTCCCGCCGGCACCGGATGAGGTCATCATCTCCTTCGAAGCCGGCGTTCCGGTAGCGATCGACGGCGTGAAGGTCACCCCGCTGCAGGCCATCAAGGAGCTCAACCGCCGTGCCGGCGCGCAGGGCGTGGGCCGGATTGACGTCGTCGAAGACCGCCTGGTGGGCATCAAGTCCCGTGAAATCTACGAGGCGCCCGGTGCCATGGCCCTGATCACCGCCCACAAGCACCTCGAAGACATCACTGTTGAGCGCGAGCAGGCCCGCTTCAAGGCCACCGTTGGCCAGCGCTGGTCAGAGCTGGTGTACGACGGACAGTGGTTCTCCCCGCTCAAGCGCTCCCTCGACGCCTTCATCGAGGACACCCAGAAGTACGTGTCCGGCGACATCCGCATGACCCTGCACGGCGGCCAGGCCATCGTCAACGGCCGCCGCTCCGACACCTCGCTCTACGACTTCAACCTGGCCACCTACGACACCGGCGACACGTTCGACCAGTCCATGGCCCGCGGCTTCATCGAACTGTGGGGCATGTCCGCCAAGGTCGCCTCTGGCCGCGACATCCGCGTCGCGGGAAAGTAAGACTCGATGGCTGAGCCCAAGGTTGAGGCGACCAACGCAGGCGCACTGTGGGGCGGCCGGTTCGCCGGCGGCCCTGCCGATGCCCTGGCGGCGCTGAGCAAGTCCACGCACTTCGATTGGCGGCTGGCCCGCTACGACATCGCCGGCTCGAAGGCCCACGCGCGTGTGCTGCACAAGGCCGGGCTGCTGGACGACGTCGAGCTGGAGGGCATGCTTGATGCCCTCACCCAGCTGGACGGGGACGTCGCATCCGGCGCCTACGTGCCGGCCGAATCCGACGAGGACGTGCACGGCTCGCTTGAACGCGGCCTGATCGAGCGCGCCGGACCGCAGCTGGGCGGAAAGCTTCGCGCCGGCCGGTCCCGCAACGACCAGGTGGCCACGTTGGGGCGGATGTTCCTGCGCGACCACGCCCGCATCATCGCCCGCGGCGTGCTGGACACAGTGGATGCCCTGGTAGGGCAGGCCAAGGCCCACCACGGCGTGGCCATGCCGGGCCGCACCCACTTGCAGCACGCCCAGCCGGTGCTGCTCAGCCACCACCTGCTGGCCCATGCCTGGGCGTTGCTGCGCGATGTGCAGCGGCTCCAGGACTGGGACAAGCGGGCAGGCGTTTCGCCGTACGGTTCGGGTGCCCTCGCCGGCTCCTCCCTGGGGCTGGACCCGGAAGCCGTTGCCGCGGACCTGGGCTTCTTCTCCGCGTCGCACAACTCGATTGACGGCACCGCGTCCCGCGATGTCTTCGCCGAGTTCGCCTGGGTGTGTTCCATGATCGGTGTGGATCTCTCGCGGGTGTCGGAGGAAGTCATCCTCTGGGCCACCAAGGAGTTCTCCTTCGTCACGCTGCACGATTCCTACTCCACGGGCTCGTCCATCATGCCGCAGAAGAAGAACCCGGACGTGGCGGAGCTGGCCCGCGGCAAGGCAGGGCGCCTGATCGGCAACCTGACCGGTCTGCTGGCCACGCTGAAGGGCCTGCCGCTGGCGTACAACCGCGACCTGCAGGAGGACAAGGAACCGGTGTTCGACGCCGCCGACACCCTGGAGCTGCTGCTTCCGGCCGTCTCCGGCATGATCGCCACCCTGACGTTCAACACCGAACGGATGGAGTCGCTGGCACCGCAGGGCTTCGCGCTGGCCACGGACATCGCCGAATGGCTGGTGCGCCAGGGCGTGCCGTTCCGGGAGGCGCATGAACTCTCCGGCGCGGCCGTCAAGCAGGCGGAATCCCGCGGCGTGGAGCTGTGGGACCTGACGGACCAGGAATACGCCGCCATCTCCGGGCACCTCACGCCGGAGGTCCGCACGGTCCTCTCCACTGAGGGTTCCCTCAACAGCCGCAACTCCCAGGGCGGAACCGCGCCGGCCGCCGTCGAACGCCAGCTGGCCGCACTGGAAGCCGAGCTGGCGGGCGTGCGGGAGTACGCGGGCTAACCGGCACGCTCTCTCACTTAATGCCGCTTTTCGGTCAGCGCTCTCTCACTATCCTCAAGAAAGTGAGAGAGCGTTGCCGATTTTCATGCCTTAAGTGGGAGAGCGTTCGTTTTATCGCCCGAAGCTCCCCGCTATCATGACGCCATGAGTGACTCCTTCCGCAGGCAACTCCGCGCGCTTCCCGACTTCCCGGCTGACCTGCCAGGCTTTGATCCGGAGACCGCGCCTTCGGATCCCGCAGAACTCTTCCGCCAATGGCTGGACGAGGCCCTGGCGGCGGGGGAGCGCCAGCCCCATGCGTGCAGCCTCGCCACGGTGGACGGCAGCGGGCAGCCGTCGTCGAGGATGCTGATCCTGAAGAACATTGACGACGACGGCTGGCACTTCGCCACGTCCCGCACCTCGCGTAAGGGCAGGGAGCTCACCGCCAACCCGCGCGCCGCCCTGAACTTCTACTGGCCATCACTGGGCAGGCAGGTCCAGGTGGCGGGTCCCGTCGGGGAGCTGTCGGCCGGGGCGTCGGCGCGGGACTGGGCGGAGCGGCCGCGGGCAGACGGCAGCACCAACCCCGACTGGCAGTTGTACGCCATCAGGCCGAAGGAGATCGAGTTTTGGCAGGCGAGCCACAGCGGCTCCCACATCCGGCACCGGTTTGGCCCGGACGGGGTTCTTCCCGGCTAGGATGAGCGCCATGACAGCTCCCGCACCCGAGGTCCTCCTCGCCGGACTCCATAAAGCCGCTGCAGGCCTTTCCTCCGATGTTGCCAGGCTCAATGACGAGGACGTGCGGGCGCCGTCGGCCCTGCCAGGCTGGACCCGCGGCCATGTCCTGGCGCACCTGACCGGAATCTGCAACGCCATGGCCCGCCAGCTTGAGTACGCCGCCCGCGAGGAGACGATCGAGCTTTACGACGGCGGTATGGCAGGCAGGAACAGGGCGATCGACATGGCTGCCGGCCACGACGCCGCAGCCCACCTGTCCGACCTGACAGCAGCCATGGAACGGGCAATCAAGAGGTTCGATGCGCTGCCCGGCATCAAGGATTCATCTGCCAACCACACCGGCTGGTACGCACCCATCAGCTACCGCGGGGGAGTTGTCCTCGACGGCGGCCTGGCACTGTGGCGGGAACTCGTCATACACAACTCTGACCTGCGCACGGGCAGGGGACCGGAAACCTGGAGCAGGGAGTTCTGCGGCCACCTGTTCGACTTCCTGGCGGCCAGGGTCCCGCCCGACGACAAACTGGTGCTTCAACCCCTGGGCCTCCCGCCGGTCAGCATCGGCAGCGGCAACAGGTCCATCGTGGTCGGCGGCATGATCACGGACATCGCTGCCTGGCTGGCAGGGCGTGAACCTACCCTGGGCAGCCTGCGGGCCTCCGCCGCGGCCGACGGCGTGGACCTGCCGGCCCTCCTGCCGTGGCCCGCAGGGACACCCACCGCGAACTAGCGGTTTCCACGCGTCTAACCGCAGTCAGGCGGCTTCGCGCGCCAGCAGGCTCTGTTTGATGGGCAGCCCCCAACGGAAGCCGCCCAGGGAGCCGTCAGTCCGGATAACGCGATGGCACGGGACGAACAGGGCTGCGGCGTTGAAGGCGCAGGCGCTGGCCGCTGCCCGGACGGCCATTGGATTGCCGGCCAGCCCGGCGTACTCGGTGTACGTCACGGGCGAGCCCGGCCGCACCAGCCGCAACACGTCCCAGGCATGCACCCGGAACGGTCCGGACAACTGCCGCACGGGAACGTTCATCGCCGGTGCCGGGTCGCCGGCGTAAAAGGCTTCGACGGCGGCCGAGATTTCACCGAGTTCGCTGACCAGTTCCAGCGTGGCGGGCCGCAGCGACGGGTGGATCTGTCCGGTCAGATCACCGGGCTTGTCCGTCCAGCCGCTCGAGAGGACCACTCCGTCGCGGGCGAGGATGCTGAACGGGCCGTCCGGAGTGGACATCTGCAACAACTGGGCCTTCATCGGTTCACTTTCTCTGCTGTTCTGCTGCCTGCACTGCCGAGGACAGCCGGTGCACCCTGGGGCGGAGCGGCCGCGTGATGGGCTGCTTCGGGGAGGGCGGCTGCCCGCCACAGGTGCATGGTTGCGTAGGAGCGCCAAGGGCTCACTTCGCGGAAATCCGGGCTGAAGGTTCTTCCGTCCCGAGCACCCAACGAGGGATCTGCCCCTCGCTCCAGGGCCCTGATCCCGTTCCGCACGGCCGCGTCGTTGGCCAGGAACACATCCGGCGCGCCGAGGACACGCATCGCAAGGTAGCCCGCCGTCCAGGGTCCCACACCGGCCAAGGGAAGCAACTTCGCGTTCAGGCTTGCGGGGTCGTCGCCATAGCCGAAGTCGAGCGAACCCTCCGCCAAGGCGGAAGCTGCTGCACGGAGGGCGTCGATGCGTTTCCGCGGTCCGCGAAGGAGGGCCCAGCCGTCGGCGGCTATCTCACCTGGGGTGGGAAACATCCGGTCAAGGCCCTCGCCGGGGTTGCGGCTTGAACTTCCGACGGCGGCCAGCCGGGTAAGGGCGGTCCGCGCCGCAGCCACGGTAACCTGCTGGCCGATCATCGCCCTAATCAGCATTTCGGCAGGATCCAGGGCCCCGGGCATCCGGATTCCGGGGGTGCCGGCAACAGCGGACGCGAGCCTCCTGTCTTCGGCGAGGGCACTGTCGATGGCGACCGGATCGGCATCGAGGTCGAACAGTCGCCTGACCCGGCTCAGCAATGCCGGCAGGTCCCGGAGGTCCACCGCGCCGATGGTGAGGGTCAGCGGCCGGCCGGGAGCGCCGGCGTCGTACTCGGTCTTAAAGCGCGCATCCCCATGGGGAAGCCGCAAAGTCCGGGCGTAGGACGTTGCCGTTCCTGCTTCTATCCCCGGGAGGGTGCGCACTGCGAGAAAGGAGAAGACGCCGGGGTCGAAAGGCTCCCGGTACGGAAGGCTTAGGGTCAGCGCGGTAGAGCCGGCAGTGGTCCTTGGATGCCTGGCGGCGCGGAGAGCGGTGGGGGTCATGTCGAAGACTTCCGCCATGGTTTCGTTGAACTGGCGCACGCTGCTGAAGCCTGCCGCGAACGCTACATCCGCCAGCTTCATCGATGTGGAAACCAGCAGGGCGCGCGCCGTCTGGGCCCGGCCGGCACGCGCGAGCGAAAGGGGACCGGCGCCCAGTTCCTGGCTGAGGATGCGGTTCAGTTGGCGGGAGGAATAGCCAAGGCGCGCGGCCAGGCCGTCGACGCCGTCCCTGTTCACCACGCCGTCGTTGATCAGCCGCATGGCGCGCCCTGCAATGTCCTGCCGCACGTTCCAGGCCGGCGTTCCCGGAACCGCCTCGGGGAGGCAGCGCTTGCAGGCCCGGTAGCCGGCGTCGTGCGCTGCGGCTGATGTCTCATAGAAGGTGACGTTCGCCGCCTTCGGGGTCCTGGCCGGACACGACGGGCGGCAGTAGATGCCGGTAGTCCGGACGGCGGTATAGAACTGCCCGTCGAACCGGGTGTCCCGGGCATCTATTGCCCGGTAGCGCTGCCAGAAGTCCACCACTCCATCCTGCCAGCAGCGCCGGGGCGGGGCTAGCGGAAATCGGACATCGCCGTCAACCCCGCCAGGGCGTCGCGGGGACGCTCCTTTTACGGTCTTTGGATAGAGTCTGGCCATGAACACAAGTCCCCCGCCGGCGCGGGAACCGCTGAGGGAATTCCTGTCCGGCGATGCCCGGGAACTCGCGCCCGCGCTGCTGGGCGCGATCCTAACCCATGATTCCCGGGAGGGCCGGGTCTCCGTCCGGCTTACCGAAGTGGAGGCCTACCTAGGCCCGGAGGATTCCCTGCACCCGGATCCGGGCTCGCACACCTTCCGCGGGCCCACCCCCCGGAACGCGCCGATGTTTGGCCCGGCGGGACACCTGTACGTTTACTTCACCTACGGCATGCACCACTGCACGAACATCGTGTGCGGTCCGGCCGGCGTCGCCTCGGCACTGCTGCTGCGCGCCGGAGAAATCGTGGAGGGGCTCGAGCTGGCACGGCACCGCCGGCCTACCTCGAAAAATCCCGCTGACCTCGCAAGCGGCCCCGCCCGGCTCGCCAAAGCTCTGGGCCTGACAACCGCGTACAGCGGCCGTGACGCCTTGGTGCCGCCCTTCGGGCTGGTGCTCCCGGAACGGCCGGTCGCGCAGGTCAGCTCGGGCCCCAGAGTGGGAGTGTCCGGCGTCGGCGGATCCGGGCAGTACGCCTGGCGGTTCTGGGTCACCGGCGATCCCACGGTCTCGAAGTACAAGGCGGCCAAGCCAAGAACGCCATAGTTTCGCAAGCGTTAACGGAAATGGTTGTAGAATAGTAGGTCTGTCTTTTGCGATAGGGGAACGTTAAATGCTTGACGCCGATTTGGCCCACGAACGGGACTATGTTGCCGGGCTGTACGCCCGGCTGGAGGAGTTGCGCGAGGAAAAGCGCAGGCAGCTCGCGCAGGTCCGGCGGGCAGGGGCCGTGGGAACCATGCAGAACGTTTCCGAGCGTGACGCTTTCGCCGCTCTGTACGAGGACCGCCTGGCGCAGCTGGATGCCGTTGACGACCGGCTGGTCTTCGGGCGTTTGGACCTGGACTCCGGGGAAGCGCAGTACATCGGCCGCATCGGCCTCACCACCGAGGACCTGCAGCGGCTCATGGTTGACTGGCGCGCGCCCGAAGCCGGCCACTTCTACCAGGCCACCGCCTTCGACCGGCAGGGCGTCCGCCGCCGCCGGCACCTGATCCTGCAGGGCCGCGAGGTCAAAGCCATCGAGGACGATGTGCTCGACGCTGACATGCTGGCCGACGACGAATCCCTGCAGGGCGAAGGCGCCCTGCTCGCCGCCCTGAACTCCAGGCGCACCGGCCGGATGTCGGACATCGTCAGCACCATCCAGTCCGAACAGGACCGCATCATCCGGTCCTCCATCTCCGGCGCCGTGGTGGTACAGGGCGGACCGGGTACCGGCAAGACCGCCGTGGCACTGCACCGCGCCGCCTACCTGCTGTACACCCACCGCGACCGCCTCAAGTCGGCGGGCGTCCTGCTGGTGGGCCCGTCGTCGTCGTTCATGAAGTACATCGAAAGGGTGCTGCCCTCCCTCGGTGAGACCGGCGTCGTTATGGCCAGTGTCGGCCGCCTGATGCCGGGCATCAACGCTGTCCCGGAACCGCACGCCGACGTGGCGGCCATCAAAGGCCGCCTCGACATGGCCACAGTGGTGGCCAACGCCGTCGCCAACCGCCAGCGGATCCCCGCCGAGGACCGGATCCTGGAAGTGGACGGCCGAAAGCTCGTGCTGACACCGCGCCAGGTGCGTCGCGCCCGCGAACGCGCCCGTTCCACCGGCAAGCCGCACAATGAAGCACGGGTGACGTTCGTCAAGATCCTGCTCCGCGAACTGACCGAGCAGATGACCGAGCTCGTGGAAGCCGCCAACATCGGCAACAACGCGGACCGGTCCTACCTGGCGGAGGATGTCCGCACTGCGCGTGACGTTCGGATCGCCCTCAACCTCTGCTGGATGCCCATGACGCCCGAAAAGCTGATCTCGGAGCTGTTCAGTAAGCCCGCCATTCTCGAATTCTGCACCCCGGGCTTTTCGGCCGCCGAACGGGCTCTGCTGCAGCGCCCCGCGGATGCCCCGTGGACCGAATCGGACGTTCCCCTGCTGGACGAGGCCGCCGAGCTGCTGGGCGAGCTGGACCCGGCGGCCGGGCGTGGACTGGCGCAGCAGGAGCACGACCGCGCCCGCGACCTTGCCAACGCCAAGCAGACCCTGGTCAACATGGAGGCGGCAGGGGTGGACCCGTTGATGTCCGCCGAGGAGCTGGCCGAGCAAAACCAGGAACAGGAAGCGCGGCTGACGGCTGCCGAGCGCGCCACGAGCGACCGCACGTGGGCCTTCGGCCACATCGTGGTGGACGAGGCGCAGGAGCTGTCACCCATGCAGTGGCGGCTGCTGGTCCGCCGTTGCCCCCTGAAGTCGTTCACCATTGTTGGAGACATCGCGCAGACGAGTTCCGTTGCCGGCGCCAACTCATGGCAGGGCGCCCTGGCCCCAATGTTCGGTGACCGCTGGCAGCTGGAGGAGCTGACCGTCAACTACCGCACACCGTCCCAGATTGCTGAGGCAGCGGTCCGGATGGCCAATGCCGCGGGACTTGTCGTCTCCGCACCCAAGGCAGTCCGGGAAGGACGCTGGTCGCCCGTTATTGACGAAGTGGACGAGGGCCAAGTGGTCAGCCGTCTGGTGGAAGTCCTGCCGGAGGAACTGGAAGCGCTCGACGGCGGCCTGCTGGCCGTCATCGCTGACGGTCACCTTTTGCCCGAGGCCATGGCCGCCCTGCGCGCCGTGTACGGCCGCCGCATCGGGACCGGCGCAGGGGGGTACGAGCAGGACATTGTGGTCATCAGCCCCCGTGAGGCCAAGGGGCTGGAGTTCGACGGCGTGGTGGTACTGGAGCCCGGCATGATGCTGAACCATGAGCACGGCAAGGTGGGGGACCTGTACGTGGCCATGACCCGCGCAACGCAGCGGCTGCGCCTGATTGCTGCCGGGCCGGTTCCTGCGGGAATCGAGCGCTGAGCGCCGGTTGGGGGTTGTCCTTTCCGGTGCGGGCGCAGGCGCCGTTCACTCACCGCCTGCGCCCGGTAATACTGCTAACTTAGAAGGCGTGTCAGAACTCAACAGCCTCGAATCGCAACACAACGACCCCACTTTTGCCAACGTCTGGCAGGAACTGAAGTGGCGTGGCCTGGTCCACGTCTCCACCGACGAAGCAGAGCTGGAAAAGCTCCTCGCCGGCGGACCGGTCACGTACTATTGCGGCTTCGATCCCACTGCTCCGAGCCTCCACCTGGGCAATCTGGTCCAGCTGCTCGTGATGCGGCGGCTGCAGCTGGCCGGCCACAGGCCCCTCGGGCTGGTGGGCGGTTCCACCGGCATGATTGGCGATCCCCGCCCTACAGCCGAGCGCACCCTGAACACCAAGGACACTGTCGCGGAGTGGGTGGGATACCTCCAGGCGCAGGTCCGCAGGTTCCTCAGCTTCGATGGTGACAACGCGGCACGGATGGTCAACAACCTGGACTGGACGGCGCCGCTGAGCGCGATCGATTTCCTGCGGGAGGTGGGCAAGCACTTCCGCGTGGGCACCATGCTGCGCAAGGACGCCGTCGCGTCGCGGCTGAATTCCGACGAGGGCATCAGCTACACCGAGTTCAGCTACCAGATCCTGCAGGGTATGGACTACCTCCAGCTGTACCGTGACTACGGCTGCATGCTGCAGACCGGCGGCTCCGACCAATGGGGCAACCTCACCAGCGGAACCGAACTGATCCGGAAGGTGGAGGGCAAAAGCGTCCATGCCCTGGGTACACCGCTGATCACCAATTCGGACGGGACCAAGTTCGGGAAGAGCGAGGGCAACGCCATTTGGCTCGATGCCGGCATGTGCAGCCCGTACGCCTTTTACCAGTTCTGGCTCAACACTGCCGATGCTGACGTGGTGGACCGGCTGAAGGTGTTCACGTTCCTGACCCGTGCTGAAATCGAGGAAATTGCCACGGCAGTTGCCGAGCGCCCGTTCGCCCGTGAAGGCCAGCGGAAGCTTGCCTTCGAAGTGACCTCCCTCGTCCACGGAGTGGAAGCCACCGAGAAGGTGATTGCAGCCTCTGCGGCGCTCTTCGGAAACGGCGATCTGTCGGCTTTGGACAAGCCCACGCTCCAGGCAGCCACCTCCGAACTTCCTTCGGCCGTGGTCCAGGTGGACGCCCTGGGAATAGTCGACCTGCTGGTGGCCTCCGGGCTGTCGGAAAGCAAATCCGCTGCCCGTCGCACTGTGGGTGAAGGCGGCGCCTACGTCAACAACGAAAAGGTGTCAGATCCGGAAGCGGTGATTTCGGAGACCGAACTGCTGCACGGGCAGTACCTGCTCCTGCGCCGGGGCAAGAAGAACCTGGCAACGGTTGAAGTGCTGGTTCCCTAGCCTCGTTCCGGACCCGCTTCAGAGCCCCTGCACGCTCCTCCGCAGCCGATTTGCACGGCCGCGGGGGAGCGTGTAATGTTTTTCCAGTCGCCGCCGCTGAAGCGGAAAAATAGCGACCGACCCCCAACAAAAAGTGAAGCAACTTCACCATGTGCGGAAGCGCTGGCCCGAAGAAATGCTCCATTTTATGCTGGGCGCATTCTTTTCCATTGAGTGAATTCCGGGTAAACAACCGGATTTGCAAAGTGAAAATGAATGAAATAGTATTGAAACATCGCAGCGAAGAAATACGAATTAGAAATTCACTAGGTGGATTGGTTCGGGAGTATTCGAATGTGTCTGTTGTTTGAGAACTCAATAGTGTGCCAAGTTTGTTGATACCGATTGTTTTTTGATTGGTTGAATTGACCGGGCTGTCCGCCCCTGTGGGT